>NZ_JBEPMC010000002.1:0-797884 GCF_040545535.1 Mesorhizobium robiniae
ATAGAGCTGCTTCCGCATCAATGCCTCCACTCGATTCGGAAGCCTTGAATCACAACTCTGCGCTGGCGGGAATCCTAATTGAGTACAGACCCTAGTCGTCATGAAAATAGCGAGCTTGTGAAAAGCGTTGCCGCCCCGGCTACGCCTACTTCAACCCGCCTACCGCCTGCTGATAGACATCAGGCTTAAAGCCAACCAGTATGCGGTTGCCGATCTCCAGCACCGGCCGCTTGATCATCGTCGGCTTGGTCAGCATCAGCGCCTTGGCTTTCTTCTCGTCGAGGTTCAGCTTGTCCTTGTCGGACAGCTCGCGAAACGTCGTGCTCGCCTTGTTGAGCAGGATTTCCCAGCCAACCTTGCCGGACCATTCGTCCAGCCGGTCAGCGTCCAACCCTTCGACCCTGTAATCGTGAAAGCGATAGGCGACGTCGTGGCTTTCCAGCCAGACACGCGCCTTCTTGATCGTATCGCAATTGGTGATGCCGTACATCGTGATGGTCAAAATTTTGCCTTCGGGCTGATCGCTTGTCGATTCCGACCGCACCCTAAAACCGCACGTCCCACTTTGCCAGCGGCACCGCCAGCATCTTCGAATTTTGCGCTTGCAAACACTAAGGGATTTTCCTAAGTATTTTCCGAACCAGCTTTGGCCATGATCAGAGGCGCGAGAACGACGTGACCGTTTCAACAAGCCCACAGACCGCTAGCATCCCGCCGATAGACGGCATCTTCCGCGCGCTTTCCGATCCGACGCGCTGCCGGGTTGTCGAGCGGCTGAACAGAAGCCCCGCCTCGGTCAGCGAGCTTGCGCAGCCATTCGACATGGCCCTGCCCTCCTTCATCGAGCATCTCAAGGTGCTGGAAGGCTGCGGGCTGGTGCATTCCGAAAAAGCCGGCCGCGTCAGGACCTACCGGCTTGCGCCCGAGCCGCTGAAGCTCGCGGAAAATTGGCTGGCAGAGCAGCGTGCGCTGTGGGAGCGCCGCCTCGACCAATTCGACGCCTACGTCATGACACTCAAGGAGAAAGATATATGAGCATCGTGTTCAAACCGGACCCCAGACTGGACCTCGTTCTCGAACGCGTCGTCGACGCGCCACGAGAACTGCTCTGGACCGCCTACACCAAGCCCGAGCATGTCCGCCAATGGTTCACACCGAGGCCGTGGACCATCACGGATTGCGAGATCGATCTTCGGCCCGGCGGCCTGTTCAGGACCCGCATGCAGTCGCCGGACGGCAAGGAGGTAAACGACCGCCATTGCTGCTATCTCGACATCGTGCCGAACGAGCGGCTGGTATGGACCGATGCGCTGCTGCCTGGCTATCGGCCGTCGGGAGACCCATTCATCACAGCGGTCATATCATTGCAGCCGGAAGGCAAGGCGACGCGCTACACCGCGACCGCCATCCACCGCGACGAAGCCACGCGCAACAACCACGAGGAGATGGGCTTTTTCGATGGCTGGGGCACCGTGGCCGACCAGCTTGCGCAATACGTCAAGACGATCTGACACCGCGTTTTCTCACATGGCGGCCAGGGCGTCGTCCTGGTCGCTCAATTGCCAGCGGCCATAGAGTTGATACCGGCCCTGCCCCAAGAAACTGTGGATGAGCATAAAGTCCCGCACCGTCCAGCGGATCGGTTCGATGACCCGTTCGCCTGGCTTCGCGATACGCGTCCTGTCGCGCAGCAAGGTGACATGAGGTTCGAAGGAATTCGCCACGAAGTGCTTCAGCGGGCTGTCGGAGAGCGTAGCGGCGAGGCTGCGCCAAAAGGTTTGCAATGCTGGGATGCCGTCGCTGCCGCGCAGCACCAAGGCGCCGCCGCCGAAGGCCGACAGGCGATCGAAGGAGACGTCGAACGATGCTGCCTGAACGAGGCCGCCGGCGCGGCAGGCGGCTTCCACAAGCGACATTGGCAATCCGTCATGATCGCCGAGCCCAAACAGCGAGATATGCAACTGCTTTGCCGGATTGAGCTTGCCGCGCAGGCCCAACTCACGTTGCCAGCCAGCCGCCTTCAGCGCCAGCGGTGTAGCGATCGCGCTTTCCAAAAGAACGGCGAAAAACAGCCGATCGTTGCGCCGCTGGTCCGGCTCGTCCCAGCGGAAGAAAGTCTGGCCGTTCTTGCCGATTCCGAATGAAGGCAGCTCGTTCATGGCTGATCCCGTCCGGCATTTTGTGTCCGACGATTTTTAGAACAAAGACGGAACAAATTAAACGGAAAAATGCGGAGGCGCCTGCAAATTGGTTCGATGGGCCGGCCCACACGCGGATGGCCGGCAAGGCCGACACTTGAATGTAATGCACTTTTGCATTACGTTTCAGGGTTAGCCAATCGGGAGATTCTACGATGACGACACTGACCGTAACGGCACGGGGGCAGGTCACTTTTCGGAAAGATGTGCTCCAACACCTGGGCATCAAGCCGGGAGAAAAAATTGAACTGGATTTGCTACCGGATGGTCGGGCAGAGCTAAAAGCATCGCGGCCGAGGGGATCGTTTCGCGACCTTCATGGCTTCCTGAAAGGGAAGACGAATGGCCAGGTTCTCACTATTGAGGAAATCAATGAGGGAATTGCCGAGGCTGGTGCGGCCGCCGGGGCCGGCAAGGAATGAAGATCACGGCTGATACGAATGTTCTGCTCCGCGCCTATGTGGCGGACGATGCCAAGCAGGCGAGTGCCGCTGTCGAGTTGCTGGCAACCGCTGAAATCGTGGCTGTAAGCTTACAATCCCTCTGTGAATTCACGTGGGTCTTGGCCCGCCAATATAAGACTGCTGGTGAGGACATTTCAGCCGCGATCCGTGCCTTGCTGAATACGGAAAATGTCGTGGTCAATCGGCCCGCAGTTGAAGCTGGTCTATCGGTCCTTGATGCTGGTGGTGATTTTGCTGATGGTGTGATTGCCTATGATGGTAGCTGGCTAGGTGGGGAAGTCTTCGTTTCCTTTGACAGAAAAGCCGTGAAGCTTCTTTCTTCACAAGGGCATTCGGCCCGTCTCCTAAAGGCGAGCGTCTGATGACCCATGTCTTACGTCAGATAGCAGCCGCGCTCGATGGCGAGGCGGCGCACCAGCGCCAGCACATTGTCGACGGTGGGCGTCGGCTGGCCAGTCAGCCGGCCAAGCTCCTGGACCGCCGTCACCAGCGCATCGATCTCCATCGGTCGGCCGCGCTCCAGATCCTGCAGCATCGAGGTCTTGTGCTCGCCGACGTCGCCGGCCCCCTTGATGCGGCGGTCGACCGATATCGGGAAACGGACGCCGAGGCTTTCGCCGATCGCCTGCGCTTCCAGCATCATGGCGCGGGCAAGCGTGCGGGTTGCCTCGTCGGCAGCGATTGCCGCAAGCGTGCTGCCGGTCAGCGCAGAAATCGGGTTGAAGGAGAGATTACCCCAGAGCTTCACCCAGATTTCGCCGCGAATGTCGTCGCGAACCGGCACCTGCAGCCCCGCCGCTACCATTTCTTCGGCAAGCCGGGTGACACGCTCGCTCCTCTCGCCCGAGGGCTCACCAAGCGAGAAGCGTTTTCCCTCGATATGGCGGACTAGGCCGGGCGCATCTACCTCGGCAGCGGGGTAGACGACCGAGCCGATGACGCGATCAGGCCCAAGCCGGTCCCAGATCACCCCGCCGGGATCCACCGCTTGCAACCGCGTGCCGTCGAGCGGCCCACCGATCTTGTGGAAGTACCACCACGGCACGCCATTCTGCATGGTGACGACGGCTGTCCCCTCGCCCAGCAGCGGCGCGATTTGGTCGAGCGCTGGTGCGACCGAATGGGCCTTGAGCGCCAGCACGACATAGTCCTGGACGCCCAGTTCCTGCGCCTGCGCGGCGGCCCTGACAGAGGCGATGGATTCATGACCGTCTTCGATCAGGCGAAGCCCGTTCGCCCTGATCGCGTCGAGATGCGCGCCGCGCGCGACGATCGACAGATCGACTCGGCCGGCCATGGCCAGTTTGGCCGCGAGATAGCCGCCGATCGCGCCGGCGCCAAAAATGGTGATCCGCGTCATTATCCCAACCCGGGTTTGGCAAGACCGAGTTTGGTCGCGAGACCGATGCGCTGCAGCTTGCCCGTCGCGCCTTTCGGGATTTCGTCCAGGATCAGGACAATGCGCGGCACCTTGAAGTCGGCAAGCCGCATCGCGGCAAAGCTGCGAATATCGCCTTCGGTGGCGGCCATGCCTTCGCGCAGCACGATCGCCGCCGCGACCTCCTCACCGAGCTTGTCGTGTGGCGTGGCGAAGGTGACGACCTGCGCCACCGCCGGATGGTCCATCAGCACGTCGTCGACCTCGAGCGGCGAGATTTTCTCGCCGCCGCGGTTGATGATCTCCTTGAGCCGGCCGGTGACGCGCAGATAGCCGTCTTCGTCGAGCACGCCCTGGTCGCCGGTGTGAAACCAGCCATGCGCGAAGGCGGTGGCATTAGCGTCCGGATTCTTCTCGTAGCCCGTCGTGACATTGGGTCCGCGAATGACGATCTCGCCGGTTTCACCGGGCTTCAGCAATTGCCCGTCCGGCGCCATCACCGCCACCTCCGGTCCGGCAGCGGCGCCGACGCTGCCCGGCTTGCGCAGACCCGGCGGCAACCGGTTCGAGGCCATCTGGTGCGCGGCCTCGGTCATGCCGTAGGATTCGATCACCGGGCAGCCAAAAGTCGCTTCGAGCTCGGCCATCACCTGCGCCGGCAACGATGCCGAGGACGAGCGAATGAAGCGGAGAGGCGCTATCGCCAGCGCCTCGCCATTGCGCGCCGCGCGCGGCAGGATCGCCTGATGCATGGTTGGCACCGCCGTGTACCAGCTCGGCCGTGCCTCGCCCAGCCAATGGAAGAAGCGCAGCGCGTTGAAGCCCGGCGTGCAGAAGACGCTGCCACCTGATGCAAGCGAAGACAGCACCGCCGCGATCAGCCCATGGATATGGAACAGCGGCATGATGTTTAGGCAGCGATCACCTGATGTCAGGCCGAGCGTGGCGCCAATATGGGCGGCCGAGGCGGCGAGATTGGCGTGGCTGAGCGGCACCAGCTTGGGTCGTGACGTGGTGCCTGAGGTGTGCAGCAACAGCGCGATGTCGCCGTCCTCAGCCAGGCCGGGCGAAACAGACGGACCAACCGGTTTGCCCTCGACCTCAAAACTGCCGGCTGGCGCGTCACGCCGCGCGACCAGCCTCAGCACAGCTATGCCGAGACGCTCGGCAACCGCGACCGCCGGGCCGCTTTCGTCCTCGGCGACCAGGATTGCGTTGGCACCGATGTCGGAGAGATAAAAATCGAGCTCGTCGGCCCGGTAGGCCGGGTTGAGCGGCGCCGTGGACGCCGCCGCGGCCACCGCTACAAAGGCAGTCGCCATCTCCGGCCCGTTCGGCAGCACGATGGCCACCCGGTCGCCACGGCCGAGGCCCATTGCATTGAGCTGCGCTGCCGTTTCGGAGATCAGGCGGCGCAGTCCGCCATGAGTCAGCGTAATCCTGTCGGGTGCCGAAATCGCCGGCGCATCATCCGCTCCGGCGGCAAGCCGTTCAATGATCGACGCTTCAGACAACGCGAACCTCTAGGTCGCCGACGCCATCGATATGACCGCGAAGAACATCGCCGCGAATGACCGCGCCGACGCCCGCCGGCGTGCCGGAAAGAATGATGTCCCCGGGCATCAGCGTGAAAAGGCCTGAGAGATAGCTGATCATTTCCGGAACTTTCCATATCATCTGGTTGAGGTCGCCGGTCTGTTTGCGCCCGCCATTGACGTCCAGCCAAATCGCGCCCTGGTTTGGATGACCGATCGAGCTTGCCGGAACCAACGGCGTGCATGGCGCCGACGCCTCGAAGGCCTTGCCGACCTCCCATGGACGGCCCATGTCCTTCGCCTTACCTTGCAGGTCGCGCCGCGTCATGTCGAGGCCTACGCCATAACCGAACACGCAGTCCAGAGCCCTTTCGACCGCGATATCCGTACCGCCGCTTTTCAGCGCCACGACCATTTCGATCTCGTGATGGACATCGTTGGAGGCCGGGGGATATGGAAATTCTCCGCTGACATTGAGGTTGTCGGGGTTCTTCTGGAAGAAGAACGGCGGCTCCTTGTTGGGGTCGTGTCCCATCTCGACGGCATGCGCGGCGTAGTTCCGCCCGACGCAATAGACCCGGTGCACCGGAAACATCTTGTCGGTTCCCGCCACCGGAATGCCCGGGATTGCGGTCGGTTCGATGACGTAGCTTGAGGTCGTGCCGTGCATGTTCACTGTCTTGCTCCTGCATAGTATTCGACTTTGGCTTCGGCCCTCTCGATCAGTTCGGCGATCAGCAGGGCGAAGGCAAAAAGGATGATGGTCAAGGCCCAGAATTCGGCCATGCGGAAATTTCGCGAGAAGGTCTCGAACAGCGCACCGTAACCGACGATGGCGACGAGCAACTGGCCGATGACGACGCCCTTGACGCCGCGGATGAGGCCGAGGCGGATGCCGGCAAGGATTTCCGGAAGTGCCGCCCACAGGATGATCTTGGTATAGAGCGCCGGGCGTGAGGCGCCATAGGAACGCGCCATTTCGATCAGCGACGGCGAGATATGGCGGACCCCGGCGCGGGTGTCGAGAACGATGATCCAGATCGCAAACAGGAACACCGCCGCAACGATCGTCTTCTCGCCGAAGCCGAACAGGATCATCAGCACCGGGACGATGGCCGAGAGCGGTGCGCTTGAAAAGATGTTGACCCACATGCCGAGCAGATCGTCGGCGATCTTGACGCGTCCCATCAGGATGCCCAGAGGCACGCCGATGACGATCGACAGGACCATGCCCATGGCGAAGGCGCGAAGGGTCGTGACCGTCGCGCTCTGCCAGGACGAGGTCTGCACGAGGTTGAACGCTGCAGCCAGCACGTCGCTAAACGGCGGCAGCAGAAAGATAAGGTCCAGCCGGCCGACGACTTCCCATACGACGCACCAGACGAGCAGGGACGCCATCATTGGTACTCGGTAGCCAAACAAGGTCATGGCCGGTCACTCCACATACTGCTTCAGCCCCTGCCAGATCTCGTCGACCGTATCGAGATAGTGCCTGTCGCGATGAATGCGCTCCGGGTCGCCGGAGCGGTCGATTGCCGGTTCGATGATCTGCGAAACCCGGCCGGGTCTCGGCGACAGCAACACGATGCGGTCGGAGATGTAGACCGCCTCCTCGATAGAATGCGTCACGAAGATGAAGGTCTTGTTCTGGTTGGTGCGCAGCCTGATCAGGTCTTCCTGGAACTTGCGCCGGTTCTGCTCGTCGACCGCCGAAAACGGTTCATCGAGGAGCAGGACGTCGGCATCGACTGACAAGGCCCGCGCCAGGCCGACGCGCTGGCGCATGCCGCCCGACAGCTCGTGCGGATATTTGTCCTCGAAGCCGGCGAGGCCGACTTCGGCGATGTAGCGGCGGGCGGTCTCCTCGCGCTCGGCCTTGTTGGTGCCGCGCAATTCCAGCCCGAAGGCCACGTTGCGCGTCACCGTCGCCCAAGGCATCAGCGCAAAATCCTGGAACACGAAAGCGCGTTCGGGGCCAGGTGCGCTGACGCGCTTGCCGTTGATCGCGACGGTGCCGCCATCGGCCCGTATCAGCCCCGCTATGATCTTCAACAGCGTCGTCTTTCCGCAACCGCTGGGTCCGAGAAGGCTTGTCAGCTTGCCCCTGGGAAAGTCGAGATCGATGCCGCGCAAGGCTTCGACATTGCCGTAGGTCTTGGAAATTCCTCTCACTTCCACGATTGAATCGATCGGTGCGGGAACCGGCGACGGTCCATTTCGCAATGCGGTCGCGCCCATGTTAAGCACCTCTACTCTCGGGCCTGAAAACACGGACTTCCACCCACTGCAGAAAGACGAGCGTCAGGGTTGAAAGCGCAATGATCGAGGCGATTGTTGCATACATCTCGGCGTAATCTGCGCGCGAGCGGTGGAAGGTGATGAGATCGCCGATGCCGGTCGGGGTGATCAGCAGTTCGGCGAGCACCACGCCGACGAAGCCGGCAGCGACGCCGAGGCGCAAGCCGGCAAAAATTACCGGGCTGGCATCCGGGAGAATGATCTTGGCGATGGTCTGCCAGCGTGTGCCCAGGAACGATCGGCACATGACGAGCAGCGACTCGTTAACGTTGCGAACGGCCTTGTAGGTGTTGAGAACGATGACCGGCAGCGCCAGGATCATGACGGCGAGCGTTTTGGCGGTCATGCCGATGCCGTAGACGAAGGTAACCATCGGAATGAAGGCGGCGACGGGTGCAGCCTGAAGCACGATGAACACGGGAATCACCAGCCATTCGCCGGTGCGCCACAAGCCGCAGATCGTGCCGAGACCGACACCCAGGAACGCCGACAGGACGACGCCGAGCACCAGCGGCTGCAGTGTCGAAAGGTAGGCAGTTGCCAGGCTGCCATCGGCGAGTAGTCCGAAAAACGCGATGATCGTGTCGGAAAAAGTCGGGAAGGCGAAGCTGACGGGAATGCGCCCGGCCACTTCCCAAACCCCTGCGAACAGGACGATCGACACGAGCCTGAGCAGGATCGGCTGGTCCCACGACGCGCCCGTTGCACTGCGGTTGGAAAGAGGAGCGAGGCTGGCAGCCTCGCCGTCGGTTCTGATGCTTACGGCCATCAGGCAGGCCGCCTATTTCTTGCCGAGCTTGGCGACAGCACGGTCGAGTGCGGAGACATCCCAGAAGTCCTCGACCTTGAGGCCTGCGGGATCGCCTTCGATCTGCCCGGCAAGGCTGAAGAAGGCGAAGTCGTCGGCGGCCGCATCCGCTCCGCCGCCATTCAGCGCGAGGCTGCCGGCTTTCGCAGTTTCCTTGTAGTATTCGGTGATTTCGCCATCCGCTTCCGCGCCGAGATCCGGCAGCAATTTGTACTTGTTGCGGAGCTCGACCGGCACCGCCGGGTTCGCGGTGATTTCGCGCGCGGTCTTCATCAGTTCCTCGACCAGGATATCGACATCGGCGGCGTTGTTCTTCAGATAGTCTGCGGTCGCGAAAAGCGCTTCGTCCGAGGCGCCGAGATCCTCGACCGGCAAGACGATGAACTTGCCGGGAGCTTCGGCCTCGAGCGCGCGCCTGTTGGCGGCATCGACGATCGACGCCTTCAGCGTTCCCTGGAGCAGCGCATTGCGGCGAACCTCGGAACCCGGGACATAGCTGATGTTGCCGAGCTTGATGCCGTGGTTCTTCGCCATCAGCAGCATGACCGCCTCGGTGCCGGAACCGCGCGCCTGAACGGCGACTTCCTGCCCGTCGAGATCCTTCCATTCCTTGTAGAATTCGCTGTTGACGACAGGAAAGAAGCGCAGCGTGGATATCTGCGCAAAGATGCGGATCGGCACACCCACCTTCTGGATAAGAGTATAGGGCGCGCCGATGCCAACATCGGCCTGGCCGCCGACAATGGCCTGGGCTGCCAGATCCTCGTCATTGAGAACAATGAGCTCGACATTCACGCCGCGTTCCTTGGCGCGCTCTATCGCGGCGAGTGTCTGGATGGATTCTATACCCGGAAGGTCGCCGAATGCGATGCGCATGTCACCTGCGTTTGCGGCCGACAAGGGCATTGCACATGCCAGGGCCGCAGCAAAAGCGGTGGCAAGGATGATACGTCTGGTGATGCTGGCCATTGTCATTCCTCCCGTTTTTTGTAACCATTGCCTTGATTGGTTAAGGCTAAGGGGCGAATTGGTCAAGGAGAAACTGCACCATCTCGGACACGATGGCCCAGAAAACTCGGCAGTTGACGGTTTACGCTAATCGTTTTAACACCAGCAAAGGGAAATCTTAGGCGAATTGGTTAAATTAATGGACGATGCCGGAAATGGCGGTCACGCCGCCCTGGTTCAGCTTCAGGCCTATCTTGCCCAGATGGACCATGCCGGTGAGACGCGGCTGCCTGCCGAGCGCGAATTGTCCGAGAGCCTCGGCGTATCGCGCGGCGATCTGCGCAAGGCGCTGGCGGTGCTCGAGAAGGACGGCCGCATCTGGCGTCATGTTGGCAGGGGCACTTTCGTCGGCAGCGGACCAGTCGAGGAGACGATCGGGATTTCGGAAATCGCCGGGCGCACCAATCCGGCCGACGTGATGCGCGCGCGCCTCATCATCGAGCCCGAGATTGCGCGCGAAGCGGCGCTGCACGCAACGCTTTCGGATATCGCCTCGATGCGGCAATCGCTGGTGCAGACGCGGGAAGCCGTCACATGGCGGCAATACGAGAATATCGACAATCTGCTCCACCGGCAGATTGCGCAGGCGAGCCGCAACAATGTGCTGCTCGGCCTGTTCGATGTGCTCAACGCCGTGCGCCGAACCGTCGTCTGGGGACGTCTTCGCTCAGAAGGCGCCCGCCCTCCGGCAGACCATCACAGCTTTGCCGACCATGAACGGATCGTCGAAGCGATCGCCGAGCGCGACCTCGGCGGCGCGGCGACGGCGATGCGCCTGCATCTCCAGCAGGTCGAGAGGCGCTTGATCCCCGTACGCGAAGCCGCCGAATAGCCGAGCCGCGCCTCAATGGTTTTGAACGGACATCTCCGCCTCTCCATTGGGGCACATCGCACTCGATTGGGGTCCAGGGGCACAGCAGCGCCGGATAGCGGCGCCCGGCTCAAGGACGGGATAGACCTTTCGACGGAATTTGTTGAAAGTGCCGCGCCGATACCGACCAGGCCGGTGCGATCGAGCCGCACGGCCGGGAAAGACCGTCGCGGCAGGACGAGACATAGAGGAGTTTTGAACCATGACCAACCCGACGCACCTGCCCGCCGAGGGCCTTTTCATCGGCCGCGCCAGGGCCAGCGATGCATCGTACCCGCTGGTGGTCACTGTTCGCGACGGCACCATCTTCGACATCACATCGAGCATGGCACCAACCGTGCGCGACGTCTGCGAGATGCCGGATCCGGCAGGCTACGTCCACGCTGCCAGGGGCGAACCGATCGGGTCGCTTGACGCAATCGCCGCCAACAGTTTCCAGGCCGCGCGCGATCCGGAAAAACCATACCTGCTTTCTCCGGTCGACCTGCAGGCTATCAAGGCATCGGGCGTCACCTTTGTCGTCAGCCTGCTCGAACGGGTCATCGAGGAGCAGGCGCGCGGCTCGGCCGAGAAGGCGGACGCCATTCGCGCCGATATCGCCGGGCTGATCGGCCATGATCTGTCGAAGCTCAAGCCCGGCTCGCCCGAAGCGATGGAGATCAAGGCCAAGCTGATCCAGCGCGGCGCCTGGTCGCAGTATCTGGAAGTGGGCATCGGCCCCGACGCCGAGATCTTCACCAAATGCCAGCCGATGGCCTCGGTCGGCTTCGGCGCCGATGTCGGCCTGCATCCGGTGTCGACATGGAACAACCCCGAACCCGAGATCGCGATGATCGCGGCCAGCAGCGGCAAGATCGTCGGCGCAACAATCGGCAACGACGTCAATCTGCGCGATGTCGAAGGGCGCTCGGCGCTGCTGCTCGGCAAGGCGAAGGACAATAATGCCTCAGCCTCGCTTGGACCATTCATCCGGCTGTTCGACGCGACATTTTCCATCGACGACGTAAAGCAGGCCATCGTGCGCCTGAAGGTCGAGGGCGAAGACGGATTTTCGCTGGAGGGCGCCAGCTCGATGGCCGAGATCAGCCGTTCGCCGGAGGAACTGGTCGCCGCCGCGATGGGGCCGCATCACCAATATCCCGACGGACTGGCGCTTTATCTCGGCACCATGTTCGTGCCGTCGAAGGACCGTGGCGAAAAGGGCAAGGGTTTTACGCATAAAATCGGCGACATCGTCACCATCTCATCGGAGAAATTCGGCGCGCTGGTCAACCGCGTGCGGCTGTCGCCGGACTGTCCGCATTGGACCTACGGCGCCAGCCATCTGATGCGCGACCTCGCCAAGGCCGACCTCATCTGAGACAGGACCATTAATCATCCAGTTGGCCAGCAAACCAGCACCAATGCGGTCCAGAGCGGTCTAACCTATCGGTTCTGAATTCTTCAGGCCGATGTGGGACTCCACGCGAGGTCTTCGCTTCGAGAGGTATAAGGCTCGTCGATAGGTCCGATCCAGCTATCGAATTTCAATCAGAAACGCACAAGCCGTAAGCAAGGTCCACCGACAATCACAACCAGGACCTCAGCAATCATGACCTTGCGTATCCTTTTCGCCTCGACCGCCATAAGCCTGCTCCTCGGCGCGGCCGTGCCGGCTTTTTCCGAGAGCGCGGCACCTAGCCCCACTGGGGCTTACTCGCAGACCACTGATACCTACACGTTTCCGCTCGGCGACCTTGGCATCGTTGCTTTGTCCGACGGTACCGTTCCGCAGGACCTGCACGCCCTCCTGACAGGGACCTCACCTCAGGAGGTCGACGAGCACCTCAACCACGCCTTCTTGTCCAATCCGGTGGAAGCTTCCATCAACGCCTTCCTGATCCGGGACGGCGCGCGGCTAACCCTTGTCGACACAGGTTCGGGGCAACTCTTCGGCCCAGGCTACGGCGGGAAGCTGCGCGACAGCCTCGCCAGCATCGGTGTCATGCCGCAGGATATCACCGACATCCTCATCACTCATATCCACACCGACCATACGGGCGGCCTTGTCGCTGACGGCAAGCCCGTGTTCGTCAATGCAACGGTTCACGTCGGAGCACCCGATCTCACCTTCTTCCTGGACGCGTCGAACTCGGAAAAAACAGGCTACGCCCGCCAGTACTTCGACGAAGCCGAAAAGACGATCGGCGTCTATCAGCGGGCGGGCAAGGTGAGGACGTTCTCCGACAACCAAACAATCCTCCCGGGAATCGTGGCGACGCTGCATCCCGGTCACACGCCGGGTAGTGCCTTTTTCACGGTATCAAGCAAGGGGCATTCGATCGCATTTATCGGCGACGTCATCCACGTCGCGGCCGTGCAGTTTCCCGATCCTGCTGTCACCATCTTATACGACGTTAACCCGGGAGAGGCGGCAGCAGTGCGGGAGAAGACCTTCGCGTCCTTCGCAGACGCTCGCCAACTCGTTGCCGCGCCTCATCTTCCATTTCCCGGCGTCGGGCACATCCGCGCCGAGGGCGGCGGCTCGTTCACCTGGCATCCAGCCGAGTACCGAAACCGGCAAGGAAGCCAAGGGCTGTAGCCAAGGACCGAGGCTGCAGGGGCAAGCGATCACCAGGCCCGCTTAGCGGCCTTGGGCCCGCGCCGTCTGAAACACCTGTTCACGCAGCCAGCCATGAGCGGGATCGCCGCTCATGCGCTGATGCCAAAATGCGGACATCTGGAACTTGGCGAGGGCCAGGGGAGGCTCGAAGAGATCGAGCGACGTGGTGAAGCGCTGCAGGAAACGGCGCGGCAGGGTGCAGATGCAGTCGCTGCCCATCAGCACCAAGGGGGCAAGCGCATAGCTCTGGATAGAGACCGAGACCCGACGCTCACGTCCGAGGGCGGCCAGCGCCTCGTCGATCATGCCGGAGAAGCTGCCTCCGCTGGTCGAAATCAGGAGGTGGTCAAGCGAGCAGAATTCATCCAGATCGAAAGGCTTGCTACCCCTTGGATGATCCTTGCGCTGTGCCGTGACGAACGCTTCGTCGAACAGCGTCCTTCCGATCAGTCCACCCGCCACATCCTCGGCCGCGCCGATGAAGAGGTCGATGTCACCCTGCTCGAGGTGAGCGGCGATCCGAGCCTTGTCCGGAAGTACAAAAGCGAGGCGGATGTGAGGTGCCTTCGCCTTCAGGAAAGGGATGAGCTCCGGTGCGAGGATGGCCGCCGGATTGTCCGTTGCGGCGATCCGGAAGACGCGGCGGCTGGTGGCGGGATCGAAGAACTGCGCCACGTTGGCGAACTCGCGCAATCGTTCGATCAGCTTGGCGAGTTCGGGCTGGAGCGCGGCGGCGTGCGGTGTCGGCACCATCCCGCGGCCGGATGATGCCGGGATCAAGAGTTGGTCGCCAAACAACTGCCGCAGCCGAAGCAAACGAGCGGAAAGAGCAGGTTGCGTGATGCCGAGCCGAGCTGCGGCATGGGTGACGTTCAGTTCCTTCAGGAGAGCATCGAGGGTTAGGAGCAGCCCCCCGTCGATCTCGAGCAAACGTTCGCGCAATTGAGCTCGTCCCTCAGGTTAAGACAGCATGGACCCGCTGCCGAGGCTCCTCGTATCGCACTGTTGGCTTCCAGGCAAAGCGCTGCCCAGTTCTATCCACCCGATGGAGGCTCATCATCTGCTACAAGCATAGCGCTCAGGGTCGATTGCCGAAGCTCGGTTGGGACGTTTGCCCGCTCGGACCGCTGTGCTCATCCTGATCCGCGCAGGACAGACCTTGCCCCCAATGAAATTTCGAGGAGCCAACTGCCTGGAAAATATCAGCCAAACTGATGCAATCTGATGGGACTGCTGATGGCGCCTCGGGTTGCGCCAACTACCACTGGCAAATGGAGGCTTGCCATATGTCGAAAAAGCGGATGCTCTGATGCATCCAGATCGGCGCTGGCAAGAATGCGATCAGGATTTGCCTGATCGTCGTCGGAGGTGGAGGCAGTTTTCAAAATGGGAGGAAATCAAATGCTGACAAAGCTACGACTATTTGTATTCGGCTTGATAGTGGCGCTGGCCATTCCGGCGGCGGCGCAGGCCAAGACCTTCTACTGGATTTCGCATGGCGGGCCGGCCGACCCGGTCTGGACCTACTTCCTCGCCGGCGCCAAGCAGTGGGCGACGGACACCGGCAACACCGTCAACACCTCGTTCCACAATGGCGACGTGGCGTCCCAGCAGGAGGCGGTTCGCGCGGCCATCGCTGCGAAGGCCGACGGCATCACCACCACCAGCCCCGACCCGGGCAGCCTTATCGAGCTCGCTAAGGAAGCACGGGCGGCGAACATCCCGATCATCAACTTCAACACGCCCGATCCGAAGGCGGACTTCAACGCCTATGTCGGCGGCGACAACGTCACCTTCGGCAAGAACTGGGCGCAGTATCTGGTCGACAAGGGCCTGGTGAAGAAGGGCGATTTCGTCTGGATGCCGGTCGAAATCCCGGGCGCCACCTATGGTGTCCAGGAAGAAGAGGGCATCAAGAGCGTGTTCGAGCCGCTCGGCATCACTTACGAGATCACCGAAGCCACGCTCGATCAGGCCGAAGCGATCAACCGCATGGTCGACTATCTCACCGCCAACCGGGCCAAGGTCAAGGCGATCATCGGTCTCGGCGATCTGGTGACCGGCTCGATCAAGCGGGTGTTCGACCAGGCTGGCATCAAGCCGGGCGAAATCCCTGTCGTCGGCTGGGGCAACTCGCTCGACACCACCCAGGAGGTGCTGACCGGCTACGTCAATGCCGGGCAGTGGCAGGATCCGCAGGCGACCAGCTATGTGGCGCTTTCGCTCGCCAACATGGCCGCCAGCGGCATTCCCCCCGGCTTCGACGTGATCACCGGCGCGCTCTACGAAAAGGACACCGCACAGGTCTACGACGACATCCTGTCCGGGAAATAACACCGCGATCGGGATGATCGCGGCACGACTGCCGCGATCATCTCCTTCATCCCGCCGAGCCCGAAAGCGCGTCCTGCGGTGCCGGGCTTGGCCAGTTCCAACCATGTCGCGGGTCCAACGTGGAAAACAGTTCCATCATCCAACGCTCGATCGCCAGGCCGGAATTCGGGCCCTTCGTGCTGCTTGTCGTCGAGCTCGCCGTGTTCTGGGGGTTCAACCACGACTTCCTGTCGCCGCAGAACATCAGCAATATACTGGCCTTCACCGTCGAGCTCGGCCTGATTGCGCTGGCGATGACGCTGCTGATGACATCGGGCGAATTCGACCTCTCGGTCGGCTCGCTGTTCGGTTTCTCGCCTGTCTTGATGTGGACGCTTTTCAACAGCGGCCTCACCTCGCTGGAAGCCGGCTTCGTCGTGGCCTTGCTGGTTGCCGCGCTCATCGGGCTGGTCAATGGCTGGTTCGTGACGCAGCTCAAGATCCCGTCCTTCCTGGTGACGCTCGGCATGCTGCTGGTGGTGCGCGGCACCGCCCTGTTCGTCACCAACGGATTTCCGCAGCGCACCTGGAGCGCCGAAGGCAGCTGGCTCGCCGAGGTGCTGGTCGGTGATTTCTTCATCGGGCCGTTCCGCATCTACATGTCGCTGTTCTGGTTCATCGCCGCGGCAATCGCACTCGGCTACGTGCTGACGCAGAGCCGGACCGGCAACTGGATCCAGGCGGCAGGCGGCAACCCCCAGGCAGCGAGGGCGCGCGGCGTCAACGTCAGCGGCGTCAAGATCGGCCTGTTCATCCTGTCGTCGGTCATGGCTTCGCTTGCCGGCGTGATCAGCTCACTGCGCACCTCGGCGGCCAATCCCAACAGTGGCACCGGCTACGAGCTCGAAGTGATCGCCATGGTAGTGATCGGTGGTACCGCGCTGACCGGCGGTCGCGGCACCATCATCGGCACCGTGCTCGGCATCCTGATCCTGCGCGTCATGCGCAACGGCATCGTGCTGATCGGCGTGCCGGGCCTTGCCTACAACATCTTCATCGGCGCAATCATCCTCGGCATGATGGCGCTTCACTCATGGCTGGAACGCCGGCATCAGGCGGGGACTTGAACCATGGCTGAACCGCTTGTCCGCATGGAAAACATCCGCAAGTCCTACGGCCGCGTGCAGGCGCTCGTGGACGCCAATTTCCATGTCAACGAAAGGGAGATCGTCGGTCTGCTCGGCGACAATGGCGCCGGCAAATCGACGCTGATCAAGGTCCTGTCGGGTGCGGTTCCGCTGACCAGCGGCGATATCTTCATCCGCGGCAAGAAGGTGGACCTGCGCAGCACCAGCGATGCCATCGCCCACGGTATCGAGACGATCTACCAGGACTCGGCACTGGTCACGCAATTGTCGATCGCGCGCAACCTGTTCCTTGGGCGCGAGCCGATCAAGCCGCCGCGTTTCCTCAACCGCATGGACCAGGAGGCGATGAACGTTGTCGCCCGCGACCTGCTCAAGCAGGTCGGGATCTCGAAGAACATTCCGCCGACCACGCCGATCGGCTCGCTCTCCGGCGGCGAGCGGCAGGCCGTGGCGATCGCGCGCGCCATGCATTTCGACAGCGACCTCATCATCCTCGACGAGCCGACCAACAATCTAGGCGTCGCCGAGACGCAAGGCGTGCTGAGCTTCGTGCGCAGCGCCCGCGATTCGGGCCATTCCTGCATCTTCATCGCCCATAATATCCATCACGTCTTCCAGGTGGTCGACCGCATCGTCGTCATGCGCCGCGGCAAGGTGGTCGCCGACGACATCGACCCGAAGAACACCAGCGTCGCTGAGGTCGAACGGATCATCACCGGCATGTCCGACGAGCAGATCCACGAAGCCATCGTGCAGGGGAAGCAATCGCCGGGCTAAGCGGCCAGGCGCAAGCCGGTTGGCTGTATCTCTGGCACGGGATCACATCAGCTCCTATGACTGCGACCATGAAAGCCACCGTTGCGGATATCGCCAGAAGCTGCGGGCTGTCGACCGCGACGGTCGACCGGGTGCTGAACAACCGGCCGGGCGCAAGTGCTGCCAACCGGCAGCGGGTGATGGAGGCGGCCAAGCAGCTCGGCTATTTGCCGGTCGTGGATCAGGTCGTGCTGCCCTCGCGGCCAGCGCATCTCGAGTTCTTCCTGCCGATCGGCTCCAATGCCTTCATGATGGATCTGGCAAGTCATATCGAGGACTATGCGGCGCGACTGCCGCTCGTCGCCTCCTGCCGGATCCACGAGCTCGCCGGCATCTCGCCGAGCGCGTTGCAATCGGCCGTCGAAAACCTCTCGCTTAGGGCGAACGGCGTTGGCGTCATCGCGATCGATCATCCGAGAACGCGCAACATCCTGCGCGAGATCGTCGAGGCCGGCATCCGCCTGGTCACGCTGGTCTCCGACGTGCCGGGCGCGCCGCGATCCGCCTATGTCGGCATTGACAACCGTGTGGCCGGGCGCACCGCCGCGCTGTTGATGGGACGTTTCCTGGGTGGGCGCCCGGGCCATCTGGCAATGGTCGTCGGCTCACGCTCCTATCGCGGGCATGAGGAACGCGAAATGGGCTTTCGATCCGTGCTCAGCGAGGAATTCCCCAATCTGACCGTCACCAGCGCCGTCGAGATCAACGACGAGCCTGATATCAGCTACACCGCGACGATGAAGGCGCTGCACAACGAGCCGGAGCTGCTCGGCATCTACTGCGTCGGTGCCGGACGTTCCGGGGTGGCGAAAGCGCTGCTGGAAGCCAAGCCGCAAAGGAGGCCGGTGTTCATCTGCCACGACCTTACACGGGCAACACGCGGCTATCTCGTCGATGATCTGCTCGACGTCGTCATCGACCAGAACGCGCGGCTGATTGCCGAGCAGTCGGTCATTCGCCTGCTCGGCTCGATCGCGTCATCGGCGCCCTATCTGACCAGGAAATTCATCGAGCCGCGCCTGATCTTTAGGGAAAACGTCCCGGTCCAGTGACCCCGCGCAAGGCAACGGCCACTCTGCCCGATGGTTAAAATTCGGTTGATACCGCAAATCTGCACATCTGCCATGCATCTTTCGTTGTTGCCGAATCATTGGGCAATCGGTAGTTTCGCAGGTGTCGGCCATCTACTCCTCCCAGATGCGATGCCGGCGCTGAGTGCGGTACACCTCCTCCCGTGCCGTATTCGAAATCAAGCCCGCTGCCACCTCCTCCCGGCAGCGGGCTTTTTTATTCCGGCTCCGGCTGATGGGCCCAGGCTGGTTCATGACCGTCACCGACACAATTGTCGGTCCGCGCGTCGAATGACCCATCAACGGCGATCGCCACCGGCTTGTTCGGCGAGCGGTAGGGCATATTGCAGCCGCGATCAGCGGATCGGCCGGAATCCCGTCACACTTGTCACTCTCGCCAATTCGCTATCGGTCCTATCCTCACCGACAGGCAACAGGTCGCGCCGGTGGTGCGGCGACAGACCGGCAAAGGAGAAGCGCGATGACGGTACAGTCGAACGGGCAAAAGAGCAGTCGGCGGCGCGGCTCGCAATGAACACGCTACCGATCGTTTCGCCAGTTGCGAGACTATCTGGCCCTGAAAGAGGTGATCAAGCCTTCCGCCATGCGGACGAATTGAGCGCTCGGGCCTTCGGCGCCGACGCTTTGCATGCTGACGCGGGCGCCTTCAAGCAGCAGCGACAGCGTGTCCGCAAGAAGCTCGGCCTGTCCGACGCCAGCGTCCCGGCACAGGCTAACCAGACGGTCGCGCTGGGCCTGCTTGAGTTCCTTGATCACCCGACGGGCGGGATGGTCGGTTTCGCTCAGTTCGATGGCGGCGTTCGCCATGTCGCAGCCGCGGCCGTCCGTCAACAGGCAATCGGCAGCCATGCGAACCCAGGCATGCAATTGCGCAAGCTTGTCGCCCGGATGCTCGGCCTCGAACTTCTGCCACATCGCGTTGGCGCTGCATGCTGTCGCCCGCAAGCACTCGATGACCAGATCGTCCTTGGACTCGAAATGTCGGTAGAGCGTCATCTTGTTGGTGCCGGCGGCCTCAGTGATCGCGTCGACGCCGACGCCCTTGATGCCATGCTTGTGGAACATATCCCGTGCCGTCTCCAGGATCCGATCCCGGGGGCGGATGCGCTCCGCAGTACCGTCTTCCATCAAAACCTCCTTGGTTTCGGGTTTTCCGAAAAATCCCTCGGTGCACCTCTTGACTAGGGTGTTACCGGTCTGTAACTTCTAGATGTTACTTACTGGTAACACCTCAATTGCCTCGTGTCAAATCTCGCAGGCGCCTGTGAATAGCCTCCGCCGAAAAGGCCCAGGCATGAAACTGCGCCCCAGGCGACTTTTGGCCGCGAATAAGAAGACCACACGATCTGCGGCGTACGCCCGGGATCGCAAGCCAGGAGCCGCTACGATGTCGCAGCGCAAGGATTTGACCATCGACGAAGTTGTGAAGGATCCGATGATCCGCATGCTGATGAAGGCCGACCGTGTCGACCCGCGCTCTTTCGAGACGATGCTGCGTACCCTGGCGGATACGCAAGGCTACGCCCGCAAGGCGCCGCATCGCTTTGTGGAAGATCGGGGCTTTCTGGAGGATTCGGGTCAAAGGCGCATCCGGCGGCTGTCCAGAGTGGCCAAGGCCTTTGGTGAGGCGAGAGCATCGGGCGAGGCGTATGTGTCATGGTAAACTTCTTCATTCACCGACCGATCTTCGCATCGTCGATCGCCATCATCATGGTGCTCGCCGGGGCGATCTGCTATTTCCTGCTGCCTGTCTCGCAGTTTCCCGACATAACACCGCCTCAGGTCGTGGTCAGCGCCAACTATCCGGGCGCCAGTGCGCAAGTCGTGGCCGACACGGTCACGACGCCGCTCGAACAGCAGATCAACGGCGTTCAGGGGATGACCTATATGTCATCGTCGAGCTCCAATGACGGCTCGTCGACGATCACCATCACCTTCGACGTCGGCTATTCGCTCAGCACGGCCGCGGTCGACGTCCAGAACCGCGTGTCGCAGGCGGCGTCCTCGCTGCCGGCCATCGTCAACCAGGGCGGCGTGACGATCAAGAAACAGAATCCGAATTTCGTCCTGATCGTCAATCTCACCTCACCCGACGGCTCCGTCGATCCGGTCGCGCTCAGCAACCTCGCCTACCTGCAAGTGGTCGATCCGCTGAAGCGCCTGCCCGGCGTCGGCGACGTGCAGATCTTCGGCGAGCGGCGCTATTCGATGCGCGTTTGGCTCGATCCCGACAAGCTCGCCAATCTCGGCATCACCGCTGTCGATGTCCAAAACGCCATCGCCGAGCAGAATGTCCAGGTCGCGGCCGGCAAGATCGGACAGTCGCCGGCGCCGGCCGGCACCGCTTTCGAAATGCAGGTCAACGCGGTCGGCCGACTGAGCGATCCAAAGGAATTCGGCGATATCGTCGTGCGCGCCGATGCCGCCAACGGTTCGCTGGTGCGGTTGCGCGACGTTGCGCGCATCGAACTCGGCGCCCTGCAATATTCGTCGTCGGCCTTCTTTGCCGAGGACCCGACCGTGGTGCTCGCGGTCTACCAGATGCCCGGCTCGAACGCACTCGATCTGCAGCAGCGCGTCAAGGACAAGATGCAGGAACTGTCAGCCCGCTTCCCGAAGGGCGTCAGCTACGCGATGCACTACGATACGACACGTTTCGTTTCGGCGTCGATGCACGACGTGCTGGTCACGCTCGGCGAGGCGCTGGTCCTGGTCGTCGCGGTGGTGTTCATCTTCCTGCAGAGCTGGCGCACCACGATCATCCCGACGATCGCGATTCCCGTGTCGCTGATCGCCACGCTCGTCGTCATGTATATGTTCGGCTTCTCGCTGAACATGCTCAGCCTGCTCGGCATGGTGCTGGCGATCGGCCTCGTCGTCGACGATGCGATCGTCGTCGTCGAGAATGTCGAGCGCCAGCTGGAAGCCGGCCTCAAACCGCTGGCTGCCACGCGCGCGGCGATGGCCGAGGTCACCGGCCCGATCATCGCCACGACCGCCGTGCTGATGGCCGTGTTCGTGCCGGTCGCCTTCATACCCGGCGTTTCCGGCCGGCTCTACAACCAGTTTGCGCTGACGGTGGCGATCTCCTTCGGCATCTCCGCCTTCGTCTCGCTGACGCTCACCCCGGCGCTCAGCGCCGCCTTCCTGCGCCACCGCCCGGCAACCCAGTTCGTGCTGTTCCGCTGGTTCAACACGGGCTTCGAGCGGCTGTCGCATGCCTATGCCCATGGTGTGCGCTTCCTCATCCGCCTGCGCTGGATCATGCTCGGGCTGTTCGCGGCCGGGCTTGTCGCGACCTATTTCGTCTGGCAGCGCCTGCCCTCGACCTTCCTCCCGGTCGAGGACCAGGGCTATTTCTTCGTCGTCATCCAGTTGCCGGATGGGGCATCGCTGGAGCGCACCGACGCCGTAGCCCGCAAGGCACGCGCCATCCTGCAGAACACTCCCGGCGTCGATATCGTCGGCTCGATCAGCGGCTTGAACTTCCTCACCAACGCAGCCCAGTCGAACTCGGCGGTGGAATTCGCCATCCTGAAGCCATGGGACGAACGCGGCCCCGACCAGAGCGCCTCGAAGCTCGTCGCCGACGTGCGCTCGAAGCTTATGGAGCTTCCGGAAGCCTTCGCGCTGAGCTTCGATCCGCCTTCGATCCCTGGCATCGGCACGACCGGCGGCTTCGAATTCCAGGTCCAGGATCTGACCGGTCGCGGCAGCGCTGCGCTCAACGATGCGACACAAGCCGTGCTCGCGGAGGCGCGCAAGCAGCCGGAGCTCAACCCGCAGCAATTGTTCTCGTCGTTCTCGACCTCGACGCCGCAGTTCAACTACGACCTCGACCGTAACAAGGCGAAGCTGCTCGGCCTCAGCCTGCCTGACGTGTTCAACACGCTGCAGATCTATCTCGGCTCGCTCTATGTGAACGACTTCAACCTGTTCGGCCGCACCTTCCGGGTGACGATCCAGGCCGACAAGGATGCGCGTGCGGGTGCTGCCGACATTTCACGGCTCTATGTGCGCAATGCCTCTGGCGGCATGGTGCCGTTGAGCACACTCGGCAAGCTGGTGCCTATCGTCGGCCCGGAAACCGTCCCGCATTACAACAACAATGCGTCGGCCCTGATCAACGGCGGTGCTGCACCCGGTTACTCCTCCGGACAAGCGGTCGCCGCGATGGAACGTGCCGCTGCCACGGCACTGCCGAAGGATTTCGGCTACGAATGGACTGGCATCACCTATCAGGAGCTCAAGGCCGGATCGATCGCCTCGATTGTCTTCGGTCTCGCCATGGTCTTCGTCTTCCTGATCCTCGCCGCCCAATATGAGAGCTGGGCCATGCCTTTCATGGTTCTGCTGGCGGTGCCGCTTGCCCTGTTCGGGGCCTTTGTCGCCTTGTTGATGCGTGGCATGCAGATCGACGTCTATTCGCAGATCGGCTTCGTCATGCTGATCGGATTGGCGGCGAAGAATGCCATTCTGATCGTGGAGTTTGCCCGGCGCCGGCGCGAGGAAGGTCTCAGCATCGTCGACGCCGCGATGGAAGCGGCGCGCCTGCGGCTGCGACCCATCCTGATGACCGCCTTCGCCTTCATCCTGGGCGTGCTGCCGCTGATGTACTCAACAGGCGCTGGTGCAGCGAGCCGCCAGTCTATCGGCACCACCGTCTTTGGCGGCATGGTCGCGGCGACGATCCTGTCGCTGGTGTTCGTGCCGGTCTTCTATGCGGTGATCGAGCAGCTGCGCGAGCGCGGCAGCAAGAGTGAACCTGTTGCCGAACCGACTGAACCAACTGCCGAACCCGCTTTCGAGCGATTGGCCGAAGCGGCCGAATAGGATTGGAGAATTGATCATGCGTAAATGGAAAATTGCGTTGGGAGGGGCTGTCGCCCTGGGGGCGATCTCGATGGCGAGCGTTCATTTGCTCGACATGGGCAATTTCGGCCTCAACGCCGGTACGGCAGGAGCAGCGACGCCCGAACCCGCGGCGACCGAGCCCGCAGCGTTTGTCATGCCGGTGCCGGTGGTAAGCGTCGTCAAGAAGACGATCCCGATCTATCTCGACTATGCGGCCCGCACCGAGCCGATCCGCAGCATCACTCTGCAAGCGCGCGTGCCGGGTTATCTGCAGGAGCAGGTCGCGCCCGACGGCAGCGATGTCAAGAAAGGCGACCTTCTCTACAAGATCGCTCCAGAGGATTTCCACGTTGCCCTCGACCAGGCAAGGGCTCAGGTCCAACGTGACGAAGCAACGCTCGACTATGCGCGTTCCAACCTTGGCCGCGGCACCGAGCTCGCCAAGAGCGGATACATCGCCAAGGATGCGTTCGACCAGCGTACCAGCAGCTTGCGCGAGGCCCAGGCCTCGCTCGCCGTGAACCAGGCGGCTGTGCGAACAGCCGAGCTCAATCTGAGCTATTCGGAGATCAAGGCGCCATTCGCCGGGCGCGTCGGCCGTAACCAGGCCTCTATCGGAACTCTGGTCAGTGTCGCCGGCACGGTGCTCAACACACTGGTGCAGCTCGACCCGATCTATGTCACCTTCAATCCGAGCGAAACGGATCTGGCGCAGATCGAGGAAGCCCGCGCGGCGGGACCCATCGATGTCGACGTCCTGCTTCCCGGCGATACGGAACCGCGCCACAAAGGTCAGCTCACCTTCATCGACAACACGATCGATCGTTCGACTGGCACCATCACCGCACGGGCGACGATCGGCAACGCCAAGTTCACGCTGCTGCCGGGCCAATATGTTCGCGTCAGGCTGCACATCAAGCAGCAGCCCGATGCATTGATGGTGCCGCAGACGGCTCTGGGATCGAGCCAGCTCGGCAAATACCTCTACGTCGTCGGCAAGGACAATACGGTCGATCAGCGCATCGTTTCGCTCGGGCCGACCAATGGCGATCTCATCGCTATCTCAAGCGGCGTATCGGAAGGCGACCAGATAATAACAGGCAATCTGCAAAAGATCGGCCCTGGAATGCCTGTCTCGCCGCTGCCACAGAAACCGGCCACCTGATAACCCCCCGTCAGGTCCGGTCCAGCGGCGCCCTCGGTTCCCACGCCAAGGGCGCCGCCTTGCTGTGTTCTTCCGCAATTCCCTAGAGCGGTTCATCGTTTCACGGAAACGCCGAACCGCTCTATCTCTTTGTTTTTTGCGCAATTCCGGACGGAAAACCGTTTCACACTTTTCCTGGAATTCCTCTAAGGAAAGCGCGATGGGCTTTTCCCGGGAAAACCGCTAGGCACATTTCCTGGAATTGCTCCAAGCAGTTCGACAAGGCCGGCGACATCGGCGCGATCGGCCTTGGCCGCAGGCATGAAAGCGCAATAGGGATGGCCGAGGCGCAGAGATACCGACGAGAGCGCGATCAGACGGCCTGCTTCCAGATCGGCGCGGGCCATGATCCGCTGGCCAAGGGCAATTCCGAGACCAAGCCTCGCCGAGACGATCGCCAGGCTGGACAGACCGACACGCCGCCCATGCGATGGATCAGGCGCGCGGCTGCCGCCTGACGCCGAAAACCAGTCCGCCCATGTCGGATGCGAGGCATAGGTCGGACCCCAGTTGGTGTGGATGAACAGGCTCTCATGCACATCCGCCAGGCTGGATGCACCGTTGCCATATCTCTGCCAGAAGTCCGGCGCGCAGACTGGCAGGACGTCATCATGGATCAGACGGGTCATCCGTAAACCGGGATAGTGATAATCGCCGTAGC
The DNA here is from genome assembly GCF_040545535.1 of Mesorhizobium robiniae. Taxonomy (NCBI): domain Bacteria; kingdom Pseudomonadati; phylum Pseudomonadota; class Alphaproteobacteria; order Hyphomicrobiales; family Phyllobacteriaceae; genus Mesorhizobium; species Mesorhizobium robiniae. The sequence continues at coordinate 25,250 of NZ_JBEPMC010000002.1, forward strand.
TGATGCGAAGATCGATGTTCTGGCGCACCAGGTCGACGGGATCGTCTTCGACCCTAACGTCAATCGCCATTTGCGGGAACGTGTCTAGAAGCACGGCCAGCCTTGGTGCCAGCCACAATTCTGCCAGCGAAAACGGCACGCTGACGACGAGACGCGTCCGCAGGTTTCCATCCAGCATGCGCCGCCCGATCGCCGCAATGTCGCCCAGGGCGCGTGCCGTTTGCGGATAGATTGCGTGGCCGGCGTCGGTCAGCGCTATGCGGTTGCCGCTGCGCACGAACAGCTGCTTGCCGAACCAGGTCTCGAGATTGCGTATCTGCTGGCTGACCGCCGCCGAGGACACGCCGAGTTCGGTAGCGGCCAAAGTGAAGCTGCCGGTCCGCGCGGCGACCTCGAAGGCCTTGATCGCATTCAGCGGGGGGAGCCGTTCCATGCGCGCCTTCCATAAGTTTTTCCTGCGCAAGACTAATAATTTTCGCTGTTGAGAGAAAGATTTTTTTGCCGTCTTCTGGCGCTCGAACCTTGGAGCACAAAACGATGAAAGACATTCTCGATCTGGAGCGGTACCCGCTCGACCGTGAGGGCAGCGCTGAGTGGAAGCGCCTCGTGGAGACCTCGGCGGCGGCGCTGGAAGCCGACGGCATGTTCAATCTCGAAGGTTTTTTGCGGCCCGGCGTGGCCGAACGGGCGGTGCAGCAAATCCAACCCGTCATGGCGGCTCGGTCGCACGTGCACCGGCGGATGCATAATATCTACTTCAAGCCCGATATCCCGGAACTCGCTCCCGACCACCCCGCCCTGCGTAAGGTCGAGACCATCAGCCATACGGTCTGCGCCGACCAGATTCCTGATAGCCTCGTGCTCGCCATCTACGAATACGAACCGCTGCTGCGCTTCCTGGCCGCGGCGATGGGGAAGACGCGGCTGCATGTCATGCAAGACCCGCTGGCGCGCACCAATGTGATGGCCTATCGCGCCGGCGAGGCGCTGAACTGGCATTTCGATCGCTCGGAATTCACCACGACGCTTTTGTTGCAGGCATCGCAGCGCGGCGGCGACCTCGAATACCGCACCGATCTCCGCTCGGACGACAATCCCAACTACGACGGCGTTGCCAGGCTGCTCGAAGGGCGGGACCCCGAGGCAAAGATACTGCGCATGAAGTCAGGCACGCTCAATGTCTTTCGTGGCAAGAACACCGCCCATCGCGTCACCACTGTCGAAGGCGAACGCGAACGCATGATCGCGGTGTTTTCCTACTATGAGAAATCAGGCGTGATGTTCAGCGAAGAGGAGCGGATCGGTTTTTACGGCCGCGCTGCCTGAGACCGAGGGCGCCCACTCCTGCTCCGAGGCGGAATTCGGAAACGACCCTTGCTAGATTGTCGACAATCTGCTTGTCTCCGGAAAATGCACTCCGGAGTGGCCGAATGGGACAGGCAGATTTCAGTCCGATCGCGGATACGACAAGACGCGCCGAGATCGTGGCGCTGCTTCGGCGCGCCATCCTGACAGGCCAACTGGAACCCGGACAGAAGCTCAACGAGCTCAGGATTGCCGAGCAGATGCGGGTGAGCCGCGCGCCGTTGCGTGAGGCGATGCGAGAGCTGGTGCAGGAAGGCATTCTGACCAGCATTCCCTACGCCGGAACCTTCGTCATCGACGTGGCCGCCAAGGACATCGACGATGCCTATTCGCTCAACAAGGTGCTGGACGAGTTCGCCATCGAACTGACCTGGCCGCTTCGCGACCAGCGCTTCTTCGACGAGCTTGACCGCCGCCACGAGGCGGTGAAGCAGGCGACGCGCGATCTCGACACAACCCGCCAGATCGAAACGGCGCTGCAACTGCACGGGCTGATCTACGAATGGGCCGACAATTCGGTGCTGCTGGAGACCTGGCAGCGCCTGACGAGCCGGCTGCAGATGTATTTCGCCCTGCACCAGCGCGCACGCAACGAACCGGTGCCTGCCGCGGACGTCCACGAGACTTATGTGCGGCTGCTGAAGGGCGCCGACATGCACGCAGCCCAGCGCCATGCCCGCGAGCATATCGACCTCGATTTCGAGGAGCTGCTCACCTATGCGCGCAGCCTCGAATCCAAGGGCGCAGGGGCCGATCGCGCCGGCTTGCCACGCAAGCGGCCGGGAGAGGCGTGAAGCACCAATCATCGCGCCAGAAGCGAATCTGACAACGGACAAAGAAATTGCGGATCAAAACCATCAAAGCCTACCATGTCGTGCAGCCCTTCGTGGACGGGCCCTACCGCATGTCAAAAGGGCGTATCGCCGACGCATTCGACGCGGTAATCGTCGCCATCACTTCCGACAGCGGCCTCACCGGCTGGGGCGAGATGGCGCCGCTCGGCAATTTCTACTCCCCCGCCTTCGCGGCCGGCACGCGCGCCGGCGTCATGGAAATCGCAGCGCACCTGCTCGGGCAAGATCCCCGTGCGTTGGCAAGTATCGGCAGGCTGATGGATACGGTGTTCAAGGGCCATCCCTACATCAAGTCCGCGCTCGACATGGCGTGCTGGGATTTGGCAGCACGTGCCGCCGATGTGCCTGTGGTGACGCTGCTCGGCGGGCGCGAAAGCGAGACGGCCGAACTCTACAAGGTCGTCACCCACGGCACGGTCGACGCGATGGCCGCACTCGCCAAGCGCATCGTCAAGGACGGATTTCACCGGCTGCAGGTCAAGGTCGGCGGCAACGTCCATGACGACGTCGAACGCGTCACCGCGGTCGCCGCTTCGGTGCCGAAGGGGACGGTGATCTTCTGCGACGCCAATGCCGGCTGGACGCCCTATCAGGCGCGCCAGTTCACTGACGCGACGCGCGCCATCGACTACACGTTCGAGCAGCCCTGCACCACGATCGACGAATGCATGTCCGTTCGCCGCTCCCTCGACAAGCCGATGGTGCTCGACGAATCCGTCGCCTCGCTGGACGACATGCTCGACATCCATCGCAAGGGCGCTGCCGACGGGCTGACGCTGAAAATCTCGCGGCTGGGCGGCGTCACCAAGACGCGCCAGATCCGCGATCTTGCCGTCGATCTCGGCTTCATGATCACCGTCGAGGATACCGGCGGCGCTGAGATCGACACATCAGCCATGGCACATCTGTCGCTGTCAACGCCGGAGGAGCGCCGGCTGCACGCCATCGCCTTCCACGAATGGGTGACGGTGCGCACCGCATCGAACATGCCGCCGGTTTCGGGTAGCCGCATGGGCATTCCGGACGGACCGGGTCTCGGTATTGACGTCGTTCCAGAGCTGCTTGGCAGACCCTTCTTCGAGGTCGGCAGTTGAGATGAAGATCCGCCGGATCACCGCAACGCCAATCAACCTCCGGCTCGAAGCGCCCTACGCTTGGGTGTTCGGCGAGCTCGACGGGTTCTCGCCGACCATTGTCGAGGTCGAGACCGAGGACGGACTGATCGGTCTGGGCGAAGCGCCGTCGCCGGCCGCGGCGGCAATCATCAGTGACAATCTTGCGGCACGACTGGTCGGCCGCGACGCTTTCGACATCGCGGGCGCTGAGAATGTCTGCCTGCCCTACTGGACCGGGGTCCAGTCGATCAACGACCGCACCCGCATCATGGCCTTCGGCGCCATCGAGATGGCGCTTTGGGACTTGCGCGGCAAGGCATGGAAGCAGCCGCTCTACCAGCTGCTCGGCGGCGCCGTTCGCAAGGATATCCCGTTCACCGACTATTTCTCGCTGCGCGGCGATGGTCCTGATGTGAAAGGCGAAAGAACGCCGGAAGCGGTCGCCGACTATTGCGTCGAGCTGCACGAGACCCACGGAACGACCTACTTTGAAGGCAAGTTCTCGACTGGGGATGCGAAGATCTCGTTGAGAATGGTAGAGCTGATCCGCACAAAGCTCGGCGACGATGCGATGATCCGCATCGATTCCAACCAGGCGTATTCGCTGGCGACGGCCAGGCTGCTGGCGCGGCCGTTGGAGGAACTCGGCGTGCGCAACTGGGAAGACCCGGTGGCGACCATCGAGGCGATGCGCGAATTGCGCCGCCACTGCTCGATCCCGTTCTCGACGCACAATATCGACATTGCGCGGGCCATGGAGGCGAAGGTGCCGGATGCGTTCGTTGGCAATCCGACCACGCATGGCGGCATCGGCCGCCTGCTGCGCTTCGTCGGTGCCTGCGAACATGCCGGCATCGACTACTGGTGCTATAGCGGCGACAGCGGCATCGGCAGCGCCGCCTACCTGCATCTTTGCGCCGCACTCGGCTGGATCAGGGAGCCCAACCAGTCGCTGTTTCGCATGCTGCCGATGGATATCACCGTGGAAGGCCCGTTTTCGCCCAAGGACAATGTCGTTCGGGTGCCGGAAGGTCACGGCCTCGGCGTCACGCTGTCGCGCGAAAACCTCGCCGCTTGCCACCGCGACTTTGCCGAGAACGGGCCGTGCAACAAGTATCACGACCCGGCCAAGCCGGGGACTTATCGCCGTCTGCCGTTGAACTAGGAGTGATGACACCAACCAACAGGAAAAGGATACAACAAGAGAAGCCTCGAGCCGTGACAACGATCGGGTATTGCGGACAGAATGGGTGGAAGCAATGCCTCGAAAATCCAAGCCTCTGCCGCATTCAGCGGGTGGACCGAAAAAGACCGCATACTAAGGCCCCGGTCAACAACGCTCGTTGACGGCCGGGATACGGAGAACTCCACGGATTTTCGTCAATCATAAGAACAAAGGGGAAAGGGTCAAACCCATGAGCAAGGACTATCGCATTCTCGACTTCTTCAGGCGCAGTCGCTCGCCGCTCGAAAATCATCTGATAGACGGGCTTGTCGACGGCAGGGTCAGCCGCCGCGACTTCATTCGCCACGGCAGCCTGCTCGGCCTGTCGTTGCCGCTTCTGGGCCGCATCGGTGCTGCCGCCGGCTTTGGTGCCATGCCGTCGCTCGCTCGTGCCCAGGGAGCGCCCGGTGCCACCATCCGCGTGGCAAGCAGCGTGCCCGCCGCGGCGATCGATCCGGTAAGCATCGCCGATGCCGGCGGCTTGGTGGTGCTGCAGCAAGTCGCCGAATTCCTCTGCATCGATGGTGCGGACCTCGTGCTGCAGCCGGCTCTGGCGGAAAGCTGGAAACCGAACGACGACGGCACTGTGTGGACGTTCAAGCTGCGCAAGGGCGTGAAGTTCCACAGCGGCGGCGAGATGAAGGCGGAAGACGTAGTGGCCAGCATCGATCGGCTCGCCGATCCGGCCAACTCCTCCAACGCGCTGTCGGTGTTCAACGGCATCTTGAAAAAGGGCGCGACCAAGAAGGTCGACGACTACACGGTGGAATTCCACCTCGACGCGGCGAACGGCAACTTTCCCTACATGGTGTCGTCCGACAATTACAACGCCGTCATCATCCCGGCGAGCTATGTCGGCGATTACGAGAAGAGCTTCGACGGCACAGGGCCGTTCAGGGTCGATAAATACACGCCGAAGGTCGGGGCGTCGTTCGTCCGCAACGAGGATTACTGGGGCCCGAAGGCGTTGCCGGAGCGCACCGAGTTCACCTTCTTCGCCGACATGCAGCCGCAGATCCTGGCGCTGCAAGGAGGTCAGGTCGACATCATCAACCAGCTCCCGGTGCTGGCCGGCGTCGGCCTGCTAAGCGATCCGAGCATCGAAATCATCAGCCTGAAATCGGTCGCGCATCAACAGTTGCATCTGCAGTGCGATGCGGATCCGTTCAAGGATCCGCGCGTGCGACGCGCCATCGCGCTCAGCCTCGACCGCAACAAGCTGGTTGCCGGCCTGATGAAAGGCCGCGCCGTAGCCGGCAATGACAGTCCGTTCGCCGCCGCCTATCCCTCGACCGACCCGACCGTGCCGCAACGCCAGCAGGATATTGCGCAGGCCAAGCAGCTCATGGAAGCGGCCGGCGCCGGCAAGGGCTTCAAGGTGACGCTGACCACCGAGCGCTATCTGGAAATCCCCGAATACGCCCAGCTCATCCAGAACGCGGTCAAGGAGATCGGCATCGAGCTCGAGCTCAACATCCTCGACCAGAGCGCCTATTACGGCGAGGCGGTGTTCGGCAAATCGAACTGGCTGGATTCGATGATGGGCATCACCGACTACGGCCACCGCGGCGTGCCCAACGTCTATCTCGCCGCACCGTTGAAGAGCGAAGGCACCTGGAATGCGGCGCACTTCAAGAACAAGGACTACGATACGCTGGCGACCAGCTACATCGCCGCCCTTGATCTCGAAGCGCAAAAGGCGGACGCTGGCAAGATCCAGAAGCTGCTGCTTGAGGAAACACCCGTCATCTTCGGCTATTTCTACGACTACCTGACGGCGACGGTGAAGGGCGTGACCGGCGTGCAGCCGACCGCCATGTCGCAGCTGTTCCTCGACAAGGCGTCGAAAGCCTGAACGGGAGGGAAAGCCAGATCCTCTAACGGCCAGTTCCTGCCTGAAGCTGGCTCCGCAAGGAGTATTAGCCATTCTCTCCTTCCTTGTCCGGCGTGTCTTCCTGTCGCTTGTCACGCTGTTCCTGCTTAGCATCATGGTGTTTCTGGGCGGCCAGGTGCTGCCCGGAAATGTCGGGCGCGCCATATTGGGTCCGTTTGCCGACCAGCGCGCCGTCGATGCGCTCAATCACACGCTCGGCGTCGATCGGCCGCTGCTCACCCAATATTGGAGCTGGATATCGAATTTCGTGCAGGGCGACATGGGCACGTCCTATATTTTCCGCTCGCCGGTGGCACCGTTCGTCATCGATGCGCTCGGCAATTCGATGAAGCTGGCAGCGGTCGCTTTCATACTGGTCGTGCCGATCGGGATTCTAGGCGGTGTCATTGCTGCGCTCAATCTCAACCGCCCGCTCGACCGCATCATCAGCCTCGGCGGACTGTCGGTAACGGTGCTGCCCGAATTCGTAACCGGCATCATCCTCATTCTGATTTTCGGGGTCTGGCTTCGCTGGCTGCCAATCTCTGCCGCATGGCCGCGCGACGCCGGCTTCTTCACCCAGCTTTATTACCTGATCCTGCCTGCCCTGCCGCTGTTCCTGGTGCTGTTCGGCTATATCGCCAGAATGGCACGCTCAGGCATGATCGAGGCGCTCGATTCCGACTACACGCGGACGGCGGTCCTCAAGGGGCTGCCGTGGCGGACGGTGATCTGGAGGCACGTGCTGCGCAACGCGCTGCTGCCGACCATCACGGTCATCGCAACGCAGACCGGCTATCTTATCGGCGGCCTCGTCGTGATCGAAACACTGTTTCGCTATCAAGGGATCGGATCACTGATCTTCACTGCTGCGCGCGGCAAGGATTTCCCGGTCCTGGAGGCCGGCATCTTGACCATCGGCATCGTCTATGCGGTTGCGACATTGGCCGCCGACTTCCTCTATTCCGTGCTCAATCCGCGCATCCGGCTAGGGACAGACCAATGAGCGCCACCGACAGTCCCGCCAGCACCTTGCCGCCTGACAATACGGGCCGGCGCGGGCCCATGGCGGAGGTGTTCTATTCGCTGCTGCGCTCCGGCATCTTTCTCACCGGCCTCGCCATCGTGCTGTTCTGGGTCATCTGCGCGCTGTTCGGTGAACATTTCGTACCCTACGATCCGCTTGCGGACGACATCATCAACGCGCTGGCGCCGCCTTCGGCCGAGCACTGGTTCGGCACCGACCAGATCGGCCGCGACGTCTTCTCGCGCGTCATCGTCGGCTCACGCGACATCCTGACCGTGGCGCCGCTGGCTACATTGCTGGCGACCGTGGCAGGTACGGCGCTTGGCCTGTTCACCGGTTATTTTCGCGGCATCGTCGACGACGTCATCAGCCGCATCCTCGAAGCGTTCATGGCGATCCCGGTGGTCATCGTCGCGCTGCTGGCCATCGTCGCGCTCGGCACCTCCAAGGCCACGGTCATCGTCGTCATCGGCCTCAGCTTTGCGCCGATCATCGCACGCACGGTGCGCTCGGCGGTGCTTGCCGAACGCGAGCTCGACTATGTCGCCGCCGCCCAGCTCCGGCACGAAAGCGCGCTGCATACGATGTTCGTCGAGATCCTGCCGAACGTCATCCCGCCGATCCTGGTCGAAACGACGGTCCGCCTCGGTTATGCGATCTTCGCGGTTGCGACGCTGAGCTTTATGGGCTTTGGCATCCAGCCGCCGTCGCCCGACTGGGGGCTCTCGATCTCAAGCAATTACGGCATGATCGGCGGCGGCTTCTGGTGGACGGTGCTGTTCGACGCACTCGCCATCGCTTCGCTGGTGATCGGCGTCAATCTTGTTACCGACGGCGTGCAGGGGGCTCTCAATGACTGAGCCCGCCAACGCGCTTGAACTGCACGACCTCTCCGTCGCTTACCGCGTCGGTGGTCGCAACCGGGCGGTGCTGCGCAACCTCAGCCTCACCATCAGGCAGGGCGAAGCCTACGGGCTGGTCGGCGAATCCGGCTGCGGCAAATCCACCGTGGCGCTCTCCGTGGTGCGCTATCTGCCGAGAAACGGCTCGATATCAGGTGGGGCGATCTCGCTCGACGGCCAAGACATCATGAAGCTCGACGCCGAGGCCTTGCGCCGCGCCCGCGCGGAAAGCGTGTCGATGGTCTATCAGGATCCCGGCAAGGCGCTGAACCCATCGATCCGCGTCGGCCGCCAGTTGACGGAGATATTCGAGCTCGGCGGCATTTCGGGACAGGCCGGCACCGACCGGGCGATCGCCATGCTGAACCGGGTGCGCATTTCCGATCCGGCCAGCGTCATGCAGCGTTATCCCCACCAGCTTTCCGGCGGTATGCAGCAGCGGGTGGCCATCGCCATGGCGCTTGCCAAGGACCCGACCATGCTGATCCTCGACGAGCCGACGACCGGTCTCGACGCGACGGTGGAAGCCGAAGTGCTCGACCTGATCGCACAGCTGCGGCAGGAGCTGTCGGCTTCGATCCTGTTCATCAGTCACAATCTCGCAGTCGTCTCAAACATGTGCGACCGGGTCGGCGTCCTCTACGCCGGCATGCTGGTGGAAGAAGGGCCGACCGACGTCGTGTTCAACGATCCGCGCCACCCGTATACGGTCGCCCTGCTGCGCTGCCTGCCGCGCGGCGGCCAGCGCAAGGATCATGGTCGCCTCGACACCATTCCGGGATTCCTGCCCGGCATCGGCGCGGCAATCAAAGGCTGTGCCTTCGCCGATCGCTGCGCGCTCGCCACCGACCGCTGCCGCAACGAATTGCCGCCGCTCTACGATCTGGGCGGCCGGCTGTCGCGCTGCCACTATCACGAACAGGCGCAATCGCTGCCGCGCGCCACCCCAAGCGATGTCGCCACTGACAGGCCGAAAGCCAAATCCGAGCCAGTCCTCAATGTCGAGGGATTGAGCAAGACCTATGCCAGCCACGGTCATGCGCTGCGGGCGGTGAAGGACGTCTCGGTCAGCCTCAGGCCCGGCGAAACGCTTGGCCTGGTCGGCGAATCCGGCAGCGGCAAGACGACCTTCGCCAGGCTGCTGCTCGGCCTGGTGCAGCCGGACCAAGGCGGCATAATCGAGCTTGAGGGCAAGAAGCTGGCGCCTCGACTGGACAGCCGCAGCGCGGACCAGATCAAAGCCTTGCAGATCGTCTTCCAGAATCCGGATTCGGCGCTGAACCGCTCGCATTCGATCCGTCATCTCATCAGCCGGGCGCTGAAGAGACTGGCCGGCCTCAGCGGCAAGGCGTTGGAGGCACGCCTGGACGAACTCGTCCGTTCGGTTCGACTTACCGACCGGCATCTTGCCGTCAAGCCTCGCCAGCTTTCGGGCGGACTGAAACAGCGCGTCGCCATCGCCCGCGCTTTCGCCGGTGACCCGCGCATCGTCGTCTGCGACGAACCTACTTCGGCGCTCGACGTATCGGTGCAGGCGGCCATCCTCAACCTGCTCGCCGACCTGCAGTCGAAGGAGCATGTCAGCTATGTCTTCATCTCACACGATCTGGGGGTCGTTCGCTATCTCTCTGACCAGATCGCTGTGCTCTATCTTGGAAGGATCATGGAGCTGGGTCCCTCCGAAGATGTCTTTGCCGGCCCGCATCATCCCTACACGGAAGCGCTGCTGTCGGCGGTTCCCAAGCTGGACCAGGGCGAGACGTCGCGCATTCGTCTCGACGGCGAAATCCCCAGCGCCACCAATCCGCCGTCGGGCTGCGTATTCCACACGCGCTGCCCGCGCAAGATCGGAGCGATCTGCGAGGAGCAGGAGCCGCCGCTGGCTGAGGCTAAGCCCGGCCACACGATCCGCTGCCATATTCCCTACGTTGAGCTGGCAATGCTGCAAATGCCGAAGACCGCCGAAACGGAACCCGCCTGATCGCCGCCAGGACGCTGCTCAATCGGCCATGCTGAAAGCGCGGTCATTTTCCGAAAAACCCTGATCGCCCGACCAGTTCTTTGCCAGCGTCCGCAGTCCGGACAGCGCGACCTCAAGAACATCGGACGAGGCTGGATTGCTCGGATAGGCGAGATAGATCGGTCTTTGGAACACCGGCGCACCCTCGATGCGCCGGAGTTCGCCACGTTCGATGTGGCCGCTGACCGCGCTCAGCGGCAGATAGGCGGCAGCCTGCTGCGACAGAACATGCTGCAGCCCGATGAACACCAGCCCAGCCGATATTGCCGGCTTCACCATCGAGCCGAAGGCGCGATCATGCTCGATGCGAAATTCCAGCCCCCAGTCCATGAGAATGTAGTTCTCGGTCCAAGGCCTGGTCTGTGCCGCATGCTGGACAAGGACGACCTGATCGACCGCCAGCGTTTCATAGGCGATGCCGGGATGCGGTCGCGGCAGATAAAGGATGCAGATGTCGAGCAGGCCCTCCGCCAGTTGATCGATCGCCAGGTCAGGAAAGCTGCCTTCGAGCCGCAACGCAACGTTCGGTCGCCTGGCGCGCATCCATTCGACCCATGGCGAGGTGATCAGATCCCACAGATAGGCGGGAGCGGTAAGCCGCAGCAGCGTCTCGTAGCCATCGGGAACCGCGATATCTTGCCTTGACTGTTCCCAGGTGCGCGTAATCGAGGAGGCATGCGGCAGGAACTGCCGGCCGGCCGGTGTCAGCGTGACGCCGTCGCGATCGCGAACGAAAAGCCGGCGCCCCAATTGCTCCTCGAGACCCCGGATCCGCGCGCTGACGGTCGATTGTGCGAGGTTGAGCCGGTTGGCTGCGACGGTGAAACTGCCATGGGTGGCAACCTCGAGAAAACTGCGCAGGTTTTCAGTATCCATGGCCGGCTCCTGCATCGAAAATTTCGATGACCCCTATCAAAAAATATCGCTTTTCGGTCGCGGTCAACAATGAACTAGATGGCAAAGCCCCACGAGACGCGAGGGAATGCAGCCATGCCGAAGCATTTCAAGACGATCGATATCGCCCGCAGAAACCTGAGCTCAATCGAAAATTCCGCTGTCGACGAACTCCTGGCCGGCAGAATCGACCGCCGTGATTTCCTTCGCCATGGCAGCATGCTCGGCTTGTCACTGCCGTTCCTGGGCGGCATCGTTGCCGCCGCCGGTCTCGGCACCCAAAAGGCACGCGCTGCCGGCACGCCGGGCGGAACCGTCCGCGCCGGCATTGCTACGCCGGGCGGGGCAATCGATCCGGTCACCTATTACGACAGCGGCAGCTATCAGCTGGTTTTCCAGACCGCCGAATTTCTCTGCGTCACCGAACCAGACCTGACGCTGCGGCCGGTGTTGGCGGAAAGCTGGGCGCCGAACGAGGACGGCAGTGTCTGGACCTTCAAACTGCGCAAGGGCGTCAAGTTCCACAATGGCGAGGATTTCAAAGCCGACGATGTCGTTGCGACGTTCGACCGCCTCGCCGACCCGAGCGGCTCGTCCAACGCGCTGTCGGTGTTCAAGGGGCTGCTATCGAAAGGCGGCACCCAGAAGGTCGACGACCACACCGTCGCCTTCCATCTCGACGCGCCGAACGGCAGCTTTCCCTACTCGGTGTCGATCGACAACTACAACGCCGTCATCCTGCCGGCGAGCTACAAGGGCGACTACGAAAAAACCTTCGAGGGGACCGGTCCTTTCCGGCTCGAAACCTACACGCCGAAGGTTGGCGCGACCTTCATCCGCAATCCAGACTATTGGGGTGAAAAAGCGCTTCCCGATCGTCTCGAGTTCAAGTTCTACGGCGACGTGCAGCCGCGCATCCTGGCGCTGCAGGCGGGCGAGGTCGACCTTCTCGATGCCATTCCGCTCGATGTCAGCCAGGTCATGCTGAACAATCCCGACATCACGGTGCTGCGCGTGGCCTCGACCGCCCACCGACAGCTGCACATGCGCTGCGACATGGCGCCCTTCACCGACAAGCGGGTGCGCCAGGCCCTGGCCCTGAGCATCGATCGCAGCAAACTGGTCGACGGGCTGTGCCGCGGCATGGCCGCGACCGGCAATGACAGCCCGTTCGCGCCGGCCTTTCCGGCGACCGACAAGTCGGTGCCGCAGCGCACGCAGGATATCGCCAAGGCCAAGCAATTGCTCGAAGCGGCGGGACTGGCCAGCGGCTTCGATATGACGCTGACGACGCTGCGCTATTCGGACATCCCCGGCTATGCGCAATTGTTCCAGAACTTCGCCAAGGAGATCGGCGCCCGCATCGCGCTCAACATCGAGGATCAGGACAAATATTACGGGAAGGCGGTGTTCGGCCAGTCGGACTGGCTGGACAGCCCGCTTGGCATCACCGACTACGCGCATCGCAGCGTGCCGAACGTATTCCTGAAAAGCCCGTTGGTCAGCGACGGGCCGTGGAATGCGGCGCACTTCAAGAGCTCCGCCTATGACGGCCTGGTCACCAGTTATCTGAAGGCGCTCGACATCGGCGCGCAGCGCAATGCTGCCTCCGAGATCCAGAAACTGCTGCTCGACGAGACGCCGGTGATCTTCAGCTATTTCCCGGACTTGCTGGTACCTGTGCGCAAGAATGTCAGCGGCCTGCCGCCGATCGCCGCCGGGCTGCTGCTCGACCGCGTGTCGATAGGCGGACCATGACCGCTCACCAACGCCAGATCGCGAAAGAAAAGAAACGGGAGACTACCATTCGCAAGCCCCATTTGCGCGGCCGGGGGCCGCATTTTCCTTTGCTCGACACGATCGAGCAGTACGAGTTCGAACCTGGCTACGTCGCCTTCACCATGCCCTGCCCCAAGCGGCTGCGCGTACAGGTCGGCTCGATAATCGTTGCCGACACGACCAAGGCGCTGGTCTTCTACGAGTCCGATCATCTGCCGGTCTATTACTTCCCGATCGGCGACGTGCGCGAGGAGTTCCTGCTGCCCAGCCGGACGACAACGGAGAACCCGTTCAAGGGCGTGGCCACCCATTATTCGCTGAACACCGGCATCACGCTGGTCGAGGACGGTGCCTGGCGTTACCTCAACCCGGTCAAGGGCTGCCCGCCGATAGCGGACTACATGTCCTTCTACTGGAGCAAAATGGGGCACTGGTTCGAGGAGGACGAAGAGATTTTCGTCCATGCCCGCGACCCATTCCGCCGGGTCGACTGCCTGCCCTCGTCACGGCGGGTGCAGGTCATCCTCGACGGCGAGCAGGTCGCGGATTCCCGGCGCGGCGTGTTCCTGTTCGAGACCGGCCATCCGGTGCGCCACTATCTGCCGATCTCGGACACGCGGCTCGATATGTTCGCGCCCAGCCGCTACATTTCGCGCTGCCCCTACAAGGGCATCTCCAATTATTATCACGTGACGACTCCCAAGAAGCGCCACGAGAACCTCGTCTGGTACTATCCCGAACCGGTGCACGAAGCCGAGCGCATCAAGGGGCTGGTGTGCTTCCACCATGAACTGGTCGACAAGATCCTTGTCGACGGCGTCGAAATCCCGAAGGAAGCCACGGCCGCGTCGGACGGCTATTTCTGAGCTGTTCTCCCCCAACGTCCGCTGAAATCCAATAGCCGCAGTGACTGCAGAAAGCAGTTGCTGAGGCTATGCGTCTGCGTCGCATTGCGGTGATCCGACGCTGCCCCTCCGCGAATCCCTGGTGCAGTTCGCGGTGCCAATATAGGCACCGCTCGTCGAAGATTTGCCGAATTGCCGATTGAAATATTTTTCAAATGGAAATAGGAATGTTCAAAAGATGAGTTCGGCGCTGCGGCGCGTCAGGAATTGGAGGAAGCGATATGTCCCATCCGCAATTCGCAGCGGAACTTTTGCAGCGCGCTGAAAAGCAGGGACCGATCACCATCGGGCTTGCCGGCGCAGGGCAGATGGGCACCGACATCGTCGTCCAGGTGGCGCTGATGCCGGGCATGCGCATCGGCGCCATTTCCGAGGTCAGGCCGCAGGCGGCGATCGACGCGGCGCTGCTCGCCGGCCACGACCGCTCCGACATCGTGCAGGCCGGCAATGCAGCGGCCATCGACCGCGCCATCGAGGCCGGCAAGATCGCGGTGACCGAAGACCTGCACGCACTCGCCGCCGCCGGCCGCATCGACGTCATTATCGACGCGACAGGCAATCCCAACATCGGCACGCTGTTCGCGCTCGAAGTGATGAAGAACGGCAAGCACATCGTCATGCTCAACGTCGAGGCCGACATCACCATCGGCCGTTTCCTGAAAGAGGAAGCGCGCAAGGCCGGGGTCGTCTATACGGGTGCGGCCGGCGACGAGCCGGCCTGCACGCTGGAGATCATCGGCTTTGCCAGGAGCCTCGGCTTCAACATCATCGCCGCCGGCAAGGGCAAGAACAATCCGCTGAAGATCGACGCCATGCCGGCCGACTACGAGAAGGAGGCCGCCGAGCGCAACATGAATGCGCGCATGCTGGTCGAGTTCGTCGACGGTTCGAAGACGGCGATCGAGATGGTGGCGATCGCTAATGCCACCGGCCTGGTACCCGACGTGCCGGGCATGCACGGCCCGACCGCGACGCTGGAGGAACTGGCCAGCGTGCTCTGCCCGCGCGAGGATGGCGGCGTGCTGCACCGCAAGGGCGTCGTCGATTATTCGATCGGCAAGGGCGTGGCGCCCGGCGTGTTCTGCATCATCGAGACAAGGCATCCGCGCGTGCTGGAGCGCATGGTCGACCTCAAGGTCGGCAAGGGCCCCTATTTCACGATCTTCCGTCCCTATCATTTGACCAGCCTGGAAGTGCCGTTGTCGGCGGCACGCGCCGTTGTCTACAAGCGCGCCGACATGGAGCCGCTCGACCATCCGGTCGCCGAGGCGGTGGCTGTGGCCAAGAGCGACCTTGGCCTCGGCCAGTCGCTGGGTATGATCGGCGAGAACGACTATCGCGGCTTCGCCATGACCTGGGAGGACGCGCGCGCCCGCGGCGCCCTGCCGCTCGGCCTCGCCGAGCGAGCCAAGGTGGTCAAGCCGGTCAAGACGGGCGATTTCCTCACTTATGAAAACTGTGTACCCGACGATTCGATGGTGATAACCCAGATCCGCCGTCGTCTCGACCAGTCGGACGGGCGGTTCGTTACAAACGCAGCCTGACTCCACCGGATCATTGCCTGATGGACGATGTCGTAATCGGGATCGACGCCTCGACCACGGCCGTGAAGGCGATCGCTTTCACCCGCGACGGCAAGGAGCTGTTCCAGGCGCGCGAAGCCTATCCGCTTTCAAATCCCAAGCCTGGCCATTTCGAGCAGGATGCCGAACATTGGTGGACCGCACTGGTCGGTGCACTAAGGCAGGTCACTGAGGCGGTTGGCGCTTCACAGGTGGCGGCGATCTCCATCGCGCACCAGCGAGAGACCTTCACGCTGATCGATCATGCCGGCAAGCCGCTTATTCCGGCGATCCTGTGGCTGGACGAGCGCGCCCGCCCGCAAGTCATCAGGCTGTCGGCGGAACTCGGTCGCGAGACGATCCGCGACTGGAGCGGCAAGCCGCCGGACCCGACGCCGGCGCTCTATGCTGTTCGCTGGCTTGTCGAACACCAGCCGCAAGCGCTCGGCGAGGCAGCTTCACTCGTCGATGTGCATGGCTTCTTCGTCCACCGGCTGACCGGGCGTCTGGTCACCAGCACGGCAAGTGCGGATCCGCTCGGGCTGCTCGACATCAAAACCAGCACCTGGCACGCTGAGCTCGTTGCGGCCGCCGGGCTGCGGCCGGACCAGTTGCCGGAACTGGTCGCGCCCGGCACGATCTGCGGCGGGCTCAATGAAAGCGTGGCCCGACTGACCGGCCTGAAGGCTGGCACGCCTGTTGTCGCCGGCGCCGGCGATGGCCAGGCAATGGGCCTCGGCATGGGTGTCCACGGCGAAGGCAAAAGCTATCTTTCGCTCGGCTCAGGCGTCGTCAGCGGCTGTTATTCCCATGGGATCAGGACGTCGGATGCGTTTCGAACGCTGGTCTCACCGACTGGCTCGGGATTCATGCTGGAGACGGTGCTGCGGTCGGGCATGCAGCTGGTCGACTGGATCGTGCGCACGACCGGCTCGCCGTCGGCCGCAGCCCTGGAGAGAGCGGCGGTCGACGTTGCCGCCGGCAGCGAGGGCCTGCTCGTCATGCCCTATTGGGCCGGTGTCATGAGCCCCTATTGGGATGGTGCTGCGCGCGGCGCGATCGTCGGCCTGTCGCTCGATCACCAACCGGAGCATCTCTTCCGCGCAGTTCTGGAAGGCATCGCTTTCGAGCAGGCGATCGCCAGCGAGGCGATGGAAGCTCAAGCCGGCGGTAAGCCGGCGGCGATGATTGCCGCCGGCGGCGGCACCAATTGCGCGCTGCTGATGGAGATCATGGCAAGCGTGCTTGAGCGGCCGCTCTTCGTTTCGCCCGTCAACGAGGCGGCAGCCTTGGGTGCTGCCATGCTAGCGGCCTCGGCTCTCGGATGGTTTGCCTCGCCTGAGGCTGCGGCCGAGGCGATGACGGCGCCGCCGACCAGGCATGTCGCCCCGGTCGAAGGGCTGGTCTCCGATTACCGCGCGCGCAAAGAAATCTACCGCGACCTCTATCAGGCGACGCGCGACATCCATGCCCGCCTCGAGGCGCTTGGAAAGGCTTAGCGGTTGAGCAGGCCCTTGGCCGCATCCTCGTCGGTGATCAGAACCGATACCTTGGTGTTGGCGAGCGCCGCCCGCATGATGGCAATCTTTTCCTGTCCTCCCGAGACCAGGATGATGGCCGGGATGTCCGCCAGATCCTGCAGCGGATAGGCGCAGACCCGGCGATTGACCTCATGGTCGACTAGCCGCCCCTCGGCGTCGATGAAATGACATAATATATCGCCAACTGCGCCGGCCGCCTGCAGCTCCTCGAGTTCGCTGGGCTTGATGAAGCCGTAATTGGCGATCGGGCTGTCGTTTGAAAACGATCCGACGCTGAGCACGGCGATGTTTGCCCGGCGCGCGCGAAAGACGACGTCCTGAACGCTGCGCTGGCTCATGAAGGCGTCGCGCTGCTCCGGCCGGTCGGCATAGACCGGCACCGGCAGCAGGAAGCACTCGGCGCCGATCTTTTCGGCGAATTCCCAGGCGCTCTCGGTCGGGTTGAGCGGTTGGGCATGCGTCAGGCCGCCCAGCATGGAGACCACCGTCGTCCTGGCGATCGGCCGCCGCGGCAGTTCGTTGATGGCAAATTTCAGCGTCCGCCCCCAACCCAGTGCAATGACATCGCCGGCATTCACATTGTCGGCCAGATAGGCGCCCGCGGCATGGCCGATCATCAGCGGTGCGTTGCTTCGATCGGCGGCCGACGGCACCACAACGGCCTGGCTGAGGCCGAAACGCTGCTTCAGGGCCTCTTCCAGCACCATGCATTCGACGACGCTGTCGCGGATGCGGAACTGGACAATGCCCTCCTCACGCGCAGCGGAGAGGATGCGATGCACCTTGATGCGACCGATGCCGAGGATCTCCGAAATCCTCTCCTGCGTCAGGCCCTCGACATAATAGTGCCACGCGGCACGGGCCTTCAGCTCGGCATCCGGGAAGCGCGAGGCCTTGTCATTTTCCGTCATCGCCATCTTTTTGCCCTCCCGCGGATCCTTCGATGTCATTCAGACGGCGCATCCGACCGAGCGATGCAAATCGTTCTGCGTACCCAGCATTCAAGATCTAAGACATCGACCGGATATCGTCCACAACGCGAGATGAAATCCAAAATGGTCAACATTTACTTTGTCTTGGCCGACCTGCCCTGCCTCAATCAACCGAAATGAATTCGCAGGATGAGACCAGACCCGAAACGCGGCATTTCGTGCCCTTCCGTAAGACAAACCGGCTGGTGGCGCAAACTGGCGTGGAATGATGCGGCGGGCCTTGACAATTTTCCGACGAACAGTTTAGCTGAACAAAATTGCATATCAAAGATAAATTGTTCACGGGGAGGTGCCTGGTGAACAAGAGTAAGCCGGCGACGCAACGCCGGATTGCTGATGGAGGAGACAAAAATGGCTGTGAGCAACGGTGCAAGCGACTTGAAGGCCGGCCCGGGCACGCCAACCGCGGCGGGCGCGAAGCTCTCGACCCTGTTCGCCGGAACCATGGGGCCGTTGATCGGACTGGTTCTTCTGTGCCTTGCGCTGTCGCTGACCACCGACACATTCCTGACCGTGCGCAACATTCTCAATGTCCTCGACCAGGTCACCGTGCTCGGCATCATGGCGATCGGCATGACGCTGGTCATCCTGATCGGCGGCATCGATCTGTCCGTCGGCTCCGTGTTAGCGCTCGCCGCCATGGTGATGGGCTTCGTCGCCCATCCCGACCACCTTAACCTCGGCATGCCCGCCGGCATCGTCACGGCACTTGTCGTTGCTGGACTTTGCGGGCTGGTTTCAGGCCTGCTCGTGACCGTAACCAAGCTGCCGCCCTTCATCGCCACGCTGGCCATGATGTCCGTGGCGCGCGGTCTCGCCAACATGATCACCGACGGCTCGCAGATTATCGGCTTTCCCGACTGGTTCACCAGCCTGTCGATCATCCGCCATTTCGGCTTCCTGTCGGTCACCGTCGGGCTGATGATCGTGCTGGCCATCATCTTCGCGATCTTCCTGAACTATCGCGCGACCGGCCGCAGCCTCTACGCGATCGGCGGCAGCGCCGAGGTCGCCCGGCTGTCCGGCATACCGGTCAAGTCGCTGACCAACTGGGTTTACGCGATCTGCGGCGTGCTGGCCGGGCTCGCCGGCATTGTCCTTGCAGCGCGGCTCGATTCCGTCCAGCCGAGCTCCGGCTTCGGCTACGAGCTTGACACGATCGCGGCGGTGGTGATCGGCGGCGCCAGCCTGTCGGGCGGCGTTGGCTCGATCGGCGGCACCGCGATCGGCGTGCTCATCATCGGCGTGCTGCGCAACGGGCTGAACCTGCTCGGCGTGTCGCCTTTCATCCAGCAGGTGGTGATCGGCGTGGTGATCGCGCTGGCGGTGGCCACGGATACATGGCGGCGTAGAGCGCAATGAAGAGCGGGGCGCAATGAGATTCACCCGGGTGTCCGGGCGAAAACGGATCGGTGATCCGAACTGGGAGTTGTTCGGCCAAGGGCGCGGTGATGCGCGGCGGAACAGATTTGAACATCAACGGAGGAAACACATGCTGACCAAACGTTCATTGCTGCTTGCTGCCGCAGCCGTCATTCCGCTGCTCGGACTGTCCGACATGGCATCGGCCAAGGAGGCCAAGAAGCTTGGCCTTGCCGTCGCCAATCTGCAGGCCGACTTCTTCAACCAGATCAAGCAGTCAGTCGAAGCCTACGGTAAGGAAAAGGGCATCGAAATCATCACCGTCGACGCCAAGGGCGATTCAGCGACCCAGGTCAGCCAGGTGCAGGACCTGATCACGCAGAACATCGATGCGCTGATCTATATCCCGGCCGGCGCCACCGCCGCCACCGTGCCGACCAAGACGGCCAAAGCTGCCGGCATCCCGGTCATCAACGTCGACCGCAATGCCGAGGGCGCGCCGGGCGACACCTTCATCGCCACCAACAGCGTGGCATCAGCCAAGGCGGTTTGCGACTACATCGCCAAGCAGGCCGGCGGCAAAGGCGAGCTGATCATCATCCATGGCCAGAAAGGCACGACGCCGGAGGTCGACCGCTCGAAGGGTTGCGGCGAAGCACTGAGCGCCTATCCCGACATCAAGGTGGTCGGCGAGCTGTGGAGCGAAGGCTGGCATCAGGACGAAGGCTTCAAGCTGACCCAGGATCTCTTACAGTCGCATCCAGACGTGTCGATCGTCATCGGCCAGGCCGATGCGCTGGCGCTCGGTGCCGCGCAGGCGGTCAAGGTAGCGAATCCCGGTCATAAGGTCTGGGTTGCCGGCTTCGACGGCGACGTGGCGGCGCTCAAGGCATTGAAAGGCGGCGTCTTCGACGTGACCGCGACGCAGCAGACACAAGGCATGGGCCGGCTTGCCGTCGATGCGGCGATCAAGCTGGTGGCCGGCGAAACCGTTCCCGCAGAACAGCTGCAGGACGCGACGCTGACCACCAAGGACAATGTCGATCAGTTCATCGCCAAGCATCCCTGACAATCGGTAGCGGAACGATGTCCTCGGATCCCAGCCATACGCAGACCCCGCATCTGGGGCTCTTCGTCAGCGGCCTCTGCAAGAGCTATGGACCGGTCCAGGTCCTGGCCGATGCGAGCTTCGAGGTGCGGCCGGGTGAGGTCGTGGCGCTGCTTGGTGAAAATGGCGCCGGCAAGTCCACCGTTTCGAACATCATCGCCGGGTCGACCAAACCCGATGCCGGCACCATCACATGGCGGGGGAAACCCTATTCCCCCGTCTCTCCCGCCGCGGCGATCGATGCCGGCGTCGGCATGATCCACCAGGAATTGAAGCTGCTGCCGGACCTGTCGGTGGCCGAGAACGTCTATGTCGGGCGGCTGCTGATGCGCGGCGGCCGCATCGACCGCGCAGCGATGAATGCGCAAGCATCGGCGCAACTGAGGCGCCTCGGCCTCGATGTCTCGCCGGAGCGCAAGGTGCGCACGCTGCGCATCGCCGCCCAGCAGCAGGTCGAGATCGCAAAAGCGCTGACGCTCAATGCCGAGCTTCTGATCTTCGACGAACCGACAGCAGCGCTTGGCAGCGAAGAAACGGAACTCCTGTTCCAGCAGATCCGCAAGCTCAAGGCGGAAGGCATGTCCTTCATCTATATCAGCCACCGGCTGGACGAGATCGCTGAGATCGCCGACCGCGTGGTGGTGATGCGCGACGGGCGCATCGTCGCCCGGCACGAGCGCGCCGACATTCCGGTGCGCACCGTGGTCGAGCAGATGGTCGGCCGCAGCGTCGAACGGATGTTTCCGCCGCTCTCTGAACCGGGCAGCAAGATGTTGCTCGAAGTCGAGAACCTATCCTCGCCGGAACGCAGCTTCAACAATGTCAGCTTTTCGGTGCGGGCCGGCGAAATCCTCGGCATCGCCGGGTTGATCGGCGCCGGCCGCACAGAGTTGGTGCGGGCGATTGCCGGCGCCGATCCGATTTCGTCCGGCTCGGTGCGCGTCGCCGGCAAACCGGTGCATCTCAATGGCCCAGCGGCGGCGATCAAGGCCGGCGTCGTGCTGGTGCCGGAAGACCGCAAGGCGCAAGGCGTGGTGCTCGACCAGACCATCGGCGAGAATCTGGCGATCGGCAATTTCGACCATGTCGCGCCGAATGGCTGGGTGTTTCCGAGGGCGGTGCAGAAATTCGCCGAGGCAGGCATCTCCAGGCTCGGCGTCAAGGGCCGGCCGAACCAGGCGATCAGCAAGCTTTCCGGCGGCAATCAGCAGAAGGTGATCATCGCCAAATGGATTTCACGGCCGCCCAAGGTGTTCATCCTGGACGAGCCGACACGCGGCATCGATGTCGGGGCGCGTGCGGCGATCTATGACGTCATCGCCGACCTCGCCCGCTCCGGCATGGCGGTGGTGGTGGTGAGCTCCGACCTCGAGGAAGTGCTCGGCCTGTCGCATCGCGTGCTGGTGCTGAGCCGTGGCCGCCAGCGCGGCATTCTCGACCGCAGCGAGGCCAGCAACGTTGCCGTCATGGAACTTGCCACGAGCTAAGGCGTAACCGGGAATCGGAACAAAGCGCAGCAGGTGATATCCTCCCAAGCACCGGACCGCGCGGGGCGCCAGCTAGGACTGGCGCCCCTTCATTCCCTAGGCAGCACCGGCGGCTCAACAGGAAACATTTCGATGAAACTCTTCGATCTTCATGGGGACGTTGCTCTCGTCACCGGCGCCGGCAGCGGCATCGGGCAAGCAATCGCCATCGGCCTGGCCGAGGCCGGCGCCGACATTGCCTGTTTCGGTCATGCCTCAAAGGGCGGGCTGGAGGAGACTGCGCACAGGATCTCGCAGCTCGGCCGCAAGGCACTGGTGCTGACCGGCACCGTGACTTCAGAGGCCGATCTCGCGGCGGCGGTCGAGCGCACGGAGAAGGAACTCGGTGCGCTAACCATCGCCGTCAACAATGCCGGCATTGCCGGAGCCGAACCGGCGGAGACGCTGTCGCTGGAGAAATGGCAGAAGCTTTATGATGTCAATGTCAGCGGCGTGTTCCTGTCCTGTCAGGCCGAAGCGCGCACGATGCTGACGCGCGCCAAGGGTTCGATCATCAACATCGCCTCGATGTCGGGCTCGATCGTCAACCGGGGCCTGACCCAGGCGCATTACAATTCGTCGAAGGCCGCCGTCATCCACATGTCCAGGAGTCTCGCCATGGAATGGGCCGATCGCGGCCTGCGCGTCAACGTCGTCAGCCCCGGCTACACGCTGACGCCGATGAACAAGCGGCCGGAGGTTGCCGAACAGGTCAGGATCTTCGAGCGCGATACCCCGATGGGGCGCATGGCGGCGCCGGAAGAGATGGTCGGCCCGACCGTGTTCCTGGCCAGCCGCGCTTCTAGTTTCGTCACCGGCATCGACCTGATCGTCGATGGCGGCTTCGTCTGCTGGTAGGAGAGAAAATGCAGAAGCGATTTGAAGGTAAGACGGCGGTCATCACAGGCGCCAGCGGCGGCATCGGTGCGGCAATGGCCAGGCGCTTCGCGGCGGAAGGTGCTGCGGTCGTCGTCAGCGCTATCGACCAGCGCGTCGAAGAGGTCGCCGCTGCCCTCAAGGCGGAAGGCGCCAAGGTCGCATCGCTGCGCATGGACGTGACCAAAAAGGACGAGGTCGCTGCCCTCTACGATCTCGCCGAAGAGCAGTTCGGCCGCGTCGACATCTCGGTGCAGAATGCCGGCGTCATCACCATCGCCCGGATCGAGGCGATGACCGAGGCCGAATGGGACAAGGTGATGGCGGTCAACACCAAGGGCGTATTCCTGTGCTGCCAGGAGGCGATCGCGCGCATCCGCAAGCATGGCGATGGCGGACGCCTGATCAACACCGCCTCCGGCCAGGCGCGGCAGGGTTTTATCTACACGCCGCATTATGCCGCGTCGAAATTCGGCGTCGTCGGCATCACCCAGAGCCTGGCCAAGGAAGTGGCCAAGGAGAAGATCACCGTCAACGCAATCTGCCCCGGCATCATCGACACCGACATGTGGGCCTACAACGACGCTGCGTGGGGCAAGCTGATGGGCAATTACAAGCCCGGCGAGCTGATGGCCGAATGGGTAAAGAATATCCCGATGGGCCGTGCCGGCAGCGGCGAGGATGTTTCCGGTCTGGTCAGCTTTCTGGCCAGCAACGACGCCGCCTACATCACCGGCCAGACCATCAATGTCGATGGCGGCCTGATCATGTCGTGAGGATAGTCGGACGGCAGTGCGCCGTTCGAATTTCATGGTCGGCACGGCGTTAGTCGTTGCGCGACATGAACGTTGGTATATATAATTTCATCCCATGAAAATGGCGTCGGTGACCGCCGGCAGCCGACATCATGGGACCTTGATGGCTCGCAAGCTTGAGGGCGCCGCAAGACCGGCGATCGATCCGCGGATCACTGCTTCGGCAGCTCGGCAGTCATGACGCGACCCGTCCCGCACGACATCCTTATCGAATTGGGCACTATTTCCTCCGCGCCGACAGTAATGTCGTGCCATTGGGTCTTGCGCAACGACCGGCTTTGCCAACACAATCAAAAAAAGACGCCAGAAGGGAACGAACGATAACTTCCACCAGAGCTTGACAGGAGAACAAGCATGCCACTGCGGAGTATGATTTCCAGACTATCAATGGGAGCCTTAACACTTGCCGCGGCAAGTGTGCTGACGCCTTCGGCCCAGGCTGCGGCGCCGGAATCCAACGACCCGATCAAGATCGCGCTGTTCGACTGGACCAGCGTCAATCTCAACGCGAAGATCCTCGGCGGCATTCTTGAAAAGCTTGGCTACACGGTCGAGTACCCGACTGCCGATTATCTCTCCAGCCTGACCACCGGACTTACCAATGGCGATCTCGCTGTCGCCATGGAATTCTGGGACACGACGGCCGGCGAAGCCATGAAGGCGTCGGATGCGACCGGGCAGACCGAACGCCTGGGCAAACTCGGGCCCAAGGCCAAGGAAGAATGGTGGTATCCCGAATATATGAAGGAGAAATGCCCGGGCCTGCCGAACTGGGAGGCGCTGAAGGACCCGAAATGCGCCGAGGCCTTTTCCACGGCGGAAACCGCGCCGAAGGGGCGCTATCTCGGCGGTCCCGTGACATGGGAAGGCTTTGACGACGAACGCGTCGAGGCGCTGAAACTGCCCTTCACCGTCATCCATGCCGGCACCGATGCGGCGATGTTCGCCGAACTGGATTCGGCCTATCAGCGCAAGGCGCCAATCATGCTGTGGGTTTATTCGCCGCATTGGGCACCGGCTAAATACAAGGGCGAATGGGTCGAATTCCCCGACCATACGGCGGAGTGCTATACCGATCCGAAATGGGGCACGAACCCGGACGCCAAATATGACTGCGGCAAGCCGCATGGCGAGATCTGGAAATATTCCTGGGCGGGCATGAAGGACAAATGGCCGGTCGCCTACAAGGTCGCGAAAAACTACACGGTCGACACCGACGAGCTCAACAAGATGAGCGGCGAGATCGACCTCGAAGGCAAGACGCCGGAAGACGTCGCCGCCGCCTGGATCGCCGCCCATGAAGCCGACTGGAAAGCCTGGGCGCAGTGATCGTTCCAACTGGAAACTGCGAGACCCGGTCATTCATGGCCGGGTCTCTATCCCATATTCCAGAAGGACGACTGCATGGCCGATACGACTGAACAGGTGCCGCAAGCGGCGGGCACGCCAAGGGATGCCCGCCCGATAAAACTTGCCTGCCGCAACGTCTGGAAACTGTTCGGCGCGAACGCGGCCAATTTCATCCGCCAGCGCAACGGCGCAGCCAGCATGGCGGACGTCGCTGCGGCCGGGCTGGTCGGGGCGGTGCGCGCCGTCGACCTCGAAATCCGCCAGGGCGAGATCTTCATCATCATGGGGCTTTCGGGCTCGGGCAAGTCGACGCTGGTGCGCTGCATGTCGCGACTGGTCGAGCCGACGCATGGCAAGGTCGAGTTCGAGGGCAAGGATCTGCTGAAGATCTCCGATGCCGCGCTGATCGAATTGCGGCGCCACCGGATGGGAATGGTGTTCCAGAATTTCGCCCTGCTGCCGCATCTGAACGTGCTGGAGAACATCGCCTTTCCCCTGGGCATTCAGGGGCAGGATCGGCCTACGCGCGAGAAACGCGCGCGGGAAGTGATCGAGCTTGTTGGCCTGCGCGGCCGTGAGCATTTCTATCCGCGCGAGCTTTCCGGTGGCCAGCAGCAGCGTGTCGGCATCGCCCGCAGTCTCGCCACCAAGCCGGAGATCTGGTTTCTCGACGAGCCGTTCTCGGCACTCGATCCGCTGATCCGCCGCGAGATGCAGGACGAGCTGATGCGGCTGCAGACCATGCTGCACAAGACCATCGTCTTCATCACCCATGATTTCGACGAGGCCATCCGGCTGGCCGACCGCATCGCCATCATGAAGGACGGCGAGGTCATCCAGATCGGCACGCCGGAAGAGCTGGTGGTCAATCCGGCGACGGACTATGTCGCCGAATTCACCCGCGACGTCGACCGCGCCAAGGTGATCTCGGCGCGAAGCCTGATGCGCGCCTGCGACGGCACCGAGCATGGCGGCGCGGTTACGCCGGATGCCAAGATATCAAGTTTTTCGGCCGACATCGTCTCGGCCGGCAAGCCGTTCGCAGTGGTCAACGGCACCGGCAAGCCGATCGGCGAGGTCACGCCGCAAGCGGTGATCGATCTTCTGGCCGGCATCGATCGTCATGGGGCCGGCGCATGACGGTGACTGCAAGCGCCAGCGCAGCGAGACCCCGGCCGGTTCAGACCTGGCTGGTTATCTGGGCCTGCGCGCTTGCCGCCGTGCTCATCGTGTTCCTGCTGCAGAACAGGCTGTCCTGGGCCGTCAACTATCCGGCCGATGCAGTCGTTCCCGTTGCCGACTGGGTCAGCGTGTTGATGAACTGGCTGAAGCGGAATCTCGTCTGGCTGACGCGGTCGATCACCGCGGCGCTCAACGTGCCGCTCGATTTCGCTCTCAATCTTTTGGCCAAGAATTTCAAGATCGGCCATGGCGCGGATATGGTCGTTCTGCCGCGCCTGTCATGGGCTGGCGTCTGCATCGCTGCATTCCTGGCCGGACGCGCCGCCGGTGGCTGGAAGCTCGGCGCGCTGGTCGGCGGCTGTTTTCTCTACATTGCGCTGTTCGGCCAATGGACCAGCGCCATGCTGACGCTGGGGCTGATCTCCATCGCCGTGCCGTTCTGCATCGTCACCGGATTGTTCGTCGGCATCTGGGCGTGGCGCAAGCCATGGGCGGAGAGGCTGTTGATCTCCCCTGCCCTTGATCTGATGCAGACCATCCCGACCTTCGCCTATCTGATCCCGATGCTGCTTTTGTTCGGCAACAGCCCGGTTTCGGCGATGATCGCGACGGCCATTTTCGCGACGCCGCCAATGGTGCGCGCGACAATGCTGGGACTGTCGCGGGTGCCGTCCGAAATCGACGATTTCAGCGAGATGGCCGGCTGCACGGCGCGCCAGAAACTGTGGCGCGTGCTTTTGCCGTCGGCGCGTCCAACGCTGATGGTCGGCGTCAATCAGGTCATCATGCTGGCGCTCAATATGGTGATCATCGCTTCGATGATCGGCGCCGGCGGCCTCGGTTACGACGTGCTGCTGGCGCTCAGGGCGCTGAAGGTCGGCGAGGCGATGGAAGCCGGCCTCGCCATCGTGGCGCTGGCGATCGCGCTCGACCGGCTGAGCCAGGCGATAGCGCGCAATCACGCGCAGGGCCATGTCTATCAGGAGGTGAGCCCGAGCTTTTGGCGGCGCTACCCCAATCTGACGCTGGCCATCGCAGTCCTTGCGGTCACGACGCTGCTTGGCCTGTTCGTGCCGGCCTTCGCCGCGGTGCCGAAGGCGATCACCTTCACCACCGCACCCCTGTGGAAGACGGCGGTGAGCTGGATCACGATCAACTTCTTCGACACGATCGAGGCGTTCCGCGTGGTGCTCATCCTCAATGTGTTGAACCCGGTGCGCGCCTTCTGCGAGGGCTTTCCATGGCTGGGCGCGGTGTTCCTGCTCGGCCTTGCCGGCTACCAGCTCGGCGGCCTTCGCCTCGCCGCCCTCGTCGCCGCGCTGACCGTGTTCTGCGCGGTGACCGGCCTCTGGGAAAAAACCATGGCGACGGTCTACCTCTGCGGCATCTCGGCCTTCATCGCTTGCCTGATCGGCATCCCGATCGGGCTGATGGCATCACGCAGCGACCGTGTCGAGAAGATCGTCACGCCTGTTATCGACACGCTGCAGGTGCTGCCGTCGTTCTGCTTCATCATCCCGGTGGTGATGCTGTTTCGTGTCGGCGACGTGACGGCGATGATCGCCACCGTCGCCTTCGCCGTGGTGCCGGCCATCCGCTACACCAATCACGGCCTTAGGCAGGTGCCACCGGCACTGATCGAGGCGGCAAAGGTTTCGGGCTGCACCAAGCGCCAGACGTTCCTGCGGGTACAACTGCCGCTGGCGTTGCCCGAGATCATGCTCGGCGTCAACCAGACGATCCTGATGGCGCTGGCGATGATCATCATCTGCGCCATGGTCGGCACGCGCGACCTCGGCCAGGAGGTGTTCATCGCGCTCTCCAAGGCCGATTCCGGCCGCGGCATTGTCGCTGGCCTCGCCATCGCCTTCATCGGCATCGTCACCGACCGGCTGTTCAACGCCTGGACGGCGAAGGCACGGGCAAGGCTGGGATAGCCGGAATAGAGGGCGCGCGCTGCGAAACGTCGGCTTCCAGAAGCTGCCCTTGCCAAGCTGATCGCAAAAATGTCAGCTCTGGGGCTGATAGCGGACTGACAGGTTCCGTCATTGGGATAGAGGATAGCGGACGTCTGACTGTGGAGCTGAGGTCTACAATTGGCAAGTCTCAACGTCCGGACTACTTGCCGCTCCTATGTGCTCCGATATTGCTCGGGCCGTCAGGCAGCAGGCCGAACTTCACTCGAAGGACCAAGTCTTCGAGTAACTGGCCAGTCTTGGTACAGAACTCGTTGATGTCGAACTAGCTGACATAGTCCGACAAGTAATGTCGATGGCGGCCGGCAGCACACAACGAGCAGACGTTGTCTGAGCTAATGTGACGTACTAAATCGTCATCGGGGATTGGTCAGGCTGGCTCTTAGACGGCAGCAACACGCCCATAGAAGAAGGCTCACTACGGAAGCAATCGACGCGCATGCGCCGACCGTGCTGCTCACAAGGAACCAGCCTAATGACGTACGACTTCTCCGCGCTATCTTATGCGGATTTCGAGGACCTCTCGCGCGATCTCATCGGCAAGGAGCTCGGCATTCGTTTCGAGGCGTTTGCGCCCGGCCCCGATGGCGGGATGGACGGCCGTCACGCTGCCGGAGGTTTCAAAACGGTGTTGCAGTCCAAACATTATGCGGGCACCCGCTGGAGCGGGCTCAAGAAGGCGATGAAAAAGGAGCGCGCGTCGATCGACCGCCTCACGCCGAACCGGTACATCCTAACCACTTCCTGCCCGCTTTCACCTGAGAACAAGGCCGAGCTTGCGGGCATCATCGGGCCGGGGCTCAAGAGCGAGGACGATATCTTTGGCCCTGGCGACCTGAATAGCCTTCTGCGCAAACACCCCGATATCGTGAAGTCGCACATCAAGCTATGGCTGTCGGGTACGGCAGTGCTCGAGCGCGTCCTGCATGCCGCACTGCACAGCTTCAACGACATCACCAGGGACGAAATCGTAGAGAAGGTACGGGTGTACGCGCCAAATCCTAGCTTCAACGCGGCGCAGGACATTCTGGAGAAGCAGCACGTCCTAATCATCTCGGGACCGCCCGGAGTCGGCAAGACGACGCTGGCCGAGATGCTCTGCTATGCGCATCTCGGTGACGGCTGGGAACTGAAGGCTATCCGGCAACTCGACGACGGCCTGACCACAATTACCGATAAGAAGAAGCAGATTTTCTATTTCGATGACTTCCTTGGGCGGGTCGCGCTAGATAAGAATGCGCTTTCAAAAATGGATTCCCACCTTGCGCGCTTCATTACGCGCGTGCGCAAATCGCCGAACGCGCGTTTCATCCTTACCACGCGCGCGCCTATCTTTGAGGAAGCGAAACGGCATTCCGAGCATCTGGCTGACCGGCAGCTCGATATCAGCCGGTACCTACTCGATGTCGGAGTGTACACTCGGCGGATCAAGGCGCGGATTCTCTACAATCACCTGCTCGTCACCGGCACGCCGCAGACGCACATCAACACGCTGATCGACAGCGGAAAGATCGCGTCGATCGTCGACCACAAGAACTACTCGCCGCGCCTGATCGCCCTGATGACCGAAGGGGCGCGTGTGGCCGACTATACCGCAGAGGACTACCCGGCCGTCTTTCTAGCGGCGCTCGATAATCCCACGCAGCTATGGGACATACCGTTCCGCAAGCATATCCCCACGACCTGCCGCCACTTGCTTATGACGCTCTTTTTCTGCAGCGAGTTCGGAGTGCAGATCGAGAGGCTGCGCGCGGCCTATGCATCGTACCACCGTGTCCTCTCGGATCACTATGGCGCGTCGCAGGATCCAAAGGATTTCGAGGAATCGCTTAAGATTCTCGAAGGCGGTTTCATCAAGATCGTCGGTACGATGGTGAGCTTCGTGAATCCCTCGGTGCGCGACTATCTCCAGAGTTACCTCGACGATTACACGTTGCTTACCCTCGCAGCGCAGGCATCAGTGCAAAGCGAGTGGGCACAAAGAGTTTGGGAGCATGGCACGCGCCTGGCTACGGCGCGAACGCGACCGATGCCAGCCGGGCGCGCCGCACTAGCCCGCGCCTTCCTTCCAATCGCCCGCGCGTTTCTGACGCTTCCGGTATGGCTCAAGATCCAGACGAGCGCCCATAGCGTGACCTACGCTCCGACTGGCCTGTCCAATGTGGAACGTGTCGAGTTAATGATCGACTGGTGGTATGCGAGCGCCGACGACAACTTTCTGCCGATCATCAGTACACTGGCGGGCAATCCCGTAGATGGTTGGGATGCATGGCGAGACGCAGACAATCTGCTCATCCTTGTCGGAAAGCTAAGGGGCACTGGATACTTCGATGAGCTGCCTCAGGCAGCCGAACTTGCCGACATTCTTGAGGAGGGCGCCGCCAACATGATCGACGGGAATTCGCTCACTTCGGAGGATCTGGACAAGTTGTCCGACGCCTACGAGGAGTGGAGGTATTACCTTGGCCCTGTGATCAAAGAAGCCATCGCATCCGGGATCCGTCGCGAGTTCGAAGAGATTGACAAGGTACTGCGCGATATGGACTCGGAGTCGACCGTGGATGAGCATATCGAGGTCCTAGAGAAGCTGGGCAAGCGCACCGGCATCTCTGAGGAGGCTATCAAACGCGCCAGTGAGAAGGCCTGGGAGCGCAAGATCGAGATCGAGAGCGACAGCACGGCGGCCCCCTCCTCGTCAGTCAGGAGCCGCGATACGCAGATCGCTGACGCATTCGACGATGCGGCGCTGCAAACACTATTTGCGCCGTTGCGTCGTGCCTGAAGGGCCGGGGCCTCCTCTATAGGCGCCCCAGCCATTGGTCCCTTGAGGAAGATCATGCCATCGAAAACACCGAGGATCGTGGAATTCGTTGGGGGGCCGCACGCGGAACGTCGCACTTCGGATAACTGACGCAGATAGCCGACCTGCGCATCCAGCGTTGTCCCGACCGCTTTGCGTCCGGTTATTTGGCTAGCAGGGCGAGCTGATTGAGCCGGCAAGAGCTATTTTGTGTCCATGAGCTTGCTGACATGCTCTTTCGTCAACGACGTGTCCGCCTTGGCCTTCCTGAAGAAGTTGCGCAAGATACGGTACTTGATGCCGATCTCTGAAACCACTTGGTCGATGTCAGAGAGCTCCTCCTCCTTTTTGGCACGTCCAACGATAGTGACGACGGCGGAGCGGTAGTATTCGGCAAGGTTGAGGATCACTGATTCTAGATAACTGGGCATCAGGCCGGCGTGAACCAACTGGTTGCGGGCACGGTAGACCCTGTGGATCTGCCAGCGGACACGGTTGTAATGGTCGTCCATCGTACCATTCACGGCCCCGATGTTCTTGTAGTCGCGCTGGAGCTTGTAGACCCGATGGAGCGCCAGCGGATTGTCGCTCAGCAAGCCGCACAATCTCTTCTGATATTCCACGTTCTCTTCGAGGAATACCAGCTCGGCAAAGGCGTCCTGGCCGTGTGCCTCGGTTTCCATCTCGCGGGTGATCTTATTGAGCCGGTTGCGGTATCGCGGAAGCAGCTCGTTATAGACAGCGATGACTTGGCGCCGCGTATGGCGCATAACAATGCAGGGCACGATAAGTTTTGCGTAGTGAACGATACGGGCCACCTCGCGCGGTTCGCTCAACAACACCTCGATCGCGGACCAAAGCGAGATAAGCCGGTTTTCCGGGTTGAACGATGTCCTTGCCAACGCAGCGGTCCGGATGGAGCTGAGTAGCCTTTCGGTCGACGTTTCGTCGAAATTCCGGGCAATGTCAGCGGCATAGTTGCTTATCGTGCGGGCGCGGGTGACTCGCAGGTTCTTCTTGAGCGGAAGCGGCCGAGGCTTGTTCTCCAGAAAGTCGGTCTTGGTAATGGCCTCGCCCGATTTGGCGCGATGGAGTGTGATGTGCATAGTGTCACCCCACTCGCAGTGCATTCCGTATGGGTCCAGGAAGGAAATAGCGCGCTGGGCACTGAGGAATTGATAGGCAGAATCCATAGCGGCTTCGGGGTCGAGGGTGTCCGCCGTCCACTCGAACACCCAGGCCAGAACATCCTTGTTGGTGTTCTCGTCCAGCGTGGGCTCACAAGCGCTTCCGGCAACCCGCTGAAAGGCATTGAAGTCCAGGCCTCTCAGGTAGTTGCCGAGGTCGCGGGTCACGCCGACACGTACGATGTACCGGCGGTTCTTGCCGTCGAACTTGCTCAGGAACTTTTCCAGGGTTTTGCGGCCCATTCGCACAACGGTCTTCTCGAAGAAGGTTTCATCTACGACGTGACGGATGTGATTGCGCTCGTAGCCAAGGTTCAGGAGATGGGAGCAATAGAAGCCAACCAGCTTGCGGTAATCCATCCTCTGCCTCGGCTGATCAAACAATTCCAGCAACAGTCGCTCAAGAGTCGCCTTGTATTTGTCGGCAATCAGCTTCTCGATCAGCCACAGGTGAGATGCGAAATCATCCAGTGAAAAGCTCGTGCCGAGCAGAGTGATAAGCGACTCTATCTCGTCGGCCGCAAGGCTCCGCACTGCGGGATCCTTCGCAAAAGACCACTTCATTTCCTCGATAACAGGGTCAAGGACGGCACGCGGCACCCGCTGGTCCTCTACATCGGCAATCAGATCAAGGGCCTCATCAACGCGGGCTGTTGTATCCAGCGAATAAACACGGAAGCTCTCAAAGGTCGTTGGCGTCAGCATCTCGCTCATGAGTTGAGCGAACATCAAGATGCCGCGACTACCATCTGTATCGGGCCACTTTTCTTTCGGAAGACGCGCGACTCAGTCCCCAACCGCCCTTGGGAGAGTATTAACGGACAATATCTCCATCAAGTATACGAAATAGTTGGCTCAGCCAGCCAAGCAGGTCGCCGAATGCGAAGAAACCGCACTGGTCGTCGGGTGCCGGAGGTGCCGTGGTTGACTCAGCTCGGGGAATAGCAATTTTGACGGCAGCACTTCTTTGGTGCCGCGATGACTCTAGTATGGCACGGATCCAATGTCTGCTTATGGAATGTGGCGAAACCGGTCGCAACGGCTGAGTTTGGGCGCACAGCAGTCGTTCATCAGGTGTGCCGAGAATAACTGGAACGGGGTCAGAAACTCCCGGTCGTAGAGCTGCTTATGCTCGAATAGCCGCTCCCTTGCTCCGGACGCACGCCAAGCGGCCTGTCATATCCGACTATCTTCTGCAAGGCAGGCGTCTTTGCCGCCGCCCCACCTTCGTCTTGCCCAAAATGCATCCCAAGCTGGCTTCATGCTGAAGCGCCCCACCGTGATTCTAGCCTTCCTCCTCATTCTATCCGTCGCTGCTCACGGTGCGGATGGCCTGGAGAAGCGGCTTGAAAAGCTCTTTGATGAGGCCGAGCGCCTGACGCCGCTGCGCACGGTCGCCATCGCGCATGAGGGCGCGGTGGTCGCGGAGCGTGGCTATCGCGGCCACTCTCCGGCACGTCCGGCCAACATAAAATCCGCCTCCAAGTCGATCATCTCCGCACTCGTCGGCATCGCCATCGACAAGGGCATGCTCCAAGGCACTGACCAGAAGATCGCTCCGCTTCTTCAGGCCGACCTGCCCGCCGACGTGGATCCGCGGCTCCAGCAGGTTACGATCGGTCATCTGCTTTCCATGCAAGCAGGGCTGGGTCGGACCTCCGGCCCAAACTACGGGCGCTGGGTGGCAAGCGACAACTGGGTGCGGGCAGCGCTCGCCATGCCCTTCGACGACGAACCGGGCGGTACCATGCTCTATTCCACCGGCTCGACCCATCTCCTTTCGGCGATCCTGACGCGCCGGACCGGCCGCTCAACGCTCGAACTGGCGCGCGAATGGCTGGGGCCGCAGGAGGGCTTTTCAATCGCCGCCTGGGACCGGGACCCGCAGGGCATCTACCTCGGCGGCAACCAGATGGCCATGAGCCCGCGCTCGCTGCTCGCCTTTGGCGAGCTCTACCGCAATGGCGGGATGAGCCGCGGCGGACGGCAGCTCGTGCCGGCCGATTGGATCAAGCTCTCCTGGCAGCCACGCACCGCTTCCCGTTTCACCGGTGACGGTTATGGCTATGGTTGGTTCATCCGTCAGATCGCAGGCGAAGCGGTCTTCTACGGGTGGGGGTATGGCGGGCAGATGATCTATGTTGTGCCCGGGCGCGCGCTGACCGTGGTCATGACTTCCGATGAAAATGGACCCGCCGGCCGCAGCGGCCACCGCGACGATCTCCATGCCCTGCTCGAGCGGATCATTGAGGCGACGAAAGACGTGCGCGAGGCTCGCAGCAACTAATATCTCTGCACAAGGATTTGAAGGGCTTGGCGTCTATGGCGATGATCATCATCTGCGCCCACGGTCGGCACACGCGATGTCGGACAGGAGGTGTTCATCGCGCTGTCCGAGGCCGATTCCGCCCGCGGATCATCGCCGACCGTCGGTTCAACGCCTGGGCCAGTATGGTCAGTTCCGCGGATCGTCCGTAAGTAGATCTGCCCGGCGCAACTCGTTTAGCCGCCAAAGGTTGATCGGAAGCAGGGTCATCTCCATGAGGATCAGCGGCCAGCTTTCGATCATGACCCCATAGGTGGCGAAGCTCAGGCAACTCAGCACGGCCGTGAGGCGCAGCCACAGCATCTCCTTCATTGAATAGGTGAGGATGGTGAACAGGCTTCCGCTGAAGCCGATCGCTTCGATCCAGAGGACATCAGGCGCCCCTCGCCAGAACCGCCGCCTGCTCCAACCCAATCTTGCCGACCAGTGGGTCGGCATGCCGGTGGGCGAGGCGCCAATCCGATCCATGCCGGCGATAGACTTGAGTGACTCGCAAGGACCAGTCCTGGTCCGGCAAGCCTCCAACCTCGCCATGCTGGCGCTCGATCATCACCAGCACGATCAGCTCGTCGCTGCTATAAGATTTTTCCACCTCCAGTTTTCCACCGCCATTGCGGAAGAAACGGGCAAGCTCGGCCAAACGCTCGGGACTGCCGTCAAAACCGTGGCTGGCCGGTCCACCGAACGGCTGCATCAGAGTGAAGTCATCATCGAGCCGGATGAGGCTCGCCCATCTCATCATGTCGCCGGCCATGAAGGCTGCCGCCTGTTCCTCGGTGCGTTGGATGATATCGGACAGCACAGACTCTGCCGCCGGAGTGGCCTGGGCTGCGCGCATCGTCAGTGGTGCAGCGAGCGCCATCGTCATGGCTGCCCTGCGGGAAATGGCCATGGTCGTACATGGAGGCTCCCGGGAGCCTGAGGCTGGTGCGAATAAAAGCGTGTCGGTTGGCATCGGTTCTTCCTTTCGGTGTTGTTCAACGGCGTTGCCATGGCCATGAGTGTCACTTCTCATGTGATGAATCCAATGATATGATTTCAGGAATATGCTGAACCAAATTGACCTCTCCAGAATCGACCTCAACCTGCTCGTACTGTTCGAGACGGTCATGGAGGAACGCCACGTCGGGCGGTCGGCTCAGCGACTGAACCTTTCGCCCTCAGCAATCAGTCACGGCCTCGGTCGACTGCGCACGCTGCTGGACGATCCATTGTTTCTGAGGACCCCGAAGGGTGTTGTCCCAACAGACCGCGCTGAGGAACTGGCCGCGTCGATCGCTGACATACTGGCGCGCATTCGCGGTGTGGTGGCGACGGCGGCGCCATTCGATCCATCGCGTTCAACGCGACGCTTTACCATCGGTGCGCCTGATGGGGTGTCGTCGGTGTTTCTGCCACCGCTGCTCGAGCTACTGGCCGGGACCGCTCCCGGCGTGGTGATCAGCATTCGGCAATTGCTGCCGAGACAGGGCGAGCCGGCACCGGATCTGGCCTGGCGCGATGCGCTGGCTGAGCTGGAAGCCCGCGACATGGACATCGCCGTCATTCCCCAGGCCGAGTTCCCGGCCCGCTTTGCGCATCGGCTGCTCTACCAGGAGGACTTCGTTATTGCGGCGCGTCAAGGTCACACTTTCGTGGCAGGCCCGACGCTGACCAGCTACTGCGCCATGCAGCATCTGGTGGTCTCGCATACGGGCGATACACATGGCTTTGTCGACAATGTGCTGGCCAGCCATGGCCTCTCCAGGCAGGTGGCGCTGACAGTGCCGAACTTCTTGTTTGCGTTGGCCATTCTGGCGGGGAGTGATTTGATTTCAGCCTTGCCACGCCGCTTCGTCGAAATGCATGCCGCGCGGTTCGGCGTCGCCAGTGTTGATCCACCGTTGCAACTCGGACGCTTCCCCATAAACATCGTCGTGCCGCAGGTGGCGATGCGTGACGAGGGCGTCGCTTGGCTCGTGGAGCTGCTGCAAACTTCGACGATGCAGCGATAGATAGAGATCCGCCCGCCTCGGTGTGGCCGCCCTGAACCAGATCATACGCCGGATCGGTTCTTACTCATCCCGCGCGCCAGAAATCGGGAACTTGTGTCTCGGGCATTTGTTCTAGTCATGCCGCTGAGGTGGCGGAAATTTCGAACGCTGTGAGCTCCAGCTGCCCAAGCGCGATGAACCGATGACAAAAGACGGCAACGGCCCCGCTCGTGACGCAGCGCTTCGGGGTGTCTTGCTCGAGCATCGCCTACTGGCGAACCGTAGCCGAGCGAGCACTCTACGCTGGTTATGGGTGCTCGCCGTCATCATCGCGGGGTTGCT
The DNA here is from genome assembly GCF_040545535.1 of Mesorhizobium robiniae. Classification (NCBI taxonomy): domain Bacteria; kingdom Pseudomonadati; phylum Pseudomonadota; class Alphaproteobacteria; order Hyphomicrobiales; family Phyllobacteriaceae; genus Mesorhizobium; species Mesorhizobium robiniae. The sequence continues at coordinate 62,127 of NZ_JBEPMC010000002.1, forward strand.
TCCTACACTTTGGTTCATCACGGCGGCGACCCCTCGGTTCGCGCCTGGCGATCGAACATTGATGGAAGGCGATGCGGCTCGCGGGCGGCTCGTCTTTGCTGCGGCAGGGTGCGGTTCCTGCCATGCGAGGCCTGGTCAATCCGATCCGCTCAATCTCGGTGGAGGTCTGGCGCTCGCATCCCCCTTCGGAACGTTCCGTGTTCCCAATATCTCACCTGACCTCATCGATGGAATCGGATCATGGTCGGCCGCCGATCTGGCAAATGCATTGATCTCCGGCATCTCGCCGGCGGATGAACATTATTATCCCGCGTTCCCTTATCCCAATTACACGGGCATGCGCATCGAGGACGTTGGGGATCTCTATGCCTATTTGCGAACGCTGCCGGCCGTTTCGGGGCGGCCGCCGCCGCACGACCTGCCTCTGCCGTTTCGGATCCGCCGCCTTCTTGGCCTCTGGAAACTGCTGTTTTTCGACGAGGGCGGATCAGAGGCACGCCTGAACGGCGATCCCCTTCATGACCGGGGCGCCTATCTCGTAGAGGTGCTTGGGCATTGTGACGACTGCCATTCGACACGCAACATCCTGGGAGCAATCAAGCCGTCGACGCGGTTCGCGGGAGGTCCCGATCCTGAGGGTACGGGATTTGCACCGAATATCACACCGTACCATATTGGCCACTGGTCCGAGACCGAGATAGCAGAAATTCTGACGAGCGGGAGAACGCCGGAACGCCGGCGCTTGGGATCGTCGATGGTCGATGTCGTCTCCAATATCGCTCAACTGCCGCAAAGCGACCGCGTGGCGATCGCACGCTACATCAAATCGCTACCGGCACGGCCAACGCCGCATCCTTGACTCAGCGTGCGTAGAGATAGGCCGCAAGATCCCTCGCCTCTGCTTGCGAAATACCGGTTGCGGGCATCGCCGACCGCGGTGAAAAGCGCTGCGGGAAAACGATCCATTGGACGAGATTGTCCGGGGTGTTGTTGACGACCCCGCCGACATAGACCTGCTGCCGCAGATCGACAAGCGGGCCGCCGACCTTGCCGTCCGCGCCTGAAATGCCGGGGATGACGTGGCATCCTCCACATCCATACCTGCGGAAAATCGCCGGGGCCCGTGACGGATCACCACCGGTCATCGCCATCGCCACCGAGCGACGCTGCTCCCGGTCTTTGATGAGGTTGGCTCCGATCCCGACCGACAGCAACACCAGCAGGGCGCTCGCCAAAACAGCACGGAAGTCAGGGCGAAGGGGAACGACTGGCATCGAGACCTCCCTTGCCCGAATTCGCGATCCACAGCGCAAGCATCGTCAGCGCCGCTCCGGCATAGATGATGCCGCCGGGCACCCACATCAGGATGCCTGCCAATTGCTGATCTTCGAGCGGCGTAAGGCCCCAGTCATCGGCGGTTCGCGTTTGCGCCACATAGATGGCGCGCGGTGCAAGCGCGATCAGGGAGCCGAGAATGCTGGTATGCAACATGGTGAGGAACAGGTGCCACGAGGCAAAGCCGCGGTCGCTTCGCCAGACCATTACCCACCAGAAGAGGACCGCCGTGATGAAGAAGCTCAGATGCTGCAGCCGGTGAAGCGTTATATCGCTCACCGTTGCGTCGAGCAGGACTGGCGCATGCCAGGCCCATATGGCGACGCCGTGCAGGATGGTTGCGCCGGGTCCTGTGCCCAAAGCGTTCCAGGTCTTTCCTACAACAGCCGTTTTCATGGCGCTGCGAACCAGATGCCGGATCGACCGCGGCAGGCCCCAGAGCAGCACGCCGATTGGTCGCGCGAGCACAAAAAGTGGCGCCGAAACCGCCATGACGAGCTCATGCTCGATCATATGGAAGGTGAACAGGTGCTCGCCCAGATAGTGCAGAGGCGATACCAAGGCAGCTGCCAGCACGATCCATCCCAACCAATAGGCGGCTGCGGATCTGATCAGGGACTGACGACTGTTCGACCGCTGCGCCAGCCTGAATGAACCGGCTGCGTAGAGGGCGCCGGCAACGGCTATCGGAACGACGATCCACGGATCGAAAGTCCAGACGAATGCCGAGCCATGCGCGTCCCCGTCATGCGCCGCCACTTGGCTGACGCTCATCAGAAGCAGCATGATGGCGGTCAGCGTTCGCATGCACTCAGCAGCAGCGTAGCTGCCCCCTGCAGGACAAGCGCAAAGGCGAAGGCAAGGCCGAGGAGTACATTCAGCCTGCTGATAAAGAGCTTCGTTCTAGACGCTGTCGAAACGCCATCGTTGCGCGCGACGAGCACGCCCGTCAGCGCCAGAACGGTAGCGGCGAATGCCGTGCCAGCCGTCCAGCCTGTGCTGCTGGCACAGTCCAGATGGGGAAGCATTTGGCCGAGTTGGGTGTTGATCGCCCATGCGCCCGGCGCCAAAAATCCGATATACCTCGCCGTTCCGATACTCATAGACGTGGCACCCAGTAGATGCAGGCATACAGAGGAAGCCACGCAATGACGACAAAGTTCCAATAGAGCGCATTGTCTTCGACATCACCATATCGGCGAGTGTTGTCGCCGTGCCGAGAAAACATCAGGCACGTCAACACCAGCGTATCGATAAGATCCGTGATGATATGGACGGTGTGAAGGCCAAGTATGGTCCATACAATCGAGCCGTAGGCGCTCTCATCCCAGCTCACATGCTGAGCCGGAAATTCGAAGATGCGCAGCGCCAGTGGCGCTATGCCGCACAGCGCCATCACGATGAGGCCGATGCGAACCCTTCGCAGTTTCCTCTGTTGCGCCCAACGGGATACGAGGACGTTCGGCACGACGCTTGCCAGGAGCAGAACTGTCAGACCTGTTCCGGCAAACAGATCGGGCGGTGGCGCATCGGGCGGCCAGTGCGGCGCCAGGCTCATCAGGTAAAAATAGACGGCTATGGCGAGGCCGAAGGCGGATCCCTCGATGAGCATGAAGGTGCATGTGCCCCACCAGGCGGGACTTGCTGTTCCCATGCCGTGCAGCGGCAGTTTCGAGACGTCCAGGACCGGCCGTTCCTTCACGACTCATCCTCCGCAATGCCCTTTGGCCAGAACCATCCGATCAGGGTGATCGCAATCGGGATGGAGCCCCAGACGATGGCCCAGGGCGAAAACATCGACCAGATCAGCATGATCGACGTGGCGATGGCCGCCCAGAATGGCCAGACGGAATCCCGCGGCGACGACTCGCGCGCTTCTGGCAGGGCTTCGACGACGCTGCTGATCAAAAGTTCGCGACGATCGGTGCGCAGGCCGGACGCCACCGGCAGTTCATCAGATCCACACCAAAGAGGATCGCGCGCATCGACGACCGGAATGCGCCGAAAATTATAGGAAGGAGGCGGCGAATTCATTGCCCATTCAAGGGACGATGCGTTCCATGGATTCGGCCCGGCCGGCCGGCCGGCCGACCAACTGCGGATGACGTCAATGAAGAAGACGAGAAAGCCTGAGGACAGGATGACCGCGCTGAGGCTGATGAACAGATTAAGCCCGCCCCAGGGCATCTCCGGCTGATAGGTGTAGATGCGGCGCGGCATGCCCTGCAGCCCGAGAATGTGCATCGGGAAAAAGGTAAGCTGGAAGCCGACGAAGATCAGCCAGAATGCCCACCGCCCGAGCCGCTCGCTCATCATCCGGCCGGTCATCTTGGGAAACCAGTAGTAGATGCCGGCGATCAAGGGAAAGATCGCGCCGCCGATCAGAACGTAATGGAAGTGCGCGACGACGAAATAGGTGTCGTGGACCTGAGCGTCAAACGGCACCGACGCCACCATAACGCCGGTCAGGCCACCGATCACGAATGTGACGATGAAGCCGATCACGAAGAGCAGGGGCGTCTTGAATACCGGCCGCCCCGCCCAGAGCGTTGCCAGCCAGCAGAAGATCTGGACGCCCGCGGGTATAGCGATCGCCATGCTCGATGCGGTGAAAAAGCTTTCACCGAGCCTGGGCAGGCCGACCACGAACATGTGATGCACCCACAGCCCGAACGCCAACACTCCGGTCGCGATCAGCGCCATCACCAGCGGTAGATAACCGAATATCGGACGCTGCACGAATGTCGGCAGGATCGCTGAAACCATGCCGACCGCCGGCAGAAAGATGATGTAAACCTCCGGATGGCCGAAGAACCAGAACAGGTGCTGCCAGAGCAGCACATCGCCACCTTCGGCAGGATTGTAGAATTGCGTTCCGACAAGCCGGTCCATGATCAGGGTCGAACTCTCGAACACGATGGCCGGCATCGCCATGATAACGACGAACGCCATGACGAGCATGGACCAGACCAGCAGCGGTATTTGATCGAGCGACATGCCCGGCGCGCGCTGCTTCAAAACGGTTACGACAATTTCCACCGCGACCGCGAGCGCCGACAATTCGGTGAAAGTGATCATCTGCGCCCAGATGTCAGCGCGCTTGCCCGAGCCATATTCAGGCCCCGAGAGAGGCACGTATGCGAACCAACCGACGTCCGGCGCCGTGTCGAGCGCAAAGGAGATCCAGAGCAGCAGTCCGCCGGCCAGGAATATCCAATAGGAAAAGGCGTTCAGCCTCGGGAAGGCTATATTGCGGGTGCCGACCATCAGCGGCACGAGATAGACCGCCATGGCCTCCATCACCGGCACGGCGAACAGGAACATCATGTTCGAGCCGTGCATGGTGAAGATCTGGTTGTAGCGATCCGCATCGATAAAGCGTGCCTCCGGCTGCGCCAGCTGGATGCGCATCGCAAGCGCGAGCATGCCGCCGAGGATAAGAAACACGAATGCGGTCACGATGTAGCGCCGCGCGATCACCTTGTGGTCGACGGCAGCGATTGCACCCCAAAAGCCCGTCCGTCGGGCCCATGTCCGATCGAGCCGACGGTCGAGTTCGACATCGTCCAGATCGACGTCGGTCGCTGCCGACGATCTCTGCTCGATCGTCATTTCAGGCTACCCATATAGGCGGAGATCTGCCGCAATTCGTCAGCCGAGAGCGGCACTATCGGCATGTTGTTTCCGGGCTTGAGCGTCTGCGGGTCGGCGATCCAGGCTGCAAGCGAGCCGCGGGTATTCTCTAGCAGCCCGGCGGCGATGGTGCGGCGGCTTCCCATATGGGTCAGATCCGGACCGGTGATTCCGGATGCCTCGGTCCCGCGGATCGTGTGGCAGGCCGAACATTGCCTCGCCATGAACGCGGCTTTGCCGGCGGCCGTTTCCGGCTCGCGCGGCTCCAGCCCCTCTTTCCGCTGGGCTGAGGCCCATTGCCGGTAGCGCTCCTCATCTTCCGCGATGACAAAAAGAGCCATATGGCTGTGCTGAAGCCCGCAGAACTCGGCGCATTGACCGCGATAGACGCCTGGCCGCTCCGCCCGAAACGTCAGGATGTTCTCTCGCCCCGGGATAAGATCCTGCTTTCCCGCAAGGCTCGGCACCCAAAAGGAGTGGATGACGTCGCTGCTTTCGAGCAGCACACGCACGTCTTTTCCGACCGGAATATGGATTTCGTTGGCAGTCTGGAAGGACCGCGCTGGATCGGCGTCTTCGTAAATGAACTGCCACCACCATTGCTGGGCGCGGACACGGATCGTCAGGTCGGCGTCCCGAGCCGGATCGAGGCCACGCGTCGTGTAAAAGCTGGCGATCGTCAAGCCGCTGATGATGAGCGCCGTCGCCGCGACCGCTCCGGATACGGCTATCGTCATGCGTCGATCCAGACTTCCATCGTCCATCGCTTGCCGATCACGGCGGCGGACGAGCGACCAGACAAGCACGAGCATGACGACGATCCACACGGCGAAACAGGTCGCCACGACGAAGACGATCAGGCCTTTGAGAAGGATCGCGTTATGCCCGTGCGCGTCGAGAGCCGACTGAACGCCGCCGCATCCTGAAAGCAAAAGCAGGAGCGAGAGGGAAATCGCGGCTCTTTTCAAGGCGACGGCCCCTGCTCTGGATGGACCGGAGCCGGATCCTGCTCGAAGAGGATCGCAGCCGGGGCACGGTTCTCGGCCGGCCGCGTCTGCCGCTCGTCGTTGCGGCTGGGCGCGGTCAGCTTGGCGGAATAGGCCCCGACGGCTTTGATGTAGCCGGCAAGCTGCCAGATTTCAGCGATTGTCATCCTGTCGCGGAACGCCGGCATGCCGTGCGGGCGCCCATCACGAATGGAAGCCGCAATCGAGACCATCGATGGCCCGTAGAGCCACCACCCATCCAGAAACGATGGCCCGGTCCCACCTTCTCCGTCACCATGACAGGATGAGCAGCCGAACCAGGAATAGAGGCGCTTGCCCTGGTTAAGGTCGTAAGCCGTCCTCTCATAGGGTTGGCCCAGCGCAAAATAAACTTCCGGAGGAGCGCCCGCTATGCCGTTCGGCATCAGGCGCAATCCTTCAAGTGCCGCCGATACCGGGGGATCGACGCGGTATTGTCGCGGCTGCCGCAGCAAACCGACGGTGGCCGTCACGACGAGCGCAACGACAAAGAGGCCGACCGTCGCAAGCAGGCTGGATGATTTGCCCGAGAAAATTGGGCCTAAGGCAGCAGTTGGGCCTGGGACAGTTGACGACATCGCGGACCTCTCATCCGGCGATCCTCAATTGATCGGCTTGTGGCTCGGCCGGCTGAGACATGCCGGCGGAAGCTCGGAGGATGGGGTTCCGCCCCGATCTCCGACGGGATCGCCGCTGGCAAAACCGATGTCCGGCGTTTCCTGATCCCCCTGTCATTGGGTTCGGCCCGCAAAGCTGCGTGGGAAATCAAACCATCAAGGAGCCGCTTAGTTCCAATATCATTCGGACTTTCCGATCCTTAGGACCGGCGCAGTCGCCCGATCCCGGCTTGGTCGGGTGCCGGGAGGCCGGAAGGCCCTCCGAAATGAAACCGCTCAGCCTGGCTGGTATCGCTGCCTCGCCATCGTCAGCCGTTCGCTCAAAGCGTAGACGAGATTTTCGATGTCGGCTGTCCAGGACGACAGGTCAGCCTCTTTCACGCGGGTCTCGACATCGCTGTATTTGCCGATGCGGGCTTCCAAGAAGGAGCGCATGCGCTGGTGAAACTGGCCGACGGTGAGCTGTTTTCCGTTGGCTCTGAATATCGCGGTATTGAAGCGCGCCGCCTTGGGGAAGAGTTTGCTGGCTTTGACATTTGGCTTCTCATCAGCATTCGACAGGAGCGTTGCTGCCCCGTTCGTGCCAAGGAAATGGGGGAGGTAGAGATCCCTTTCGTCCATGACCTTCTCAAGACGGGCTTCGATAGTTTCCTTGGCCGCAAGAAGGTTCTTGGCCGCAAGTGCGGCCGACAGATAGGGATCGCGCCTGATCTCAAGAATGCGCTGTTCTTCGGCCTTGTCCTCGACGAAATGGTGTTCGCGCTTGCCGTCGGGGCGGGTCCGGATCAGTTCCGCTTCTTCGCCCAGGCCGAATTCTGCACCGTGGTTCTTCACGGCCTCGAGCCATGTCTGGTCGAGGAATTGCATAAGACCAAGTGCCGACCCTTTCGGCGGGCGAATGTTGATATCGAAGGAGGATTCCTTCTCGGCGATCGCAAAAAGCGTATCGGCGGGAAATTGGGTGTCCTTCGCTGCGCGCAGGATTTCACTGGCGACGTGCTGCGACACCTTGTGCTTGCCGAACTCGTGCACCGCCATGCCGGTGACGATCTGTTCGGCGCCTTCGGAAAGAATGGAGACGGTGCTTTTCAGGGCCTCGGCCAGCGTGCGTTCTCCCTCGCGTCCGGAGGTCGGCGTGGCGCCTAGATCGAACTCGGGGGCGGATGAGAGGAAATCCAGAAAAGGAGACGGAATGGCAGTGGCAACCGCGAACTCGGTCACTCCGTTGGCCATAACTCCCGAATAGAGCGGCCAAGGCACGATTGCGACTGTCGCCGCCAAGCCAAGCCCCGCGATCATTTTCGACAAAGGTCGTCTGCCCGAAAGGAGAACGCCTCCGCAAGCCAAGAATTCACGTGTGCTCTGGAGTGACGCCAGGTCCCCCTCCGTTCCTTGTCTAGCTGTCCAGATGCCTTCGGACAGATCTACCTTCCAACGCTGCGCCGTCAACGTCGAAAAAGACAAGAAGAACGGTCGGTGTACCCTTGAGGTAATCACGGATCGTGGCGGCACAATGGCCATAGTGCGGCGAAACAAGTCGCGACGTACAATGAGATGATTTTTAACGAGCCTCGCATAGTCGATGCGTTGCTTGTGAAAGTCACCGGTTGCGAGCAGAAAATTCCATGGTGAGTCTGCCTATGATTCAAACCCAATCAGCGCGTTAGGCGGTAGAGGCCGGCGAAACCATCCATACTGAAAATAGCCACAAGTACAGCCATGCGGCCGCTACCTTGTTGCTGCGCGCAGCGGGATGGTCGCCAATGGCCGACTGGACCGACGACAAAGGCCTGTTCAGCGTCCTCCCGTGCAGGGCCAACCCGGAGCTGTCCGCTCCATGACGGGCTAACAGTCGCCTATCATTAATTCTGGCTCCTTGGCGCAAATCGCAGCGAGAAAATCGATGAACCGCCGCACTCGGGAGGGCATGCGCCGTCCTGCAGCGGTCACAGCGTTGATCGGGAAGGGCGGCGGCGCATGCTGGTCCAGAATTCGTACGACCTCGCCGGAGGCCAACACATCCGTGAACAACCAACTCGCGTGATGGGCGATGCCGAGGCCCGCGAGGACCGCGCCGCGGACATGCTCGGCGTCATTTGTGCGGAACGCTCCCCCACCGTCGACCGTGACCTGCCGGCCGTCTACGTGGAAGCCCCACCCAATGATATCGCCCTGGTAGACATAGCTGATACGCTGGTGGTTGCGCAGTTCGTCTAACGTTCGCGGCGTGCCGTGTTGGGCAAAATAGTCGGCGGAGGCCAAGGTTATCATCCGCATATCGCCGATGCGCCGGGCGACGAGTGCTGAATCCGAAAGCCGACCGATACGGATCGCGACGTCTATTCCCTCCTCGATAAGGTCAAGGTGCCGTCCGGAGACTTCCATCTCGATCGCGACGTCGGGGAAACGGTTCCTAAAATCCGCCAGCCGGGGAACAACGAACATCCTCCCGAAGGCTGGCGAGAGGGTCACGCGAACCAGCCCTGAAGGGGCCGACTGCCCTTCAAGGACTCTCTCTTCGACGAAGTCGAGATCCTGAAGGATACGGACGGTGGCCTCGTAATAGTCCTGCCCTGCGGGCGTCACGGCAAGGGCACGGGAATTTCTCACGAGGAGTTGCGTCCCGAGCCGCGCTTCAAGAGCAGCGAGCTGTTTGCTGACGGTCGGCTGGCTGACGTTGAGGTCCCGCGCTGCCTTTGAAAAGCTTCCGCTTTCGACGACGCGCACGAACATCCGCATCGCGTCCAACTTATCCACCACTTTCATTCCTCAGAAGAATAGAAGACATAACGGTTTCCGATCTTACCTGATTGCTTAACTGACGTAGATTCGCGGTCGAAAGGACATATGGCCGACCGCAAAAAGGGAAGCGGTTGGCGACATCGCGGGCTATCTCGCTTTTTATCCCGACCGGGCGTCGATCGAGCTTGCTGACTAGGCCACGACCCACCACGCACACAATACATCGATTCATTCCAAGGAAGAATAGATAGTATTCTGTAGGCGCCAATACCATTCGAAGGAGGAATGTGAGAATCGGTATTCGGCCGCCCGGTCGCGGGCCCGGAACTGAAAGGAAGAGTTATGGCAATCAAGATCTATGGTGATGCGGGCTCGGGCAGCTTGCGCCGCGTTAACACCGCTGCGAAGATCATGGGCATCAAGTTGGAACGCGTGAACGTCGATCTGTTTAAGGGCGAAAGCCAGACCGACGAGTTCAAATCGCGCTTCAATCCACACGGTCTGACGCCGGTTCTGGAAGATGGCGATTTCATTCTCTATGAGGCCGCCGCGATCAATCTTTATCTGGCTAACAAGATAAACTCGCCGCTGGTCGGAACCACGGAAAAAGATCGCTTTCAGGTCCTTCAGTGGATGTTCTGGTCAGGCGAGCAATGGCGCATCTTCGCAACCACCCTCTTCGATGAGCGGGTCGGGAAGACGGTCATGGGCCTACCGAAGAACGAGCCCCTCATCGCGTTCGCCGAGGGCAAGATTCGCGCCGCAGCGAAGGTGCTCGACCAGCATCTTGAAGGCCGCAAGTTCATGGTTGGCCAAGCTCTGACCCTTGCTGATATCGATATTGCGGGGGCCCTTTTCGCAGATCGATCGTTCAAAGCCTCCCTTCCGGGAGTATCCGAACCTCATGGCCTGGCACGACAATCTTCTCCAGTCGGTCCCAGCGTGGGCGGAGACGAAGGCTGAGGTTGACAACCGTATGGAAAGCTTCCTGGCGAGCGTCGGCGTGAAACTATAATTTCTGGCCCTCCTGTCTGGCCAGCGCGCGTATGAAGATGGCGCGCGCTGCCCGCAATCGCGACCATCTTGTCAGTGGCGCGGTGGGCGGCTTATGGCCTACTCCGGTATTATGGAGAAAACTCACCAAATGCATCATATGCGGTTATCTGAGAGAGGAAGGGCGCGCCCCCGGCTGGTTTCGAACCAACACCTCAAGATTGAAAATCAAGCGTTCTACCGTTAAACTACAGGCGATCAAGCGACCGCCAAGGGGCGCAGCAGGGATTTAGCTATTAGCTGTCGCTAAATCAAGATCAAGCACCGTTTAGATTTCCAAGCTGACTTGGCGGACGCCGATCACATCCATGCACATCATGAAAAATGCGGCGGTGAAGCTGCCACGGCTTATCTTGTTCGCCAGATTGCGCTCGTTCTCATGCGCGCCCTTTTCCTTCAATTTCTCGGCGAGCAGCGCGTAGGTTATCCCCCGGCGCTTCAGTTCGCCTTTCAGTATGTTTTTCGCCCGTTCTTCGTAGGGCGCAGTGAGGGAATTGTCCGCCATCATCATTTCTCCAGAAAAAACATCATGAATGGTGATATATACCCTTGCATTTGCAGATTCAATGTCCTATATCCGATGTGCAACATCATCGGATTCGATATGCCTCAACATTTCCTCCTCTCTCCTGCCGCCAAGACCCTCTCCCTCTGGTCAAGGTTATGCGCATGTCGGATACGGAAGCCCGGACGGCCTTCCGCAAATACGCTGGTCGGAAACGGATGGTGACTACGCCGCCGAGAGGACAACCGCCGCGAAGCCAATGGAAACCAATTTGCAACGGCAGTGAGTGCGGTCGGCGTCGCGCCGAAGTCCAATCAATGGTGCGGGTATTGGCAGCGCCATATTGCCAAGCGCGCCTGAAAAGGTTGAGGCGTAGATTCTGGTGTGTTATAAGAAACGAAGCAGGCCGACGCGTTGTCGGCCTGCCCATGATTACGGTATTAACTTCCTCGGAACCGATCCTGCCGGTGGTGCGGCAGTCCGGATAACGCCGAAGCGCGGTGATGCAGTAGACATGGTTTTCTCCGTTCTCCCGGGGCCAACAGCGCCGGGTCTGCCGTAGGTAGCGGAAAGATTGCCAAACAGGGACACCTAGTTCCCCCCTGTCTGGTGCACCAGCATGGGGCCTTGCGGCACGTGGCTGGTATTCGATGAAACGTCTGCCAGAAGATCGGCGGGCGTTTTGTCTTTTTCGGCTCCCGGGCCGGGGCTTTCGCCCCATTCCGCAGGCCCGTAACCGTGGCCGGGAAGATTGTTCAGCCGGCTGGAGTTACTCAGCATGGAGGAAAGAGTCTTGGCCGGCACCTGCCCTCCAAGCTCAATCCCTGCATTAACGACAATCGGGAGAAGCTGCCCGGAAGTGGCGCGAAGGCCGGTGGAAATGGTGTGGACGATCACCAAATTCTCCACTTGTGCCAACTTCGTCCCGGGGCGGGCTACCGAGGCCGCCTTCGGCGACCTCGCCGCCGCCGTGATCGGCTTGGCCCTATCCATGGCGTCGAACGCCTCGTAGCTGTCGATAAGCTTCTGGACGATCTGGAGCTTCTGGAAAACAGGGTCCTTGGCAAGCATGGCCCGAAGGCTGTCTGCCTCCCGCTTTGCCGCTTCAAGAAGTTCGTTTGCCATATCAACACCTGTCAGGTCTGATTCTCTGCTCTCTTATCGCACAGAATCCAAGGTACGTACAAGTCTTCTAGCTCTCAATTCACAGAGCATAAGAACAGAGGAGGACAAAACGGGTACGATTTTACCAGAAGGTCAAAGAATTGAACGGTCCAGAACAAAGAAAAAGGGCGACCTACTGGCCGCCCCGTTTTAGTTTCCAGAGCGTGTAAGGCCCGTTGGCGTCGTGGTCTTCCGACCAGCCGCATTCGACAACCAGCCCTTGGCCGACGCACGTTTTTATGCAGGCTCCAATCCGTTTCTTATCGCGGCGTAGGTTGCATCGTCGGCGACAAGGCCGCGATCTGCTACCCACATCTCGGTGATCTGGCGCGATGTCAGCGGCTCCGTTGCCTCTCGCATTGTGTTGAGCAGAAACCGCTTCACAGAGCCTTTCTCGGCGCGATGCTTGGTCACGTACTTTTTTATCGGGGACGTGTCGGCGTTCGGATCGAACAGCCTCATTGCCGCGTCCAGATGGTCTATGTCGATGGCCAGCTTTTTGATCTCGGCGCGGTATTTGTCGCGCAGGGCTGTAAGCTCCCGGTGCTTGCCCACAAGACCGGCAACGGCGTTCGGTCGATCACAGTCTGAACGGGTCACCATGTATGATGATGTACACCTCTATAACGATGATGTAAACATCATATTTGGTGGGTCTTCTCCATAATACCGGCCTACTCCGCCGCCACCCCTTTCACTTCCAGATAGCTTTCCATCGAATCGTCCATCGCCTGCAGCCAGGGCGTATGGTGCAACGGCGCCATCGTGCCGGTCATCAGCGAACGGTAGGCATTGTCGCGGAATGTCATGATGTTCTCCATCTTGTGGTGCTCCCACTCCATGAAGGTCTGATTGACAGCCTCGACGTCGAAGCCGGGATAGTCGGTCTGCTCCATGAGCTCCTTGGTGTAGTCGCCCTGGAACCAGATCATCTGCTCGGCGTCTTCCAGCGTTTCCTCGCGCGCCCGCCATTTCGCGCCGTGTTCCGCCATCACTTCTGCCGAAGGCAGCTTGATGCGGCCCATGATGACGTCGCGCGCGAACCAGGCCTGCGCGTCGAACATGTTGAAGGTGTAGAATTGGTCCTGCATGCCGATGTAGAACAGCCGCGGGTTCTTCTCCCAGACGACGCCCTCATAGAGCCCGTCCGGCCACATGCGGTTGGCCGTCTTGAGCTTCAGATCCTCGGTCAGGAACGGGAAGGAATGGAGATAGCCGGTGCACAGGATGATGGCGTCGACATCCCTGGTGCTGCCGTCCTTGAAATGCGCGGTCTTGCCGACGACCTTCTGCAGCAGCGGCACTTCCTGCCAATTGTCAGGCCATTTGAAGCCCATCGGCTTCGAGCGGTAGCTGGAGGTGATCGATTTGGCGCCGTATTTGTAGCATTGCGAGCCGATATCCTCGGCCGAATAGGAGCGGCCGATGATCAGGATGTCCTTGTCCTTGAATTCCATGGCGTCGCGGAAATCGTGGCTGTGCAGGATGCGGCCATTGAAGCTCGAAAAGCCTTCGAAATAAGGGACGTTGGGCACGGAGAAATGCCCTGAGGCGACAACGACGTTGTCGAACTCTTCCGAATAGGTGACGTCGTTGGTGCGGTCATGCGCGGTGACGGTGAACTTCTTCGTCGTGTCCGAAAACGTCACCATGCGCACCGGGCTGTTGAAGCGCACCCATTCGCGCACGCCGGATTTTTCAACGCGGCCCTTGATGTAATCCCACAGCACCGCACGCGGCGGATAGGAGCCGATCGGCCGGCCGAAATGCTCCTCGAACGTGTAGTCGGCGAATTCGAGGCATTCCTTCGGCCCGTTCGACCAGAGATAACGGTACATCGAGCCATGTACCGGGTCGCCATGCTCGTCGAGGCCGGTGCGCCAGGTATAGTTCCATAGGCCGCCCCAGTCGGACTGCTTTTCGAAGCAGACGATTTCCGGGATGTCCGCGCCCTTGTCGGCTGCCGACTTGAAGGCTCGAAGCTGGGCCATGCCGGACGGTCCGGCTCCAATGACGGCAACACGACTTTTCATTGCAGGCCTCCCGTTCTCATTTCCCTAACGAAACAAATTTCACTGACAGGGACAGTAATTGCCCCTTCGATACTGTCAACAGGCCTTCTGCTGAAACCGCGTTTCATCGGGTCGGATTTCAGCAGAACTGCTGACGGCGGAAATCCGGCCCGCATGAGGGTCGACGTGAAGCGGCTTGCTGCCGCAGTTGCGCTCAGCTACCCGCAGCGAATATGTTCACCGTGAGTGAAATAAATCCTGAGAACCCCGGGGTGGCGACATGGCGAAGAAGGCTTCGAACTTCAGGAATGGGACAGCTCCCGCCAAGACCAAGCCATTGCCGAAGGGCGCGGCAACGATCCGGGCGCCGCTGACCCAGGACCCGCACGCCGTTCGCGACATCCGTGAAAAAGTCCTGGAGGTGGCGATCGGCCGCGAGGTGCGGGCGTTCCGCAAGAAGCTCGGCATCACCGTCGCCGATCTTGCTGTCGCCACCGACATTTCGCTGGGCATGCTGTCGAAGATCGAAAACGGCATCACCTCGCCGTCGCTGACGACGCTGCAGGCGCTGTCGCGGGCGCTCGGCGTTCCGGTCACCGCCTTCTTTCGCCGCTTCGAGGAGGAGCGCAGCGCCGTCTTCGTCAAGGCCGGCGAAGGGCTCGATGTCGAGCGCCGCGGCACGCGCGCCGGCCACCAGTACAATCTTCTCGGCCATATCGGCTCGAACACCAGCGGCGTTGTCGTCGAGCCCTATCTGATCACGCTGACCGAGGATTCCGATGTGTTTCCGACCTTCCAGCATGAAGGCATGGAGTTCCTCTACATGCTGGAAGGCGAGGTCGTTTATCGGCATGGCAGCAATCTCTACCCGATGAAGCCGGGGGACAGCTTGTTCTTCGACGCCGATGCACCGCACGGACCGGAAGTGCTGACGGTTCTGCCGATGCGCTATTTGTCGATCATCTGTTATCCGCAGAGCAGTGCGGGGTGAGACTCTAGCTTGGGTTCCTCGCCCCCACGAAAGTGGGGGAGAGGTGGCTCGGCGAAGCCGAGACGGAGAGGGGGAGCCGCGCTCTACGAAGGCCTCCTCTCCGGCCGCTTCGCGGCCACCTCTCCCCGCTTCGCGGGGGCGAGGAACCCAAATCCTGAGGGGGAGCGCGCTGACAAGCGCAGAAAAACTCAATCCGGCCCAAAGCCCGGGCTCGTCGGGCTGCCATCATCCAGCTTCGACAGCCACTCGAGCAGCGTCGGGCGATAGCGCGTCAGGCCTTTGTAATTGACGAGCTCTTCGGGCAGGTCGCGGATGACGCGGTGCAGGCGCCGCGCCCATTTCGGCTGCGTCACCAATTCGTCCATCTTGATCAGGTAGCAGCGGATCGGGAAGACGATGCCGTTTGAGCGCGGCAGCCGCCAGAAACTCTGCAGCTCGACGCGCAGATGGACTTTGTCGCCAACATTTTCTGATGTCACCGTCGCCCGATCCGGACCCCATTTGTGATAGTTTTCCGGGCTGGTGTCGAGGCGCGGATTGATGGTCATCGTCCAGTTCAGGCGCCGCGCCGGCTTGCCTTGCTGGATGTTGGTGAGGAACTTCAGCGCCCGGATGAAAATTCCCTTCTCATGCGCCAGCGGCACCGGCGCGTGCCATTCGAAGAAGTTCATGCCGATGTCGAAATCGAGCGACCAGTCGGCCTGGGTGGTGACCATCCCGGCGTCCATCCACAGATTGCCGTCGCGCTGGTCGAGGATGCAGAAGTCGCCCTGGCTCTGGCGCGTAATGTATTCCATCGGTCCATAAGGCAGCGTCGACACGTCGCCGAAGGTGAAGGTGTCGTCGATGCCGAGCGGCCGGTTTATCCAGCGCCATTTGTCGCCGTCGCGCGTCAGCGTGAAGTGCTCGGGATAACCCAGCGCCTGCTGTTCCATCAGGAGTTCGAGCAGATCCCAGCCGGCCAGCGTCATATGCGGCAGCGATTGGCAGCGCAGTGGATCCTCGGCCAGTACCAGCGCGCGGTCCTGCATCTCGGCGACATAGTGCTCGTCGACGTCGATCAGGTTTTCGAGCACGCTGCCCTTCGGCCCCACAACATGCGGCTCGATGTTGACCGCATACATGTAGCCGTCTTCATGGAACGGGAACGGAAACCGCCTGATGTGCTCCGGGCTGTTCCTGAAGGTGAAGTCGTCGCGGAACGTTTCCTTGCGAAAGGTGATGCCCAAGCTCGCCTCCTATCTTTCCAGCACCAGCGACCTGCCCTCGAAGCGCGAGACGCAAGGCATGATCTTCTTGCCGCAACGATGCTCTTCCTCGCTCAGCCAATGGTCGTTGTGGATGAATTTGCCGTCATGCGAGATGACGTTGGTTTCGCACTGGCCGCAGACGCCGCCGCGGCAGAGATAGGGCGGATCGACGCCGGCGGCCTCAATCGCTTCAAGCAGACTCTGCTGCTCGCCGACGCGGATCGTCTTGCCGCTGACCGCCAGCGTCACGTCGAACGGCGCGCCAGGCTGCGGGGCCGCGAAATGCTCGAAGTGGACGGTCTCCGTCGGCCAGCCCAGGCTTGCTGCGCGATCGCGCACCCAGCCGATCATGCCCGACGGGCCGCAGACATAGAGATGCGTGCCGAGCGGCTGCGACGACAACAGCCGGTCGAGCTCGATGCGCTCGTCGCGGTCGTCGCGGTAGAGCCTGACCCGGCGGTCGTAACGCTCTCTGAGCACATCGGCATAGGTGCCGAGCGAGGCGGTGCGGCAGGTGTAGTGCAGCTCGAAATTGCCGCCTTGCGCCGCCAGCTGCGCGGTCTGCGCCATGAACGGCGTGATGCCGATGCCGCCAGCCAGCATCAGATGCTTCCTGGCGCGCAGATCGAGCGAGAACAGATTGACCGGATAGCTGATCACCATCTCCATGCCGGGCCTGACATTCCTGTGCATGAACAGCGAGCCGCCGCGGCCGACATCGTCGCGGCGCACCGAGATCGTGTATTCGCGCGTGTCGAGCGGCGAGCCCATCAGCGAATAGGGATTGAGCCGGGTCCGCTCACCATCGCGCATTTCGACGACGACATGGGCACCGCCGGAGAATGTCGGCAGCAGCGCGCCGTCACGCCTGCGGAAATGGAAGCGCGTCACCAGTTCGTTGACCGGAACGACATCGCTCACCACGACGTCAAGCTTGGTGGTGCCGGTGCTCATCGAAAGATCTCCTCCGCCGGAGGAATTTCGCTGCGGTCTTCCGCATTGATGCAGACGCCCTGGAATGCCGCGAGGCGTCTGGAATAATGATCGCGTACCAGGAGAAGCAGGCCACAATGCGAACAGGTCGCCGGCTGCGTCGTCACGTTTTCGGTGATGCCCTTGCAATGGACGCACTGCATGCGGCGCGCCAGCGAGCCGCGATGCTCGGTCTGGATCGAGGTATGGTCGATGCCGGCTTCGAGCGCGACCTGCATGGCCTGGCCGATCAGCCCTTCCGTGCCGGCGAGATAGAGGCGCAGGCCCATATGCGCGTTGGCCAGCGTCTGCTTCAGCCGCGGCAAAGCGCTGGCGAAGGAAGGCCCCTGGTAGAACTGCGCCGGCTTCAGCGCCTCGAGTGCGGCGACTTGCTTGCCGTCATGGTCGGGGCTGGGGCCGGGGATGAAGATGATGTGGGCATCGGCAAAGAAGCCGGCGGGCGCCTTGGACGCCAGGTCTGTTATCGCCAGCGCACCCTCTGCATCCGCGACGAAAAGATGGTGCTTGCCGGGCTGCGGGGACAGGGTTCCGTAGACCGGCCTGCTGATGATGCTTTTCGCTGCCATTCTCTCAGTATGCCTCAGCCTTTCGCCGTGCGCTTGGTCTTCTTCGGATCGTCGAACGGAAGCGGCTCAGCCGTCGCGCTGATGGCGCCGCTCTGGTTGCGGATCTCGAGCCTGGTGCCCTGGACGGCGCAGTCGACGTCGAGCCGGGCGATGCCCATCGATTTCTTGACCAGCGGCGAATACATGGCGCAGGTCACCACGCCGACCTTTTTGCCGTCGCGATAGACCAGTGCGCCCTCGTCGGCCGGCTGCTTGCCTTCGAGCAGCACGCCGAAGATCTTGAACCGTTCCTTGCCCTTGAGGCGGTAGTGCTCCTCGGCGCCGCGAAAGCCTGTCTTGCCTGGGCTGACGGTAAAATCGAGGCCGAGTTCCCAAAGCGTATCGCCGGGGCCTTCGTTCTCGAACGGATATTTCTGCGAATTGTCGTAGGGGTAGAACAAGAGGTAGCTCTCGACACGCAGCATGTCGAGCGTGGTGAACCGGCACGGGATGATGCCGGCGCTCTTGCCCTCATCGAGGATGGTATCCCAGATCGTGCCGGCATCCTGGCCACGGCAGAAAATCTCGTAGCCGCGTTCGCCGGTGTAGCCGGTGCGCGAGATCATCACCGGAAAACCGAACAGCCGGGTCTGCATGTGGTGGAAATAGGCGAGGTCGCGAATGCCCGGCACATGCTTTGCCAGATAGTCGACTGATGTCGGCCCCTGCAGCGAAAGGTCGTGCAGATTGTCGTCGAAGCGCAGCGAGACATCGCGGCCCATGGCGGCCCGCTGCAACTCCTCATGGCCGGTGCCCGAACCATGCACGACCATCCAGGAATTCGGGCCGGTGCGGTAGAGGATGCAGTCGTCGGTGAACTTGCCGGCCTCGTTGAGCATGCAGGCATAGGCCGACTTGCCGGGATATATTTTCTCGACGTCGCGCGTCGTCGCCAGGTCGATCAGATGCGAGGCATGCGGCCCGGTGATGTGGACCTTCTTCAGGCCCGACACGTCCATCAGCCCGGCCTTGGTGCGGATGGAGATGTATTCCTCGTCGGCATCCTTGTCGTAGGTCCAGGCGGTGCCCATCCCGCTCCAGTCTTCGAGCTTCGAACCGAGCGCGCGATGGCGATCCGCCAAGGTCGAAAATCTCCAGGATGCGGTCATGGACTTGCTTCTCCTCAACACGATTGCCGACGTTCCGCCACTGCAGGGGACTGCGGTGCCCTGGGACGGTCCGCGCATATTGACTCAAAACTCCAAAAGCGCGCAATACTAAGATGCAAAAAGTTTTACTGAGAGGCAAGGAACGCAACTGAACGGAGGGGACATGAAATGGAAGGGAATCTCAACGCGCTAACAACCATTTTCACGGAATTCTATTACTGGGTGACCATCGTCATGATGTTCCTCATCCATGTCGGGTTCTGCATGTATGAGGTCGGCGTGTCGCGCCGACGCAATCATCTGAAAACGCTTATGAAGAACGCAATGGCGATCCCGCTCGTCACGATCACCTTCTATTTTTTCGGCTGGTGGATCTATTTCGGCTTCCCCAATGGGCCGGGCATCGCGGGCGGGCTTGTCACCGCACCATTTGCCGAACCATGGAATCCGCTGATGGGCACCCACCTCTCCGGTGTCAATCCAGGCGAGACGGGGGTTACCCCTACCGATGCCGCGCTGTGGCATCGCCTTAACGGCGTGTTCTGGGGCGCCTTCCTGCTGTTTTCCATCACCACGGCGTCGATCGTCTCGGGTTCGATCATCGAGCGCGCGCGCTCTGGCGCATTCTGGATCGTCGCGGTGCTGGTCGGCTCGGTCCTGTGGATCCTCGACGCGTCGTGGGGCTGGCATCCGCAAGGCTGGATGGTGAAGCTCTGGGGCTATCATGATGCGTATGCGTCGGGGGTCGTGCACGCAATCGCGGGCGGAGCGGCGCTCGCCTTTCTCATCGTGCTCGGACCGCGCATCGGTAAATTCAGGCCGGACGGTACGGCGCGCGACATCCCGCCCCACAATGTGTGGCTGGTCACGATCGGCCTGTTCCTGATTTTCACCGGCTTCTGGGGCTTCTATGCCGCGTGCAACATTCCGCTGATCAGCCCGGCCACGATTGCCGGCCAGATCACCGGCGAGACCTGGACGGCGACCAACATCTATCTCGCGCCGACCACGCTCTCGGCGATTACCTTCAATTTCCTAATGTCGCTGTCTGGCGGTATGTTGGCCGGCTACATCGTCTCGAAAGGCGACCCGTTCTGGACATTCTCCATGGGGCTCTGCGGCGTAATTGCAACCTCGGCCGGCAACGACCTCTACCACCCGATCCAGGCGATGCTGATCGGCGCGATCGTCCCTAGCATCTGCTACAAGCTACACTACTTCGTCGAGCGTCGCTTCAAGATCGACGATGCGGTAGGCGCCGTCGCCGTGCATGGTTATGGCGGGTTCCTCGGGGTCGTCGTGGCGGGCTTCATGCTGTGGGGACAGCCGTCCTCACCCTATGAGGGCTTCGCGCACATCAACCCGCTCGGCAACTTCGCTGGCGCGGTGCTGATGTTCGTGCTCGGCTTCGTCCCCACCTTTATCGTCTGCAAGATCCTCAACAGCATGAACCTCCTGCGCGTACCGGCGAAGGTCGAACTCGAGGGCGTCGACTTTGCCCTCAACCATGCGTTCGAGGCGTCGGTGCGCGAAGTGGGAGCCGCCGAAAAGGCCATGATGAAATAGTCAAAGGACAAGGAGAATTCGCAATGTCGACCAATGGAATGGAAAGCTGGGCCGTCGATCTCAAGGACGTCGGCGCGATCTATCCCTTTCAGGGCTCCGAGGTCGTGATGGTCATCATCGGCCTCGTCTTCTGGATCGGGTGGCACGTCCTCCAGACGCGCCACGAGAACGCTGAAATCGAAGCCGATATGGCTGCGGATCGCACCGGAGAGGAAACCAGAAAGGCGATCGACCGCCATTAAGCTACCAACGGGTCGCCTGGCGCGTCATTTGCGCCAGACGACTTGTCCAAGATGAAAAAAACTTTCATGCGAGTTGAATTGGACTTATGAAGCTGGTAGCACCTAAATCATACCTCATCTCAGGAGCCTGACATGTGCGGAATCGTCGGACTGTTTTTGAAGGACAAGTCGCTCGAGCCCCAGCTCGGCTCAATGCTGTCGCAGATGCTGATCTCGCTCAGCGATCGCGGTCCCGACAGCGCCGGCATCGCCATCTACGGCGCGCCAACAGGCAACGAGGCCAAAATCACCATCCAGTCGGCAAAGCCGGAGCGCGACTTCCGCGGCCTCGACGCCGAACTGGCCAAGGCCATCGGAGCCCCGGTCAGCATTGCAGTGAAGTCGACCCATGCCGTCGTCAGGACCACCCCCGCCAAGATCGATGAAGCGCGCGAGGCCATTCAGACGCTTCGCCCGGATATCCGCATCATGGGTGCCGGCGACGTTGTCGAGATCTACAAGGAAGTCGGCTTGCCGGAGGCGGTCGTCGATCGTTTCGACGTCAGCAGCATGACCGGCACGCACGGCATCGGGCATACCCGCATGGCGACCGAATCGGCTGTCACAACAATGGGCGCGCATCCGTTCTCGACCGGCGCCGACCAGTGCCTTGTGCACAATGGTTCGCTGTCCAATCACAACAATGTCCGCCGCGAGCTGATACGCGAAGGCATGAAATTCGAGACCGAGAACGACACGGAGGTCGCGGCCGCCTATCTCTCCTCGCAGATGGCGCATGGCAAGAATCTCGGCGAGGCGCTGGAAGGCACGCTGAGCGACCTCGACGGGTTCTTCACCTTCGTCGTCGGCACCAAGAACGGCTTTGGCGTGGTGCGCGATCCGATCGCCTGCAAACCTGCCGTCATGGCCGAGACCGACCAGTATGTCGCCTTCGGCTCGGAATATCGCGCGCTCACCAAACTGCCCGGCATAGACAATGCGAGGGTCTGGGAACCCGAGCCCGCAACCGTCTATTTCTGGGAGCACTGAGTTCATGCCAGCAATCAACGTCTCCAAGGCCGCGCGGGATCAAAACCATGCATCGCGTGTCTTCGACCTCAGCGAAATGCCGCTGCGCGATCTCAATCAGGCGCTTCACGATTTGACCCCTGGTTCGAACGAGACCGCCTGGGAAGTACTTCATCCGAAAGGCAGCCACTCGGTCGCCGTCGGGGTCGACCAGCCGATCACCATCGATATCCGCGGCAGCGTCGGTTATTATTGCGGCGGCATGAACGACGGCAGCACCATCACCGTGCATGGCTCGGCCGGACCTGGCGTCGGCGAGAATATGATGTCGGGCTCGATAACGGTGAAAGGCGATGCCAGCCAGTATGCCGGCGCCACCGGCCGGGGCGGGTTGCTGGTCATCGAAGGCAATGCGTCGTCGCGCTGTGGCATTTCGATGAAAGGCATCGACATCGTCGTCCATGGCAATATCGGCCACATGTCGGCGTTCATGGCGCAGTCGGGCAATCTGGTGGTGCTGGGCGATGCCGGCGACGCGCTCGGCGATTCCATCTACGAGGCGCGGCTGTTCGTGCGCGGCAAGGTCAGCAGCCTCGGCGCCGATTGCATCGCCAAGGAAATGCGTCCCGAGCATCTGGAATTCGTGCAAGGCCTGCTCGACCGTGCCGGCGTGACCGGCGTCAAAGCGACGGAATTCACCCGTTACGGTTCGGCGCGCACGCTCTACAATTTCAACATCGACAACGCCGACGCGTATTGAGGCTCAATGACCTATCGCAACCCGCCGACGACGCCGCGCAAATCCGCGACCTTCGACGACTACACGCTCTCCGAGATTCGCCGCGCTGCGGCGACCGGCATCTATGACATCCGCGGCGCCGGCGCCAAGCGCAGGCTGCCGCATTTCGACGACCTGCTGGTGCTCGGCGCCTCGATCTCGCGCTATCCGCTCGAAGGCTATCGCGAGCGTTGCGACACCAGTGTCGTGCTGGGTTCGCGCCATGCCAAGAAGCCGATCGAGCTGAAAATCCCGATCACCATCGCCGGCATGAGTTTTGGCTCGCTGTCCGGTCCGGCCAAAGAAGCTTTGGGGCGCGGCGCGACGCTGTCCGGCACCTCGACGACCACCGGCGACGGCGGCATGACCGAGGAAGAGCGCGGTCACTCGCAGACGCTGGTCTATCAATATCTGCCGTCGCGCTACGGCATGAACCCGCGTGATTTGCGCCGGGCGGATGCGATCGAGATCGTCGTCGGCCAGGGCGCCAAGCCCGGCGGCGGCGGCATGCTGCTTGGCCAGAAGATCTCCGACCGGGTCGCCGAGATGCGCACGCTGCCGAAGGGCATCGACCAGCGCTCGGCCTCGCGCCATCCCGACTGGACCGGGCCCGACGATCTCGAGATCAAGATCCTGGAACTGCGCGAAATCACCGACTGGGAAAAGCCGATCTACGTCAAGGTTGGCGGCGCACGACCCTACTACGATACAGCCCTAGCGGTGAAGTCTGGCGCGGACGTCGTCGTGATCGACGGCATGCAGGGCGGCACCGCCGCAACCCAGGAAGTGTTCATCGAGAATGTCGGCCAGCCGACGCTTGCCTGCATCAGGCCGGCGGTGCAGGCGCTGCAGGATCTCGGCATGCACCGCAAGGTGCAGCTGATCGTCTCCGGCGGCATCCGCAACGGCGCCGATGTCGCCAAGGCGCTGGCGCTCGGCGTCGATGCGGTTTCGATCGGCACGGCGGCGCTTGTCGCGCTCGGCGACAACGATCCGCGCTGGGAAGCGGAGTATAACGAGCTTGGCACCACCGCCGGCGCCTATGACGACTGGCACGAGGGACGCGACCCGGCCGGCATCACCACGCAGGATCCCGAACTGATGAAGCGGGTCGACCCGGTCGCTGCCGGACGGCGATTGGCGAATTATCTGAAGGTGATGACGCTCGAGGCGCAGACCATCGCCCGCGCCTGCGGCAAGAACAGCCTGCACAATCTCGAGCCCGAGGATCTCGTCGCGCTCACCATCGAAGCCGCCGCCATGGCCGGCGTGCCGCTGGCCGGCACCAACTGGATACCGGGGAAGAACGGCTTCTAGGATATAAGACCACCAAAAATTCCATAAGCGAGGAACTATAATGGGGAACGATCTCGCCGCATTCGCCAAAGAGAACGGCGTCAAATATTTCATGATTTCCTACACCGACCTGTTCGGCGGGCAGCGTGCCAAGCTGGTGCCGGCGCAAGCCATCGCCGATATGCAGAAGGACGGTGCCGGCTTCGCCGGCTTTGCCACCTGGCTCGACCTGACGCCGGCGCATCCCGACATGCTGGCGGTGCCGGATCCGGATTCGGTCATCCAGCTGCCGTGGAAGCCGGAGGTCGCCTGGGTCGCCGCCAATTGCATCATGGACGACAAGTCGGTCGCCCAGGCGCCGCGCAACACGCTGAAGCGTCTGATTGGCGAGGCGGCCGGCGACGGCATGCACATCAAGACCGGCGTCGAGGCCGAATTCTTCCTGATCTCGCCGGACGGCAAGACGATTTCCGACGAATACGACACGGCGTCGAAGCCCTGCTACGACCAGCAGGCGGTGATGCGCCGCTATGATGTCATCGCCGAGATCTGCGACCACATGCTGGCGCTCGGCTGGGGCGCCTACCAGAACGACCATGAGGACGCCAACGGCCAGTTCGAGATGAACTGGGCCTTCGACGATGCGCTGGCGACCGCCGACAAGCACTCCTTCTTCAAGTTCATGGTGAGGTCCGTTGCCGAAAAGCACGGCCTGCGCGCAACATTCATGCCGAAGCCATTCCCCGGCCTGACCGGCAATGGCTGCCATGCCCACATCTCGGTGTGGGACAAGGACGGCAAGACCAATGTCTTTGCCGATAATGCCATGGAGCTCGGCCTGTCGGAGAAGGGCAGGAATTTTCTCGGCGGCATCATGAAGCATGCCTCGGCACTAGCCGCGATCACCAACCCGACCGTCAATTCTTACAAGCGCATCAACGCGCCGCGTACCATTTCGGGCGCCACCTGGGCGCCGAACTCGGTGACCTGGACCGGCAACAACCGCACCCATATGGTACGCGTGCCTGGCCCCGGCCGCTTCGAGCTGCGCCTGCCCGATGGCGCGGCAAACCCCTATCTGCTGCAGGCCGTCATCATCGCCGCCGGACTCGACGGCATCCGCTCGAAGGCCGATCCCGGCAGGCGCTACGACATCGACATGTACCAGCACGGACATACGGTGGAGGGCGCGCCGAAGCTGCCGCTCAACCTGCTCGATGCATTGCGCGAGTTCGACAACGACAAATCGCTCAAGGCGGCGCTGGGTGAGGAATTCTCGTCGGCTTACCTAAAGCTCAAGCACCAGGAATGGAATTCCTATGCTTCCCACTTCACCCAGTGGGAGCGCGACCACACGCTGGACATCTAGAGCATCGGACCGAATAGTGCGAAGCGGTTTTCGGATGGTTCCGATGCGTCAAGAAAGATCCTGCGTAGCGCGAGCGACCTCGGAATAGATTTATGAAATACTCGATCTTCTCCCTCGCCCGCGCCGCCTTTTCCGGCCACAAGAATTGGCAGCGCACCTGGCGCGATGCCAGCCCTAAGGATCATTACGACGTGGTGATCATCGGCGGCGGCGGCCACGGCCTGGCGACGGCGTGGTTCCTGGCCAGCGAGTACGGCATCAGGAATGTCGCCGTGCTGGAAAAGGGCTGGATCGGCTCCGGCAATGCCGGCCGCAACACCACCATCATCCGCTCCAATTACGGGCTGCCCGGCAATACCGGTTTCTACGAGCTGTCGATGAAGCTGTGGGAGCGCATGGAGCAGGACCTCAACTACAACACGATGGTCAGCCAGCGCGGCGTCATCAACCTCTATCATTCCGACGCGCAGCGCGACGCCTATGCGCGGCGCGGCAACACCATGCGCATCAACGGCATCGATGCCGAACTGCTCGACCTGGCGGCGGTCAGGAAGATGATGCCGTTCCTGAACTTCGACAATGCGCGCTTTCCCGTGCAAGGCGGCCTCTTGCAGCGACGTGGCGGCACGGCGCGCCACGACGCGGTGGTCTGGGGCTACGCCCATGCGGCGAGCGCGCTCGGCGTCGATATCATCCAGAACTGCGAAGTGTTCGGCTTTGTGCGGGACGCCAATGGCAAGGTGACCGGCGTCGAGACTTCGCGCGGCACAATCGGCGCCGGCAAGGTCGGCATGGCCGTCGCCGGCAGTTCATCGCGCGTCGCGGCGATGGCTGGACTGCGCCTGCCGATCGAAAGCCATGTGCTGCAGGCCTTCGTTTCCGAAGCGATCAAGCCGCTGATCCCCAACGTCATGACCTTCGGCGCCGGCCATTTCTATGTCAGCCAGTCCGACAAGGGCGGGCTGGTCTTCGGCGGCGACATCGACGGCTACAATTCCTATGCCCAGCGCGGCAACATGCCGGTCATGGAAGACGTCTGCGAGGGCGGCATGGCGCTGATGCCAATGATCGGCCGCGTGCGCCTGTTGCGCCAGTGGGGCGGCATCATGGACATGTCGATGGACGGCTCGCCGATCATCGACAAGACGCCGGTCGACGGGCTCTATCTCAACGCCGGCTGGTGCTATGGCGGCTTCAAGGCGACGCCGGGCTCCGGCTTTGTCTTTGCCCATCTTCTGGCGCGCGACGAATTGCACAAGGAGGCGGCGCAGTTCCGCCTCGACCGGTTCCGCCGCGGCGCGATGATCGATGAAAAGGGCGTCGGCGCCCAACCGAACCTGCACTGAGGACGGCCCGGAAAACATGCGTATTGTCTGCCCTTTCTGCGGCGAAAGAGAACTTGGCGAGTTCACCTATCTCGGCGATGCCAAGCCGGCGCGTCCGGCGGCCGGCGCCTCTGAGGACGAGGTGTTCGACTACGTCTATCTGCGCGACAATGTCGCCGGTGCGATGAGCGAACATTGGTACCATGGCGGCGGCTGCCGGGCCTGGCTGAAGGTCACGCGCAACACGCTGACGCACGAGATTTCGTCGATCGAGCCGGCGGCGGGCGTAGGTGCAAGGCAGGTTGCGAAATGAATTCTCCTGTCGAAGTTTGCGCTGCCGCGAAGATCGCGAGCTCCCTACCTCCCCCTTGTGGGGAGGTCGGACCGCAGGTCCGGGTGGGGGTCGGCGCCGCACCCCCACCCCGCTGCTTCGCAGCGACCCTCCCCACAAGGGGGAG
This sequence comes from Mesorhizobium robiniae, assembly GCF_040545535.1. Classification (NCBI taxonomy): domain Bacteria; kingdom Pseudomonadati; phylum Pseudomonadota; class Alphaproteobacteria; order Hyphomicrobiales; family Phyllobacteriaceae; genus Mesorhizobium; species Mesorhizobium robiniae. Next base: position 89,203 of record NZ_JBEPMC010000002.1, read on the forward strand.
GGTGAGGGGCAGCGCGACGCTCCTGCATAACGTCAAAGCGACGGAAGGCCGGCAATCGTGATTTCCAGCCAACCCAATCGTCTCTCATCGGGCGGCCTTATCGATCGTTCGGCACCGCTGAATTTTCGCTTCGACGGCAAAACCTTTGCCGGCTTCGAAGGCGACACGCTTGCCTCGGCCCTGATTGCCAACGGCGTCAGGCTGGTCGGCCGCTCGTTCAAATACCACCGGCCGCGCGGCATCCTGACCGCTGGTTCGGAAGAGCCCAACGCCTTGGTCGAGCTGCGAACGGGCGCGCGCCGCGAACCGAACACCAAAGCGACCACGGCAGAACTTTACGACGGTCTCGAAGCGGCCAGCCAGAACCGCTGGCCGTCGCTGCGGCACGATCTGATGGCGGTGAACCAGTTGTTCGCGCCGATCTTCGTTGCCGGCTTCTACTACAAGACTTTCATGTGGCCGGCAAAATTCTGGGAAGCGATCTATGAGCCGGCGATCCGCCGCGCCGCCGGTCTTGGCCGCGCGGCTGGCGTCGCCGATCCCGACCATTACGATAAGGCCTGGGCGCATTGCGACGTGCTGATCGCCGGTTCCGGCCCGGCCGGGCTCGCGGCAGCACTTGCTGCCGGCCGATCTGGCGCCCGCGTCATCCTGTGCGAGGAAGATTTTGCGCTCGGCGGCCGTCTGCTCGCCGACGGCGGCACGATCGACGGCATGCCGGCGGCCGAATGGATTTCGCGCACGCTGGCCGAGCTCGCCACGCTGCCCGATGTCCGTATCATGAACCGCACGACATTGATCGGCGTCTATGATGGCGGCACCTATGGCGCGATCGAACGCGTCAACGACCATCTGCCCTCCCCGCCGGAGCATCAGGTGCGCCAGCGGCTGTGGCGGATCGTGGCAAAGCGCTCAATCGTTGCCGCCGGCGCCATCGAACGGCCGATCGTCTTTGCCGGCAACGACACGCCCGGCGTGATGATGGCTTCGGCGATGCGGACCTATGTCGCGCGCTATGCGGCGACGCCGGCCAAACGCATCGCGCTGTTCACCAACAATGAGGATGGCTGGCGCACGGTCGAGAGGGCACTTGGCGCCGGATTGCAGATCGCAGCGGTCGTCGATGCGCGGCCGGATGTTTCCCCTGCTCATCGTTCGCTCGCCTCGAAAGGCGGTTTCCCGGTGCTAAACGGTTCGGTCAGCGCGGTCGATGGCGGGAAGGACGGTGTCCGAAAAATCTCGGTATCGCTCACCCGCGGCGCACGCGCCGAGGTCGAGGTCGACGGGCTTGCCGTTTCCGGCGGCTGGAACCCGGCGGTCGGGTTGACCTCCTACCATCGCGGGCGGCCGAAATGGCAGGACGACATATCGGCCTTCGTGCCGGACAGCGCTCCTCTGGGCATGGTGGCCGCAGGTGCTGCCAACGGCGCCTTCGGCCTCGGCGCCTGCCTGCGCCAGGGGTTTGCCGCCGGTGCGGCTGCGGCACAGAGCGCCGGGCGCAGCGGCAATGCCGGCACGCCGCCAGTTGCCAATGATGAGGCTTTTTCGCTGACCCCGCTCTGGCATGTCGCCGGTAAAGGCAAAGCTTTTGTCGACTATCAGCATGACGTCACCGCTTCGGACATCGAACTGGCGCAGCGCGAGGGCTTTGAATCGGTCGAGCATCTGAAGCGCTACACGACGCTCGGCATGGCTACCGACCAGGGCAAGACCTCGAACGTCGCCGGCCTCGCCATTATGGCGGCGGTATCGGGCAAATCGATCCCCGAGACCGGCACGACGATCTACCGTCCGCCCTATGTGCCGGTCGCCATCGGTGCCTTCGCCGGCCATCATCGCGACGAGAACTTCCATGCGACACGACTGACGCCGTCGCACCACTGGGCGGCCGAACAAGGCGCGGTATTCGTCGACACCGGCCTGTGGAAGCGCGCTCAATGGTATCCGCGCGCCGGCGAGAAGGACTGGCTGGAGTCCGTTACCCGCGAGGTCAAGGCGGTGCGCGGCGGCGTCGGCTTCTGCGACGTCTCGACGCTCGGCAAGATCGACGTGCACGGCCCGGATGCCGGCGCCTTCCTCGACCGCGTCTACATCAACACCTTCTCCAGTCTGGCTGTGGGAAAAGCGCGCTACGGGCTGATGCTGCGCGAGGACGGCATGGTCTATGACGACGGCACCACGTCGCGGCTGGCCGAAGGCCATTATTTCCTGACCACCACTACTGCCAAGGCCGGGCCGGTGATGCAGCATCTCGAATTCTGCCGGCAGGTGCTGTTTCCTGAACTCGACGTGCAATTGACGTCGGTGTCCGACCAGTGGGCGCAATTCTCAATCGCCGGGCCAAAGACCCGGGACCTGCTTCGGGAAATCGTTGATCCGGCCGAGGATCTGTCGAACGAGGGCTTTCCGTTCATGGGCGCGCGCGAAGTGGCGCTGCGCGGCGGCATCAGGGCGCGGCTGTTCCGCATCTCGTTCTCCGGCGAGATGGCGTTCGAGATCTCCGTTCCGGCCCGCTACGGCGACGCGCTTGTGCGCAACCTTATGCTGGCCGGCAAACCATTCGGCGTGACGCCCTACGGCACCGAGGCGCTCGGCGTCATGCGCATCGAAAAGGGCCATGTCGCCGGGCCGGAGCTGAACGGCACCACGACCGCCGCCGACCTCGGCCTGGGCAAGATGATGTCGACCAAGAAGGATTTTATCGGCCGCGTCATGGCCGGACGAGAGGCGCTGGTTGCGCCGGACCGGCAGGTGGTGGTCGGCATCAAGCCGACGGACAAGACACGCCGCCTGCGCTCCGGCGCGCATATCATTCCGAAGGGCGAGATACCAGGTTCCGCCAACGACCAGGGTTATGTCACGTCGGTATGCTTTTCGCCGACGCTCGACCAGTGGATCGGGCTGGCGCTTGTCGAGCGCGGCCGCGAGCGGATCGGCGAGATCGTCCATGCGCATGACCCGCTGCGCGGCGAAGACTATGATGTCGAACTGTGCAATCCCGTCTTCTACGATCCGGATGGAGGGCGCCAGCGTGGCTGAGTTTTCATGGGTTTCTCGCAGTCCACTGGAGCACGCACTTGTTGAAGGCGCCTATGGTGCGCGCGGCGTCACGCCGGGCATTTCGCTCACCGAGATCCGCAATTTCGACCTGATCCAGATCATGGCGCGGCGCGGGAAAGCGGCGGACCTGGCAAGCGACGCCAAAGCCCGTTTCGGCATGGCGGCTCCGGATGTGCCGAAGGTGGTCAGCGCTTCGGACGCCGTGCTCGTGTGGTCGGGACCGGATCAGTTCTTCGTTCTGTCGAAGGGCGGCAAGCACACGGCTGAAACACTCGCTCAGGCGTTTGCATCTTCCGCCTCGCTGTCGGACCAATCGCATGCGCGAGTGCTGATCAGCATCTCCGGCGCCAAGGCGCGGGCGATGCTGGCCAAGCTGTCGTCGATCGATTTGCACCCCATGGCGTTCCCGGTTGGGGCTGCTGCTGCGACCTCAATGGATCATACCAGCGTTACGCTCTGGCGCGGCGCGGACAAGCCGGACGGACAGGCGGCGTTCAACGTTTTGGTGTTTGCAACGTTTGCTGAAAGTCTGTGGCACACGATGCTGGATTCGGCTGCGGAGTATGGTGTCGAGATCGAGTATTCCGAGGAACTTTAGTTCGGTAATTGCGGAGTTTGGCGCTGCCCCTCATTGCCCTGCCGGGCATTTCTCCCCGTGAACGGGGAGAAAGAAGCTGGCCGCGACGCCGGCGCCATTTTTTTTTGGAACGTTGGAGATTGGCGAAAGCGGCGATGGGAGCGTCCTTCGCCCCGTTTACGGGGAGAAGATGGCGGCAGCCAGATGAGGGGCAGCGCCGACGTTCGGAAGACAAGGCTGATCGGCGAGAAATTCAACCTGAACCGACCGAGCCCCGCGCGACACCCTTCGCCTTGCCAAATCCAGCCTTCCGAGCCTATTCTTGCTGCTAAAATAATTTCACGTACAGGCAAACTTATTTCCTAAACCACAGGGTCGAGATGAGCCAGTCGCCCTACCCCGCCGTCGCAGCCGGACCGCCCCGGCCGAGCCTCGTCCTTAGGCCCGGCCAGATTGCGCTGCCGGCCGGCATGGAGCGCTATTCCGTTCAAGGCAATGGCGCGGTGCTCATCGATATCGAGGCCGGTGACACCATCACCGTGCGCAATGTCGAAGGCGGGCAGGCCTGCGAACTGCTGGCATGGGACAAGAGCGGCACCACCGACGCAGGCATTCTCGGTGAGAAATCGAACAGCAATGCCGCCGGCATCAAGGCGCTGCTGGCCGATGGCGACGACAGCCTCGCTTCCTTGCGCCGGGGGCTCGAGCGACGCCAGGTGCAGCTTGATCAGCCAAAGGCGGTGCGGGTCTTCAGCGGCGCCACCCCTGCCGGCACCGAACAGGGTTTTACCGTCGCCCGCGACGGCGCGATGCTGATCGCCGCTCCTGGCGGGCCGATGCTGGTCGATGGCCACGACACTGCGACGCCGCTCAGCGTCATCGTGCGCCGCGCCACCATCCGTCCGGCGGCGAAGTCGCAATTGGGCGATCCGCTCGCCGATCCGGTGCTCGATTTGCGCGTCCATTCGGCGACCGCGGAATCCTACTTCGTCAAGGCGGGCGACTATCTACAGATCATCGATGTCGACGGGCGCCAGTGCACCGACTTCCAGTGCTTTTCCGCCCGCAAGCTCGACAAGGGACGCGACCATCCGCTCGACGTGACGACGACCCGCACGCTGATGGGTTCGAGCTATCCGATGCCCGGCTTGCATTCGAAATACTACGACCAGGACATGGAGCCGCTGGTCGAGGTGGTGCAGGACACATGCGGCCGGCATGATGCATTCGCGCTCGCTTGTGCGGCCAAATATTACGACGACATCGGCTATCCCGGTCATCCCAACTGCTCGGAGAATTTCAACCGCGCGCTCTCGGACAAAGGCGTAAATCCCCGCGCGGGCTGGATGGCGATCAACTTCTTCTTCAACACGGCGATCGACGCGCATGGCGTCATGGTTTCCGACGAGCCGTGGTCGCGGCCGGGCGACTATGTGCTGCTGCGGGCGCTTACCGACATCGTCTGCGTCTCGTCCGCCTGCCCTGACGACACCACGCCGGCCAATGGCTGGAACCTGACCGACATCCATGTGCGAACCTATTCCGGCCAGCACAAATTCTCGCGAGCGATCGCCAGACGCATGACGCCCGATTCGGAACCGAAAATGACCCGCGAGACAGCCTTTCATTCGAGCTTTGCCAAGCACACCCGCAACTTCGTCGAGTACAGGGGCTATTGGCTGGCCAATTCCTTCGCCAAAGAAGGGGCTATCGACGAGTACTGGGCCTGCCGGCAGGATGCCGTGATCATGGACCTGTCGCCACTGCGCAAGTTCGAGGTCACCGGTCCGGATTCCGAAGCGCTGCTGCAATACACGCTGACCCGCGACGTGAAAAAACTCGGCGTCGGCCAGGTCGTCTATTCCGCCATGTGCTACGACCATGGCGGCATGATCGATGACGGCACGCTGCTCAGGCTCGGCAAGGACAATTTCCGCTGGGTCGGCGGCGACGAGCTTTCCGGCGAATGGCTGCGTGAGACGGCGACTAAACTCGGCCTCAACGTGCTGGTGCGCTCGTCCACCGATCAGATGCACAATGTCGCCGTGCAGGGGCCGAAGAGCCGTGACATCCTCAAGGAGATCATCTGGACCTCGCCGCTGCAGCCATCGATCGAGGAGCTCGAATGGTTCCGCTTCGCCGTTGCCCGTATCGGCGGCGGCAACGGCATTCCGGTCGTTGTCTCGCGCACCGGCTACACCGGCGAACTCGGCTACGAGATCTGGTGCCATCCGCGCGACGCCGAGAAGGTGTTCGATGCCATCTGGGAGGCCGGCCAGCCGCACGGCTTGAAGCCGATGGGGCTGCAGGCGCTCGACATGGTGCGCATCGAGGCCGGGCTGATTTTTGCCGGCCATGAATTTTCCGACCAGACCGATCCGTTCGAGGCCGGCATCGGCTTCACCGTGCCGCTGAAGACCAAGACCGACGATTTCATCGGCCGCGAGGCGCTGATCCGGCGCAAGGAAAACCCGCAGAAGAAACTGGTCGGCCTCGACATCGACGCCAACGTCGCGGTCGGCCATGGCGATTGCGTCCATATCGGCCGCGCCCAGATCGGCGAGGTCACCTCGGGCATGCGTTCGCCGGTGCTGAACAAGAATATCGCGCTGGCCAGGCTTGACGTCACCCATGCCGCCATTGGCACCGAGGTCGAGATCGGCAAGCTCGACGGCCACAGCAAGCGGCTGCCGGCGCGGGTCGTCGCCTTCGCCCATTACGACCCGCAAAAGACCAGACCGCGCTCCTAACGCCGGTTTCAAGGATCGGGAATGGCGCGAGCCATACGCGTGCAAAAGTCGATTTCTCGCCTGTATAAGCTGGCGGCGCGTGCCGCCGGCGCATGTTCCACACCTGCGATGTGCACAGCTTCACAAAAAGCTTGACGTGAAAGCGTGACGGATCAATCTTCACTGCTAAGAAAAAAATACCACTGAGCGGAAAACGCCTGAGGTCGTTCAACGCGTGCGTCGGTGACGCCTCGCGCGGTCGCGGTCGCCGCCGATGGGGAACATCAAAAAGGGGAATTCACACATATGAGCACGATAGTCTCTGCCTTGGCGCCGGCTGCCGAAGGGAAGCTGCACCGGAACATCGATTGGCGCGGCGCCTTCTGGGTGGCAAGCGGCGTTCCCGCCCTTGTCCTGTTTTCGATCGGCGGCATTGCCGGGACGACCGGGAAGCTGGCCTTCCTGATCTGGACCATGTCCATGATCATGGGCTTCCTGCAATCCTTCACCTATGCGGAGATCGCCGGCCTGTTTCCAAACAAGTCCGGCGGCGCCTCGATCTATGGCGCCACCGCCTGGCTGCGCTATTCCAAGTTCATCGCGCCGCTATCGGTGTGGTGCAACTGGTTCGCCTGGTCGCCGGTGCTGTCGCTTGGCTGCTCGATCGCCGCCGCCTATATCCTCAACGCGCTGGCGCCGGTGCCGCTGTTTACCGACACCTCGCCGGAAGTCGCCGCCTATATCGCGGCTCATGCCGGAACGAGTGCTGCCGACGCCATCACGGCGGTGACCGCGGCCGCCACACCGGCGATCCGCACCTGGACGCTCTACGGGCACACGCTGGGTCCGGTCTCCTTCACCTTCAACGCCACCTTCTTCATCGGCGCGGTGCTGATGCTGATCATCTTCTCCATCCAGCACCGCGGCATCCTGGGCACGGCCAACGTGCAGAAATATATCGGCCTATTCGTGATCATCCCGATGCTGATCGTCGGCGTCGTGCCGATCATCACCGGCCAGATCGACTGGGCGAACTTTTCGCCGCTGGTGCCGCTGGCAGCCGCCTACGCGCCGGAGCCCGGGGCGTGGAACATCGCCGGCTGGACGCTCGTTCTCGGCGGCATGTTCATCGCCGCCTGGTCGACCTACGGCTTTGAGACCGCCGTCTGCTACACGTCGGAGTTCAAGACGCCTGGCACCGACACGTTCAAGGCGATCTTCTATTCCGGCCTCTTGTGCATGCTGCTGTTCATCCTGGTGCCGTTCACCTTCCAGGGCGTGCTCGGCTTGAACGGCATGCTGGCAACCCCGATCGTCGACGGCTCCGGCGTCGCCGATGCGCTGGCAGGCATGGTCGGTGGCGGACAGCTGATCCACAGCCTGCTGGTGATGCTGATGATCCTGGCACTGGTGCTGTGCATCATGACGGCGATGGCGGGTTCCTCGCGCACGCTCTACCAAGGCTCGGTCGATGGCTGGCTGCCGCGCTATCTCAGCCATGTCAACGAGCATGGCGCCCCGACGCGGGCGATGTGGACCGACCTGATCTTCAACCTGGCCGTGCTGGCCATCGCCTCGGCCGACGCGACGAGTTTCTTCTTCATCCTCGCCGTGTCGAATTGCGGCTACATCATCTTCAACTTCCTCAACCTCAACGCCGGCTGGATCCACCGCATCGACAACGGCCACATCGCGCGGCCTTGGAAGGCACCGAGCTGGCTGCTCGGCCTCGGCGCCATCTTTGCCTATGTCAACATGATCTTCATGGGCGCCGGGGCCAAGGTCTGGAACCCAATGGCACTGTGGGCAGGATTGATCACGGCGGCGCTGATCATCCCGGTGTTCTGCTTCCGGCATTACATTCAGGACAAAGGCAAATTCCCCGATCACATGCTCGCTGATCTCGGCATGACGTCGTCCGATCTCGCGGTCAGAAAGGCGGGCATCCTGCCCTATTTGACGCTGATCGCCGGCGTCGTGGTGATGCTGCTCGCCAACTGGCTATTCGTCATCTGACCCCGCCTGAGGGGATCAAGCGCGCGATGCACGCTTGATCCCCGCATGTTTTGTTCTTGCTTTGTGCCTGCAGCTATGCTATTAATTTAGCTGTGCTAATGATTCGTGCCGATGATGACCCGCCGCCGAGGCGGGTTTTTTCGTGTCAGGGCCAATCGGCGGATCACTCAATCGATCTTGATGAACACGCCCTTGGTATTGAGATACTCGTCGAGGTGCTCGGCGCCGCCCTCGCGGCCGTAGCCGCTCATCTTGTAGCCGCCGAAGGCACCGCCGGATCGATGGCGTGGAGGTGTTCACCCAGACCGGGACGTCACATCTGCCAACAGCTCCATTCGGCGGCACTCTATTCGGCAGCTAGGGGCAGTCGCGGCCTGTCGTCGTTGTCTGCCAACTCCGGCTCGGCCGCCTGCTCAGCGTCGCCGGCCTTCTTGCGCTCCCGGCCGAAGAACAAGGCGTAGCCTGCCGGAAGGACAAGAATGGTCAGCACCGTAGCGACGAGAATGCCGCCCATCATCGCATAAGCGAGCGGACCCCAGAAGACGCCGCGCGAAATCGGGATCAGCGCCAGGACCGCGGTCAGCGCCGTCAGCATGATCGGCCGGAAGCGGCGGACTGCCGAGCCGATGATGGCCTCCGAGCGCTCCATGCCGGCCGCGATATCCTGGTCGATCTGATCGACCAGGATGATCGAGTTGCGCATGATGATGCCAAGCAGCGCGATCACGCCGAGGATGGCGACGAAACCAAACGGCGCGCCACTGATCAAAAGTGCTGCGGCTGCACCGATGATGCCGAGCGGACCGGTCGCCAGCACCAGCATCGCCTTGCCGAAGTGCTGCAGCTGGATCATCAGCAGTACGACGATGACGGCCAGCATGATTGGAGCTTTTGCAGCAATCGAGGCCTGGCTCTCGGCCGAATCCTCGGCGCCGCCCTGAATCTCGATGTTGTAGCCGGGTGCGAGGCCGTCGCGCAGGCCTTGCATCTCGCTGTACATCTTCATCACGACATCGTTCGACTGCACGCCGTCCGGCAGCGTGGCACGCACGCTGATGGTCGGCAGGCGGTCGCGCCGCCATTCGACGCCTTGCTCCAGCACGGGAACGACCTTGGCAACCTGGGATAGCGGCACGAAGCCACCGAAATCCGTCGGGATAGAAACGGAGTCGACCGCCGACAGCAGGTGACGGCTCGCTTCCGGTTCGCGAGCGACGATCGAAACGGTCTCCTCGCCGTCGCGGAAATCATCGAGCGGCGCTCCCGACATGGTTGCCTGCAACATCTGGCGGATGCGTTGCGAGGAGACGCCGAGCGCACGGGCGCGATCCTGGTCGATCACCAGCTTCATCTCCGGCACCGGCTCCAGCCAGTCGTCGTGGACGGCGCCGAGCAGCGGATTTGCCTGGAACTTCGCCTTCACCTCGTCGGCGATGCGGCGCACCTCCTGGCGATCCGGTCCCATGACTCGCATCTGCACCGGCCAGCCGGTGGGCGGTCCGAGGAACAGGCGGTCGACCTTGGCACGGATCGACGGAAAATCCTCGGCCAGAATGGTGCGCAGCTTGACGATCAGCCGTTCGCGGGCCGGTTCGTCATTGGCCATCACCAGAAGCTGGGCGAAGTTCGGATTGCGAAGCTGCTGGTCGAGCGGCAGGAAGAAGCGCGGCGCGCCCTCGCCGATATAGGTGGCGATGAAGCGCTTGTCCTTGTCGTCCATCATCCTGGTTTCAAGCGCCTTGGCCTGCGTCTCGACTTCCTTGATGCTGGTGCCTTCCGGCAGCCAGAGGTCGACAAGGATTTCCGGACGCGACGACTGCGGGAAGAAATTCTGCGGGATGAACTGGAACGCCCAAAGGCTGGTTGCGAAGGTCACCAACGTCATGACCAGCACGATGATGCGGTGGCGCACGGACCAGCTGACGGTGGCGCGTAGCCGGCGATAGAAGCGCGTGTCGAAGACGTCGTGATGGTTGCCGGCGTGTTTTCGCTGCTTGAGGATCATGTTACCGAGCCACGGCGTGAAATAGACCGCCACGAACCAGGACACGACCAGCGCGATGCCGACGACATAGAACAGCGTGCGCACATATTCACCGGCGGTCGAGGCGGCGAAGCCGACCGGGATGAAGCCGGCAGTGGTGATCAGCGTGCCGGTCAGCATCGGGAAGGCCGTGGAGGTATAGGCGAAGCTCGCCGCCTCGACCTTGACCAGTCCCTCCTCGAGCTTTCGTTCCATCATTTCGACGACGATCATCGCGTCGTCGACGAGCAGGCCGAGCGCGATGATCAGCGCGCCGAGCGAAATGCGCTGCAGATCGATGCCGATCTCGTACATGATGGCGAAGGTAGCGGCCAGGACGAGCGGAATGGTGATCGCGATCACCAGGCCCGAGCGCCAGCCGATCGTCAGGAACGAGACGACAAGCACGATCAGCAGCGCCTCGCCAAGCGCCTTCATGAACTCACCCACCGCTTCCCGCACGACTTCCGGCTGGTCGGCGATCTGATCGACCGCAACGCCGTAAGGCAGCGCCTCTTCGAAGCGGTGATAGGTCGCCTCGACGTCCTTGCCGACATCGGTGACATTGAAGCCCTTGGCCATGACGACACCGACCTGGACGCTGTCGTGGCCGTTGAAGCGGTATTTGCGCTGATAGGGATCCTCGAGGCCCGAGGTCACGGTGGCGATGTCGCCCAGGCGCGTCACCTGGTTGCCGGCGCGCAAGCGAAGTTCGCGGATGTCGGCAGCCTTGGTTACGTCGCCCTCGACCGAAATGCGCACCGAGTTCGTGCCGGTATCGACCGAGCCCGCCGGATCGACATTGTTCTGGCCCTTGATCGCGTTCTGCAGGTCGGTCAGCGTCAGGCCACGCTCGGCAAGCACCTTGGACGAAACGTCGATATAGAGTTTTTCCGGCTGATCGCCGATGATCACGGCCTTCTCGACGCCGGGCGTCGTCAGCAGCATGTCACGCGCCTGGATGGCCAATTTCTTCAGCTCGGGATAGGTGTAGCCGTCGCCGCTGATCGAATGCAAAGTGATGAAAGTGTCGCCGAACTCATCGTTGAAGTAGGGCCCAAGCAGCCCCTGAGGCAACTCATTGGCGATATCGCCGACCTTCTTGCGAACCTGGTAGAAGGCATCCGCGACCTCAGCGGGATTGGTGTCGCCTTTCACCTGCAAGGTGATGATGGCGCTGCCGGCGCGCGTGTAGGAACGGACGAAATCGAGGTGCGGCGTTTCCTGCAGCTTGCGCTCGATCTTGTTGACGACCTGGTCCTCCATGTCCTGGATCGAGGCACCCGGCCAGACAGCCTGGACGACCATGACGCGGAAGGTGAAATCCGGGTCTTCCTTCTGGCCCATGCGCATCAGGCCGAGCGCACCGGCAACGATGATCAGGCCGAACAGGAACCGCGCAATGCTCGGATGCCCGATTGCCCAGCGCGAAAGGTTGAAGGGCCGCTTTTCATTGGTGTCGGTGGTCATAGCGCCAGTCCATTTGTCTGATCGTCAGCGCACGCTCGTGGCATGCCCACGGAACTTCTAATGCTGGCTTCCGGGCGGCGAGGCTTTCCGAGCGGAGAGACACTCATCGCTGTGGGACGCGAGGATCGATGTTGGGGGGTTACATCGATCCGACGTCTCGACAATCGGGCACCCTGCCGCCCGGAAACCATGAACCGCTTGACCTCGTGGCTTGCGCCGAGGCGAGGAAAAGCCGGTTTTATCTGCCAGCCGTCAGCGCAGGCGCTTGGCGGCGTTACCATCATCGTCCGCCGATGCGGACTGTTGCACCGCATCACCGGTCAGCTTGACCTTCAGATTTTCGGCCATGAATTGTGTGCCCGCCGCAACGACGACATCGCCGGGTTTCAAACCTTCGGCGACACGCACGCCGTCGGCGGTGAATTCGGCGACCTTGACCGGACGCGCGTGGACGGTCTCGCCGTTGCGGTCCACGGTCCAGACGATCTGCTGGCCATCCTTTTGCGCCAGCGCGCTCAACGGGATCGATACGCTTTGTGGGCGGTTGTTGGCCGCCGAAGCTTCGATGTTGGCGGTCATGCCGAGAAGCACGCGCGGATCGTTGGGCAGGCTGACGCGAACGGCAAAGGTACGCGACTGCTGATCGGCGCTGCCAGCGACTTCGCGGACCTTGCCGTCGAGCGTCAGCGCGTCGTCGGACCAGAAGCCTGCCTTGACTTCCTTGCCCGGTTTGAACTGGGCGATATCCATTTCCGGAACGGCGATCAGCACTTCCTTCTCGCCATCGACGGCAACGGTCACAACTGGCGTGCCGGACCCGACCACCTGACCGACATCGGCGGTGACTGCTGTGACAATGCCGTTCCTGTCGGACTTGAGGTCGGTGTAGAGGACCTGGTTTTTTGCCTGGTCAAGCGTTGAGCGGGCGGAGTTCCGGGTGGCGACCGCCTGGTCATAGCTGAGCGTCGCCTGTTCGAGCTGCGATTTCGATGCGAAGTTCTTGGCAAACAACTGTTCGGCGCGACGACGGGCAAGGCCTGTTGTCTCGACCTGCCGCTCGGCGGCCTCGAGGCTGGCCTCGGCGCTGTTGACCGAAAGGTCGTAGTCGGCGGGATCGATGCGGGCCAGAACGTCGCCCGGCTTCACGCGCTGGCCGATGTCGACCAGGCGCTCGGTGATCTTACCGTTGATGCGGAAGCCGAGATTCATCTCGGTGCGGGCGCGCACCGATCCGGAGTAGGAGAGCTCACGGGTATCGTTCGCCTTGGCGATCTCGACGACCTTGACCGGCCGGACGGTGTCCTTGACTTCCACTTTTTCCTGCGAGCAGCCGGCGAGCCCAAGCCCCGCGACGACGACCAGAGCCGGACCGACGGCCGACAGCCTGTTCATGATGGATTTGGACAAAGGCACTTGCGTACTCCCGAACTGGAGATGGAATTGTCGAGACCGGCGGTCGCCGCCGGTCATTTCTTCAAGGCCCTGATCGCAAACTCGATAAGCTCGTCCGGCATTGCCCGGTTCTCTTTGGCAAGGCACTGGGCGACCATCTGCGGGTGACAGAGGGTGATGATAGCTGCGCCGAAGCACCGCGAAGCGACTTCCGGGTCCTGCTCGGCAAACTCGCCGGCTGCGATCCCGTCGCTGATCACCTCCGCCACCAGGCTACGGATCCGGTCGATATGCTTCTCGATGACATGCCAATCGCGTTCGATGGCAACGACGACCATTTCGTGCACCTTCTCCTGGTCGAGCATGGTGTCGCGGGTCCACTGATAGTGCGTTTGCGCGTAGCAGCGAAGCTTTTCGCTGGCGGTTCCCGGACTATGGCAGGCGTCGTAGGTCAGTTGGTAGCAGGTGGCGAGCATGCGGCCGCAAACGGCCTGGTGGATCTCGACCTTCGAGGCGAAGAAACGGTAAATGTTAGCCGTCGACATGCCGAGTTCGCGCGCTATGTCAGCGACATTGGTCTTGCCGTAGCCGTAGTGGCGGAACAGTCGCTCTGCGCAATCGAGGATGCGCGCGACGTTCTCCTGCCGGACCAGGTCGGCCGTATCGAGGGTATCGTGCATCTTGTTTAGTTATCTCTTACGAATGACGAATTTTGAATTTCGTCACTCGTAATTCGAAATCGACTGGATGTCAACTGCGACAATATCGTCTTGGGCGATTGGTGACATCCGTTGACGCCAGTTGGGCGTGATCAGCGTTAATGAAGCCTGTTGCGGTCAGTGCACAGGCACCCCGCTATCGACGCGGTCCCCCACGCGGCTATGTATTGTCATCCAATGCCGCGGAAAAGGAGATCATGGGATGACCGTACTGCGCATCGTCACGAATATCGCGACAGACAGCATTCCGGATGTTCGGAAATTCTACTCCGACCTCTTCGGGCTCGATACCGTCATGGACCACGGGTGGCTCGTCACGCTGGCGTCCCGCGAAACAACCATCCCCCAGGTCAGCATCGCCAGCGAGGGCGGCTCAGGCACTCCCGTGCCCGATCTGTCGATCGAGGTCGACAATGTCGATGAGGTGTACCTTCGCGCCAACGAGATCGGTTGCAGAGTTGTCTATGATTTGACCGACGAACCGTGGGGCGTAAGGCGTTTCTTCATTGCCGATCCGACCGGCAAGCTGCTCAACGTACTCTCCCACCTTCGCTAGAAATTGTCTGAAATGTGAGACTTGCGACCTTTCGAGGTTCATTCATTCTGGAGCGTCGACGGCCGCTGGCTCAAAGCTGCGGCACAGACCCCTTCGCCATCTCCCTCAGCCTGAATTTCTGGATCTTGCCGGTCGAGGTCTTCGGGATTTCGGCGAAGAACACCGTCTTGGGGACCTTGAAACGGGCGAGCAGCGCGCGGCAGTGGTCGATGATCTCGGCCTCGGTCGCCGTCCTGCCCGGCTTCAGCTCGACATAGGCGACCGGCACCTCGCCCCATTTGTCGTCGGGCCTGGCGACGACGCCGCAGGAGGCGACGGCAGGGTGCTTGTAGAGCGCCTCCTCGACCTCGATCGAGGAGATGTTCTCGCCGCCGGAAATGATGATGTCCTTGGAGCGGTCCTTGAGCTGGATGTAGCCGTCGGGATGCATAACACCGAGGTCACCCGAGTGAAACCAGCCGCCGGCGAAGGCTTCGTCGCTCGCCTTGCGGTTCTTCAGATAGCCCTTCATGACGATGTTGCCGCGGAACATGACCTCGCCGATGGTCTCGCCGTCGGCCGGCGTCTCCGCCATCGTCTCGGGGTCCATCACCGTCAGATCTTCGAGCGCGGCATAGCGCACGCCTTGCCTGGCCTTACTGGCCGCCCTGAGACCCTTTTCGAGCCCATCCCACTCGCTATGCCATTCGTTGACAACGGCCGGGCCATAGGTCTCGGTCAGGCCATAGAGATGGGTCACGACGAAGCCGGCATCGGCCATGCCCGACAGCACCGCTTCCGGCGGCGGTGCTGCGGCGGTGTTGAAGGTGACCGTCTGCGGGAATTGCCGCTTGTCCTCTTCCCTGGCATTGATCAGCACCGACATCACCACCGGTGCGCCGCACAGATGGGTGACACCGTGATCGGCGATGGCATCGTAGACGGGCTTCGGCCGCACCCAGCGCAAGCAGACATGGGTGCCGATCTGCACGGCCAGCGTCCACGGAAAGCACCAGCCATTGCAGTGGAACATCGGCAGCGTCCACAGATAGACCGCATGCTTGCCCATGCCGGCGTGGATGGTGTTGGCGTAGGCCATCAGTGCTGCGCCGCGATGGTGGTAGACGACACCCTTCGGATTGCCTGTCGTGCCGGAAGTGTAGTTGAGCGCAATGGCGTCCCACTCGTCGTCGGGCATCGACCAGGCGAAGTCCTCGTCGCCACCCGCGACAAAATCCTCATAGTCGAGCGTGCCGATCCGCTGGCCCTTGGGATAGGGGGCATCGGCCGCGTATTCGGGATCGTCATAGTCGATAACCAGCGGTTTTACCTTAGCCAGCGCCAGCGCGTCGCCGACGACATTTGCGAATTCGCGATCGGCAATCAGCACCTTGGTTTCGGCGTGGTCGAGTTGGAAGGCGATGACCGCGGCATCGAGGCGGGTGTTGAGCGAATGCAGCACCGCCTTGGTCATCGGCACGCCGAAATGCGCTTCCAGCATCGGCGGTGTGTTGGACAGCATGACGGTGACGGTGTCGCCCTTGCCGATGCCGCGCTTGGCGAGCGCCGAGGCAAGCTTCAGCGATCGCCGCCAGAAATCGCGATAGGTCGTGCGCTGGCGGCCATGGATGATCGCCACATGGTCGGGAAAGGTCTTTGCCGCCCGCTCGAGGTAGCTGAGCGGTGTCAGCGGCTGGTGATTGGCTGGATTCCTGTCGAGATCCTGTTCGTAGGGATTGGCCATCCCGTCCTCCCCATTTTTTCGAACGCTTCTAGCCTCGGCCACTGGCGAGCAAGGTCGCTTCAGCTACTCCTGACGCCCATGCCCTTCATTCTCTGACCACAAACTATCGATATCGCGATGCCCTTCGATGATGTTCGCCACCTCGAAACAATCTCCATTATAACGGAAGAAAATGACGTATCCCCGGAAAGCGAAACTCCGGATGTCCGGCCGGAGATCGGGACGAGCACGACCGATCGTCGCCTGCAAACTCGCCAGATCACGGCATTTCTGGCGCAGAGCACCCACAAAACGGCGGCCAAGCACCACGCTGCCGCTTTCCCGAGTGATGTATTCAAAGATATTGATCAAATCTGTCTGAACCGACGGCAACATGCGCAGCCGTGGCACTCCTAGAAGCCTTCCTTTGCGAGTTGCTCAGCCTTGGCTTCCAAGGCAGCATCAATATCTTGCTCAGTCGCTTCGCCGTCATCAGCAAGCGATTTGTCCAGCATGGCGCGTAGCGCCTTCAGCTTTTCCTCGCGTTCCTCGACCAGGCGCAGGCCCTCGCGCACGACTTCGCTGGCAGAGCCGTAGCGGCCGCGCTTCACAATGTTGGACACAAACGTCTCCCAGCGGTCTCCCAATGATACGTTCATTCTCGAACCTCCTGTTTGGTGGCATATGGTACAGTAGTAACAAGAAATGCGCAATTATTGACATTAAGAGTAGTTTTTGGATTCCTGCGCCCCGGCCTCTCCTCGCCTTTCGTTATGCGAAGTGCGTCAGCATAGCGGTTACCCTGCTTGTGAAGAGACGGCAGTATGTGTCCATCTGTTTGACTTTTGTCGAGAGCCATGAATAATGTCAGCGAGGAGATGGCATGGCGATCCGACCGGCAGAACAGCTTATTCACAAGGCCGCCTGGCTCTACTATGCCCACGGCCTGCGCCAGGACCAGGTGGCGAGCCAGCTCAAAATTTCCCGAGCCTCGGTAGCCATGTATCTGCGCAAGGCGCGCGAGACCGGCATCGTCAATATCTCGACTTCGACCCAGCTTTTCACCGACGACGTCCTGGCGCGCAAGCTCGAAGACGCGTTGAAGCTCGACGCCGTCTGGATCGCACCGGAAAACGGCCATGTCGCCGATCCTTCGACCGACATTGCTGTGCTGGCAGCGAGCGTCTTTCTCGAACTGGTCAAGAAAGGCGACCGTATTGGCGTCGCCTGGGGGCGGACCGTTTACACGATCGCCGACGTCATGTCCTATGCCGATCTGCAGGATGTCACGGTGGTGCAGCTCTGCGGCAATCTCGGAGCCCCCTATTCCTACCGTCCCGACCAATGCACCATGGAAATCGCGCGCCGGCTCAACGCACAGGGGCTCAACTTCTACGCGCCGCTGGTGCTGACGACGGAAGAACTGGCACGCGGCCTGCGCGCCGAGCCGGTGATCCGCGAGCAATTGTCGGGTATCAGTCAATGCGACCTGGCGCTTTACTCGGTCGGCACAGTCGACGCCGACAGCCATGTCGTCAAATGCGGCGCGCTGACGACAAGCGAAATGGACGTGCTGCGGCGGGCCGGCGCTGCCGGCGTTATCGCCGGCCAGATCATCGACGGTCAAGGCAAGGCGCTCGACTGCAGCTACAACCGAAGGGTCATTTCGGCAGAGCTGTCATCGCTGCGCAAGATTGAAAAGCGCCTCGTGGTGGTGCAGGAGGACAGCAAGTTCGGACCGCTGGTGGCGGCGATCGCGGGTGGGCTGTGCACGCATCTGGTGGTCGGCGCCCGGATGGCGCGACGGCTGCTCGACCATGCCGGATCGGCAGCGGAGAAGGTCGCCTAGATTAAGCAAAACTCCGCCGCGGGCGCATTGTCATCAAAGCGTCGCGGCGTTCCTGTTCACAACAAAAAGAGAAATCGGACGAAGCGAACATGATGAACCTGTGGAATGACGGCGAGGCGGAGAAGCTGGTTGCCGACTATGCAAAAAAGGGCGTCAGTCGCGACCTGGCGCTGCGCGTCTATACGACCAGGCTTCTGGGTGGCGAACCGCGGCTTGTGCTGCATGGCGGCGGCAACACTTCCTGCAAGACAAAGGCCACCGATCTCGTCGGCGACGAATGGGACGTGCTCTGCGTCAAGGGCAGCGGCTGGGACATGGGCGTCATCGAGCCGCAAGGCCTGCCGGCGGTCAAGCTTGGCGCCCTGCTTAAGGCGCGGTCGCTCAAAAAACTCCCCGACGAGGACATGGTCGCCCTGCAGCGGGTGAACCTCATCGACCCGTCTTCGCCCAACCCTTCGGTCGAGACGCTGCTGCACGCCTTCCTGCCGCACAAATTCGTCGACCACACGCACTCGACCGCCGTTCTGGCCATCGTCGACCAGGACGACAGCGAGGCGTTGAGCAAGAAAGTCTTCGGCAACAAGATGGGATTCGTGCCCTACATTATGCCGGGCTTCGACCTGGCGAAGGCGGCGGCCGATGTCTTCGACGCCAACCCTGATGTCGAAGGCCTGATCCTCGACAAGCACGGCATTTTCACCTTCGGCGACGATGCCAAACAGGCCTACGATCGGATGATCCATTATGTGACCGTCGCCGAGGATTTCATCGCCAGCCACGGCAAGCCGCGCACCGAAAAGGCGGACTTGCCGGCCAGGCTGGCGAAGCCTGCGGACATTGCGCCGATGCTGCGCGGCGCAGTGGCGGTAGCGCGCGGCGAAGGCCGCTTCGACCGCATGATCAGCGACTTCCGCACCTCGGACGCGATCGTCGATTTCATCAATTCGGCCAGGATTGCCGACTATGCCGGGCGCGGCGTATCGACACCCGACCTGTCGATCCGCATCAAGACCGGACCGATGGCGCTGCCGGCACCCGACGCGGACAAGATCGGCGACTACAAGTCCGTCATCGGCCAACATGTCGAGCAATTTGCCAAGGATTATCGCGCCTACTTCGAAACCAACGACGCGCTCGACGATGTGAAGCGCACGATGCTCGACCAGATGCCGCGCCTGACGCTGGTGCCGGGTCTCGGCATGTTTGGCCATGGCCGCACGCTGAAGGACGCGAAGATCGCCTCCGACGTCGGTGAAATGTGGATCGAGGCGGTGCGTGGAGCCGAAGCGGTCGGCGATTTCCGGCCGCTCTCCAAAGCCGATCTGTTTCCGCTCGAATACTGGTCGCTGGAACAGGCCAAGCTCGCCTCCAACAAGCCGAAGCCGCTGACCGGCCAGGTCGTGCTGGTCACCGGCGGCGCCGGCGCGATCGGTGCCGCCACGGCAAAGCTGTTCGCCGACAACGGCGCCCATGCCGTCGTCGTCGATCTCGACGCGGCAAGGGCGGCGGAAGCGGCAAAGAGAGCGGGCAACAGTTCGATCGGGATCGGCGCCGACATCACCGATCCGGCGCAGATGCGCGCTGCGTTCGACAGAGCGGTCGCCATCTATGGCGGCCTCGACATTCTCGTCTCGAATGCCGGTGCGGCGTGGGAAGGCAGGATCGGCGAGCTCGACGACGCCACTTTGCGCAAGAGCTTCGAACTCAACTTCTTCGCCCACCAGTCGGCGGCGCAGAATGCGGTGCGCATCATGCTCGAACAGGGCACCGGCGGCGTGCTTCTATTCAACACCTCCAAGCAGGCAATCAATCCGGGCCCGAAGTTCGGCGCCTATGGCGTGCCGAAGGCGGCGACGCTGTTCCTGTCCAGGCAATATGCCCTGGACTATGGCGCGCATGGGATCCGCTCGAATGCCGTCAACGCCGACCGCATCCGTTCCGGGCTTTTGACCGACGCCATGATCGCCAGCCGCTCGGGCGCGCGCGGCGTATCGGAAAAGGAATACATGTCGGGCAATCTGCTCGGGCAGGAAGTGACGGCCGAGGACGTGGCCCAGGCCTTCCTGCATCACGCGCTGGCCGAGCGGACCACCGCCGACGTGACGACGGTGGACGGCGGCAACATCGCGGCGGCGCTGAGGTAAGGATCAACCAACTTGCCAAATTGGTATTTTGTAGCTACATTGTGGCTCACACTAGGGAGTCACAACATGGCAACGGATACTGTAGTCCGCGCTCGGATCGATGCGGCGACAAAGGATCAGGCAACAGAGGCCCTGGCGGCAATGGGATTGTCCGTTTCCGACGCCATCCGCCTACTTCTTGTCCGCGTCGCCGCCGACAAGGAATTTCCCTTTCCGGTGAAAGTGCCGAACGCAACCACCCGAAAGGCTATGGTCGAATTGGAGCAGGGCAAGGGCAAGCGTTTCGCCTCGGCCGAGGAGTTGTTCAAGGATTTGGGAATCTGATGTGCTGACGCCCGTTCGCTCCGGGCAATTTCGTCGCGACGTGAAACGTGCGGAGAAGCGGGGCAAGGACCTTGGGAAATTGCGCGAACTGCTAGGCCTCCTACTCGCCGGGAATGAACTACCGGCGAGCTACAAGGACCACTCGCTGAAGGGCGACTGGAAAGGCTATCGTGACGCTCACATAGAACCAGATTGGCTCTTGATCTATCGTGTTGCCGGTGACGAGCTCCAGCTTGCTCGCACCGGCTCACATTCCGATCTGTTCAACGAGTAGAGCCAGGCGATGCTATCAGCACCCTCGCTGTGAAGACAAAGCCGCCCGCAGCAAGCTTGCTGCAAGCGGCTAGGTTCAAGTGTTGAGGGCTTTGTCTCGAAGCTACTTCGCGTTCGGGTTCGGCATCCAGGCCGGCATCGCGACATCGGCATGGGCGAACTGCGGCAGCTTGGCCGAGAGGTCTTCCATGTTCTTGATGTCCTTGTCGATCAGATCCTTCTGGGTGATCAGCGTCGGCGGCACGATGACGTTATGGCCGGGGTCTTCGCCGGCCAAAAGCTGCGCCAGCGCGCGCACCGAAACCTGGCCGACGACGGCCGGATTGGTCGCCGCGGTTGCCGCCCAGGCGCTGTCGGGCTCGCGCATCGCGGCAATGTCGGACGTCGAGATGTCGGCCGAATAGATCTTGATGTCCTTGCTCAAGCCGGCCTCGTCGACAGCGATCTTCACGCCCTTGGCGAATTCGTCATAGGGCGCGAACATCACTTTGATGTCGGGGTTGGCCGACAGCACCGAACGAGCCTGGTTGGCGACGGAATTGGCGATCGGATTGTCGAGCGTGCCGAACATCGCCGCCTCGTTGATCCCAGCATATTTCTTCTTGAAGTCGACCCAGGTCTCGTTGCGGCGGTCGAGCGGCGCGATGCCGGCGACGTAGACATAGCCGGCCTTCCAGCTCTCGCCATTGTCCTTGATCGCCTGTTCGAGGGCGAGGCGGGCGAGATCGCGGTCCGACTGCTCGATCTGCGGGATTTTGGGGTTTTCGACATTGACGTCGAACGCGACCACCTTGATGCCGGCATCGACCGCGCGCTGGGCGGCTTCCTTCATCGATTCCGTCAGGCCGTGCTGGATGATGATACCCTGGACGCCGAGCGCGATGGCCTGGTCGACCATGTCTGCCTGAAGGGCGGCATCCTGACGGCTGTCGAGGACGCGCAGATCGACGCCAAGCGCCTTGGCCTGCGCTTCGACACCGGAAAGGTAGGCCTGGAAGAAGTCGCCGGTCGAGAGATAGCGGACCAGCGCGATCTTGACGGCGCCGGGCTTGTCGAAAGGCGCCGGCTTGTCCTGCGCCATCGCCGGCGTCTGCATCAGCAGCGCGGCGCCGGCAAGCCCAAGCGCTGCCTTGCCCAAAAGTCTTCTTGTGATCTTCATGTTGTTTCCTCCACTTGTTGAACTCAAATTTCAGCCGATCGAAATCCTACCCCTTGCCCCTGCCGGAAAGGGCGAAGGTGAAGACAAGGGCGACCACGAGAACCACGCCCTTGATGAAATCCTGCGTGTAGTAGGGCGCGTTCATCATCGTCAGGCCCTGCAGCAGCACGCCGACAAACACCGCACCGACGGCCGTGCCGAAGGCGTTCGGCTTGGCGGCCCCGAGAACCGCGTAGCCTATGAGCGCCGCAGCCACTGCGTCGAGCAGGAGATTATTACCCGAGGCGATGTCGCCACGTCCAAGCCGGGCGGCAAGCAAAATGCCACCGATCGAAGCAAAAACTCCTGAAATAACGTAAGCCCAGATTTTGTATGCCTTGACAGGCGCGCCGGCGAGCTCGGCAGCCCGTTCGTTGCTGCCGACCGCATACATCATGCGGCCGAAACGGGTGTATTCGAGAAAGAACCAGATCAGCGCTGCAAGCACGAGCAGGACCACCACCGAAACCGGGATGAGGTTCGGGATGAAGAAATCGAAGCGGTGGCGGCCCAGTGCCAGGAATGCGGCGCTGAACGTGCCGTTGGCGACCGAGCCGTCGGGCATCGTCATGCCGGTGGCGATCGAGCGGCCCTCGGTCGGAATGCGCTGCAAGCCGACGAGGAGGAACATCATGCCGAGCGTCGCCAGAAGGTCCGGCACGCGCATATAGACGATCAGCCAGCCATTGATGAGGCCGACGATGACGCCGATCGCGAGACAGGCGATGACCGCGACGACAGCGTTCTGCTCCAGCACCACCATGACATAGGCTGCCGCCATCATGGCGCTGGTGGCGACCGAGCCGATCGACAGGTCGAAGCCGCCGACGACCAGCGTGGCGGTGACGCCAAGCGCCAGCACGCCGGTGATGGCG
The DNA here is from genome assembly GCF_040545535.1 of Mesorhizobium robiniae. NCBI lineage: Bacteria > Pseudomonadati > Pseudomonadota > Alphaproteobacteria > Hyphomicrobiales > Phyllobacteriaceae > Mesorhizobium > Mesorhizobium robiniae. Next base: position 112,110 of record NZ_JBEPMC010000002.1, read on the forward strand.
ACCGACTGGAAGATGAAGACGGCACTTTGCGGCGAGACAAAGCCATCGGCGGCGATGGCGAAATAGGCGATCAACCCGAACAGCAAAACGATGAAGCCATAGCGGATGGCATGGTCGCGCGCGGCTGCCATCTCAATCCAACCCGAACTCATACCCTCTCCATTCCAATTCTCACCATCCGGCCCTTTTCAGGCCGCGCTGTGCAACGGCCCGCCCGCCACTTCGGCCAGCAGGCGATCGAGGTCGATGTCGGCGTTGCGATGTTCGCCAACGATTGTCTGCTCCGACATCACCAGGATGCGATCGGCGGTCTCCAGCGCCTCGTCGAGTTCAGTGACGAACAGCAGCGTCGCACGGCCGCTCGCGCTCGCTCGCAGCTTGGCTGCGATATCGCGCCTGGCCGAAATGTCGACGCCCTGAAAAGGCTCGTCCAGAATAAACAGTTTTGCGGCCTGCGAAATCCAGCGGGCGACCATCACCTTCTGCTGATTGCCGCCGGAAAGGGCCGACATTTCGTCCTTCTCCGAGCGGCAGACGATGCCCAGCTCCTGGATCTGGCGACGGGCGGTGGCGCGCTCGATCCGGCGCTTGAGTACGCCGAGGCGCGACATCCGTTTGTGGAACGGCAGGCTGATGTTTTCCTGGATGTTGAAATCGCCGACGATCCCGCTCGTCGCGCGGTCCTTGGCGACGAGAAACACGCCGGCGGCGATCGCTTCGCCCGTCGATCCCGGCGCATAGAATTTGCCGTTCAGCATCATCGTGCCGGAGAGCGGCTTGCGCACGCCAAACAACGTCTCGGCGAGCGCGGTCTTGCCGACACCGACAAGGCCGGTGATGGCGACGACCTCGCCATCACCGAGCGTCAGCGAGATCGGCCTGGAACCTTCTGCAATCCGCAACCCGTCGATCGTCAGGACAGGCTTGGCCGAATTCCTGGCGACGATCCGGTCGAGGTGGATCTTGCGGCCGAGCATGGCGTTGACCGCGCCTTCATAATCGAGCGGCTTGCGGTCGAAAACACCTGAGACGACACCGTCGCGCATTGAGACGATACGATCGGCAAGCCGCCTGATGTCGGACATGCGGTGCGAGATGTAGAGGATCGCGACACCGTGCTCGCGAAGCCGGTCGAGCAGCGCGAAAAGCCGGTCTGCCTCGGCGCTGGACAGAGAGGAGGTCGGCTCGTCGAGGATCAGCACTTTCGGCTGATGCGCCATGGCGCGGGCAATCGCCACCATCTGTCGGTCGGCCAGCGAGAGATCGCTGATCCGGGCTTTTAGGTCGATGGCAAGACCCATGCGGTCGGCAACGGCTTTTGCCTCGCGACGCACCCGACCCGGATTGAACAGCGTTGGCGCGCCGCTGCCGCTCAGCCTGTCCAGCGTTAAGTTGGTGGCGACGTCAAGGTCGGCGACGACACCGTCATTGATGTTTTGATGAACGGTGACGACGCCGGCGCGGATCGCCTCGGCCGGGGTTTTCGGCGCGAACTCATGACCGGCGAGACTCATCATGCCGCCGCCGCGCTGGTAGACGCCGCTGACGATCTTGACGAGGGTGGATTTGCCAGCGCCGTTAGCGCCCATCAGCACGGTCACTTCGCCGGCATGCAATTCGAGCGAGACGCCGCCAAGCACCTCGATATGGCCGAAGGATTTCCTCAGGCCGTCCACGCGGAACACGGCATCATTGCCCATTCGTTCCTCCCTGGCCACGACGCTATGGGCTATATCGGCAATTGTCAACACGATTGACAATTGCCAGAGAGCTTCCTAGCTTGGACCAACCGCCATGGCTTCACTATGATGGGAGCACCTAAGCGGGAGGGTGAGGATGACTGGGAAATCGCCGTTCGAAGCACTGTCGGTCGAGACCTTGGCGGCACGGCTCGGCGCCAATGAGGCCCTGTGTTCGCGTATCGGCAAGGACACGGCCCGCTGGAAGGTCCGCGAGGTCGGCGACGGCAATCTGAACCTGGTCTTCATCGTTGAGGGCGCCACGGGTGCTGCCGTCGTCAAGCAGGCCCTGCCCTATGTCCGCCTCGTCGGCGACAGCTGGCCGCTGCCATTGAAGCGCTCCTTCTTCGAATATCACGCGCTGACGCGGCAAGAGGCGAGAGCGCCCGGTTCGGTGCCTGCCATCTATTACTTCGACGAGGGCCAAGCGCTGATCATCATGGAATATCTGTCGCCGCACATCATCCTGCGGCGCGCGCTGATCGAAGGCCGGCAACTGCCTGGTATCGCAAGAGACATCGGCCTGTTCATGGCCCGCACCCTGTTTCGTGGCTCCGACCTCTCGATGGCGACCAAGGATCGCAAGGCGGACCTGGCGCTGTTTGCCGACAATGTCGAGCTTTGCGACATCACCGAGAACCTGGTTTTCTCCGATCCCTATTTCGATGCCAAGTTGAATCGGCATACGAGCCCACAACTCGACCGCATCGTCGCCGAGTTGCGCGCCGATCGCGATCTCAAGGTCGAGGCGCAGCGGCTGAAGCATATCTTCGCGGCCAATGCGGAGACACTGCTGCACGGCGACCTGCATTCCGGCTCGATCATGGTCACCGACTCCGAAACGCGAATGATCGATCCCGAATTCGCCTTCTACGGGCCGATCGCCTTCGACGTCGGCATGCTGCTTGCCAATTTCTGGATGGCGTTCTTCTCGCAGCGCGGCCATGAGCAGAGCGGAAAGCGCGACGCTATGCGCGCCTATCTGCTCGATGTGACGGTCGAGACATGGTCGGTGTTCCGCAGCGAGTTCTCGCATCTGTGGCGAACCGAGCGCACCGGCATGCTCTACCAGAAGAGCCTGTTCGAGGATCAGGGCGACAGGCTCGGCGCCGAACAGGCGCTCGATCACATGCTGCAACAGGTCTGGACCGACATGCTGGGCTTTGCCGGCGTCGAGGTGCACCGGCGCATACTGGGCCTTGCGCACAATGCGGACTTCGAGACCATTGCCGACGCCGATCTTCGCGCCACATGTGAGGCAAAGGCGCTGAAATTCGGCCGTCACATCGCCGTCAACCGGCGCCAGATTCACAGCATCGACGAGGTCAACACGCTGGCCACGCTGATCGAACAGGAGAACAGGATTTGAACGTCGGCGACCGCCATTATCGCACCATCTGGCTGAGCGACGACGGACGTTCGGTGGAGATCATCGACCAGCGCTGGCTGCCGCATGATTTCCGCGTGGAGAAAGTCGGCACCGTTGCCGGCATCGCAACGGCGATCCGCGACATGTGGGTGCGCGGCGCGCCGCTGATCGGCGTCACATCAGCCTATGGCGTCGCCATGCAGATGGCCGACGACCCTTCCGATGCAGCACTCGACGGCGTCTGGGAGATCTTGCACGAAACGCGCCCGACCGCGATCAATCTGCGCTGGGCGCTCGATGAAATGCGAGGTTTCTTGCGACCCCTGCCAGCCGAACAACGTGCCCAGGCCGCCTACCAGCGCGCAGGCGAAATCGCCGACGAGGATGTCGGCCTCAACCGCGCCATCGGCGTCAACGGACTTGAAATCATCAAGGAAATCGCGGCGCGCAAGCAGCCTGGCGAACCGGTCAACATCCTGACCCACTGCAATGCCGGCTGGCTGGCCACCGTCGACTATGGCACCGCCACGGCGCCGATCTATCTGGCAACGGAAGCGGGCATTCCCGTTCACGTCTATGTCGACGAAACGCGCCCACGCAACCAGGGCGCCCAGTTGACGGCATGGGAGATGGCCGGCCACGGCGTGCCGCATACGCTGATCGTCGACAATGCCGGCGGCCATCTGATGCAGCGCGGCCAGATCGACATGGTTATCGTCGGCACCGATCGCACCACCGCCGACGGCGATGTCTGCAACAAGATCGGCACCTATCTGAAGGCGCTGGCCGCGGCCGACAACGACGTGCCGTTCTATGTCGCGCTGCCCTCGCCGACCATCGACTGGACGGTGGGCGACGGGCTGGCCGAAATCCCGATCGAACAGCGCTCCAGCGACGAGGTCTCGCTGGTTTGGGGCAAGACCGTAAATGGCGAGCTTGCGCAGGTCCGCATCTCGCCGGAGACGACGCCCGCGGCGAACCCGGCCTTCGACGTGACGCCGGCGCGGCTGGTCACCGGACTGATCACCGAACGCGGCGTCGCCAAAGCGTCGCGCGAAGGCTTGAAGGCGATGTTTCCCGAACGCGGTTAGGTAGTTCCGCGAGGACGCGGGTTCGGCACGGTCGTAGTTCGGAAATCGCGGCTCTGTGCGATCTCCAGCGAGCTTACGAAATGCAGTGAGCGCTGCAGGGCGCTGCGAATGGTGGCGATATCGACAGGGGTATTTCGCCGCTGCGGATCATGGCGCTGTGGGCGCTCCAGTCGCAATGGCAGTTCGATGCTGACCGGCAGCGTCGCGGGAAGGATTGCCCAGTACGGGCCATAGCCAACCGAGCCGTCACCGACGGCACAGAATGCCCACCCGGCCCCGGTGCTGACAATATCCTTCAGATGAGCATGACCGACCGTGTCGATGGCGGCCGCGATATCTTGCGCCGGCTGCAGTGTCTCGCCGCTATAGGTGAAGACGTTTCCGGCGTCGTGGTTCAGGCGTACATGCCGTGATCCGATTTCGCGGATGAAGCTTGCCCCAAGTTGAGCGCTGCCGAGCAAGTCACCATGGCCATGTCCGGGGTTTTCAAGCGCCAGAACGATATTGGCTCGTTCCAGCCTCGGCAAAACGACATCGATCGTTCTGCGGATAATCGCCCGGTTCATCATTGGGCCTGCATTGGTAATCAGGAAGGATGCGCCGAGACCGCCAGCGAAGGCGATCCGTCGGGACAACGCATCCACCGCATCAGGCCCCGACAGGTCGAGATGAGCCGACACGGCGTTGATCCGAAGCCCGGCATTCCCTGCCGTCCGGCGCAGCTTCACCGCCTTTGTGCCGGTAAACATGCCTTCATCGAAATCGACATAACCGCGAATGAAGGCCGGCTCGACATGATGGGCGCCGGCCGCCGCTATTTCCGCGATGGCCAACTCCATGGAATAACCGTCGAAAAGTGCGGTCGAAACCGATATGATGCGCGACGTCGAAGGCAGCGCTCAGGCCCCCTTGCCGTAGACGATCAGTTCGGAGGCTTCCTTCACCTTGGCCGGCGACAGCGCCTCGCGCCAGTCGTCGCGGACCACGACGCCCTTGGCGAACCGCATCAGGCGCAGTGCAGCATCGGACGGTACTTTCGGAGAGAAGCCGAACCACATGGCGATCTCGACGTTCAGATGACCAATCAGAAAATCAAGGGCAGCCTGTCTGGGAATGCCGTATTTGCGCTCGCATTCCGAGACAGCCTCGACCATGGTGTCGACGAATGGCATGGCAACCATTTCCGACAGACCGGGCTCAAGGATCGCCAGCTGTTCGACGGTCACGCGGTGGCTTTCGATGATCGGCGACCACATCGCTTTGCACACTTCTTCACCAAGCGCGTAGTGCTCTTCCGGGCCTTGCATCAGGGCGCAGACGATCGATTGCCTAGCGATGCCGCCATGATAGTCGCGGCGAGCCGCCCACTCCGTCTCGTCGTTGAACAAGGGCGGATGACAGGGATGGCCGACAAAATAGGTCAGATCCGGCCGATCCTTCGGCAGGTCGCCGGCGTATGGTGCCGCGGCATCGAGAATGAGAAGCATGGTGCCTTTCGCTAGCATCGGCGAAATCTGCCGCGCCACCTGGCCAATGATATTGTCCGGCAGAGCCATCACCACGACCTTGGCGCCGGGAATGCCCTCTTCCATGGCGACAGCGTGGATGTTGGCCTCCGCCAAGCGTAAGCGGCCCGCATCGCCGACCTCTACGGCGCGGACATCGTAGCCCGCTTCGATCAGCTTGCGAGACACGCGGAAGCCCATCTTCCCGCCTGCTCCAAGCAACGCTACGGATATTGTCATTTCCTTCTCTCCCATTTGTCTTGATGAAGCGCCGATGGCGCAGATTTAACCGAACGCTTGCAGCGCGGCTTCAAGCTCTGGATGTGTGGCGGCATAATCATGCGCGGGAATGCCTGCCGCCGCGGCATCAAAAGCATCGTGGAGGCTTTGGACACCCGCGGCCGGTCCACCTGGATGCGCCATGATGCCGCCGCCGCAGCAATAGATGAAATCGTTTGAGCCAAGCCTCCTGTAAGTCTCTGCCGCTTGCACCGCCGTCTGTCCGGACGAAAACACCGGCATCGCTATATCGGGGCGGTCCGCCCGCTCGAACATCGGCGTCAGGCAGGCATGAGCCGAGGCCATCACCGACTCGTCCTGCTCACAGAATTTGTTGGACAGTCCATTGACATGCATGTGGTCGATGCCGGCCAGCCGCCAGAACTTCTGATAGGCGAGATAGGTCATGCCCACGTCGGGGGAACGGCCAAAGAGGCCCCAGCCGGCACGATGACCGTGCAGCGAAACGGCGGAATGACGGCGCACCTCGATGACGCCCGACAGGCCAACGGAATTCAGGACAAGCATGGCGCAGGTCCCGCCACGACGCTCGATCAGATCCAGCTGACGACGCATGGCATCGAAATCTCCGGAAATATTGGCCGCATACATAACCTTGCGGCCCGTTCTGTCGGCGTGCCTGTCTATCACCGCCATGACCGCTTCAAACCGGTATTCGAACGGCGAATGCGGTGGATCGCCCATGAGCTCGTCGTCCTTGATAAAATCGAGGCCCGCGGCAATCAGCGTGTCGGCAAGGGCCGCCGTTGCCTCCGGCGAGAGGCCAATACTCGGCTTGACGATCGTGCCGATCAGCGGACGCCGTTCGATACCTGTCAGGCGACGTGTTCCCGCGACAGCGAAAGCCGGTCCTGGATAGGCATCGGCAAAGACATCGGGAAAAGCGACGTCCAGCAGCCTCATGGCCGAAAAATGGTGCAATTCAAACAGGTTGCCGAGAACCGTCGACCATACCGAAGCAAGAACGGTGCCTGTATTTTCAATGTTCCAGGAAAGCCCGATCTTTGCCCGGCGAAGCTTGGCGTCACCGAGCGTTTTCGGCGAACGCGAAAACGGCAATGCCTCCGTCTCGACCTCTGCGATATCCTTGATGAATTCGACGCGGGCTCCAAACCTCTGCAGAAGCTCCGGCGTCTCTCCCGGAACGGTCCGGAACGTTCCACTCGATTGCTCGCCCGCCATTGCAGCTGCAGCCACCTCCAGCGGGTAGCGGGTTTCGATCAGATAGGCGGCAGAGATTCGACCCGTCAATGCACGCGTCCCGGCTGCAATAACACTCATGGCGACGAGCGTTAGCACCAAAAAGACATTATGTCATCATATGACTTTTTCCGGCAAAAAATTCCGCCAATCGGAATATTCAGCCGGCCCCGCCGCCGGCCAGTTTCGAATAGAGCTCATTGGCGCGACCAATATGCTCGGCCATGGCGGCGCTCGCGCCTTCGGCATCGCCGCTGGCGATCGCTTTGTAGATCCGTTCGTGCTCCTCGACCGTCAGACGCTCGGCACCTTTGACCGCCACAAGGTCCCGCTTGAATCGAGACAACCACTCAAGCATTCCCTTTGCCACCGCCGCTATCATCGAATTGCCGCTCATTTCGGCGATGACTTCATGGAATTGCATGTCGGCAGCAACAAATCGCGCCTGGTCGCCCTTTGCGTCATGCAAGTGACGCAAGGTCTCGGCAAGACGCTCCAGATTCTTGGCTGTGGCGCGCCGCGTGGCTATCCGGACAAGGCCGGTTTCCAGTAAGAGTCTGACTTCCTTGAGTTCTTCCAGGCCACGAGAGTTCGTCGCAAGCATCATCACCATTGCCGCGGAGACCTGATCGACGATCACCTCGGGCGTCGGGTTGATCACGCGGGCACGTTCTCCGTGGGAAATCTTGATAAGCCCCATCTGCTGCAGCGACAGCATTGCTTCCCGGATCGATGGCCGCCCCACGCCGATCATCGTCATCAGCTCTTTTTCCGAAGGCAATTGAGAACCAGGCGGAAACTCGGACGTCGAGATTGCCGCCATCAACCGGTCAAGCACCTCCACATACAACTTCTTCTTCTGGACCGGCTCCATCTGCCCCTCCATTCCGTGATCACTCTTCCCGGCATATCGATCCGAATCGCATCGACAAACAAGGCTTCTTTCGCCGGTTGACATTACATATATGATGACCTAACGTCCAGCCACGGGTCGGTGTCGATATATCGCCAGTCCGAGCGGCAACACGGTTGCCGAAAATGAGCCGAGTTTCTTGGGAGGAGAACTTCATGGCGCTGACAAGACGTGAATTCACCGTGGCGACACTCGCCAGCCTTGCCGCCACCAGTGGCATGACGCTTGCCGTGCGCGCGGAGGGGACAAAAACGATCGCTGTCCTTTTCGACGGGCTCTATTCGGAGTTCTGGGTCGCAGGCATCCAGATCATTCGCGACGACCTAAAGAAACGCGGCTTCGAAATCATGGAAGCCATCTCGGACAAGGACGACAACAAGCAGTTCGAACAGGTCCGCGCCGCGATCGCCCGCAAGGTCGACGGCATCATCATCGTTCAGACCGATTCAAACGCCGTCATTCCTGCGATCAAGGCCGCGAACGCGGCCAAGATCCCGATGGTGCATTTCAATCGGCCGCCGGCGCCGTCAGACGCATTTTCGGTCGCCATTCAGGCGGACAATCAGAAGATCGCCCGCGATGCGGTCCTATATGCCTGTGACGTCGCCAAGAAATCCGGCCAGAAGCACAAGGCGGCCATCCTGATCGGCGACCTCGGAGATCCAAACGCCATTCAACGCCGCGACGGATTCGAAGAAGCTGTCGCGCAATTTCCCGATGTCATCGAGGTTGTCGCCAAGATCCCGACTGATTGGAATGCCGATACCGCTTTTGCCGGCTTGACCAATGCACTCCAGGCCAATCCCGACATCTCTTTTCTGTTCACGTCTTCGGACTTCCTGATCCCGCAGATCCAGCAAGCGCTGAAGTCGGCCGACAAGTGGCACAAGATAGGAGAAGAAGGGCACGTGATCTTTGCCGGCTTCGACGGGTTCCCGAGTGCCTATGGCCTCATGAAGGACGGCTACATGGAATCCTGCGGCGTGCAGAACCTGTTCCTGGAAACCGAACTTGCCATTCAGGCAATCCTTGATCTTCAGGCCGACAAGACGGTCGAAAAACTGCTGATCGACCCGGGTTTTGCAATCACCCAGGCCAATATAGCCGAGAAGCAGGGCGAGATGTGGGGCTACATCCTGTGGAAGGAGAAGAACCCCGGCTGAGCCGAAACGGCATTTCTCCCGGCAACGGGCCCGTGGCGGTTTCCATGGGTCCACTCCGGAAATATCCGTATCGCATCATGCATTCATGGGAGTTGAGATGGCTGCCGTACCGCCAGCGGAGACGCTGTTTCCGGCGCATAAACAAGCCCGCGCGCTGAGGTTGGCAAAGCTTCTGCTTTCGGAGTACTTCGTTCTGGTGCTCTGCGTCGTTTATGTCGCGGCCATCTATCCTTTCGTGCCTGAAATTCTGTCATGGGAAGTGGCTTCGAATATCCTCGGAGACATGATGCCTTTGCTGGTTGTCGCTATCGGTCAGACCTTCGTGCTGATCGTCGCCGGTATCGACCTTTCCGTAACGGCGATTGTGTCGTTGGCAGCAGTCGTCGGCGCATCGATCATGACGGGGACGGGTGGTTATCTGGCCGGGTCGGTGTTCGCCGTTCCCGGTGCGATCGTGGCCATGCTACTCGTCGGCTTTGCGATCGGCGCCATTAACGGCTTGTCCGTGGTGAAACTCAACATGCCGTCTTTCATCGTGACACTCGCCACGCGCATGTTCGTTGCCGGGCTGGCGATCTGGTACGTCACCTTCCGTTCGACATCGTCCTCCATCGCCAACCTGCCGGACAGTTTTGCAGCCTTCGCCACGGGCGACCTGGCGGGTGTTCCCTATACGGTAATTCTCACGGCTGTCATCGCCGTCTTTGCCCATATGCTGCTGTCGCGGACGCAATTCGGACGCTGGGCCTACGCGGTCGGCGCCAACGCAAGCGCTGCCCGGGTTTCAGGCATTCCCGTCAGCCGCACGATCATGATCACCTTCATCATCAGCGGCACATGCGCTTCGGTAGCCGCCATGATGTACGCCTCGCGTATGCAGACGGGCTCGCCCATCGCAGGCGAAAAAATCCTGCTGGATGTGATCGGTGCTGTCGTCATCGGTGGAACAAGCCTGTTCGGCGGGAAGGGCAAGATCGTCTGGACGGTATTCGGCGTACTCTTTCTGCTGCTGATCGACACCTCGATGAAGCTGCTCGGATCATCCTTGTTTGCGATCTACATCATCAAGGGCGGCGTCATCCTGCTGGCGGCGATGGTCGACACGCTGCGCCACCGGCTGCTGACAGGACGTTGAGGACGATATCGTGGCACCTCTCCTGGAAGTCGAAGGCCTCAGCAAGTCGTTCTTTGGAGTCACGGTCCTCCATGGCGTCGAGTTTGCCGTCGATCGGGGCGCGGCGCTGGGGCTGGTCGGTGAAAACGGCTCCGGCAAGTCCACAAGCATGAATATTCTTGGCGGCGTGTATCAGGCCGATTCCGGCACGATGCGGCTTGAAGGCCTGTCGTACCAGCCGGCAAATCCAAAGGCAGCCACGGCGGCTGGGATCGCCTTCATCCATCAGGAGTTGAACCTCTTTCCCAACCTGACGATCGAGGAAAATCTTTTCATCGATGCCTTCCCACGCCGCGCCGGCCTGCCGCTGATCGATCGATCGCGGATCCGCCGTAGCACGGCTGAATTGCTGCTGCAGGTCGACCTTGATCATAGCCCCTCGACGCCGGTCTCGAAGCTGAGCCAAGGCGAACGGCAACTGGTTGAGATCGCCAAGGCCTTGTCACGCAGCGCAAAGCTGATCATCTTCGATGAGCCCACGACATCGCTGACCCGACCGGAGGTCGAGCGACTGTTCGCCATTATCGGCAGACTGAAGAACCGTGGCATCGGCATTATCTATATCAGTCATGCTCTTGAGGACGTGATGTCCGTCTGCGAGAGCATAATCGTGCTCCGGGACGGTCGCGTAGCGGGCGGCGGCGCGCGCCCGACGCTGGAGATGCAGCAGATCATCTCGATGATGGTCGGCCGCTCGATCGACGCGATCTACCCGGAACGCAAGGCCAGGCCGGCGGCAGAAACGGTTCTGTCGGTTCGCGGTCTCAGCCAGCCCGGCGTTTGTGAGGCCATCTCCTTCGACATTCATGCCGGCGAGATCGTCGGCCTGGCAGGTCTGATGGGGTCTGGCCGCTCGGAGCTGGCGCGTATGCTCTTCGGACTCGATCGCTTTTCAAGCGGGACCATTCATCTCGACGGCCAGAAGCTTCACGATCCCTCGCCCGCCAAGGCGATGACGGCGGGAATGGCATTCCTGACGGAAGATCGGCGTGGCGAAGGGCTGATAATGGATTTCAGCATTGCCGAAAACATCGTGCTTGCATCGCTTGATAGCGTTTCCGGCATGCTTGGCCTGCTCTCCGGCAGCCGGATCTCGGCAGCCGCAAGCGAGATGGGTACGGCCATGCATCTGTCCACCACCCGCGTCGACGATACGCTCGTCAAGCATCTATCGGGCGGCAATCAGCAGAAGGTGGTGATCGGCAAATGGCTGCGACGCAAGCCGCGCCTGTTTGTCCTGGATGAGCCCACGCGCGGCATCGACGTCGGAGCGAAGCAGGAGGTCTACCGGATCATCAACCGGTTGGTGGAAGATGGCAGCGCCGTCTTGCTGATCTCGTCCGAGATCGAGGAACTGCTCGGCCTTTCCGATCGCGTCCTGACGATCTCGCGCGGCGAACTCACGGGCTCGTTCGAACGGCAGAATTTCGATCGTGAGGCGATTATGACGGCAGCGACCGGACTTGCTGGAAAGATACTTGCCGGAAAGATACCTGCCGCAAAGATCGAGGCCGTCCAATGAAACCCGGCTATCGAGCCATCCTGCTTATCCTGCAGAATGCCCCTTATGTCCTTTTTATCATTCTCCTGGTCGTCTTCGGACTGATGTCCGATCGCTTCCTGGCCGTCGCGAACTTCCGAAACATCATCGTCCAGGCGGCGCCCATCGCCATCCTCGCCATCGGCATGACGTTCGTTCTTCTCACCGGACAGATCGACCTGTCCGTCGGCGCCAGCATGTACCTGACCGCAAGCCTTCTCGCTCTTTATGGCGGCGACATTGCCTGGCCGCAGGGCCTGCTCGCCGTGATCGTGGTGGCGGGTCTGCTCGGCGCCGTCAACGGAGCCATCATCACATGGCTCGGAGTTGCGTCCTTTATCGTTACTCTGGCCACATTGTTCATTCTGCGGGGCATCGCCATGTGGCTGTCCAATACACGCACGCTGATGTTTTCCGATCAGATCACCAATCTCAACCGCGCATCCCTGTTCGGCATCCCCTCGGCGATCATTGCATTCGTTGCCGTCTTTGCCGTCGCCTGGGTGGTGCTGCACCAGACATCTTTCGGCCGTCAGGTCTATGCGGTCGGCGGCGATCCGGAAGCGGCTCGCAAGGCTGGTCTGGCGGTACGCCGCATCGTCTTCCTCTGCTTCGTCATCTCCGGTGTTTGCGCTGGCATTGGCGGCTTTGTATCGATTACACAAATCGGCGCGGTCGGCCCTAAATATGGCGATCAGATCGAGTTTTCGGCGATTGCCGCGGCGGTGCTCGGCGGCGTCTCGCTATTTGGCGGGCGCGGCAGCGTACTCGGGACCGTGTTCGGCGCCGTCCTCATCAAGACGGTCCAGAACGGGCTGAACATCATCAATGCAGATCCATACATCTATCCGCTGGTGACGGCCGCGATCATCTTCGTCGCCGTTGCCATCGACGGAGTGAGAACACGCATCATCGACCGGCTGGAACGGCGAACGATCCGCCCGATCGGTCAAGGCTGATGCCGTGCTCTCAACAATGCACCGAAGGACGTTCCGGGCCGGCTTGCCTATTTGGTATGCTGGTATAACATGTACCTGATATAGCGCCTTCCGGAGGGTGCGCTATAGTGGAATGACAGGCAAGCCGACCATGTTGGCCGGTCTTTTTTGGGAGGAAATACCATGAAGTTTTCAATTATGGCGGCGCTTGCCAGCGCTGCGCTAGCGAGTGTTTCCGTGCTGCCGGCAATGGCGTCGCCCGACGCGCCGGTCATCGCGCTCGCCAATGCCTACTACGGCAATACCTGGCGGCACCAGATGGTGGAGGCGTTCGAAGCCTCGGCCAAGGAAGCGAAGGCCGCCGGGCAGATCGCCGATTACATCATCATGAATGGCGACGGCTCGGTGGCGCAGCAAAACAGCCAGATAGCCGAACTGATCCTCAAGAAGGTCGATGTGATCGCTGTCGACGCAGCCTCGGAAACTGCGGTCAACGGCGTGATCCAGAAGGCCTGCGCCGCCGGCATCATTGTCGTTTCCTTCGATTCGGTGGCGTCTGCGCCTTGCAATTACCAGCTCAATTTCGACTTCAAAGGCTACAAGGCAGCCCAGGCCGAGGCCGTCATCAAGATGCTCGGCGGCAAGGGCAGCATTTTGCAGGTGCGCGGCGTCAAAGGCTCGGCACCGGACAACGATATGTACAATGCGCAGCAGGCGGTGCTTGCCAAATATCCTGATGTCAAGGTGCTGGCGACCGTCTATGGCCAGGCGACCGCCTCGGTCGCGCAGGCGGCCATCGCCAACGTCCTGCCCAGCCTGCCGCATGTCGACGCGGTGCTTGCCCAGGGCGGCAGCGACGATGTCGGCATCGCGCAGGCCTTCGTCCAGTATGGCGGCGAGTATGAGGGCAAGATGCCGATCATCGAGGGCGGCGGCGGCACCGACTTCGTCAAATGGTGGGCCGAAGAAAACGCCAAGAATGGCTACAAGACCATCTCGATGAACACCACGCCGGGCATCGGCGGCGCGGCGTTCTGGCTCGGCCTGTCGCTTCTAAAGGGGGCCGAAGCGCCCAAGCTGATGATCATGCCGGTGGCAACCGTCGACGACGGCAACCTCAAGGACTACGCGAAGCTGCCGGGCGGGCAGATCATCAGCCCCAGCTATTCGCTGGACTGGGTCAAGGAGAATCTCCTGACCAAGTAACCCGGCCTTAAAGCGCGTCGCGTTTGAACGGATAAAGGCGACGCGCTTTAAGGGTCATGTTTTTATGCATGTCGTTACCGCAAACCGCTGCGCACTTTTGCGCGACATGCATTAGCCCTCGTTTGATCGGGTGCGTCTTCGACGGACCGCGCCCGATCCCGACTCTAAAAGAACGGAGACGAGAATGTCCCACCTTGCCGTTGCCGATCAGGCAGGCGCTGCGTTGGCGCCCGCTCCCGCCCGGCACAGCGTCGTCTCGCTTACCCAGATAAGCAAGAGTTTCGGGCCAACGCTGGCGAATGCCGGGATCGATCTTTCCGTCCATGCCGGGGATGTGATCGGGCTCGTCGGCGGCAACGGCGCAGGAAAATCCACGTTGATGCGCATCCTGTGCGGCACGATGTGGCCGACGCTGGGCTCGATTTCGTTTGCTGACGAGGTGGTGAACTTCAGCGACTACGACACAGCCGAGGCGCAAAAGCGCGGCATCCGCATGGTGCACCAGGAACTGTCGCTGTGCGGCAATCTCTCCGTCGCCGAGAATTTCTTTCTGGAAACGCCCGAGGACGCGGCGAGCCGGCCTGGCTGGAGAACGCTCTACAGGACCCGAGCCCGCTCGGCGCTCGACGCGGTCTTCCCCGGAAACGGCATCGACGTCGACGCCGAGGTCGGCCACCTCTCCATCGCCGAACGGCAAATGGTGGAGATTGCGCGCGCGGCAGCAACGCCCGGCGTCAAGCTCATCGTTCTCGATGAGCCGACATCTTCTCTCGATCTTGATCGTTCGAGACAGCTTAGGGCTTTCGTCCGCGAGCGGGCGAAATCGGGCCTCGCCTTCATTTTCATCAGCCACAAGCTCCAGGAAATCATCGACATCGCCACGCAAATCGTGGTGCTGCGCAACGGACGCACCGCATGGCACGGCCATGTCGCGGACGCGTCGATCGGCAAGCTGGTGCAACTCATGGGCGGCGACGCCAATCCGATCCATCAACACGCCGCCACCGCCGCCTCCACGGCAGACGTGCTGGTGCGGCTTTCCGGTTCTCTGACGGCCGATCTCGGTCGCGATCTCGACATCGTCCGCGGCGAGATCATCGGCCTGGCCGGCCTCGAGGGCAGCGGCCAGAAGGACCTACTGCACGCGATCTTCAAGCCTGATCGCAAACAGGGTGCGGTCTCAAGACATGCTGAAGCCGGTTTCATAGCAGGAGACCGCCAGAAGGAAGGCGTGTTTCCCCTGTGGAGCGTGCTGTCGAACATCAGCATCGGCGCCCTAGCCCGCCGCCCGGCGCTGGGTCTCGTTTCTGACCGCGTCAACCGCTATGCGGCCAGCAGCGCGGCCAGCCGGCTGCGGCTCGACGACAAGCGCTTCGATTCTGATATCACCGATTTGAGCGGCGGCAATCAGCAGAAGGCGCTGGTCGCCAGGGCGCTGGTCGCCGACACGCCGATCATCCTTCTCGACGACCCGACGCGGGGCGTCGACATCGCCACCAAGCAGGATTTCTACCGGCTCTGCAACGAGATTGCGCGCAGCGGACGGGCGCTGGTCTGGCATACCACCGAGGATGCCGAACTGCTTGCCTGCGATCGCGTATTGGTCTTCGCCGGCGGACGGATCGTCAGGGAACTGGCCGGCGATGCGATCACGGAATCGGCAATCGTCGGGGCATCCTTCGCCCAGCCCACCGACAAGCTTGCCGGTGATCGAGACGGGAGCGGAATTGCGGCGAGGCTTGCCCGTCGCCTGGTGAATGCGGCGCCGTTCATCGGCCTCGCCGTCGTTCTGGCCGTCATGATCTGGGCCAACCCGGCGGTCGCCTCGATCTTCGGGCTTGACCTGCTCCTGCTTCCGGCGCTGTCGCTGGTGCTGGTGACGGCAGCGCAGATGTTCATCGTCGGCGGCAGCGAGATCGACCTCGGCGTCGGCGCGTTCGCCGGTCTGGTCAGCGTGCTCAGCGCGACGCTGCTTTATGATCAGCCATGGCTTGGCGCCATAGCGCTGGTGGCAGCCGTGGCGGCTTACGCGGGGCTGGGCGGCTTGATCCAGGCGCGAAAGATCCCGGCGATTGTCGTCACGCTCGGTGCCTCGTTCATCTGGATGGGCCTGGGCTATTCGCTGCAGCCGACGCCCGGCGGTACCAGTTCGGAATGGCTGTCGGCGCTGGTCAACTGGTCGGTGGGCTTCGTGCCAACCTCCATCATCATGATCGGCATCGTCGCGGTGATCGTCTTGGTGATCGACCGGTTGCCGCTCGGCGTGGTGCTGCGCGGCTTCGGCAACAATCCGGCCGCGATGATCCGCTCCGGATGGTCGCCGACGCGCTATGCGCTGGTGCGCTATCTCGTGGCGGGGCTGTTTGCCGCTGCCGCCGGCCTGTCGCTGACGGCGATCAACACGGCGAGCGACATCAATTCCGGCAATTCGTTCACGCTGCTCAGCGTCGCTGCCGTCGTCATGGGCGGCTGCGCCTTGCTGGGCGGGACCATTTCGCCGGTTGGCGCCGTCGTCGGCGCCGTCACCTTGTCGCTGATCGGAGCGCTGCTCGGCATGCTGAACGTCAGCAGCGATTTCAACGCCGCAACGCAAGGGCTGATCCTCATCGCGCTGCTGACGCTCCGCAGCCTGACCGCAGACCGCAGGAGCGAACAGTGAACGCGCTGATCGCCTTCAGCATCTGGGCTCAGCGGAACCGCTGGGTCTGGTCGGCGATCGGCGTGCTGGTCCTGTGGCTGGTGCTTGCCGTCGTCACCAACCGCTTCAGCCTGTCCAGCCTGTCGGGCATCATGCTTTCGGCGTCGTTCCTGACCGTCGTCGGCATCGGCCAGATGTTCGTCGTGACCACAGGGCGCGGCAATATCGATCTCTCGGTCGCCTCGGTGATAACGCTCAGCGCCTTCGTCGCGCTGCTCACCATCAAGGGGCAGGACGCCAACCTCGCCATCGGCGTTCTTGCCGCGATCCTGCTCGGCCTCGCCGTCGGCGCCCTCAATGCGCTGCTCGTCGTCAAGCTCGGCATACCGGCAATCATCGCGACGCTGGCGACCGGCTATGTGCTTGCGACCGCGACGCTGCTGTCGAACCGGGCGATATCGGGCTTCGCCGTCAGCCCGGCACTCAAATACCTGGCGACAGGCCGCATTTCCGGCGTGCCGATCATGGCCATCGTCGCAATCCTGGGCGTAGCGATAGCGTCCTTCGTGCTGCGCTACACCGTGTTCGGGCATTTGCTGTCGGCGGTCGGCCAGAACCGCACCGCTGCGCGGCTGACTGCTATCAGGAACGGCCCGATAATTGCGTCGGCATTCATCATCTCGTCGGTGCTGGCGGCGCTTAACGGCCTGCTGCTCGGCGCCTATATCGGCGGCGCCTTCCTCGAGATGGGTCAGCCCTATCTGCTGCAGTCGATCGCTGCGGTGGTGCTGGGCGGAACCCTCATCTTCGGCGGTTCGGCGACCGCGGTCGGCACCTTGTTTGCCAGCATTCTTCTCGTCCTGATCGTCACGACCATGCAGATCGTCGGCCTGCCTCCCGGCGCCCAGGACATCGTCCAGGGCATCGTCGTCATCTTCGTCCTCGCTCTTGCCGGCAGACAGGCGATGGCGCGGCGAACGTCTGTCGACCCAGCGAGCGATGACGACGGCCCCGCGGCGCCGGCGAAGGGTGGGCCGTCGTAAATAGCCCGCATTCCATCCTATTCGGATTGCAAAGCAATGGTAGTGTGATTATACCAGTTAACAAGATGACGATCGGCAAGGCCATCGTTCGAGATCAGGAGTACGGTTAGATGACGACGATTGCGCTGTTCGGTGCCGGGGGCAAAATGGGGTACCGCCTGTCGACCAATTTTCGCGGCTCTCCCTATACGATACGCCATGTCGAGGTTAGCGACGCCGGCCGCGAGCGGCTGAAGACGGGGCTGGGCATCGACGCGGTCAGCGCCGATGAAGCCCTTGATAGCGCCGAAGTGGTTATCCTGGCGGTTCCCGACACCCATATCGGCAAGGTCGCGGCCAGCATCGAGAGCAAGCTTGCTTCGGGCACGATGGTCGTCGTGCTCGACGCTGCAGCACCTTTCGCCGGCCATTTGCCGAAGCGGCCGGACCTGACCTATTTCGTCACCCATCCCTGCCATCCGCCGATTTTCAACGACGAGACCGACATGGCGGCCAAGAAGGACTATTTCGGCGGCGTCAAGGCCAAGCAGCATATGGTCAGCGCATTGATGCAGGGGCCGGAGGAGGATTTCGCCAAGGGCGAAGCGATCGCCAAGATCATCTGGGCTCCTGTCATGCGCTCGCATCGCGTCACGGTCGACCAGATGGCACTGCTCGAGCCGGGTCTTTCGGAGACCGTCTGCGCCTCGCTGCTCGTCGTCATGAAGGAAGCCGTCGACGAGGTCGTCGCGCGCGGCGTCGAACAGCAGGCCGCGCTCGACTTCCTGCTCGGCCACATGAACGTGCTCGGCGCCGTCATCTTCGGCGAGACCAAGGGCGTGTTCTCCGATGCCTGCAACAAGGCCATCGAATTCGGCAAGCCGGTCTTGATGCGCGACGACTGGAAACGGGTGTTCGAACCGGAAGAGATTGCAGCGAGTATTCAGCGCATCACCTGAGATCACCTTTTCCTTCTCCTTGTGGGAGAAGGAAAGTCGCGGGCGGGCCGACACATGTCACCTGAATTAGTGATTGACTCATTATACCAGTTGGCTTAGCTGTGTGGTGGCTCGGACCATCAGACTTCGAAGCAAATTCGGGCCTGGGGTGGAGGATGGCTGGGAGCGACGTTCCGTTGAGATTAACCAGCAAACGGCTTTGAACCCAGTCTATCCGCGCCCGCGCCATCTAAATGAATTGCATGCAGACAGCAGCCTTGGGTTGATCAAGGCATATTTTTCAAACGGGAGGAATTCATGAAACTCACTCGCAGAATGACGCTTGCGGCTTTTGCCGGCATGCTGGCGCTTGGCACCGCTGCACCCGCTTATGCGGCGGATCTCATTGCCATCATCACGCCATCGCACGACAATCCGTTCTTCAAGGCCGAAGCCGTCGGCGCGGAAGCCAAGGCCAAGGAACTCGGCTATGAAGCGCTGGTGCTCGTCCATGACGACGACGCCAACAAGCAGTCGGAGCTGATCGACACGGCGATCGGCCGCGGCGCCAAGGCGATCATCCTCGACAATGCCGGCGCCGACGCCACGGTCGCCGCCGTGCAGAAGGCCAAGGACGCGGGCGTTCCGTCCTTCCTGATCGATCGCGAGATCAACGCCACCGGCGTCGCCGTCGCGCAGATTGTCTCCAACAACTACCAGGGCGCCCAGCTCGGCGCGCAGGAGTTCGTCAAGCTGATGGGCGAGAAGGGCAATTTCGTCGAGCTGGTCGGCAAGGAATCCGACACCAATGCCGGTATCCGCTCGAAGGGCTATCACGACGTCATCGACGACTATCCGGACCTGAAGATGGTGGCGCAGCAGTCGGCCAACTGGAGCCAGACCGAGGCCTATTCCAAGATGGAATCGATCCTCCAGGCCAATCCTGACATCAAGGGCGTGATCTCCGGCAACGACACGATGGCGATGGGCGCCTATGCAGCGCTTGCCGCCGCCGGACGCAAGGACGTCATCGTCGTCGGCTTCGACGGATCGAACGACGTGCGCGACTCGATCGCCGCAGGCGGCATCAAGGCCACCGTCCTGCAGCCGGCCTTCGCGCAAGCGCAGATGGCGGTCGAACAGGCCAACGACTTCATCAAGAACAAGAAGTCTCCGGCCGAGGAAAAGCAGCTGATGGACTGCGTGCTGATCAATGGCGACAATGCCGCCAAGCTGGAAACCTTCGCGCTGACCAACTGAGCCGGCGTGACATCAATCGCAAGGGACGAGCTTCCGGCTCGTCCCTTGCTTCCATTTTCCTGGGTGCCCTGACCGCCATGCCGAACAAGCCGACATGTTGAACAAGCAGACTTGGCCGATCCTCGCCGCGCCGATCCTTGCAGCGATACTCGGCATCAGCCTGACCGCCTGCAAGATCCTGCCGACACCGTCCGGGGAAAACGGTGGCAATGCCCCTGCCTTCAATGCGGACAAGATGGTCGGGGATATCTGGGCTGCCAAGGTGGTACCCTATATCAGGCAGAAGGCCGGGCCATTTCCCGAGGTTCACGCCCTGGCAAAAGCCGATCCAGCGGCTGCCGGCGCCAAGTATGGCAATCCGAAGAAGCAGGCGAATTCGCCATGGACCTTCGCGGTTCGCCTCGAAGGCAAGATTGTTGCGGCGAATACACAGTCACGCGCGGCAACCATGGATGTCGATGCCGACGGCGACGGCAAGGCCGATGCACGGGTGCAGATCGGACCCGCGGTGCGTGGCACCGCGCTGCGCGACAGCCTCGACTTCATCCAGTTCAACGATTTCACCAACCAGATCGACTTCGCCCAGTTCGGCAAGGCGTTTAACATCCATGCCGACAAGACGGTGCTTTCCAAACTGCCGCGCGAAGCGCTGGAGGGTCGAAGCATTAGGGTTGTCGGCGCCTATGTCATGGGCAGCGGTCAGGACTTGCCGCTGGTGACGCCGGCGGAGGCAGAGATCGGGCCAAAGCCATGAATGCCATCGCCGATCACGATGTCATCCTGAAGCTGGAAGACGTCTCGAAGGTCTATTCGGGCACCGTCGCGGTCAAGCGCGCGAATTTCGAGGTGCGCAAGGGCGCGGTCAATGTGCTCGTCGGCGAAAATGGCGCCGGCAAATCGACGCTGATGAAGATCATCGCCGGCGTCGAACAGCCGACGCTCGGCCGCATACTCCTGGAGGGCGAGGAGGTTTCCTTCTCGTCATCCGGGGACGCGGTGAACCGTGGCATCGGCATGGTGTTTCAGGAGCTGAACCTGTTCGGCAACCTGACCGTCGCCGAAAACATTTTCGCCACCCGCGAGATCACCAACCGGTTCCGCAAGATCGACAGCCGAAAGCAAGAGCGCCGCGCGGCGGAATTCCTCGAGCGCCTGGAAGCCGGCATCCGGCCCGACATGCTGGTCGAGGACCTGCGCATCGGCCAGCAGCAGCTGGTCGAGATCGCCAAGGCGGTTTCGCTCGATGCGCGCATCCTGATCATGGACGAACCGACCTCGGCGCTGAGTGCGGCGGAAGTCGAGATCCTGTTCAAGGTGATTGCCGACCTCAAGGCGCGCGGCGTGGCGATCGTCTACATCTCGCACCGGCTCGAGGAGCTGATCCGCATCGGCGACTACATCACCGTGCTGCGCGATGGGCGCATCACCGGCCAGGAGAAGATGAAAAACGTCGACACGCAGTGGATCGTGCGGCAGATGATCGGCTCGGACGCCAAGGATTTTGCCAAGGCCGACGGTCATGTTCCGGGCGAAGAGATATTCCGCGCCGAGGACATCTGCCTGCCGCGCGTGACGGGCGGGCTTGCGGTCGATCATGTCTCGCTGTCGCTGCGCACCGGCGAGATCCTCGGCATCTATGGCCTGATGGGCGCCGGACGCAGCGAGCTGTTTGACTGCATCATGGGACGCCATGGCCATGCGACCGGGGCGATCTTCATCGCCGGCAAGAAGGTCAGAGAACGCGACACCACACGGCGGATCCGGCGCGGGCTGGCGTTGATCCCCGAGGATCGTCAGCGCGAAGGGCTGGTGTCGATCCTCTCGGTTGCCAGCAACCTGACGCTGGCCAGCCTGTCGCGGTTTGTGCGTCTGTTCCATATCAGCGGCGCCAAGGAAAACCAGGCGGTGACGCAGATGGTGCGGGAGCTGGCGATCAAGGTCGCCAATCCGGCGCAAGAGGTCTCGTCGCTGTCGGGCGGCAATCAGCAGAAGGTGGTGATCGGCAAGGCGCTGCTCACCGGACCGAAGGTGCTGCTGATGGACGAGCCGAGCCGCGGCATCGACGTTGGCGCCAAGGCCGACGTCTTTCGCACCATGCGCAAACTGTCCCGCGACGGACTGGGCATACTGTTCGCCACCTCCGATCTCGACGAGGTGATGGCGCTGTCCGACCGGATCGCGGTGATGAGCAATGGAAAACTGACCGGCATGTTCGATCGCGCCGAGGCGACGGAAGCGGCACTCGTCGCCGCATCGGCGCTTGGCCACGGACCGGTCCCGCACACGGAGAGCCCCGCCCATGACTGACATCCCGGCCAAGGCGGCTGTTGCCTCCGCCTCGAACGGCTCCGTCCTGCTGACGCTGATGAAGGCGAGGACGTTCATCGCATTGATCGCCGTCCTGATCTTCTTCTCGATCGCAGCACCCAATTTCCTGTCGGCGGCCAATCTGATCCTGATGTCGAAGCACGTGGCGCTGAACGCGTTCCTGGCCATGGGCATGACCTTCGTCATCATTACCGGAGGCATCGACCTCTCGGTCGGCTCGATCGTCGGCCTGTGCGGCATGGTGGCCGGCTATCTCGTGCTTAACGGCATCGACCTGCAGGTCGGCTACACGATCTATTTCAACGTCTTCGAGATCGCGCTGATCACGCTGGCGGTCGGCATATTGATCGGCGCGGTCAATGGATTGCTGATCACCAGGCTAAACGTCGCGCCGTTCATCGCCACGCTCGGCGTGCTCTATGTCGCGCGCGGCCTGGCGCTGCTATCGTCCGATGGCCGCACTTTTCCGAACCTCGTCGGCAAGCCCGATCTGGGCACGACGGGGTTCGGTTTCCTCGGCGCCGGCCGGCTGCTCGGCCTGCCGGTCTCGATATGGATTCTTGTCGTCGTAGCACTTGGGGCCGCCTATCTCGCCAAATACACCCCGCTCGGCCGCCACATCTTCGCCGTCGGCGGCAACGAGCGGGCGGCGCGGATTTCGGGCGTCCGCGTCAACATGGTGAAGATGTTCGTCTACATGTTCTCCGGTTTCTGTGCGGCGATCGTCGGCCTGATCATCTCGTCCGAATTGATGGCCTCGCATCCGGCGACCGGCGAAAGCTTCGAGCTGAACGCCATCGCCGCGGCAGTGCTCGGCGGCACCTCGATGTCGGGTGGCCGCGGCACGATCGGCGGCACCATCGTCGGCGCCTTCGTCATCGGCATTCTCTCCGACGGGCTGGTGATGATGGGCGTAAGCTCCTTCTGGCAGATGGTGATCAAGGGCCTCGTCATTATCGTCGCCGTCGTTGTCGACCAGGCGCAGCGCCGGCTGCAACAACGCGTTACACTGATGCAGATGGCAAAGGCGGGCTGAACATGGCGGAACTGCGGGGAGCGCTGATCGGCTGCGGCTTCTTTGCAATCAACCAGATGCACGCCTGGCGCGATATCGCGGGTGCTGCGATCGTCGCCATCTGCGACCGCGATCCAGAACGGCTGAAGATCGTCGGCGACCAGTTCGGCATTGCGAAGCGCTACGCCGACGCGGCGGAAATGTTCGCGGGCGAGACGCTCGACTTCGTCGACATCGCCACCACCGCGCCGAGCCACCGTCCGCTTGTCGAGATGGCGGCGCGGCACCGCGTTCCGGCTATCTGTCAAAAGCCGTTCGCACCGTCGCTTGCCGACGCAAAGGCCATGGTGAAGGCCTGCACTGACGCAGGCGTGCCGCTGATGGTGCACGAGAACTTTCGCTGGCAGTCACCGATCCAGGCGGTGCGTGCGGTGCTCGACAGCGGCGACATCGGCACGCCCTTCTTTGGACGGATCTCGTTCCGCTCGGCCTATGATGTGTTTTCCGGCCAGCCCTATCTTGCGACGGGAAAGCGCTTCATCATCGAGGATCTTGGCATCCACATCCTCGACATTGCCCGATTTCTGCTGGGCGACGTTTCGACGATCACGACACGCACCGCTCGCATTAATCCTGAGATCGCAGGCGAGGACGTCGCTACCATGCTGATGGACCACAAGAGCGGCGCAACGTCCGTGGTCGATTGCAGCTATGCAACCAAGCTCGCGACCGAGCCGTTTCCGCAGACGCTGGTCGAGATCGACGGTGGCGACGGCACGATCCGGCTTGCACAGGATTACCAGCTTACCGTCACCGGCAGGAGCGGAACGGCGATCAGTGACGTCTCGCCGCCGCTGCTGCCTTGGGCATCGCGACCGTGGCACAACATCCAGGAAAGCGTCGTCGCCATTCAAAAGCACTGGGTCGACTGCCTGGCGAACGGGACCGAGCCGGCAACTTCGGGTGCGGACAATCTTAGGACATTGGCGCTGGTCGAGGCCGCCTATGCGGGGGCTGCGAGCCGTGAACCGGTACAGCTCGACGCTCTGCTCAGATGACCGCCGACGCCTTCCTCCTTTATGGCACGCCCGCGGTCGAGGCCGAGCCCGTCAGGTTGCGCGCCGGCGCGCTCACCGCGGAGTTCGTCAATGGCAATCTGCGCACCATCCGCTATGGCGGCGTCGAAGTGCTGCGTGCCATCGCCTATATCGTCAGGGATCGCGACTGGGGCACCTACGAGCCGGCGCTCACGGACCTGACTGTAGACCAGGGTGCCGATAATTTCTCCGTCAGCTATTCGGCAAGTTGCGTCGGACCAAAGGGAAGCCGGCTCGACTTTCGCGCCACGATCGAGGCTTCCGCCGATGGCCAGTTGGTTTTCGACGTGAGCGCGCTTCCCGAAAACGATTTCGAGACCAATCGCTGCGGCTTCTGCATCCTGCACCCAATCGCCGGCCTGGCCGGCAGCCCGGTCACGGTCGAGCACACCGACGGCAGCGTGGTGCAAACAAAGCTTCCGTTTTTGATCGACCCTTGGCAGCCCTTCAAGGATTTGCGGGCGATCACCCATGAAGTCCGGCCGGGCGTCACCGCCGAATGCCGGATGGAAGGCGACGCGTTTGAGATGGAGGACCAGAGGAACTGGTCGGATGCCTCCTACAAGACCTATGTCCGTCCGCTCGCGCTGCCATGGCCCTATGTGCTGCCTGCCGGCGAGACTGTGCACCAGACGATCAGCTTGCGCATCTCCGGCGCCGTGAAGGCGCCGGCTGTCGCAACAGCCGCCGAACCTGTCCGCGTCGAGCTCGGCGAGGCCGGATCGCTGCTGCCGGATATCGGCGTGATCATCTACCCGGACGAGGTCGATGCCGCGCTGGCAAACCTTTCGACATTGTCCGAGCTTGGCCCGCAACAGCTGATGTTCCACTATGACCCGACGTGCGGCCACGGCCTCGACGCCTTGCAGGCCTACGCCCGGCTCGCCGCAGCCTATCCGGCTAAAACGACGCTTGAATGCGTCGTTTCCTGCGTTGGCGATCTCGATGCCGAGCTTTCGGGCGCCGCCGGTATGGTCCGCCAAGCCGGACTGAAGCTCTCGGCCATTGCCGTTTCGCCTTCGGTCGACCGGCAGTCGACGCCGCCGGGCAGCGCATGGCCTGAATGTCCGCCGCTCGAAGACGTCTATTCTGCCGCCCGCCGCGCCTTTCCCGATATCCGCCTCGGCGGTGGCATGTTCAGCTATTTCACCGAACTCAACCGCAAGCGCGTTCCCGCCGACATGCTCGATTTCGTCACCCATTGCACCTGCCCGATCGTGCACGCCGCCGACGATCTCAGCGTCATGCAATCGCTGGAGGCGCTGCCTTTCATCACCGCCTCGACGCGGGCGATCTTCGGGCCAAAACCCTACCGGATCGGCCCATCGACCATCGCCATGCGGCAGAACCCCTATGGCGGCGCGACCAAGGCCAATCCGCATAATCAACGCATCGCCATGGCCGATCGGGATCCTCGCCATGCCGGCCTGTTCGCGGCAGCGTGGACGATCGGCTATGCCGCACGCGTCGCCCCGGCCGGGCTGGAGATGCTCACGTTGTCCGGTTTTACCGGACCGTTCGGTGTACTGGCGGCTTCAGGGGAACCCGCCGGCGAAGGTGATGTCAGGCCGATCTTCCAGGCCGTACAGGGGCTTTGTGAAATGGCCGGCCTTGCGCATGTTGCGACAAGCACGAGCGACGAGACCAAGGTGCTCGCGCTGGCTGGCCGTTCTGCCTCGGGCGAGACCGTCATGTGGCTGGCGAACCTGACGGCGAACGATTTGACGGTTGATGTTTCCGTGCTTGGCCAAGGCCAGCTTGTGATGGCGCCCTACACGATCACCCGGATCGGGTGAACTCAGTTGCCGGAATTCATCACATAGAGCGCGCGTGAGCGCTCGAGGTGCTTGATCATCGCCTTCTCGGCGCCGTCGGCGTCCTTCTGCTCGATACGCTCAATGATCTCTTCGTGCTCGGTCAACGTGAAATTTTCCTTGCCGGTCCAGATCAGCATTTCGGTGTGATATTCCTTCAGCCAGCCAAGCATGGCTTCGCTGACCGCAACGTAAATCGGGTTGCTGGATATGGCCGCGATCTGGGTATGAAACTTCATGTCGGCGGATATGAAGGCTTCGGAAGCGCCGCGAAAGCTGCGCTGTTCGGCAACCGTCGCCCTGAGCTGCTGCACATCCTCGGCTGTGGCTTTTTCGGCGGCTTCCCTGACCATGCCGCGCTCAAAGAAGATGCGGGCATTCTTGAGGTGTTCGAGCGTGTCCTTCGACGACGACAGGATGATCTTGGCCGCGCCATCGACCTGTTTGATGATCGACTTGGCGGTCAGCTGAAGCACTTTCGCCCGCTCGCCATGCGAGATCGCGACGAGACCCATATTGCTCAACGCCTGCATCGCCTCGCGGATCGCCGGCCTGCCGACCTCGAAGCGCTCCATCAGCTCGCGCTCCGACGGCATGTCGTCACCCGGCTGCAATTCGCCGCTGGTGATCAAGCGCTTCAGTCTCAAAAATACTTCGTCGGAAAGCTTGCGCCGGACGATCGGCTCCGAACGGTTCATCGCCGCGAATCACTCCTTGGACCGGTGTCTGTTTAGCATTGTCGCCACGATTCCCGGAATGCCTGCCCAAGCAGGATATCGCTTGCAATACTTATGTACTCATTATACCAGATTTGGAAGATCAGGGAACTTTTTTCGAGCTATGATCACCCTCACCTATCGCATCGAGACCTCGGCGAGCATCGAGGCGCTGGCGGCCAAGATCGCCAGCGACCAGTCGACCGGAACCTTTGTCGCGCTGGCCGGCGAGACCGAAGAGCTCAAGGCGCGGGTCGCGGCGCGTGTCCTGGCGATACGGCATCTGCCGGACGCCGATCGTCCGTCGCTTCCCGAAGCCGGCGACGGGTCTTTCAAGCGCGCGGATGTCGACATCGCGTTTCCGCTGGATGCCATCGGCACCGACCTTTCAGCGCTGATGACCATTGCCATCGGCGGCGCCTTTTCGATCAAGGGCCTGTCCGGCATTCGCATCGTCGAC
Organism: Mesorhizobium robiniae; assembly: GCF_040545535.1. Taxonomy (NCBI): domain Bacteria; kingdom Pseudomonadati; phylum Pseudomonadota; class Alphaproteobacteria; order Hyphomicrobiales; family Phyllobacteriaceae; genus Mesorhizobium; species Mesorhizobium robiniae. The sequence goes on from NZ_JBEPMC010000002.1 coordinate 139,536, forward strand.
ATGAAGCTGCCGGAGGAATACCGGGGCGCGCATCCGGGCCCGCAGTTCGGCGTCGCAGGCAGCCGTAGGCTGACCGGTGTTGAGGACCGCCCGATCATCGGAACGATCGTCAAACCGGCGCTTGGGCTGCGGCCTCACGAGACGGCCGCAATGGTGGGCGAGCTGATCGCCGCCGGCGTCGATTTCATCAAGGACGACGAGAAGCTGATGAGCCCGGCCTATTCGCCTCTGTCGGAACGGGTGAAGGCGGTCATGCCGCTCGTCCTCGACCATGAGCAAAAGACCGGCAAGAAGGTGATGTATGCTTTCGGCATTTCGCATGCCGACCCTGACGAGATGATGCGAAACCACGATCTGGTGGCGAAGGCCGGCGGCAATTGCGCGGTGGTGAACATCAACTCCGTCGGCTTCGGCGGCATGGCTTTCCTCAGAAAGCGCTCCAGCCTAGTGATCCATGCCCACCGCAACGGCTGGGACATCCTCACCCGTCACCCCGGCCTCGGCATGGACTTCAAGGTCTGGCAGCAGTTCTGGCGGCTGCTCGGCGTCGACCAATTCCAGATCAACGGCATCGCCTCGAAATACTGGGAGCCGGACTGGTCATTCGTCGAGTCCTTCAAGGCGGTGACCACGCCGATCTTTTCGGCTGATGATTGCGCATTGCCGGTCGCCGGCTCCGGCCAGTGGGGCGGACAGGCCCCCGAGACCTTCGAGCGAACCGGCCGAACGGTCGATCTTCTATATCTCTGCGGCGGCGGCATCGTCAGCCATCCAGACGGGCCGGGCGCCGGCGTGCGCGCCGTGCAGCAAGCCTGGCAGGCGGCGGTCGAGGGCATTCCGCTGGCGGAGTTCGCGCTGACCCATCCAGAACTGGCGCGGTCGATCGAGAAATTCGGCGACGGCAAAGCGGCCTGACGCCATGCAAAACCTGCTTCTCAGCTATTATGGCGACGACCTCACCGGCTCGACCGACGTCATGGAGGCGCTTGAGCTTGGTGGTGTGCCGACTGTGCTGTTCATGCACCAGCCGGACGAGGCCCTGCTTTCGCAGTTCAGCCATTGCCGGGCTATAGGCCTGGCCGGCACCAGCCGCAGCGAGACGCCGCAGTGGATGGACACGCATCTCAAGCGCGCCTTCGCCTGGCTGAAGACCCTAAACGCCGAAATCTGCCACTACAAGATCTGCTCGACCTTCGATTCCAGCCCGACGATCGGCAGCATCGGTCGGGCCGTCGAGATCGGCCGCTCGGTTTTCAGCCAAGACAGCGTGCCGCTGGTGGTCGGCGCGCCGCAACTCAAGCGCTACACCGCCTTCGGCCATCTGTTCGCGGCCTACCGCGAAAAATATTTCCGTATCGATCGCCATCCCGTGATGAGCCGCCACCCGACCACGCCAATGGATGAATCCGACCTGCTGATCCATCTGTCGCGCCAGACGGATCTCAGCTCGGGCCTGGTCGACCTAGCGACGCTGCAGTCGGCGTCCCGCTCGGAAGCGTTCGATCGCTTGCTCGCCGACGGCATCAACATCGTGCTTTTGGATGTCGATAGTCTAGGAAGTCAGGCGCTTGCCGGCAAAGAGATATGGCGCGTTCGCAGGCCTGGCGGCGCTTTCGTCGTCGGCTCTTCGGGCATCGAATATGCGCTGCTGGCTGAATGGGCGTCGAACCATACCGTCCGTGCCGAGCCCAGCTTTTCGCCGCCGGGTGCGGCCGACCGGATCGCGGTGGTCTCGGGCAGTTGCTCGCCGACAACGGAGCGGCAGATACGGCATGCCTTGACGGACGGTTTCGACGGGATCGAGGTGGATCCTATCGAACTGGTTTCCGAAGCCTCCGGCGACGCGATCGCGCGCGCGGCAGCAGTTGGCCGTGCCAGCCTGGAAGCCGGGCGCAGCGTCGTCGTCTACACGGCGCTTGGACCAGCAGCCGACCGGGGCGCCGAAATCGACCGGCAGGAAGGCGCCCGCCACAAGCTTGGTCGCGGCCTCGGCGAACTTCTTCGCGAGCTGACGATCGAGCAGAAATTGCAGCGCGTGGTCATCGCCGGCGGCGACACGTCGAGCCATGCACTCGGCCAGATGGGCGTTGATGCGCTGACGGTCAGGATGCCGCTGCCGGCCTCGCCGGGATCGCCGCTCTGCGTCGCCCATTCGCGCGTCAAGGCAATCGAAGGGCTGGAAATTGCGCTGAAGGGCGGCCAGGTCGGAACCGATCGCTATTTCTGCGCCATCCGCGATGGGCTCGGCGGTTGACAGGATCGCCCTGCCCTTCCATACAAACACCGTCAATGTTCTCAGGGCGGGGTGAAAGTCCCCACCGGCGGTAAGGACTCCTAGTTGCGCATGATTCCTTTCCGAAAACCGTTCCGGTTTTCGGGGTCATGCGCGGGGGACCCAAGCCCGCGAGCGCTTCTCTGATACGGGGAAGGTCAGCAGATCCGGTGCGACTCCGGAGCCGACGGTCATAGTCCGGATGGAAGAGAACGAACGGGAGACGGTTCCGCTTTCGCGGTTCGGATTCCGTATCGTGCGTCCTGATTCTGGTTCGAAACGGAAGGATGGACCCATGAATCAGCATTCCCCAAAAGACTACGAAACTGTCCGCGTTGCTGTCATTCGCGCGCGCTGGCACGCCGACATCGTCGACCAGTGCGTCGAGGCGTTCGGGGCGGAGCTGGCGGTTCTCGGGGAGAAACGCTTTGCCGTCGATGTCTTCGATGTGCCGGGCGCCTATGAGATTCCCCTGCATGCCAAGACGCTTGCCGAGACCGGTCGCTACGCAGCGATCCTCGGCGCGGCGTTCGTGGTCAATGGCGGCATCTACCGGCATGAATTCGTGGCGAGCGCGGTCATCGACGGCATGATGAATGTGCAATTGTCCACCGGCGTACCGGTGCTTTCGGCGGTGCTCACCCCGCACAACTACCATGACGGTGCGGAGCATCACCGCTTCTTCTTCGAACACTTCCAGGTCAAGGGCAAAGAGGCAGCCAATGCCTGCGTGCAGATCCTGGCCGCGCGGGAACGCATCGCCGCGTGAAATGTCCGTCCCCGGGTGGAAATCCCGGTAACACGCTGTACTATCTGCGAAAATACCGAAATCGGGAGGATGCAGGTGCAGACCAAGAAGATCATCAATGACGGCAACCGCACCGTCGACGAGATGCTGGAAGGGATTCTCGCCGCGCATCCCCGCCATCTCAAAAGCGCTGAGGGAAGTCCGCGCTCCATCATCGCCCGTGACGGGCCGCGAGACGGAAAGGTCGGCCTCGTCATCGGCGGCGGCTCGGGCCACGAGCCGACCTTCCTCGGTTTCGTCGGCAAGGGGCTGGCCGACGCGGCGGCGATCGGCAATGTCTTCGCGTCGCCGCCGCCGGACCCGATCCTCGAATGCGCCAAGGCGGCCAGCGGCGGCGGCGGCGTGCTGTTCATGTATGGCAACTATGCCGGCGATGTGATGAATTTCGACATGGCCGCAGAGATGGCGGCGATGGATGACATCGAGGTGCGCACCGTGCTGACCACCGACGACGTGGCATCGGCGCCGCGTGACCAGCGGCAAAAGCGGCGCGGTGTTGCCGGCAATTTCTTCATCTTCAAGGCTGCCGGTGCCGCCTGCGACCGGATGCTCTCATTCGATGAATGCGAGCGCATCGCCCGGAAGGCCAACGACCACACTTTCACCATGGGGGTGGCGCTGTCGCCCTGTTCGCTGCCGCAGACCCGCCGGCCGAATTTCGAGATCGGTCCGGACGAGATGGAGATCGGCATGGGCATTCATGGCGAGCCGGGCATTGCGCGCGGAAAACTGAAAACAGCCGACGAGATCACCGACGAGATGCTGGACAAGATCTTCGACGAGATGGCGCCGGCCCGTGGCGACAAGGTCGCGGTACTCGTCAATTCGCTCGGCTCGACGCCGCTGATGGAACTCTACATTATGAACCGGCGCGTGAAGCGTCGGCTGGATGACATCGGCGTGTCAGTTCACGCGACCTGGGTCGGCAATTATTGCACCTCGCTCGAAATGGCCGGCGCCTCGGTGACGCTGATGCATCTCGACGGCGAATTGCAGACGATGCTCGACCATCCTTGTGACTGCGCCATGTTCCGCGCCGGCTGAAAGGACCTTCCATGATCGCCATCGGCACAGCTGAACTGAAAAGGATGTTCGATGCGATCGCGGTGGCGATCGAAGCCGACAAGGACAGGCTCTGCCAACTCGACGGCGTCATCGGCGACGCCGATCATGGCATCGCCATGGCGCTCGGTTTCGGGGCGGTGCGCGATGCGCTGGCGCCGCTCGAGCTCGCGGCGACCGAGCCGACGGTCTTGCTCAACACGGCGGCGAAGTCGTTCCTCAACGCCGTCGGCGCTTCGTCAGGCCCGCTTTATGCTACGGCCTTCATGCGTGGTGCGGCCGCCGTCAAGGGCAAGGCGACTTTGGCGAGCGACGATATCATCGCCCTGTTCCAGGCGATGGCGCAAGGCATCCAGGATCGCGGCAAGGCCGAAATCGGCGAGAAGACGATGGTCGATGCCTGGCTGCCGGCGGCGCAAGCCGCGGCGGCCGCGCATGCCGCAGGCAAGACCGTGTCCGAAAGCCTTGCGGCGGCGCTTCAAGCGGCCGAACGGGGCGCCGAGGCGACCAAGGACATGATCGCCGCGAAGGGCCGCTCGTCGCGGCTCGGCGAACGATCGCTCGGGCACATCGACCCCGGCGCCGCGTCGGCAGTCACCGTCATCGGTGCGATGCGGAAAAGCCTGGGTTAGAGCAATTCCAGGAAAAGTGTGAAACGGTTTTCCGTCCGGAATTGCGCAAAAACAAAGAGATAGAGCGGTTCGGCGTTTCCGTGAAACGATGAAGCGCTCTAGCCCAGTTTCGCCGCGTCCAGCCTGTCGATCGCCTGGACATTGCCGGCCGACGGTCCCTTTTCGTCGAACTCCGATGCGAGCCAGGCGTCGACGATCGACTTGGCCAATTCCGGGCCGATGACGCGGGCGCCCATGGTGATGATCTGCGCGTTGTTGGATTTCGCCGCGCGTTCGGCGGAGTAAGTATCGTGGGTAAGTGCTGCGCGAATGCCGGGTACCTTGTTGGCCGAGATCGAAACGCCGATGCCGGTGCCGCAAAACAGGATGCCGCGATCGTTCTCGCCGTCGAGAATGGTCTGGGCGAGCTTCTGCGACAGGTCGGCATAGTAGCCGGCCTGGCTGAGGTCGCTGACGGCGAGGCCGGGTTTGGTGGCAAGATGCGCGGCGATGACGTCGAGCAGCGGCTTGCCGGCGCTGTCGGCTCCAATGGCTATTTTCATGTCGTGTCCTTTCCTGACTGAATGTTTTTTTAGATTGGTTCAGATCGCTGCCGAGGCGCGTCCGAGGATGTCGATATAGCCTTCCGCCTGCCAGGCCGAGCGGCCGATGAACAACCCGTCGATATGAGGCTGACCGACCAACTCGGCGGCATTTTGCGGATTGACGCTGCCGCCATAAAGCACCGGCGGCATGGCCGGCAGAAGGTCGCCGGCAATTTTCTTGATCAGCGCCTGCTGCCTGTCGGCATAGTCGGCACTTGCCGGAATGCCCTTGTCGCCGATCGCCCAGACCGGCTCATAGGCAAACAGGATTTTTTCTCCCCTTGCCTCGCCTTCAAGGAATTGCAACGCGCCTTGCACCTGCGCGGTCAGCACGGCATTGGCCCGCCCGCCTTCGCGCTCGGCAAGCGTCTCGCCGACGCAGATCAGCGGTATCAAACCATGCTTTACCGCCGCTGCGGTCTTGAGGCCGACCGCCTTGTCGGTCTCGCCGAAATGCTCGCGCCGCTCGCTATGGCCGAGTTCGACGAGGTCGAGCCCGCAATCCGTCAGCATCACGGGCGAAATCTCGCCGGTCCAGGCGCCGGCGTCGGCCCAGTGCATGTTCTGTGCGCCGACCTTGACCCGCGTCGTCGCCAACGCTTTCTTGACCTCGCGGACCGCCGTGAAAGGCGGGATGACGAAGGGCTGGATGCGGTCGTCGAAACCGGGAACGAATCTTGCCAGCGCATCGGCGAAATCGATCGCCTCCGCGAGCCGCTTGTTCATTTTCCAGCTTGTGCCGACCCAGTAGACCATGCGTCCTCCTTCTAGAGCCTGTTCCATCCCGCGTGGCGGGATGGGGCTCTATCTTCTTCTTTGACCATGATCTTTCCGAAAACCGGTTCCCACTTTTCGGGATCATGGTCTAGTCCTTCTCGACTATTCTTAGCGAAACGCCGGCGCCATCCAACGCCTCGCGCATCTGCGGTCCCAGTTCGCGACCAGTGAAGACGGCGTCGAACGCTTTGAGATCGGTCAGGAAATGTAGCGCCGTGCGGCCGAACTTGCCGTGATCGACCAGCAGATATTTGCGCGCGGCGGCGGCCATCATCAGCCGCTTGGTGTGGACCACTTCCTGGTCCTGGTGGAAGGCGGAAGCGCCATGGATGGCCGACGACGACAGGAAGGCCACATCGGCGCGCAACGACCTCAACGTGTCCTCGGCAAGCAGGCCAAAGAAACCGTGAAACTTCTTGCTGTACTGGCCACCGAGCGCGATCAAGATGATCCCACCGACGCCTGCCAGATCCTGTATGACAGCCAGATTGTTCGAGATCACGGTAAGCGGGCGGAGATCCGCAAGGTGACGCGCAATGCCGCCGGCCGTCGAGCCGTCGTCGATAATCACCGTCTGGCCCGGTTCGATCATCGCCACGGCGGCAGCCGCCAGGCGCTGCTTTTCTTCGCCGGCCTGCTTCTGACGGTAGCGGAAATCGCTCTCGAACAGGCCGCTCGGCTGGATCGAGGCGCCGCCGCGCACCTTGCGCAGGAAACCGCTTTCTTCAAGCTCGTCAAGATCGCGATGAACGGTCATCTTCGATACGCCGAAGCGCGAGGCAAGGTCATCGACACTGGCTGTGCCGGTGTCCATCAGAAAATCCATAATGCCTTGGCGCCGGCCGTCGCTCTTCATTGTCCAGCCTGTTTCCTGAATTCCGGTCCGCTGCGAATCCGCGGTGGCGGAACCGGGGAGCCAAGGCTATTATAACAGAGGAAATCGCATAGGCGCCAATTTTTTTGTGATGATGTTACATTTCTTTGGGATATTATTCGCCTCTGATTGCTGTCCTGTAACAAGAATTGCTCCTCGGCGGCATGGCCAAAGGTTGCGGTTCACTGGAAATCCGGCCAGAAGCATCAGTGGGCTGAACGACGATTGTAAGGCCCGTAACCATAGGCTTGAAACCAAATACGGGAGACTATTGGGTGGCTCGCATCACATTGAGACAATTGCTCGACCATGCCGCCGAACACGGCTATGGCGTGCCCGCGTTCAACATGAATAATATGGAACAGGGCCTCGCCATCATGGAGGCAGCCGAGGAGACCAAATCGCCTGTTATCCTCCAGGCGAGCCGCGGGGCGCGGGCCTATGCCAACGACGTCGTGCTGGCCAAGCTGATCGACGCGCTGGTCGAGATCCATCCCGATATTCCGGTCTGCATGCATCTCGACCACGGCAACAACGAAGCCACCTGCGTGACCGCGATCCAGTATGGCTTCACCTCGGTGATGATGGACGGATCGCTGAAGGAGGACGGCAAGACGCCGGCCGACTATGATTATAATTCGGGCATCACGCGCCGTGTCGTCGACATGGCGCATTGGGGCGGCGTATCGGTGGAAGGCGAGATCGGCGTTCTCGGGTCTCTGGAAATGGGCGGCGGCGAACAGGAAGACGGCCATGGCGTTGAAGGCGCCGTCAGCCACGACCAACTGCTGACCGATCCGGAGCAGGCGGTGCAGTTCGTCAAGGACACGCATGTCGATGCGCTGGCCGTCGCCATGGGTACCAGCCACGGCGCCTACAAGTTTTCGCGCAAGCCGGATGGCGCGGTTCTGGCCATGAACGTGATCGAAGAGATCCACCGCCGCCTGCCGAACATGCACCTCGTCATGCATGGCTCGTCCTCGGTCCCGGAAGAGCTGCAGGAGATCATCAACAAATATGGCGGCCAGATGAAGCCGACATGGGGCGTGCCGGTCGAGGAGATCCAGCGCGGCATCAAGCACGGCGTGCGCAAGATCAACATCGACACCGACAACCGCATGGCGCTGACCGGCGCGATCCGCAAAGTGCTGACCGAGAACCCGAGCGAATTCGACCCGCGCAAATACCTGACGCCGGCAATGGCCGCCATGAGGAAGCTCTGCAAGGAGCGCTTCGAGCAGTTCGGCACCGCCGGCAACGCTCCCAAGATCAAGCCGCTGCCGGTCTCGGAAATGGCCAAGCGCTACAAGTCGGGCAGCCTCGATCCGAAATTCGGCTGACGTATTCTGGTTCTGAACAGGAGCCGCATCGGCTCCTGTTCATCTATCCGGCTTTCGGCAAGAGTGCCGCCCTGCCGGTCTCGATAAACGGCGCCCAGTAGTCGACCGACTCGCGGATCATGGCGACGACCTGGTGATCGACCGGTTCACGCTCGCGAAATGACAGTTCGAGGCAGATCTCGTTGTCGACGCCGCCGCCACGGCGAACCGTCTCCAGGAATTTTTCCGGCGTGATGCGGCCGTCCTTGTTGTAGGCGGCAATGAACGGCCAATGACCGCCCTTATTCATCGAAGACTGCTTGATGTGGATGATCGGCGATACCTTGGGAAACGCTTCGGCCCAGGCATAGGGATCGATGTCGTCTGGGTTGCTCGAGGTCACATCGCCATGGTCGATATCGACCATCATCTCCATCGGTATAGCCATGCCGGCTGCTTCGATCTCGTTCTGCAGCGAGCGGCAGCTCTCGATCGTGTGACCGAATTCGCGGCCGACCGACATCGGCTCCCAGAAGAGGTAGCTCAATCCGGCCGCCTTGGCATGCTCGGCGACCTCGCGCCAGCATTCCAGCGCGATGTCGAAAAGCCGCGCGCGACGCTCCGGATCGTCGAAATCTCTGTGGGTGAAGATCGCGAACTGCGTGCCCATGCCGCTGGCGCCGAGCTCGGCCGAAATGTCGGCAAAGGTCTTGAACCAATCGACATAGTAGCGGCGCACGTCGGCGTCGGGATGACCGAAATGGTTGAGCCTTCCGTAGGGGCCGGTCATCCCTGACGTTACGCGCACGCCGGTGCGGTCGAGCGCGGCGCGGAACAGGCGGACGAATTTCGAGATCGTCGCTGCCGGCCAGCCGGGATTGACGAATTCATGCGTGAGCTGCACGTCCCGGATGCCGATATCGTAGGCGATCGCGTCGATAAGATCGTCCGGTTCGGCGAAACGGTTGACCAGCGGATTGGTGTTGAGGGAAAGCGTAAAGGTCATCAGCTTGCTTTCACCAGCCGGCTCGCGCACCAGACCTCGAAGGCGGCTCTTTCTGCGGCGGACAGATGCAGCCCATGCTTGGTGCGCCGTTCGAGAATATCGGCTGATGTCAGCGCCCATTCGTGCTCGAACAAATAATTGGCTTCGCGTTCGAAGAAATCCTTGCCGAAGCACCGGCCCAGGTCAGTTAGCGACCGGGACGCACCGATCAGAACGCGCGTCCTGGTGCCGTAGAGCCGGCCATAATGCTTGACCAGAGATGCCGGCATCCAGGGATATTCGCGGCCGAGGTCGCCGAGAAACTGTTCGAAGTCGGCATTGGCGATATCGCCGCCAGGCAGATAGCCTTTCGATGTCCATGGCTTGCCCATTTTCGGAAAAAACGGGGCGATCCGGTCCAGCGCATGCTCGGCCAGTTTGCGGAAGGTGGTGATCTTGCCGCCGAAGACGGAGAGCAGCGGCGCCTGCCCGGCCGGCGCGTCGAGTTCGAAAATATAGTCACGCGTCACCGCGCTCGGATTGTCGGCGTTGTCGTCATAGAGCGGCCTGACGCCCGAGAACGAATAGATGACATCGCTGCGGGCAAGCTCGCGTTTGAAATAGCGGTTGACCACCCTGATCAGGTAGTCGATCTCGCTGGTATCCGCAGTCACCCCTTCAGGCCGCCCATCATAGGGAATGTCGGTGGTGCCGATCAGCGCCAGATCGTTCTGGTAAGGATTGATGAAGATCACACGCTTGTCGCTGTTCTGGATGAGGTAGGCCTGCCGCCCTTCCCAGAACTTCGGCACGACGATGTGGCTGCCCTTGACCAGGCGCACGTTCCGCTTGGAATTCTGACCGGCCACGCGGTTGATGATGTCGTTGACCCAAGGACCGGCGGCGTTGATCAGCGCGCGCGCCCGAACCTTCGTCCTGACGCCGGTTCGACTGTCGCGCATCTCCACCGACCACAGGCCGTTTTCGCGGCGGGCCGCGGTGCAGGCGGTCCGGGTAAGGACCTTGGCTCCCCGTTCCGCGGCGTCGAGCGCATTGATGACGACGAGACGGGCGTCATCGACCCAGCAATCGGAATATTCGAAACCGCGCTTGAACGCATCCTTGATCGGTGCGCCTTCGGGCGCGGTGCGCAGGTTCAGCGTTCGGGTGCCTGGCAGCCGCTTGCGGCCGCCGAGATGATCGTAGAGGAACAGGCCTAGCCGGACCAGCCAGGCCGGCCGGTCGTCAGGGCTGTGCGGCAGCACGAAGCGCATCGGCCAGATGATGTGTGGCGCGGATTCAAGCAGCACTTCGCGCTCGATCAAAGCCTCCCGCACCAAACGGAACTCGTAATATTCGAGATAGCGCAGGCCGCCATGGACCAGCTTTCCCGATCGCGAACTGGTGCCTTCGGCCAGGTCGTCCTTCTCGCATAGAACGACAGACAAGCCGCGGCCGGCCGCGTCGCGCGCGATGCCGGCGCCGTTAACGCCACCGCCGATGACGAACAGGTCGACGATTTCAGTAGCGCCGCTCATCTCGCCGAATCCTCTATGCGTAAGGACTTCATGGCAGCCGCGACCTCAGCATGGGTTGACCGGTGGGAGCCCGGCGATGAAGCGGCGCACCTCTTCGGCCGCTTGCTCGGCCGCGTAGGTCACCGTGCGCACCGACGCGCCGGCGATATGCGGCGTCAGCGTGACGTTCGGGAGCTGCAGCAGCGGCCAGTCGGCAGGCACCGGCTCGACCGCGAACGTTTCCAGCATCGCGCTGCCGATATGGCCTGAGACAAGCGCATCGTAGAGCGCGTCATAGTCGACCAGCGGCCCACGTGCGGTGTTGACAAAGATCACCCCGGGTTTCATCCGCGGGATGGAGTCCTTGTTGATCAGCCCGCGGGTCTCCTCGGTTACCCGGGAATGAAGCGTGACCACATCGGAGCGGGACAGGAGATCGTCGAGCGCGACCAGTTCAACGCCGGCATTGCGGTCTTCGGCGCTCAATTGCACATAAGGGTCGGACACTAAAATTCGGCAACCGAAGGCGCGCAAAAGGCGGACCAGCCGGGTGCCGATGTTGCCGTAGCCGATGACGCCGACTGTCATTTCGTTGAGCTCGCGGCCGGTACGGTCGGCCCGGTAGAGATCGCCGCGCCATTCCCCTTTGCGCAGGGCTTCGTGCCCGACCCGGATCAGCCGCGTCTCGGCAAGGATGGCGCCGATGGTGAACTCGGCCACAGCACTTGCATTGCGGCCGGGCACATTGACGACGGTGATGCCGTGGGCCTTGGCAGCAGTCATGTCGATGTTGATCGGGCCGCCGCGCGATACCGCAACCAGTTTGAGTGTAGGCAGGCGCTGCATCATGGTCTCGGAGAGCGGCGCAAGCTGGGTGACGAAGATCTCGGCGTCGCCGATGAAATCGACCACCTCGTCCGGATCGCCAAAATATTCGTTGACCTTGTCGAGGCCGAGCGCCGCATTGCCGAATTCCATCGGCTCGTCGGGCCATGCAGTCTCAAGGGTGCGGATGTCGAGATTGTCGCCGCAGGCCTTCTCGATTTTCTCGCGAAACACTTCGGGAAGCATGAAGCGGTCGCCAATGATTGCAATCTTCTTACGCATGCTCGACTTCTCAATTTGCCTTGGATGCGGCCATCGAACGCCAGACCGGCCGCAGCGCTTCATGCGCCAATGTGTAGGACGGAACCGCCCGCTCATAGATCGCGGCAAGTTCTCGGTCGCTCGGTTCCGCCGCACCCAGCAGCGGCGTGACCCATTCGCCGACGCATTCGTCCATCGACTTGTATTGGCCGACGCAGACCGCAGCGATCATCGCCGCACCCGCCGCACCGGCTTCCTCGCGTTGGCTGGTGCGAATGTCGGCGCCGACGACGGCACCCAGGATCCTGCGCAGAGCCGGGCTTCTGGCCGCACCGCCGGTCAGCCGGATCTCGCTCGGCAGCGGCCCCATCGCGGCATAGCAATCGCGCGACGCGAATGCCAGTCCTTCGAAAACGGCACGGACCATGTCGGCATAGCCGTGCCGCGACGAAATGCCGACGAAACCGGCCCTGGCATTGGCATCGACGAATGGCCCGCGCTCGCCGGCTTCCGACACATAGGGCTGGTAGAGCAGCGAGGCAGGCTCGGATGACGATATCCAGTCATCGACCAGCGCGATCATCTCGCCATTGGTGCGCGTGATGCCTTGCGAAGCGAGGATGCCGGAGGCGAGGCTGAGGACCCAATCGATGTTGAGCGTCGCCGCCATGTTCGACTGCATTTGCGCAAAGACCCCAGGCGCCGGCATCGTCATGGTGTAGCCGGTCGCGGCCTCATTGAGCAGCACTTCGTCCGGCGTCTGCGCAAGCCGCATATGCATGCCGGTGGAACCAATGATGGAGCAGCCGGGCTTGCGCTCGCGATCGAGCAAGCCGGCGCCGAGCGCGGTGCAGACCACGTCGACATAGGCGAGCACGACAGGCGTACCGGCAAGCAGCCCGGACGCCTCGGCAGCCGCCGTCGACAGGCCGACGCTATGTCTGGTGCCGTCGACGATCGGCGGCAGCAGATGCCTGAGATCGGCGACGCCGAGCACATCGAGCACCTCGTCGCTGTAACCGCGCGTGCGGAAGTCGCCAAAGGTGAAGGTCCCTTCCGACGGGTCGGTGGCGCGCTCGCCGGTCAGCTTGTAATAGAGCCAATCCTTGCAGTGGAACGCCGTCGCCGCCTGGCCAAGCATTTCGGGCATGTTGCGCTTCATGAAGGCAAACTGCGATCCCTGCTGGCAGGCGGCCAGACCGCTGCCGGTCTTTTCGAAGCGGAGCCGATCATCGGGTCGCGCGCGGATCTCCTCGACGATCCCTGCAGCGCGCGCGTCGAGCCATAGCCAGCCCTTCGCGACCGGCTCACCGTCCTTGTCGATCAGCCAGGTGCCATCGCCCTGACCGGTCACGGCGATGGCAATGGTGCGGCTGGCGAGGTCGGGGACCTTGTCGGCAAGTTGGCGCAATGTGGTCGCGGTGTCGGCCCAGGTGCGCGCCAGATCCTGCTCGGCGCCACCGCCCGGCAATGTCTCGTAGCGGTTCGGCACCGCCGTGGCCGCGAGCTGCCGGCCCGCCGTGTCGAAGGCGACGGACTTGATGACAGACGTGCCGGCGTCGATGCCGATCAGCACCTCCCGCATCAGGCAAGCTCCATGCCGTGCGAAATGGCCATGCCGCTGGCCTGGTCGAAGACGTGCAGGTTCTTCGGATCGATGCTGACCTTGATCGGCGCGCCAAGCTCCAGCCGGGTCCGGTCATGTTCGACCAGGACCAGCGAGCCGCCGGCGAAATCCGCCGCGATATGCGTCTGGTCGCCGAGCCACTGGTTGGCCGAAACCGTGGCCGGCACGCCGTCCTTCGAGCGGCGAACCGCATAGGGCCTGATGCCGATGACGACCCGCTCCCGTTTGAGCAATTCGTCGCGAACCGAGCCGCTGAACGCGTCCTTGTCATAGTCGAGTGAAAGCCCGTCGGGCAGTCGCAGATTGATCTTGTCGGCAGCCGTGCCGACATAAGCCTCGAAGACATTCATCGGCGGCTCGCCTACGAAGGTGCCGGTGAAAAGGTTGGCCGGCCGCTGCTTGATCATGTCTGGCGTGTCGAACTGCTGCAGCACGCCGCCCTCCATCACCGCGATCCGGTCGGCCAAAGCGTTGGCCTCGGTCTGGTCGTGGGTGACCAGGATCGCGGTCAAGCCACGCTCCTTGATGAAGTGCTTGATGCGGCCGCGCAGCACGGCGCGAAGCTGCGGTTCGAGCTGGCCCATCGGCTCGTCCAGCAGATGCAGGTTCGCCTCGCGGATCAGCGCCCGGCCGAGGCTAGCGCGTTGCTGCTGACCGCCGGAGATGGAGCTCGGATAGCGCTCAAGAATGTCCTCGATCTCGAGCAGCTTGGCGATGCTGGCAACCTTCGCGTCAACCTCGCTTCTCGGCAGCTTGGCCGCCTTCAGCGCAAACGCCATGTTCTCGCGCACCGTCAGCGGCGGATAGAGCGAATAGCCCTCGAACGCCATCGCTACATTGCGCTTGACCGGCGGCAGCGTGTGCACCTTGCGGCCGGCAACCGAGATGGTGCCGCGCGAGACCTCCTCGAAGCCGGCGATCATGCGCAATGTCGAGGTCTTGCCGCAACCGGACGAGCCGAGCAGTGCGACGATCTCGCCCTTGTCGATTTCGATCGTCAGATTCTGGACGGCATGCACGCCCCTATCGATCGGACCGTAGAACTTGTCGACGCCTGAAATGGCGAGTGCGCTCTGGCTCATGCCGCTTCTCCGCTGCGCAAATTGACGACGTTCTTCGAGCCGATGCGGTCGCCGCTCGCACGGTCGAACAAAAGGGCGCTTTTGCCGTCGACGGCAATATGGGCCCTGCCCTCGCTTTGACCCGGTGCCCCGGCCGGACGGGAGACCAGGATTTCGCGGCCACGCACGGTACGCACCAGCGTGACGATCTTTTCGTTGAGCGGCGTCTCGGCCTCGACGGTCACCGGAACGGCGGCCGGCGTGCCTTCGTCGACGAAGCTCAGCGCCTCCGGCCGCAAGCCGATCACGCAATCGCGGCCGACCGTCGCGTCATAGGCGCCCGTCAGATGGACCTGGACATTCGACAGGCCGACATAGATGCCCTTGGCATCGCGCGATGGCTTGACGTCGAGCAGGTTGATGGTCGGATCACCGAACAGCCGCGCGATCTCGATGTTCGCCGGCTCACGATAGATCTGCTCGGGCGTGCCGAGCTGCTTGATGACACCTTGCGACATCACCGCGATGCGATCGCCGAGCGCCATGGCCTCCTTGTAGTCCTGGGTGACGTAGACGACGGTCGCGCCACGGTCGGCCAGCAGCCTCGGCAGTTCGAGCCGCATTTCGAAGCGCAGTTTGGCATCGACGTTGCGCAGGGGATCGTCGAGCAGGAGCACCGGCGGCGAGCCGACCAGAGCGCGGGCGAGCGCGGTGCGCTGCTTCTGGCCGTTGGACAGCGCCCGTGGTTTATGGCTGAGCACATGGCCGATCTTGAGGAGGTTGGCGACGCTTTGGACGCCGGCCTTGATCGCACTTTGCGACGAGCGGCTGGCTTCCAGCGGCGTCGCGATGTTGTCGAAGGCTGTCATGTGCGGAAACAGCGCGAAATTCTGGAACGCCATGCCGACGCCGCGGAACTCGGCGTCGAGGTCGGTCATGTCTTCGCCGCCGATGAGTACCTTTCCTTCATCGGGATCGATGACGCCGGCGACGAGCCGCAGCAGCACCGTCTTGCCGGCGCCGGACGGTCCGAACAGGACCAGGGTCTCGCCGTCGGCGACGGTCAGCGACAGATTGTCGAGAACAGTCTGGCTCTTGTAGCGCTTGACGACATTTCTCAGTTCGAGGCTGGCCATGAGAACTATCCCTTTACCGCGCCGAGCGACAGGCCTTCGACGAGATAGCGCTGCGCATAGAGGGCGAGTGCCAGCGTCGGCGTGATCGACAGCACGATCGCCGCCGAGATCTGGCCATACTGGATGCCGGAGGAGGTGATGAAAGCCAGCGCGCCGACCGTCACCGGCTGCTTGTCGGCCGAGGCGAGCACCAGCGCGAAGACGAAATTGTTCCAGGCGAAGATGAAGGCGAGCAGGCCGGCAGCCGCAATGCCGGGGCCGGCAAGCGGCAGCGCGATCTTGCGGAAGGTGGCGAACCAGGAATGACCGGCAATGCGATAGGCGTATTCGATATCGGCCGGGATGTCCTCGAAATAGCCCCGCACGATCCACAGGATTAGCGGCAGGCAGATCAGCTGATAGACCCAGATCAGCCCGATATAGGTGTTGGCCAATCCAAGCTTCTGGAAATAGAGGGTGAGCGGCAGGAGCACCAGCAGCGCCGGGGCAAACCGGAACGACAGCAGCGTGAAAGCGATGTCCTCCGAGCCGCGGAACTTATGCCGCGCAAAGGCGTATGCAGCCGGGACGCCGAGCAGCAGCGCAACCGCGACCGAGGTGACCGACAGGAACACCGAATTCCAGAGGTTGCGCATGAAGGCGATGTCGAGCGTGCCGGCCGCCGTCGTCAGCTTTCCGGTGATGAGCGCGGTGTAATTGGCCAGCGTCGGCTTGAAGACAAGCTGCGGCGGAATCCGCAGGATGGTCTCGTTGGTCTGGAACGACATCATGAAAATCCAGACGATCGGGAACATGAAGAAGATCACGACCAGTGTGAGTGCCGCGCCGCGCAGGATGCGTTCGAGAAGCGAGGTGTGTTCCATCCCGGCCTCCTATGCCTGGCCGCGAGCGCGTTCGCGCAGCCGCAGCCAGTTCTTGATGAAAATGTTGGACAGGAAGTAGGTGATCGCCCACAGGATGATCATCAGCGCTGCCGAGCGACCGACATTGGTCGACTGGAAGAAGTTGAGATAGGCCTCGACCTGGAAGACGGTCAGCGTATCGCCCGGACCGCCCTGGGTCATGGCATAGATGATGTCGAACTGCTGGATGGAATCCAGCAGCCTGAACAGCGCCGCCGTCAGGATGTAGGGTGTCAGCATCGGCAAGGTGATGCGGAAAAACACGAAACTCCTCGGCACGCCGTCGAGTGCTGCCGCCTCGAAGGGCTGCGTCGGCAGGCTGCGCAGGCCGGCAAGCAGCAGGATCATGATGAAGGGCGTGTAGACCCAGATGTCGACGAGGACCACGGTGAAAAGTGCGGTCGACGGCGACGAGGCCCAGCGGAAATCCTGCAATCCGATCAAGCTGGCGAGATAGCTCAGCACGCCGAAGCCGGGATTGGTCATCAGCTTCCACATCAGCGCGGCCAGCGCCGGCGCCGTCATCAGCGGCATCAACAGCATGATCGAGATGAAGTTGTTCAGCGTCGAACGCTTCTGCAGCAGCAGGGCGATGCCGAGACCGAGAAGCAGTTCGAGCAGGACGGTGATACCGGCATAGAGCAGCGATATCTCCAGCGTGTTCCAGAACCTCGGGTCAGTGAAAAAGGAGATGTAGTTGTCGCCCCAGTTGAACTGCCGCGCCCAGGGCTGGCTCAGCCGGTAGCGCTGGAGCGAATAGACCACCGATGTGAAGAACGGGATCAGGATGCCGATGCAGACGAGCAAGGCCGGCAGGCTGAGCACATAGGGCAGCACCCTCTTGCTGATCCTGAAGCCGGAAGGCCTGTTTCTTTGCATTGTCGCCGCAGTCATCGTGGTGTTTCCGTCATCTCTGTTGCTTCGCCCCTGCCGGCCGCCCAGGGAGCTAGGCGGCCGGTTGGGCGAGTGGCGGCACCGCCAATGTTTGAGCATCGGATTTTCCCAAAACCGGTTTCCACTTTTGGGCCCGTTGCTCCAAGCGCCGCTTCGCATTGGAATGCCTGGCTGACCCGCAAAAGCGGGTCAGCCGTTCGCTTGGACTTAGCCGAGCCCGGCTTCCTTGAGCTGGCCGTCGACGCTGGTGGCCAGCATGTCGAGGCCTTCGTCGACCGGCACTTCCTTGGCCACCATCTTCTGCAGCGTCGCCGCCCATTCGGTGGTCAAGTCGAAGAACAGCGGCTGCGCCGTGAACTTGATGCTGGCGCCCGGCGCCGAGACGTCGAACATCTCGACATAGCCCGGATAGCTCTTGTTCAGCTTCTCGCGGAACATCTCGTCCTTCCAGACCGACTGGCGGACCGGATTGACGAAGTCCATCTTGGTCGCGCCAAACAGCGCGTGCTCGGGCCCGGATGCCCATTGCATGAAGTACCAGGTAGCGTCCTTGTCCTTCGAAAAGTTGGACATCGACAGCGACCAGATCCAGATATTTGGCGTCGGCGCCTTGGCGGCCGGGTTGGCCTTGAAGCTGGCAAAGGCGAGCTTGCCGGCCATCTTGTTATCGCCGCCATTCATGAAGTAACCCAGGATGTCGGCGTCGAAAATCATTGCCGAGGCGCCCGCACCGAGATCGGTGCCGACCTGATACCAGGTGTAGGTCGACCAGTCCTTGGGGCCGCTCTCCTGGATCATCTGGACCCACTGCTTGTGGAAGGCCTTGGATTCGGCAGTGTTCATCGCGGCGGACAATTTGCCATCGGCCGAGACATTCAGGTCCTTCTGGTCAAAGTTGGCATAAGCCGACAGGAAGCCGGGATGGATCGTCGCCCAGGAGCGCGAGCCCCGCACGCCGATGCCGTAAACGCCGCCACCGACATCCTTGGTGAGCTTGGCCGCCGCAGCGACCATCTCGTCCATATTGCCGGGAACGGTGACACCGGCCGTTTCGAACATCGCCTTGTTGTAGGTGATGTTGTTCTGTTCGAAACCCCACGGAATGCACCACTGCTTGGCATCGTCGGAGCCGAGCACTCCGCCGGGCTGGCCGTTCCAGGCGCAGGACTTCCTGACACCGGGCAGGAAGTCGTCCCAGGCATAGTTCGGGTTGGTCTTGGCAGGATCCTTGATCCACTCGTTGAGGTCGGTGATCCAGCCGGCCGGGCCGTATGTCCAGGTCATGTAGGCGCCGGTCATGAAGGCATCGTATTCAGGCGAGCTGGCCGACAGCGCAGCGGTGACCTTGTCGAAATAGACGTCTTCTGGAAACACGTCATAGACGACTTCCATGCCGGTCAACTTCTTGAAGTTTTCGAGGTTGGCGATCATCGCATCCGCATAAGGATGCTTGTTGAGCAAGAGCTTGATGGTCTTGCCCTTGTGCGCCTGCCAGTCGAAATCCGCGGCGAGCGCGCGGGTCTGCCCCAGATTGAGCAGCGTGCCGGCCGTGCCGGCGGCAAGGCCCATTGCGCCAAGGCCCTTGATCAGCCCACGACGATCGACTTGTCCGCGCAGGAACGCATCGATCAGGTCTTTTTCTTTCTCATGCATTTGTCTTCTCCTCCACAGGGTAGTTTCAATCGAATAGTTGCCGGCTACCCGACCGGCGTCTGCTCCACGAGTGATCGCGCCGTCCGCTCATCGGTGACCAAGCCCTTGAGATAGCGGCCCTCCAACACCGATTTGATGGCACGAACCTTCACCTTGCCGCCGGCAACGGCGACAATCCTGCGATTGCTGATATCTTCTCGCGCCAGCGCCAGCGCCCGGTTGGAAAGCGTCGTCTCGACCGCTTTTCCAGCATCGTCGAAGAAATGGCCGAGCAATTCGCCGACGCCCCCCTTGCGACGGATCTCCTCCATTTCGCCCTTCTCGATCATGCCGGTGGCGACCAGCGACGCCTCGCGCTCGGCAGTGCCGATACCGGCAATGAGCAGGTCGGCGGCCTTGCCGAGATCGAAGACTTCGCTGATGCCCTTCTGCCCGAGCAGCACGGTTCGATCCTCGACCGTGTTGGCGAACATCGGCACCGGCATCACATAGGCTTCCGCGCCGGTCCGTTCGGCCAGACGGTGAATGACATCGTGCGGATTGGCCGAGAACTTGCGCGTCAGGCCGCCAAGCAGCGAGACGAAGCGGGTCTTTTCGGCCGATATGCGCGGCAGATACTCCACGCAAGCGGCGAGCGTGCGGCCATGACCGACGCCGATCAGCGTATCCTCGCCGCGTTCGATCTCGCGCTTGAGAAACTGCGCGCCGGCAATGCCGAGCGCCTTGAGTGGCAGGTCTTCGCCGTCGAAGTCGGGAACGACCTCGCAATAATCGAGGGCGTAACGGCTGGACAAATCGTCCTCAAGCGCGACGCATTCCGACACTTCGCCGTCGATATAGACTTTGACCAGCCCTTCCTGGTTGGCCTTGGTAATCAGGCGATGCGCCTTGAGACTGGTCAGGCCAAGCCGCTTGGCGACCTCCGACTGGGTCAGGCCGCCAGCATAATGAAGCCAGGCGGCACGCGTTGCCATACTGGTTTCATCGTCGCGCAGGAGGCCGTTTCCAAAACCAACCATTTCCGCCCTGAGATATTTTTATCAGTTGATGCAAAATTTTTCACAAGGCGCCGCCGGAGTCAAGCGCCGCGTGATTCAAATTACACTGAGGAGGCAAAAAACTGGCCTGCGGGAGAGGCATCGTGCAGGCCGGCGCCCATTTGAAATGCCACACCTGTCGACCTGCCGCAGCCCCGATCAGTCTGCCGCCCTGCTCGCTAATCGCGCCCAGGGTTGGCGCGACATTTGCAATTGCCCGGGACCCGAATGGCGGTAGACCTCGCTTACGAATCAGGCGGATTCGGGCACCTAGGAACAAGGGCCGAGACGTATCGATCTTCACTTCGCGGGAGCTACAATAATTCTTCACAAACGGCTATCTATGCTGGCGACAGGGCGTTTGGTTCGAGTCACGAGGGGCGCGGCTTGGAATTCGATTTGAAGACCATTGAGGCGCTTGCTCCTGATCAAGCGTCGCTGAGCGCCGCCTCCAAGCTGACCAAGCGATCGAACTGGCCGCGACTCGAGCGCAATGAGCAGCAGGCGCTCATCTGGGGTGAATGCCAGGGTTCCGGCTCCAATCCTTATCGGGTGGTGGTCGACACAGGCGATCACGGTTACAAATGCACTTGCCCGTCGCGAAAATTCCCGTGCAAGCACACGCTGGCCCTGATGTGGATTGCTGCCACCGCGCCAGTCAGTTTTGCCGCGGCCGAATCCACGCCGGAATGGGTGAATGACTGGCTTGGCCGGCGCAGAAAGACGACGCCGGCGCCAGCGCAATCGATACCCGCTGCGGCAGTCAAGAGCATTGATGAAGCGGCACGGGCGGACGAGAGCGTCGCCGTCGAAGACGTTGCGGCTGTGGAGCGTCGCGAGGCAGCGCAGCGCAAGCGGGCGGAGGACACACGACAAGCGGTATCGGCGGCGCTGGATGAGCTCGACCAATGGATCGCCGATCAGTTGCGGCTTGGCCTTTCGAGCTTTATCGAGGCGAGCAGCGACCGTTGCCGCCGGATTGCCGCGCGGCTGGTCGACATGAAGGCGACCGCGCTTGCCGGTCGCGTCGACGAGATCCCATCGCGGCTGATGGCGCTGCGCAGCGAGGAAAGACCCGATGCCGCAATCCGCGAGCTCGGAAAGCTTGTGCTGCTGGCCAAGGCGTGGCGGTCGGCCCCCGACGACCCTGAGCTGAAACGCCTCGTATCGACGTCCGAAACCCGCGAACAGGTTCTGGCCAATCCCGATGCAAGACAGGTCGAAAGCTTCTGGGAAGTTCTGGGCGAGAAGATCGAGAGCCGCCGCGACGGTCTCGTCAGTCATTCGACCTGGCTGCTCGATCTTAAGAGCACCATCCCGCAATTTGCCGTGCTGCTCGATTATTTTCCGGCTTCTGCCGGACGCCGGTCCAACGCTTTTGCTCCGGGTGATCGTTTCGATGCACGGCTGGTCTTCTATCCATCACGCAAGCCGCTGCGCGCATTGGTGGCGGAGCGCATGGGTGAAGTGATGTCCGGCGCGTGGCCTGATTTCACCTTTGGCGCTGCAAAGGACCCACTTGCCACGCATGCTTCCCATCAGGAGGCTGCGCCTTGGACTACCGATTGTCCTCTCATACTGCCGCCTGGTGCGATCCTGGTCGACGACCGGGGCACAGGCTGGTGGCAGGCCGCGGACGATGCGCAAGGGATAGCCTTGCCGATCGCCGGCGCTGTCAATCAGACATTGCTCGGCCTCGACCTTGCGGCCACGGCAGCGCTCTGGGATGGCGCCCGGCTTGATCTTCTGGCGGCGCAAAGCGGGTTCGGGAGGCTTGACCTGTCGTGAATGAGGGCGAGCAAGCAGGCCTGGCGACAATGCGCGACTGCTGGATCACCGGCGGAGCCACTTTCGATCTGGCTCCGACCGCCTGGAAGGCAATCGCCGGCGGCGCAAATGCCGACGAGCAGGAGCGCAGGCTCCTGGCAGTTGCAGCGCAAGCGCTCGACGTCGCCTTGCGGCCGGCGGCGCCGAAGACGCTCAAGCGGCGGCCGCCGCTGCCCGGGCTTGCCTTGCCAATGCTGCCGGAGCGGTTGCGGCCGCTTTTGCGCGCCGGCCTGAAACAAGCCGCAGACGCAAGGCGCAAGACGCGCGTAGTGGCGCTTGTCGCCAGCCGTGGCTACGTGCTTCATCCGATGGACTGGATGCCGTCAGCGTCAGATCAGAACAGCCCGGACGTCTACGCTCCCTGGATCGACTGGCAAGCCAGCGTGGATGGAGAAAGACATGCCCCGCAAGAGAAACTCACGGCGGAAAACTGGGATGAGTTCTATCCCGCCGCGCGCCGCATCGCGCTGGCCGATATGCGCCGCAGTGAACCGGCTTCGGCTCGAACGCTGATCGAGGCCAAGGCATCGGGTGAACCGGCAGAAATCAGGCTTGCGCTCATCGAACTGATGCGCTTCGGCCTCAATGCCGAGGACGCGCCGTTCCTGAAAAGCCTTGCCACCGACCGTTCCGGCAAGGTGCAGGAACTGGCTAGCCGGTTGCTGGCAAGGTTGGGCGAGCACGGCCATTCGAGCGAAGGCGGGGCGGAGGATCCCGCAGTCGAACTCGCCGCCTTCATCGGCGAAGGCAAATCCGGCTTCATCCGCCGCCGGACCACCTACACGCCGGCGAAACTCAAATCCCCGGCGCAGGAAAAGCGCCGCGCCGAATTGTTCGAGACCTGCAATCTCGTCGACCTTGCCGCACGGGTCGGCACTACGGAACCCGAATTCCTAGGGGCCTGGCAATTCGGCGCCGACACCAATGCCGACATCCTGATCGCACGAATGGTCGCCGCTTCCGGGAGCGACGCCGCGGTGACGCGTATGGCGGACATGCTTGTCGCCGATGGCGGCAAACCGGCGCTGTTCGTGTTGCACCTCATGCCGCGTCTGGACAGCCGCAGAAAGCGTGTCCTCATCAGGTTGATCCTGAAAGACTCGAACTATCTTGGTGCTCTCAATCTTGCCGAAGGCATGGAAGCAAGTTGGCTGGAATGGGGCGACCTGACGAATAGCCAGACCCTGCTGGCGTTGCGTTCCGCCGTTGCGGGAAACGACGATGCCGTGCGGCGGGGCGCCGACGAAATGGTGGAAACGATGGGCTTTCTTGCCACTGCGACCACAGCAGCCAAATTGATCGACGACGTTGTCGCAGCCGGCATGCCGCCCGCGGCCCCATCACTCAGTGTCCTGCGTCTCAACGCGGCGCTGGCCGAATATCAATCTAGAACCGACACATGATCAATCCGGAGAATACAAATGAACGCTGCCATCCGTCTCCCGGTCGAGCAGGCCTATGCCTCTGAACTGCAGGCGCTGGCGCGCGGTGACGACAGGCAAAAGCCTGCCGGCTGGAGCCTCTCGCCACAGGCTGTGCTGACCTATCTTCTGGGCGGAAAGGCCGGTGACGGCACGCCGGTGACGCCAAAATATGTCGGTCGTCGCCGACTGATGGAAACCGCGGTGGCAACGCTCGCCACCGACCGCGCGCTGTTGCTGCTCGGCGTGCCCGGAACGGCCAAGTCCTGGGTGTCTGAACATCTCGCCGCCGCCATCATGGGCGACTCGACACTGATCGTGCAGTGCACGGCCGGCACCGACGAGAACCAGATCCGGTATGGCTGGAATTATGCGCAACTTCTGGCAAAGGGCCCGAGCCAGGAAGCATTGGTGCCGACGCCGCTGTACCGCGCCATGCAAACCGGCAAGCTCTGCCGCCTCGAGGAACTGACCCGCATGGGCTCGGACGTTCAGGACACGCTGATCACCGTACTTTCCGAAAAGATGATGCCGATTCCGGAATTGAACACATCGATCTATGCCCAGCGCGGCTTCAACATCATTGCCACGGCAAACAACCGCGACAAGGGCGTGAATGAACTCTCCTCGGCGCTCAAGCGTCGCTTCAATGTCGTCGTGCTGCCATTGCCCGAAGACATGGCGGAAGAGGTGGCGATCGTCTCCAAACGGGTTGACGAAATGGCTGGCGGGCTCGACCTGCCGGTGCCGAAAAATGTCGGCGAGGAGATCGCCCGTGTCCTGACCATCTTCCGCGAATTGCGCTCCGGTGCGACCGCGGATGGCAAGGTGACGCTGAAGACGCCCTCGGGCTCGCTGTCGACGGCAGAGGCAATTGCGACGATGGTTGGCGGGCTCAGCCAGGCGGCGTGGTTCGACAGCGGCAAACTCGGCGCCGAAGGTCTAGCCGCCAGCCTTGTCGGCGCGATCGTGAAAGATCCGGTGCAGGATAAGATTGTGCTGGAGGAATACCTGGAAACAGTGCTGAAGAAGCGGCCGGACTATGCCGGCTACTACGCGGCCTTGAACGCAGCGATCTGACGCCGTGGGACACGGCGACATCGCCTATTTCGGCATACGCCATCACGGGCCGGGTTCCGCCGACAGCCTGGTGCAGGCGCTACGGGATTTGAAGCTGGTCGCCGTGCTGATCGAGGGGCCGATCGACGCCTCCCCGCTGCTGCACTTGCTGGCGCGCCCGGAAATGCAGCCGCCGGTGGCGCTGCTTTGCTATCCCGAGGACGATCCGGCTTCGACAAGCTTCTGGCCTTTCGCTGAGTTCTCGCCCGAATACCAAGCGGTGCTGTGGGCGGTTGGCCACAAGGCGACGTTGCGGTTTATCGACCTGCCGTCGTCGGCGCGGTTCACGGCGGCGGTGACGGATGGCGCGAACAAGACCGACGATCCCGACAGAGCCGAGCCCACGGACGAAGCCGGCGGCGAGGACGGCGACGCGGCCCCGCATCGGCGTGACCCGATAGGTACACTCGCAAGGGCTGCCGGTTATGAGGACGGCGAAAGCTGGTGGTCCGACATCATTGAACAGAACCCGGAACCCGGCCCTATATTCGCGGCTATCGCCGATGCGATGACGACACTGCGGGACGGCGAGGGTCCGATCGCTGAGTTCGAGGCCCAGCGCGAAGCGCATATGCGGCTCGAAATCGCCGCTGCGCGAAAGGAATTCGACGGATCTGTCGCTGTCGTCTGCGGGGCATGGCATGTGCCGGCACTGCAGGCCACACACTCGCAGAAAAACGATCAAGCCCTGCTCAAGGGGATCGCGCGACGCAAGAGCACGATGACATGGGCGCCGTGGACGGGACCGCGTCTGGCGCTGGGCTACGGCTATGGCGCGGGCGTCGTCGCACCCGGCTGGTGCAAGCATCTTTGGCGCACGCGCGGCCGTCACGATGCGGCAACCCTGTGGCTTGCAATGATCGCGGCGGTGTTGCGGGCGAAAGGTCACCTGATTTCGACTGCCTCGCTGATCGAAGCCGAGCGGCTCGCCCGGGCGCTCGCCGCAATTCGCGAACGACCCAAACCCGGGTTCGAGGAATTGCGCGACGCCGCGATTGCGGCTCTGTTCAATGGCGAGGCGTTGCTGTGGACGCTGGTCGAGGCCGAACTGCTTCTGGGTGCCGACGTCGGGGAAATCCCACCCGACACGCCGTTGGCGCCGTTGATCGAGGATCTGCAGCGCAACCAGAAGGCCGCGCGGCTGAAGCCCGAGGCGCTGGAGCGGGAATTATCCGTAGACCTGCGAAGTGATAGCGGGCTGTTTCGCTCGACACTGCTGCATCGGCTGAACGTGCTTGGTGTGCATTGGGGCAGATTGACGGACAGTGGCCGCAGTCGTGGCACGTTTCGCGAGCGGTGGACGCTGGCATGGGATCCGGAATATTCCGTCCGTCTGGTCGAGAACCTGATTTACGGGCCGACCATCGAAAAGGCTGCCAACGGCCGCCTGATCCAGATGATCGAAACGGCAGCGACCCTCGACACGCTCGCGGCACTGGTCCAAAGCGCCATCACCGCAGGCCTGTCGGAAGCTTCGAGCGCAGGCCTCGCGGCGTTGGAGGCGCGAGCGGCGCACAGCAGCGAATGCCTGGAGATCCTGGCGTCGGTGCCGCCGCTCGCCGACATCATCCGTTACGGCGAGGCTCGCAAGACGGAGACGAACCGGCTGTCCGGCCTCATGGAGCGGCTGATCGTCGAAGGCGCGATCGCGCTTCCCTATGCTGCGCGAGATCTGGATGAGCAAGCCGCCGCGACACTGGTTGGTGCGATGCGCATGGCCGATGAGGCGATCAGACTGGTCGAGCCCGGGCAAGACGTGCTGGACGGATGGCGCAGCGGGCTGGCTGCCGTGCTGGAGGGGTCACGGTCGACGGCGTTGCTGGCAGGATGTGCCGCGCACCTTCTCTACGAGGCCGGTCGCCTGTCCGCCGAAGCCGCTGCCGGGCTGCTCGGGCGACGCCTGTCGCCGGGCACTCCGGTGGCCGAAGCGGCCGGGTTCTTCGAAGAGTTCTTCAGCACAGCCGGTCAACGGCTGATTTATGACGAGGGTCTGCGCGGTGCGGTCGATGGGTGGCTCAAATCCCTGGACGAAGATGCTTTCATCGCGCACCTGCCATTGCTGCGCCGTGTCTTTTCCAATCTGGACAGCATGGAACGCCGCCGGCTGATCGAAGCGGTCCTCGGCCGCGCTGCGCGCCTGCCGGCTGGCCTGACGCCGTCGCCGGATGGGGGCGAGGCATGGCGCCGGCACCTGGAGCTGCTTGGACCGTTGCTCATGGGACAAAACGGCAATGGATGACGAGAGCGAAATGAATGAGCCCGGCCCACTCACTGCCGATGGCGGAAGGGAGCGCCGCTGGCGACTGGCGATCGGCGCCGATGACGAGGCGTCGGCGGCACTTTCCAGCGACGACAAACGACTTTCGGCGGCGCTCGACGCACTCTATGGCGACGGCGTCAACGCGGCGGCCAGCGACCCGCGCAAGCGGCGCGGTGGGCTCGGCCGGTCGGCGCCGCGCGTTGCGCAATGGATGGGCGACATTCGCTCCTTCTTCCCCGCGCAGGTCGTTCAGATCGTCCAGAAAGATGCTTTCGAACGGCTCGACTTGAAGCAGATGCTGATGGAGCCGGAATTCCTCAAGGCGATCGAGGCGGACGTCAACCTGGTCGCCGACCTGGTTTCGCTGCGCTCGATCATGCCGGCCAAGACCAAGGACATCGCCCGCACGATCATCGCCGATATCGTCGCCAAGCTGATGCAAAAGCTGGAGCAGAAGACCGCTGAGGCGATACGCGGCGCGCTCGACCGGTCGAGGCGTACCAACCGCCCGCGTTCGCGCGATATCGACTGGCAGCGCACCATCTCGACTAACCTTCGCCACTACCAACCCGAGCACAAGACGATCGTTCCGGAGAAGCTGGTTGGTTTCATGCGCAAGCAGCGCCGGCTGGTCGATCTCGACGAAGTCGTTCTCTGTGTCGACCAGTCCGGCTCGATGGCAAGCTCGGTGATCTACGCCTCGATCTTCGCAGCCGTCATGGCCTCACTGCCGGTTGTTCGCACCAAACTCGTTTGCTTCGACACAACCATCGTCGACCTTACCGAGGAACTCAGCGACCCCGTCGAAGTGCTGTTCGGCGTGCAGCTTGGCGGCGGTACTGATATCAATCAGGCCGTAGCATACTGCGCCGACCGTATCGAGCGGCCAACCAAGTCGCATCTGGTGCTGATCACCGATCTCTATGAGGGCGGCAACGGCCAGGAACTGCTGCGGCGGCTGGCCGCGCTGGTTCGATCTGGCGTCAATGTCGTCGTGCTTCTGGCGCTGACCGATCAGGGCCGGCCCGGCTACGATCCCACGATGGCAGGTTCGGTCGCGGCACTTGGTATTCCCGTCTTCGCCTGCACGCCGGATCTGTTTCCGGATATGATGGCAGCGGCACTGCGCCGGGAAGATATCGGCGCCTGGGCGGCGGGGGCGGACATCAAGCTCATTCGCGCCGACGCCGAGGCGCCCAGGGCAGACGAGTGAGCGCCATGTCCCAGAGGGTTGCCGAACTCCTGTCGCGGCTGAAAAAGCGGCTGGACAGGTCAGCGATTGTTTCAGCCGACGAGGCAGGACCACGTTACAGGGAAGATCCAGACGGCAAAGCCGGCGCACCACCGGAGTTCGTCTTGCGTCCGCGTACTGCCGGCGAGGTGTCGGACATTCTGCGCCTCTGCAACGAGGCGGGGCAGAGGCTTGTCGTCCAGGGTGGCCGGACCGGGCTTGCGGGTGCTGCGCGCATCCAGCCCGGCGAGGCGGTGCTGTCGCTGGAGCGGATGACTGCGATAGAGGCTGTCGACCGCGAGGCGGCGACGATCATCGCCGAGGCCGGCGCGCCGCTGCAAATGGTGCAGGACGCGGCCGATGCGGCCGGCTTGCTGTTCGGCGTCGACATCGGCGCGCGCGGCACGGCCACGGTCGGCGGCAATGTCGCCACCAATGCCGGGGGCATTCGCGTGCTGCGCTACGGCATGTATCGCGCGCAGGTGCTCGGCCTGGAAGTTGTGCTTGCCGACGGCAGCATCCTGACCTCGCTCAAGGGCTTGCCCAAGGACAATTCCGGTTACGACCTCAACCAGCTCTTCATCGGCAGCGAAGGCACGCTCGGCGTCGTCACGCGCGCTTGCCTGCGGCTGCACCCGAAGCCGGCCACCGAGGTCAACGCCTTCTGCGCGCTTGCGTCGCTCGATGCGGCAATCGCGCTGCTTGCGCTGCTCAGGCAGAAGCTCGGGCCGTTGCTGTCGGCCTATGAGGTGAATTTCGCGCCGCTCTACGGTGCCATGGTCGCCGGGATGGATGCACCGGCGCCGCTGCCCGTGGGGTCACCCGTCTATGTGCTGGCCGAGATCCAGGGCAACGAGCCCGAGCGCGACGGCGACCGATTTGCTGCTGTTCTGATGCAGGCGGTCGAGGACGGCATGGTCGACGACGTGGTCGTCTCGCAGTCGCCGCGCGAGTTCCGTGCGCTGTGGGCGGTGCGCGAGGATGCCAACCGCTTCCTGTTTTCAATGAAAGGCCTGATCGGCGTCGACATCAGCATCCCGCTGGCAAGGATGGGGGCTTTCCTGCAAGAAGCAGAAGCCGCGATCAGGGCTGTCGACCCCAGCGCCGACATCTACGTCTTCGGCCATCTTGGCGATGGCAATCTGCACTATCAGGTGCGCACCGTGGATCCGGCGGCGGCGTACGACATCGTCTATCGTGGCGTCGCCGCGGCCGGCGGCGGCGTCTCGGCCGAGCATGGCATCGGCCTCGACAAGAAGGAATGGTTGCACCTAGTGCGCAGCGATACCGAGATCGCGGCCATGCGGCGCTTGAAAGCGGTGTTCGACCCGAACAATATCCTCAATGCCGGGCGGGTCTTCGATCTTTCACCGGCTGAAATCGAAGGCCGATAGCGCCTCTATTTCATGCCCTTTAACCGCGCATGCGCTACTGCGACGCGAGCGGCGAGCGCGGCGTTGTTGCGGACCAGCGCGATATTGGCCTTCAGGCTGCGGCCTTGCGAAAGCTCATTGATGCGGGCGAGCAGGAACGGCGTCAGCTCCTTGCGGCCGATGCCGCGTGTCCCGGCTTCGGCCACGGCCGCGGCGATCGTGCTGTCGATGAAGGCCGGATCGAGCGCATCCGCCTCAGGAATCGGATTGGCGACGAGGATGCCGGTGCCCGAGCCGATCTGCTCGTGCAGCAGCATGGCCCCCGCAATGTCCTCCGGCGTGTCGAGGCGGTGATCGGCCTTCAGTCCGCTGGAGCGCGTATAGAAGGCCGGGAAGTCGTCGCTCTGATAGGCAATCACCGGCACGCGTTGTGTCTCCAGATATTCCAGCGTTTTTGCAATATCGAGGATCGATTTCACGCCGGCGCAGACGACGGTCGTGCCGGTCTGGCCGAGTTCGGTCAGGTCGGCCGAGATATCGAAAGTGGCCTCGGCGCCACGATGCACGCCGCCGACGCCGCCGGTCGCAAAAATGCCGATGCCGGCGAGCGCAGCGATCCGCATCGTCGCCGAGACGGTGGTTCCGGCCGAGCCGCCGCCCACCATGATGGCGGCGAGGTCGCGCCCTGACGCCTTGACCACGTCTTTAGCCGCGGCAAGCCGTTCCAGCTCACGGTCGTCAAGCCCGACCTTGATCTTGCCGGCGACCACCGCGATCGTGGCGGGCACGGCGCCGTTCTCGCGGACCACGGTTTCAACGCCGCGCGCGGTCTCCAGATTGGCAGGATAAGGCATACCATGGGTGATGATCGTCGATTCCAGCGCCACCACCGCGCGGCCGTCTCGAAGTGCTGCCGCGACTTCGTCGTTCAGGTGGATAAGGGAAGAAGGTTTCATGGTCTCGCTTTCGGTCGTCTCGTTTTAGGCGGGAATGCGGTACATGCCGGCGGTGAGGAAGCGCGGCGACAGATCAGGATGGACGCTGGATTCGCTCTCGGTGGTCAGCGTGGCGAGCAGCGCCCCTGTCCGCGCTGCGTCGAGCACAGGATCGCCCGAAAGCACCTTGTACATGGTGCCGGCAATCATCGCGTCGCCGGCGCCGGTGATGTCGACGGCGCGGGCGGGGACGGAACGCATCGTCGCCAAGCCGCTTTCGGTCGCCACCGCAAATCCATGCGCGCCCATGGTCACGATGACCTCGGCAGCACCTGCCGCGCGCAGCGCCGCCGCGGCTTCCTTCGGCTTCAGCCGCTTGTCGGCGTCGGCGATGCCAAGCATCGCGTTGGCCTCGTCGTGATTGGTGAACAACAGGTCGATGCCGGTCAGGTCCTTCGGCAAGCGTGCGGATTTCGGCGACGAGACCGTGTCGACGGCGAGCTTGAAGCGCGCGCCCTGTTTGCGTGACATCAGCGCTTCGATCGTCGCGGCCGGCAGGTTGCAGTCGATGAACACCCAGGTCGCCGAAGCGAGATGCGGCCAGAAGCGGTCGAGATAGGATGGCGAAAACAGATCGAAGATCTCCATGTCGGCAATGCCGAGCACGAGATCGTTGTTGGGATCGAGGATGGCCGCATATTCGGCCGTCGGTCGTTCCGTGGTGGTGATGACCTGGCTGACGTCGGCGCCGAGGTCGCGCAAATGCCGCACCAGCGAGCGGCCGGTTTCATCGTCACCGACAATCGAGACGAAGCTGACGTCGACGCCGAGGCGGACAAGGTTCTCGGCGACGTTGCGTGCGACACCGCCGAAGCTGCGATAGCCGTCGACAGGGTTCGACGTCTCGAAGATCAGATCCTTCTTGGCGTGGTATTTGCGGTCCAGAACCGCGCCGCCGATGCAGATCATACGCTTGGAGGCCGGCAACACATAGCCACGGCCGAGAATGTAACCCTTGTTGACGAGCTGCATGATGTGGGCCGCGACGGTCGAGCGGGCGATGCCTAGCGCGGTTGCTATGTCCTGCTGGCCGGCGAACGGGTTCGCCGCGATGAGATCCAGAACCGCTTGTTCCTGTGCTCCAAGGTCGTCCATCACTTCACCGGCCTGTTCGACTGAAGGCCTTCTGATATGAAGGACAACAGATGACTTTGTCAACATTTGTTTGCGCGGGAGGCACAGTGATGCCGGTCTAGCGGGTGTACTGAGCAGAGCGGTGGCTACGGCACCAGCATCAATGCGCCCGTGGTCTGCCTGGATTCGAGGTCGCGGTGGGCCTCGCCGGCATTGGTCAGGCTGTAGCGTCTGGGGGGCTCGATCCTGACGAAGCCTTGCCGTAGCGCTGCGAAGAAACGATCGACGTGCGGCGAAAGCTTTGCCGGAGTGTCGGTATAATGGGCGTAATTGGGACGCGATATGGTGATCGACTTCGATGCAAATCGGCCGATATCCCAGTTGCCGACCGGTCCGGAGGCTTGGCCGAAACTGACGAGATGGCCGCGAATGCCGAGTGCCGCTAGTGAACCGCCGAACGTGTCGTTGCCGACCGCGTCATAGGCGACATCGGCACCAGCGCCGCCGGTCAGGCGCATAACGGCTTCAGCGAAATTATCGCGCGAATAAACGATGACGTGATGCGCGCGAAGACGTTCGACGATCCGCGCCTTGTCGTCGCTCGATACCGTGGCAATGACCGTTGCCCCTAAATGGCGGGCCCACTGCACCAGAAGCTGGCCGATACCGCCGGCGGCGGCGTGAATGAGAACGACGGAGCCTGGCTGCACGGCATGGACGTCGTGCAGCAGGAAACTCGCGCTGACGCCTTTGAGCAGGCTCGCTGCTGCAGTCTCGTCCGAAACGTCGTCCGAGAGCCGAACCAGCAGATCGGGCGCCATGTTGCGCCGCTCGGCATAGGCGCCGACCGGCGGGCAGGCATAGGCGACGCGGTCGCCGGCTGAAAAGCCTAAAACCTCCGAACCAAGCGCTTCAATGACGCCTGCAGCCTCCATGCCGGGCACATCAGGCGGCTGCAGGAGGTCGAAATAGCCGGTGCGGCAATAGACGTCGATGAAATTGACGCCGATCGCCGTATGACGAATTTGCACCTCGTTCGGCGCGGGCGGCGGCAATGCGATGTCTTTCAGCTGCAGCACCTCCGGCCCGCCATAGCGCTCGACGAGGATCGCCCTGGTTCTCTCGATCAGGCCCGAAGTCGTGGCTCCGGAAGATGTGGGCCCGGAAGATATTGCCGGAGCGCTCCGCGGCAGGGCTGCCGATGGTGTCGGAGCGACCACCGGCGCTCTCGCGTGGGTAGGTGGGATCGTCGGCTTTCGACGCAAAAGATTGCGAATAGCCTCAAAACCGGCCTGGTAGATGCCCTCGGTGACGAGCTTGACCAGCTCGTCGCGGCGATGCGCCGGTGGATGGAACTCGGAGCGCCACTCCCAGAAGGTGGCGTTGCCGTCGGTCACCGGCTTCAGTCGGATCGATGCGACATAACCCATCAGCGGCAGCGGTGCTTCGAGCAGGCAATAGCTCAGCCGAAAGTCCTTATCGGACAGCGCCAGAAGCTGCTCGCGCAATTCGCCGCCGTCGGCCAGCCGGAAATGACGCACCGACCCCACCGCATCGACCGGCTCGCCCCCGTCGATCTCGCTGAATAAGACCGCTGGATGCCAGCGCTCATGGCCATTGAAGTCGCGCAAAATGGACCAGACGTCCTCGATCGGCGCATCGATGATCGTGCTCTGGCGGACTTGAACCATAGCGCAGGCGTCAGCGCCCGAAGCGCTGCTTGAGTGCGCTGAGCGCAGCCTGGAATACGCCGGTGCCGATCTGGTGCGTCAGCGCCGCCTCGCGCTCGGGGGCGCAGTCGAACTCCGCCTGCCACTCGGCCAGGGTCAAATTGCCGTCGGTGATCGGCGTCAGCGACAGCGTTGAGATGTAATTTTCCACCGCCATCGGGCTTTCCAGGATCGCGTAGCTGCAGGACAGGTCATAGTCGGACAGCGCCAGCAATCTTTCGCGAATCCGCCCGCCATCCCTGAGCACGAAATTTCTGATACAACCGATCTGGTCGGGATGCGCATTTTGCTCGATGCGGCTTTCGGTGACGAACGGCGCCCAGCTTGGCAGCCCATTGAAATCGCGAACGACCTTCCAGACCTCCGCCGCCGGCGCCGGAATGACCGAGGAAACATAGACCTTGGTCATGCCGGGCAGCCGCCAGCGTGACACAAGCGGCCGAGACATTCCGATTCGATTGCGAACCGCATGGACTGCACGATCAAGTCAGCGGTCGCGATCGTCATCGTCATCCTTGCTGATCTTGCCCTTGCCTTTCTTGTCGCGGGTCAGGCTCGAAATGTCCTTGGCATCGCGCAAAACGTCGGTCATCCGTCCGAGCGAACCGCCCTCGATGCCGATCTCCTTCATGAGATTGTCGATCATCGGCGCCTGTACCCGATAGCGCAGCGCCGAATCGATCACTTCGTCGGTGACGTTGCGGTTGCCGCCGGGGCCGCCATTGATGCCATCGACATGCAATATCTTGATGCCCTCGATCTTCTCCATCGGCTTGACGCTTTCGCGGATGATGCCTTCCATATGGTCGAGCAATTTGCCGCGGAGACGGCCGGCGCGAGCCTCATTGGAGAGCAGGTTTTCGGCCTCGTTGAGCTGGCGGTGACCGGCGGCGTCGACCTCGTAGCGCTGGGCCGCGGCAAGGGCATGAATCTTTTCGGATTCGGCCGAGGCGACGGCAGCGATCTTCTGGGCTTCGGCGAGGCTTTTGGCAGCCTTCATCTCGGCATCGGCCGCCGCGGTTATGCGCAGGGCCTCGCGCTCTGCCTCACGGGCGGCGGCGATCAGGTCGGTCAGCTTGCGGCGCTCGGCGATCTCGCGCTCGCGGGCGGTGAAGGCCTGTTCCTCGGCCTGGATGGCCTTGGCGCGGACCGCTTCCGAAGCAGCGATCGCAGAAGACCGCTCCTGCGTCTTCTTGGCGATGTCGATGGCCTTCTGGATCTCGGCGATCTCGATCTTCTGATCGCGGTCGACACCAAGCTGGCGCAGGTCACGGTCCTTGATCAGCCGGGCTTCCTCGATGCCGCGCTCGGTGGTGATGCGGGCGCGCTCGACCTCTTCGCTGGCAGATATCTCGGCTTCCTCGAAAGCCTGGCGCTTGGCGATCTGCAGCGCTTCGAGGTGACGCTCCCGCGCAATCCTCACTTCGTCGATGGCGCGCTCCTGATCGATACGGGCCGTTTCGGTCGTCTGGTTCTCGACAATTTCGGCGCGGCGTTTTTCCGCTTCGGCCCTGGTGACCTCGAGCGCTTTTTCCGCCAAGGCGATCTGACGTTCGAGCTCGGCGATTTCGAGCGCCTTCTTGCGCTCGATCTCCAGTTGGCTCTGCGTGCCTTCACGCTCGATGCGCGCCTTCTCCAGCGCAAGCTCGAGCGCTATCTGCTCGCGCTCGGTCAGTTCGCGCATTTTCATTTCCGTCTCATCGAGCGCACGGCGTCGGGCAATCTCGCGGCGCTGGGTGTCTTCTTCGTTCTTGATGCGCTCCTCGGTGATGTTGCGTTCCTGGTTGAGGCGCGATTTCTCGACCGCTTCGCGCGAAGAAAGCTGCGCCTGCTCCGACTCCTGGTCGCGCAGTGCGCGCTCGATGGCGAGTTCGGAACGCTGCGAGGCGCGGCGTATCTCGACTTCGCGCTCCTGTTCGAGGCGGGCATATTCGGTGTCGCGGTCGATCTCCAGCACCTTGCGCTGGGTGTCGAGGTTCTGGTTGCGGATATCGACCAGCGTGCGCTGCTCGATCTCGTTGCGCATCCTGCGCCGGGTCTCGATCGATTCGGTGAGCTGGGTCAGGCCTTCGGCGTCGAAGGCGTTGGAGGGGTCGAAATATTCGAGGCTGGTCTGGTCGAGGTCGACGATGGCGACGCTCTCCAGTTCGAGCCCGTTGGCGGCGAGCGATTCCGAGGCGAGTTGGCGGACCTTGGCGGCGTAGTCGCCGCGCAGTTCGTGCATCTCCTCGAGCGTCATCTGGGCCGCGACCGTGCGCATGGCGCCCGCAAACTTGCCTTCAAGCAGTTCGCGCAGACTGTCGGGCTGCAGCGTACGGCGGCCGAGCGTCTGAGCGGCTGCGGCAACCAGCTCGCGGCTCGCCCCGACACGGACAAAGAACTCGGCGACCAGATCGACGCGCATCCGGTTTTTGGTGATCAGCGCAAAACCATCTTCGCGGCGCACCTCGATGCGCGAGACATTCATGTTGACCGGCGTGATTTCGTGCAGCACCGGAATGACGAAGGCGCCGCCATTGACCACCACCTTCTCGCCCATGAAGCCGGTGCGCACGAACGCCGTCTCCTTGGTCGAGCGACGATAAAGCCATCTGAGAACATAGACGGCGATCACCACGACGATCGCGGCAATGATCAGCCACAAAAGGAAAGCGCCAAAGGTCTGCGCGGCCATTCTTTCTACCCTCCCAAACAGGATGCGGTCAGCCACCGGCGACCGGCATCAATTCCATAATCCGCCAACGCGAAAACCATCACGCCCGCCTCTGCAATTTCGGCGTGATCGCGTGGAACGCGTTGATGGCTGCGTCGACGAAAGACGGTTCGTTGATGTTCGACCGGACGCGCTCGACATGGCGCAGCGGCGTCTGGCGGACGGTCTTCTCGATCGCCTCGAACAGCGCATTGTCGGCCTCCGGATCGTGAAACGGCTGGCCTGGGGCGTCGAGCATCGACACGCCGCCCTCCGGCAGCAGGAACCGCACCGGGCCATTCATGGCGTTGAGCCGCGCGCCGATCCATTCGCCGAAGGCACGGTTCTCGTCGCGCGTGGTCCGCAT
Organism: Mesorhizobium robiniae; assembly: GCF_040545535.1. Classification (NCBI taxonomy): domain Bacteria; kingdom Pseudomonadati; phylum Pseudomonadota; class Alphaproteobacteria; order Hyphomicrobiales; family Phyllobacteriaceae; genus Mesorhizobium; species Mesorhizobium robiniae. The sequence continues at coordinate 175,851 of NZ_JBEPMC010000002.1, forward strand.
CAGCGTGACATTCGGATTGTGGATGACGAAGTTACGGCTTCTGAATTTCTCCGGCACCGTATCGCGCGGGCCGAAATTGACCATGTCCAGCGCCCCGGTCGAGCCGACATAGGGCAAGCCGGTGCGGATCGCCGCGCCAAAGCGGTCGTCGGTCGCCGGGAACACGCCGCCGACAATCATGTCGGCGACTTCGGTCGTGGTCAGGTCGAGGAAGGCTGAGAGATGCCGGGAGTCACCGAGATTTTCCATGGCGCGCCCACCAATTCCGGTGGCATGGAAGACAAGACAGTCATAGTCCGCTTCAAGACGCTTGGTCACCGCCTGCACTGCCGGCGTGGTGACGCCGAACATGGTGATGCCGACGGCCGGACGCGCCAGCTTGCGTTTGGCCTCCCATGCCTCGGCATTGGGAAGCTGCGCGACCATACCCGCCATCGCATGCGCGGCGTTGGAAAGCACCTGTTCGGTAATCGAGTTCAACCCCTGAACGTCTGCCACCGAATGGAACATCATGATGTCGGCCCCACCGACATATTTGGCGACGTCGCCGGCGGCGACCGTCGAGACCATCAGCTTAGGTATACCGACGGGCAGCCTGCGCATGCCAGCCGTGGCCAGCGTGGTGCCGCCGGAACCGCCCGCCGAAATAACCCCGCCGATGCGCGGCTCGCGCTCGATCCAGCGCGCAAAGGCTTCGGCCATGGCGCTTACCGAACCGCCGCGATCATTGATGAAAACGGCCGAAGACCCCAGCGCATGCATGCCGGCGACCTGCATGGCGGGAACATCGGCGCTCGACGGCTTTCCCGACGTCGACAGGTCGACGGTGCGCACCGGCACACCCAGCGATTTCAGGCGATCGGCGACGAAGCGCAGTTCCTTGGCCTTGGTGTCGAAAGTGCCGGCGACCAGAACGGTCCTGCCGATGCGCTCGGCGAAGGGTATGGCGAAGATTTTTTTCAGCTCGTCCTGCGGCGCTGCCTTCTCGACCGCCGCTTGCCGCATCGCCGTCACCGGCACATTCCAGCGGTTCGGCAGTTCGGTCACCGGGCGGTAGATACCGTCCTGCGGAGCAGCGTCCTGCGAAGCACCTCGATCGATGCGATAGACTTCGGCCAGCTGTTGTTGCGCCTGTGCCGCCGCCGCTGGCGTCATAGCGGACTCGTCTGAATGGCGGCCGACACCGAGCAGTCGCTGCTGCAGTTCACGGTCGGCGGCAAGTGCTGCGGCATCCATGACCCGGTTGACGCGCCCGTTGACCATAATGGCGACGCGATCGGACACAGCGGTGGCGACGCCGATATTCTGTTCGATGACGAGGATCGCCATCTCGCCTTCCTCGGCCAGCGTCACCAGCATTCGCTCGACTTGCTCGACGATGACAGGTGCGAGCCCCTCGGTCGGCTCGTCCATGACCAGCAGCTTGGGGTCGCTCAGCAGCGCGCGCGAGATCGCCAGCATCTGCTGTTCGCCGCCCGAGAGCTGCGATCCGCCATTGGTCCGGCGTTCGGCGAGGCGCGGAAAGATCTGATAGACGCGCTCGACCGTCCAATTCGCATCACGCCGGTTGCCGGCCGCGAGGCGCAGATGCTCGTCGACCGTCAGGCTTGGCCAGACGCGGCGGCCCTGCGGTACGTAGCCGACACCGAGCCGGTGAATCTCATGCGGTTCGAGTGAGGAAATCTCGCGGCCGTTGACCCGGATCGACCCGGAGCGCGCGCGCTTCAAGCCTGTGATAGTGTTGCAGAGCGTCGTCTTGCCCATGCCGTTGCGGCCGACGACCGACAGTACGCCGCTGTCCAACGTCAGTGACACGCCCTGCAGCGCATGGCTCTCGCCGTAATAGACTTGCAGATCCTCTATTCTGAGGACCGCCTTCCTGGACGGAGGCGTTGGGCCGAACGGAGATATGGGGCCGGCAGGAACGCGGCGTTCAGCCATGCTTGCCTCCGAGATAGATTTCCTGGACCTCCGGATCAGCTTCGATCTCTTGCGGCGTGCCCTCCTTGAACAAGCGGCCATTGTGCATCATCGAAACATACTCCGAGACACGCAGCGCAACGTCGAGATCGTGTTCGATGATAACATAGCCGATATGCTTCGGCAGCCCATTGAGGATCGCCACCAGATCGCGGCGCTCGGTCGGCGACAGCCCTGCCGCCGGTTCGTCGAACAGGATGAAGCGAGGTGCACCGGCCAGCGCCAATGCGATCTCCAACTGCCGTTGCTGGCCATGGCTGAGCGTCGCCACCAGCGCGTCGCGCCAGGCTTCCAGATGCACAGCGTGCAGGATCGATTCCGCCTGCACCCTGTTGACGTCGGTTGCCTTGGGTCGAAGCAACGAGAACCGCCGGCGCGACACGCCCCGGCATGCCAGGAAGATGGAATCGAGGACCGACAGGCCCTTGAACAGTTGCGAAATCTGATAGGTGCGCCTCAGGCCACGCCGGATGCGTTCATGCGGCGGCAGGTCGGTGATATCCTCGCCGAAAAAACGGATGCGGCCCGCGGTCGGCAGAAAGTCGCCGGTCACGGCATTGAACAGTGTGGTCTTGCCGGCGCCGTTGGAGCCGAGAACCGCGCGCCGTTCGCCGGCCGCGATCCTCATATTGATGCCCGAGAGCGCCACCAGAGCACCGAAATGACGCGCAACGCCGTCCAGTTCCAGTGCATAGGCACCGGTTCCCTGCAGACGGGCTGCCATGTCGTTTTCGGCCACTGGCGATCGCTCCCGCGTTACGGCCGGTTACGGGCAGCTCGGATTGTCACGGCTGACGGCGCCAAGCGCAGTGAAATCCGCCTCCGGTATTCCGAGGGTCTGGTTGACCTGCGGAATAACCTTGATCAGCTTGTTCATGAGATTGCCATCCGAACCTTCGGTGACCTCGGTCAGGTAGATGTCGGCGATCGCGTTACGGTTCTTGTCGAGCGAAACCTTGCCGGTCGGCGTCTCGAACGAAAGCGTCGAAAGTGCATCTCGCAGCTTTGCGCCGCCATCGGACACGTCGCCCCCGACCTTGTCGAGGCCGAGCAGCGCGGCTTTCATGTTGATGTAATAGGCATGGGCAAAGAGCGAGGGCGACGGGAAGGCGCCGGGCTGTTTCTTGTACTGCTCGACGAATTTCGTCCACGATGGGGAGTCGTTGGTATCGGCAGTCGGGCCGGCGGCCGGCGTGCCGATCAGGACGTCACGCAACTTGCCCTTCGAGGTCAGCACGGTCTGGTCGACGGTAATGGAGCCACCGATCAAGGGTGCCGAGCCGCCGGACTGCTGGTATTGCGTCAGGAAATTCACGGCATCGGCGCCGCCGAGTGCGACATAGATGGCGTCGACATCGTCGGGAATGGCGGCGATGACGGAGGAGTAGTCTTTGTTGCCGATCGGCACCCAGGACTTGGACGGCACCTGGCCGCCGGCCTTGCAGAACTCGGCCATGAAGCCGAAGACCTGCGTGTACGGGAAGGAATAATCCTCGGCGACGGTGGCGACCCGCTTGTAACCCTTGTCGGTGAAGGCATAGGTGCCTAGGCCCGCCATCCACTGGGCGCCGTCCGTTCCGAAGCGGAAGAAATTGTCCGCCGGATTGCGGAATGTCGTGTCCTGGGCTGCCGAGGCGCCATTGAGGAATGTCACGGTCGGCTGGGTCTTGGCATAGTCCTTGACGGCCAGACCCTCATCGCCCGAAAGCGGACCGACCAGCACCTTGACGCCGTCCTGCTCGACCAGCTTGCGCGCTGCGCGCACGGCGCTGTCCGGAGAGGCGTCGGACGATCCTTTGACGATCTCGACCTTTTTGCCGGCGACCATGCCGTTGACCTCGTCGAGCGCCGTCTTCGCGCCACGCTCTCCATCTTCGCCGAGTACCGTGAATGGGCCCTCGAAGGTGGCGAGCAGGCCGATCTTGATCGTGTCGTCGGCAGCAAGCGAAAGCGACGGAGCGACCAGCCCAGTCGCCAGCGCCAGCGCAAGCAGTGTGCGTCGATGTATCCTCATGTTTTCCTCCCTTTGATTGACGTTTTCGCAGTGGTTCATTCCATCCCGGCGACTAGGGGCCGGGACGCAAGGACTCCTGGGCAAGATGCGGTTTGATCCTCCCCCACAACCCAAGAATTCCGTCTGGCGAGACGAAGACGATCACCAGGAAGACAAGGCCGATCAGCGTGTTGAAACGCTCGGCTCCGACGATGTCGATGGCGAAGGTCTGCATCAGGACTACGACGAGCGCGCCGAAGAAAGGGCCGATCGGATGCCGCAAGCCGCCGATGACGGCGATGATCAGCACATCGAGCGCGGCGTCCACGCCGATGGTGCCGGGCGAAACGCGGCCGTTGAACCAGACCAGGAGCACACCGGCCAGACCGGCAATGATGCCAGCGAGGAACCAGGCGAAGACTTTGTGCGCGGTGACGTCATAGCCTAGCGCGCGCATCCGCCGCGGGTTGTCGCGGATCGCCTGCAAGGTCAAGCCGAAGGTGGAGCGGGAGCCGTAGAATATGGCCGCATAGGACAGGACCGCAAAACCGAGACAGAGGTAATAGAAGGCTTTCGGATCGCGCCAGTTGATGCCCCAGAACGAGGGAGCGTGGATGCCGGCGTATCCGGAATGGCCATTGAAGATCGCGTAGTTCTGCTGGGCGAAATAGTAGGTGGCGGTGGCGATCGCCAGCGTGATCATGATGGTGTAGATGCCTTCGGTGCGCACCGAGATCCAGCCGATCAGCGCCGATGCCACCGCGGCCGCCATTACAGCGAAAGGCGCCGCCAGCCACCACGGCCAGCCGAAGCCGAGCACGTTCGAATTGTTGTTGCCGAGGATGGCGATGGCATAGGCGGCGATGCCGGCGACGGTGATCTGCGCCAGGCTGACCATGCCGCCATAACCCGCCAGCATCATCAGCGACAAAGCGAGCATGCCGAAGATAAGCGAATAGCCGCCGATCTGCGTCAGGAAGAAATCCGATGCCACCAGCGGATAGAGGACCAGGGCAACGGCCAGGATAATGTGGCCCGGGCCGAGTTTTTCCAGCCATGTCTGTTGGGGCGCTCGGGCATCCGCGGCAAGGGTCAGGCTCATCGCGCTTTCCCCATGATGCCTTGCGGCCGGACGGCCAGCGCCACCACCATGATGACGAAGGTGAGCACGATGCCGTAAGTCGGGAAATAGACGAGGCCAATCTGCTCGGCGAGGCCGATCAGCAGTGCGCCAATAGCGGCGCCTGATATCGAGCCCATGCCGCCGACGATGACGACGACAAGCGAAGCAAGCAAATAGCGGATATCTTCGCCGGGCGCGACCGAGAGCGCCGAGCCGCCGACGACGCCGGCAAAGCCGGCAAGCCCGGCGCCGACGGCAAAGACGATGGCAAATACTGCATGCACGTTGACGCCGGAGGCCGACAGCATGGCGCGATCATCGACGCCGGCGCGGATCATCATGCCGACGCGCGTCTTGTTCAGCATCAGCCAGAGACCGACGCCGATGACGATCGCCGCCGCCAGCACGACAAGGCGGTAGAGCGGATAGGTGAGAAAAACCGATGCGCCGTTCGATCGCACCGCGGTGATCACCGGGAGCGTCAGTGCACCGTCGAGCCATTCCGGCACCGCGATCTGATAGGTGCCGCCGGCCCAGACGGCCAGCATCAGGTCGGCGGCGACGATCGAGATGCCGATGCTGACCAGCGTTTGGCGCAGGTCGTCGCCTTCCAGGCGACGGAAGACGAAAATCTGCATGACGATGCCGACCGCCGCCAGAACGATGAAGCCGGCGGCGACACCCAGCAGCCAATAGCCGGTGCGGTTCGCCACTTCGTAACCGATATAGGCGCCGAGCAGATAAAGTGAGCCATGCGCAAGATTGACATTGCGCATCAGCCCGAAGATCAGCGTAAAGCCGCTGGCAACCAGGAAATAGAGGCCAGCCAGTGTGACCCCGTTGAGGATCGCGCTGACGAAAGCCTTCTTCGAGATCAGGATGGCGTTCAGCCAAGCCGGCCAGACGGCGAAGACCAGCCATGCGATGAGCGCGGCGGCAAGCAGCCAGAAAAGGCCCCATGCCTGCCGGCGCGTCATGCCCCCACCCGCCACTGACGAGGAGGATAGCTGGGACGACGACGATGGCTGGTCGAGGATGCTCATGCCGTCAGCCGGCGGCGCTGCTCATTCAAGCGCGGCGCCTTGTGGAACTTGCCGTCCTTCATGATGGCGAGGATGCGGTTCTTGTCCTGCAGGATGCGCACGTCGGCAATCGGGTCGCCGTCTATCAGCAGGAGGTCGGCGAGATAGCCTTCCTTGATCATGCCGAGTTCATCACCCATGCCCATGATCTGGCCGCCATATTTGGTTCCGGCCTGGATCGCTTCCATCGGCGAGAAGCCGAGCATCTCGACGAAGGTATGGATGTCCTTGGCGTTGGTGCCTTGCGGCGTCCAGGCAAAACCATAGTCGCCGCCAATGCACACGCGGATGCCGCGCCGGTGCATCTTCTTCATCGTGTCGACGCACATTTCGAGTTCGCGCTCATATTCGAGCGACAGCGGCGATCCGGGCTTGATGCCCCACTGCTCGGCATGGCGCGCGGTGTTGATCAGCCAGGCAATGCCGGGTGCGACGAAATGCTTGTCCTTCGCCGCCTCGAGCATGTCGAGCGATTCTTCGTCGGCAAACGAGGCATGGTAGATGTTCTGGATGCCGTGGCGGATGCATTGTTTGACCGAGCCGGACGAACGCGCATGGGCCGACAGCACCTTGTTACGGCAGCGTGCCTCGGAGGCGGCCATGGCAACCTCTTCCTCCGACATCGGTGTCTCTTCGGCGCCCATGCCGGTGATACTCTCGCCGGACAGATTGAGCTTGATCGAATCGACGCCGTATTTGATCAACTGGCGCACCGTGCGGCGGATCTCTTCGGGACCCGAGACGACGATGCCTAGGTTGAGGCCTTCATGCGGGATGTGCGAAGGCGCGGAATCGCCGAGGCCGCCGACGGTGGTGATTTCCGGCCCCGCCGCGAGGTAACGCGGGCCTGGGAAGCGACCCTGGTTGATGAACTTCTTGGCAACGACGTCGAGGCGGGGCTTGGCGGCTGCCGCCCCCCTGCCCGCGGTGAAGCCGGCATCGAGCACCAGCTTGGCCATCTCCATGGTGACCAGCATGTGCTCTTCGACCTCCATCATCTGGATCGGGTCGATGCCGGGTGCGTTGTTCCAGGACAAATGCAGATGCGCGTCGATCATGCCGGGCATCAACGTCGCGCCCATGCCGTCGATCGTCGTGACACCTGCGGGCGCGCCGGCATAGGACGACGACGCAGAGGAGGAGCCAAAGCGCGATGAGCCCTTGGTGATCTGCTTGATGCGGTTACCCTGGACCAGCACTTCGCCGGTGTATGGATACTCCCCGGTCGCATCGAGCACACGCACATTGGTAAAGAGCGTATTGCCCGAACCGTTGCCGTTCCAGCCGTCGTCTGCCATCAGAAAACCTCCCAAACTGTCGAGCGCACTTTTTTACGCCCGAATTCCGATCCTCACCTATCAACGCGTCTCAAAAAATCGGCGAGCTTCTGGCTGCTTTCGCGGGGGCACTCTACCGTCGCCCAATGTCCGCACCGATCGAGAGACGAGAATATGGCCCCCTTAATCCTGTCGGCAAGCGCCTGGCCGACGCTCATCGGGTTGACCATGTCGGCATCGCCGGTGACCAGCAAGGTCGGCGCCGAAATCCGCCTGACATCGACGGCCGTCGCCTTGGCCAGGGCTTCGCAGGTGCGAGCGTAGGATTCCGGATCCTGCCTGGTGATGGATTCGCGCACGAAGGCGACGGCTGCGGGCGACGTTTCCCTGGTATGCGCCGATAGTGCATTGGCGACGATCTGGTCGGCAATGTCGGCCATACCGCCCGAGCGTGCCAGCCGTGCCCGGTTGCCAAGGCCTTGCCGCGTCGCCTCGATGGGCTCGGCCAGTGCACCGAACAGCGCCAGCGAACTCACCAGCGACGGCTGGGTTACTGCAATCTGCTGACACACGATCGTGCCCATGGAATGGCCGACGAAATGGGCTCGCGTCACGCCTATGCCAGCCATGGCGCGAATGACGGCTTCGCTCATGATCTGGATCGTCAGCGGCTCGAGCGGCTTTGCCGAGCGCCCGGAACCCGGCAGATCGAGCCGGATGACACGGTAGACCGAGAGCGTCTCCATCTGCGGCTGGAACATGTTCGATGTCCCGCCGAGGCCGTGGATCATGACGACCGGGTGACCCTCGCCGGTGACTTCAGCAACAATCTGGCCGACGGTGACAGTCGTCATTGGACCCGCTCCACGATCCGGTTCTCCAGCGTGCCGATGCCGTCGATCTCGACCCGGACAAGATCGCCGGCCTTGAGATATTTCGGCGGATCGAAGCCGATGCCGACGCCAACCGGCGTGCCGGTGGCGATGATGTCGCCCGGCTTCAAGGTGATGCCTTGCGACAGCGTCGAGATGATCGTCGGAATATCGAAGATGAGCAGCGATATTTTGGAGTTCTGGCGAAGATCATCGTTGACGAAACAGCGCACCGAGGCGTTTTCTAGATCGAACTCGTCCTTGGTGATCGCCCACGGCCCCATCGGGCAAAAAGTATCCTGCGACTTGCCGATCAGCCACTGGCTGTATTTGCCTTGCAGATCGCGCGCGGTGACGTCGTTGACGATCGTGTAGCCCCAGACATGATCGTAAGCGTCCGCCTTCGAAATGCCGCGCCCGCCTTTGCCGATGATGACGGCCAGTTCCGCCTCATAATCGATCGCCGTCGACACGGAAGGGTCGATCAGCACGCTCGAATGCGTTGCCACGACCGATTCCGGGACTTTCGAGAAAATGATCGGGTGCTGTGGAATGGCGCCTGAACCGGCGCTCGAATCGAAGCCGCTGCGCGCAAATTCGTGCGCATGCTCGTAATAGTTCTTGCCGACGCAGAAGATATTGCGGGCAGGCAGCGGTATTGGTGCGTCGAGTTCGACCTGCGCGAGCGGCAGCGGTGAAAGCGTCCGCGGCATCCCGGCCCCGTTCCGCCGCAATAGCGCCAGCACTCCCAATTGTGCCTGCTCGACGGGGATATCAAAAGGGGCGACCGACTGACTGTCGAGGTCGACAATTCCGACGCGACGCTCACCTGCGATCGAAAATGTCGCGACCCTCATCCCGTCTCTCCCTGAACCTTTTATGAGCCAATATCCGCTCTTTCACTACACGCTACCGCCGATTGGTTTAGGCTGCAAGAGGAGTTTTGAGGAGAACCCGATAAAATACGCCACTATAGGCGCCTGGATTCGCTCAGGCGCTAGACCAACGGTGCAAACGCTGATACTATTGGCTCAACATTGGATCAGATAAGAACATTTGCCGGATGCCCAAGCTCGTCGCCAACGACATCGCCACAATGCTCAAGAAGCGGATTTCATCCGGGGAATGGCTTGAAGACGGCAGGATGCCACCCGAGCGCGATTTGGCGGTCGAGTTCGGCGTCGCGCGCAATACGGTGCGGCGCGCCGTCGGTTTCCTGGAGGACGACGGAACGGTTGTCCGGCATGTGGGAAGAGGCACCTTCCTGACCGCAACCAATCCGGGCTCCATCGCAGCGACAGTCGCGCGGATGGAGGGCACCAGCCCTGCCGACATGATGGAGATCAGGCAGTTGCTGGAACCGGCCGCGGCGGCCTTCGCCGCGACCAACGCCAGCATGGCGGAGTTGAACGCGGTTCGTGAAGCACACCAGACCGCATGCGAGGCCGAGGACATGCCGAACTTCGAGCATTGGGACGCCGAATTCCATCACCGCGTTTTTGCATGCTGCCGCAATGATTTCCTGAAAGAGATCCATAATCTCATGCGCACGATCCGCAACCAGTCGCCCTGGTTCGAAATGAAGAAACGTTCGTTTTCGGAAGAGCGGCGGCAAACCTATTGCGACGAGCATCAGGCCATATTGGACGCATTGCTGCATCGTGATCCGGAAGGCGCCAACCAAGCGATGCTTGCCCATCTCAAGACAGTCGAGCGCAACCTTCTGGGCCGGTAGTTCCGAAAGCCGCACCCTCTCGGCGCGAGTCCAGCTTCTTGGACCGCGGCCGAGGTCGACCGGCTGAGCGACGAAATACCGACGCCCGGCCAGATAATGCAACGGCGCGGTCCGCATTTGAACAGGAATGGCCGACACAAAACCGAGCCAGCTGGTACTGGTTGGCACTCGGCGCGGCATCACATTATTTAGGGCCGACGGCAAGAACTTGAAAGCAGGCGGATGGGCCAACAAGAATTGATGTCGAAGCTGGGGCGGTTGGTTTCCGAGGAGCGGAACCCAAAGACGATGGACATCGACCTATTGCCGACCATCGAGGTTCTGCACAGGATCAATGACGAGGACAGCGGCGTTCCGGCCGCCGTCGAGAAGGTCATCCCGGAAATTGCTGCGGCGGTAGACCGGATCGTTACTGCGTTTCAAAAAGGTGCGCGGCTTGTCTATATGGGCGCCGGCACGAGCGGCCGACTGGGGCTCCTCGACGCCTCGGAGTGTCCGCCGACATTTGGCGTGCGCGAGGATATGGTTCTCGGCCTGATCGCTGGCGGCTCCAAGGCGCTGGCGCGGGCCGCGGAAGGCGCCGAGGACGATCCGAAACAAGGCATGAGAGCATTGCAGGAGATCAAGCTGACCGCCGACGATGTCGTGGTCGGTATCGCTGCCAGCGGGCGCACACCTTATGTGATCGGCGGCTTGACCTATGCAAGGCAAGTGGGGGCCACAACTGTGGCGCTCTCCTGCAATCCCGGATCGACCATCGCCGGCATTGCCGACATCGCCATCTCTCCGCTTGTCGGCCCTGAGGTTCTCGCCGGCTCGACCCGGCTGAAGTCGGGGACGGCGCAAAAACTGGTTCTCAACATGCTGACGACCGCCAGCATGATCCGCATTGGCAAGAGCTACCAAAACCTGATGGTGGATCTCAATCCCAGCAACAAAAAGCTCCTCGCCAGAGCGGTCCGGATCGTGATGCAGACGACTGGTTGCGGGGCACGCCAAGCACGACAGGCGCTCGACCAGACCGGCAATGACGTGAAGCTGGCGATACTGGTGACGATGACCGGCATGAGCGTCGAAGAAGCGCGCAAGGCACTTGGCAATGCCGGAGGTTTCCTGCGAAAGGCAGTAGGCGAAAAGGCATTGTGAAGCCGTGCGGATACCGGGGCTGTGGATCGACTTCGACAAGGCAAGGCATGGACCTTGCTCACCAGCCGGATCCATCCGACACATCATTTCAACAACGGAATCGCAGCTCTTCGCCAATCGGTCGGCGACCTCGTCAACGGAGCCTAACAAATCATGATTGCGAAAACTGGGGAACCGATCTGGGCCGTCGGCCTGATGACCGGCACCGTGCTGGACGGTAATATCGATGTTGCACTGATCAAGACCGACGGCGAACGGATCGAGGATTTCGGCACCTACACGCTCGCACCCTACCCCAGATCGATCCGGACCCTGCTGGAGGAGACGCTGCGCCAAGCCAGGGGGTGGAATTTCGCCGGACCGGAGCCGGCGATCTTTCGCGAAGCTGAAGAAGCCCTGACGCGCGCCCAGTCCGCAGCCGTCAAGAACCTGGTCGAAAGCTACGGGCTGTCGATGGCCGATATCGGGGTCGTCGGCTTTCATGGCCAGACCGTGCTGCATCGCGCTCCGCAAGTCGGCCGGCTCGGCCAGACCCGACAGCTCGGCGATGGTGCCCTGATGCATGCCATTCTGGGCACCAAAGTGGCCTATGATTTCCGCTCGGCCGACATGCGCGCCGGTGGGCAAGGCGCGCCGCTGTCCGCCGCCTATCACGCCGCGCTGCTACGCGATACCGACGCCAGCGGCGACACGGCCGTGCTCAATCTCGGCGGCGTCGCCAACATCACCTGGTGGGACGGCAAGGACAATGTCGTCGCCTTCGACACCGGGCCGGCCAACGCGCCGCTGAACGATTTCATCAAGGCGAAGGGGCTTGGCGAGATGGACCGCGACGGTGCGCTCGCGCGGACCGGCACAGTGGACGAAGCCCGGCTGGCCAAACTGTTGCAGCATCCCTATCTGGCCAAGCCCTATCCAAAGTCGCTGGACCGGTTCGATTTCGGCGCGGCCATGGCGGACGGGATGAACGCTGAGGATGGCGCAGCGCTGCTGACGGCATTCACCGCCGCCGCCGTCGGCAAGGCGCTCGACCTCCTTCCGCATCGGCCGAAGAGGCTGGTGGTCAGCGGTGGCGGCCGTCACAACCCGACGATCATGGCCATGCTTGCCAGCCGCGCCGGCGTCGAAGCCGTGCCGGCGGAGGCGCTCGGCTGGAAAGGCGACGCGGTGGAGGCGGAGTGCTTTGCCTTCCTTGCGGTTCGCGTGCTCAGGGGCCTGCCGATCAGCTTTCCGACCACCACCGGTGTGCCACAGCCGATGCGCGGCGGACGCCTCGCCGGCTAACTAGAGCAAGATGCTCTAAGCCAACAATTTCTTCTGCAGGAAGACGCGGGCGCGGCCGACGGGAAAATCGGGAAGCACGCCGAAAGGGCCGATATCCCTGACGCTCATAAGCCTTGGCCGCTTTCGGATTGAACGTGTCGATCAGGGCGCCATGACAGCCGCGCGCGACGGCTTCCTGTTCGGCTGCGTCCAGCATCCGGCCGGCCATGCGCTGGCCGCGCAATCGCTCATCGACCCACAGCCATTGCACATAGAGCCAGCCCCAGGCGGTGTATCCCGAGATGCCGGCGACAACCGCACCGTGCTCGTCGCGCACGAACACGGCGAGCGCCTCCCTGTTGGCCGTGCCGACATCGCTGTCGTTGAACGCGCTGAGCCGCTCGCCGAGAAAAGCGAGCTCTTTCGGCGAAGGGGCGGCGGTGATTTCAAGCGTCGTGTTCATCGCATGTCCAGACGGGTTCACAGCCGGATATCGGTATACAGCGCCATTCCGGACGCTGTGGCACCTTCATTTGCATTTATCGACAGGCGGGAGCGGCGCGCAAGTTTTGCCGCCGCGTGGCTTAAACCGGCGACTTGCGATAGTCCGCGACTACCGCGGCGAATGCCACGCCGCCGCCGAAGCGGCAACCAGCATGAGCAACGCTGCAACCACGGCCGATGCCGCAAAACCAAAGCTGGAATAGAGCGGTCCGAAGGCCGTGGTGCCGACAAACACCGCGAGATAGGTCACCGCGCTGTTCAAACCCATGATCGTGCCGCGCCGCGCCGGATCGAGCGCCGAAAGGCGCATCACCAGGACGTTCAGTCCGAAGTGATTGGCGAGGCCCCAGACCGCCACCATCGCGATGGTCAAGCCGAAACTGCCGCTTGATGCGGCAAGCGCGACATAGACGATTGCGACCAGCAGATAGGCGAACGGCATGACGCGTCGCGCACCCAGCCGATCGATGACGCCGTCAAGAAGTGCCCCCATGCCGAAGCCGGCGCCATAGGCGAGTGCGGCCAAGCCGTTAGCGCTGACTGGCTGTCCCAATCCGTTGTGAAGGTGATCGCCGAGATAGCCATAGACGCCGTAGAAGGCGGTCATGAAGGCGCCGCAGGCAACCAGAAGCGGCACTATGCCCGGCACGGCCAAAGCGCCGAGCGGCGTCGGCGCCGGGCCGCCTTTCCTGACGTCGCTCAGCGACGTTAGCGTAAGGCCGATCAACGCGAGCGCCGCAAGCACCGCGACAGCCGCGAAAACGGCGCGCCAATGCAGCAGGTCGGCAAGCACCGCCGACAATGACACGCCGGCCACCATGCTGAGCGTCCATCCGGTCAGCACGACGCCGATCGTCCCGCTTTCGCGGCCAGGCGGCGCGATCGCCGCGGCGCTGGCATAGATTGCCGGCATGGCGACGCCAGCGGCGACGCCGGCGAGAAGCTGGGCCGAAACCAGCGCCGTCACCGTCGGCGCAGCGGCGCTGGCGAGGAGCGCTATCGCAAGCAGCAGCAAGGCCCCTTGCAGCATGCGGCGAGCGCCAAGCCGATCGATATAGCGCGCCAGGAACAAGGCGCTGGCGGATGTTCCGAGACCGAACGCGGCGGACGCGATCATGACGGCCGGCACGCTTGTCGCAAACGACGCGGCCACCGCCGGTGCTATCGGACCGAGAACCAGCGAGTTCGAGCCGATCACGGCAATGCATCCGGTGAGCAGATAAGCGAGTGCCGGGATAGGCGGCCTTGCCGTCAATGTTGCGACTTGATCACTGTTCGTCATACAGCGATAGTGGCCGTATTAAATTCTGTATCAACAAGGAATTTCATTATGGATGAAGAAACAGATGGCATTCCGCAGAACAGGCCTACTGCCCGCGATGTCGACGCAACCGACCGAAAAATATTAGGCGTCCTGGTCGGCGACGCCACGATCAGCTATGCCGAGCTCGGCGAACGGGTCGGCCTGTCGCCGCCGGCAGCCCATGAACGGGTGAAGCGGCTTCGGCGCAGCGGCGCCATCCGTAACACCGCCGCAATCATCGATCCCAAGGCAGTGCGCAAGCCGTTGCTCGCTTTTGTGCACATCGACACCAAGGGCTGGGGAAAGACCCCCGAACTGATGGCGATTTCCGAGCACCCGGAAGTCGAGGAGATTCATTCAGTGGCCGGCGACACATGCATGCTGATCAAGGTCCGCACCGAGGATACTCGGGCGCTCGAAGGCCTGCTGTCGCGGCTTTACGAAACGCCCGGCGTCACCTCGACGCGAAGCTACGTGGTTCTGTCGACTTATTTGGAGCGGCCGGTGCAGCCCGGGATCACGACCGAATGGCCAACGCCCCGGCACATGGCCAAGCCGCTCTATTAGCTCAAACGATCTTCAAGCACGTATCCAAAATCGTACCGGGACCGTCTTAGCTATCGGCCTTGTCACGATCGAGGGACCGGTTCGTTCGCCGGTTCTCGATCATGACGGGAAGGCCTGCTGCGCAACCGGAGACATGCAATGAGAAAATTGATCGTGGGCAGCTTCGTTTCGCTGGACGGCGTCATCGAAGCACCAATGGATTGGGCTTCGCCCTTCTTCGACGAGGAAGCCAGGGAGCATTCTTACCAAAAGGCTGGCGAGGCGGATTTTTTCCTGCTCGGTCGCGTGACCTATGAAATGTTTTCGGCGCGCTGGCCGCAGGTCAAGGGCAGCAAGTATATGGATCGCATGAACGGGCTGAAGAAGCTTGTCGCATCGCGCAGCCTCAAAGACGTGAGCTGGAACGCGTCGCTGATCGTGGGTGATGTCGCCGCCGAAATCGCTCGGATCAAGCAGCAGGCCGGCGGGGACATATTGAAATATGGGGTGAGCAATCTCGACCAGACGCTGCTCGCCAACAAGCTTGTCGACGAGTATCAGCTCTCCATCGTGCCCACCCGTGTGGGCCAGGGCAAACGCGCTTTCCAGGATGTCGACCCGTCCCTGGTCAAGCTGGAGCTTGTGAACACGCACCGGTTCGAGAACGGCGTCATCACGCTGACCTATATCCCACGATGATCCGTCACTGGATATTGATGCCATGAAGATGCAGCCAAGAATCGATCCCACCGGACTTTTTGACGTCCGCTACGCCGCCTTCCTGGAGACGGTCACGCATTTGCGTGGACGATTGCATCGCTACTGCGCACGCATGACAGATTCGACGCTTGATGCCGAAGACGTTATGCAGGAAGCGCTGTTTGAAGCCTATCGGAAGATCGAGAAACTTGACGATCCGAGCTCCCTTCGCCCTTGGCTGTTTCGCATTGCGCATAATCGCTGCATCGATTTCCTGCGAAGCAGACAGGCGCGCGAGCGTGCGGAGGCCAATTTCGTCGAAGACGAGATCATCCTGCCGGTCGAACCGGCGGGCCAGGGCGCCGATCGCGCGATCGAACGGCTGGTGATCCACCTGCCGCCCAAGGAACGCGCCTGCGTCCTGCTCAAGGATGTATTCGACTATTCGCTGGAAGAGATCGCCGGCCTCGTCGACTCGACCGTGGGTGGCGTCAAGGCGGCGTTGAGCCGTGGACGCTCCAAGCTGGCGATGCTGCCAAACAAACCAATCGTCCGTTCGGAGTCCCAGCGCGATCCCGAGCTTTCAAAATTGCTCAACCGTTATGTCGAACTCTTCAACCGCCGTGACTGGGACGGCGTGCGGGCGTTGACCAGCGCCGATGCCCAATTGCGGGTTGCGGATTGCTTCAAGGGCCGGCTGTCGGAATCGCCCTATTTTGTCGAGTACGAAAATGCCCAAATGACCTGGAAGATTGTGACTGGTGAGATCGATGGCGAAGCGGTGCTGCTCGTGCTCCACCGCGGCGAAGACGGTTGGAAACCAGCCCATCCGGTTCGGATCGAGGCGGTCGACGGGGTCATAAACCGCATTGCCGATTATTACGCCTGTCCCTGGATGATGCCGGCGGCCAGGGCGGTGGTCATTTCCATCCCGGACTAACCGGCGAACGCTCGGGTACAAACAGGACGATGCAAGTGTCCGGCATCAACCTCGATGAAATGATGCCGGACAGATATAGGCGCCTTACTGAAGCTTCGCCTGCAGGGCGTTGACGTCATCCGTCGTCATTTCGCCGTCGGTCGTCACCTTGCCGTCGACGATCTTCCAGAGGCGGAACGGGCCGGTGATGTCGCCGTATTTGTCGAAGGCGACCGGGCCGATGACGCCTTCGTAGCGGATCGGCTTGCCATCCTTGATCAGGCCGAGCGCCTTGGCGAACTCGTCCTTGCCGGCGTAGATCGGCGTGCCGGCCGGGTCGACCGCCTTGTACATCGCGTCCTTGATCTTGGCCGGCTCCTCGGAACCGGCAATGGCGATTGCCAAGCCGACGATGGCGCCGGCATCATAGGACCGGTCGGCTGCCGGATTCGATGGTTCGATGCCCGAAAATTCCTTGTAGTTCTTGGTGAAATATTCGGTCGACGCGGTCGGGCTGGTGCCCGAGGAAGTGCCATAAGCGTCTTTCAGGTAATCGGCGCCGACGGATTCGATGAAGTCCGGGCTGTTCATGCCATCATTGAGCAGGAACTTCTGGACACCGCCCTGCGAGATCCAGGTACGGGCAATGGTCGCGCCATCGACAGGCGTGCTGACGAGATAAAGCCCGTCGGGCTCGCCGGCCATTGCCGCCGTGACTTCCGAGGCATAGCTCGACTGCTTTTCATTATAGGGCGTGTCGGAGACGATGGTGCCGCCAAGCGCCTTATAGGCGCGCGAGAATTCCGCCACCATGTTGACGCCGAAGTCGTTGTTGACGTGGATGACCGACAGCTTCTTGAAGCCCTTGTCGATGGCGTATTTGGCTGCGGCGACGCCCTGCAGCGCATCCGAGGTGATGGTGCGGAAGAAGATGCCGTTGGTCTTGCCGTCGCGCCCGAGCGCCGTCAGCGTCGGCGACGAGGAAGCGGGCGACACCTGGACGATCTTGGCAGGAGCGGTGACCGAGGTCAGGATCGGAATCGACACCGAGGAGATGATGCCGCCGATGATCACCGGCACCTTCTTGACCTGCACAAGCTGGGTTGCGGCGTCGACCGCAATGTTGCCCTGGCTCTGGCTGTCACGGGTGTCGGTCGCGAGGTCGCAACCGCGCACGCCGCCGGCGTCATTGATATCGCGGAAGGCCATTTCGACCGACTTGGCGCCGGCCTGGCCGTATTCGCCGGCCGGGCCGGTCAGTTCCATGACGAGGCCGACCGTGATCTTACAATCGGCGGCTTGCGCTGCACCGGCGGCTGTCAGCAGAGCCAGCGCGGTGGTGATCTGAAGTATCGTCTTTTTCATTGTTGTTCCCCTTTCGTTACACGACTCTCATTGATGTCTTGAGCCTGTTAGCCTTCCGGCACCTGCAGCCAGGTTTCATGCAGATGTCGCCATTCAACGCCATTGGGCGCCGATGAACTGGTGGTGAAAACGGCACTCGAGCGACGGCGGCTGGTCTTGCCGGCGCGCTGCTGCGTTTCGACGTAGCAGAGGACTATCGCGTCGTCGGCCTGCCAGCTGGCCCTGATGTCTTCGATCGAAATGGTGAAGTCGCCATCACAGGTAGCGCGGCTTGTCCTGACGTGGTCGAGCACTGCGTCGCGATCGAGGATCTGGCCGTCCGGCGCAACCATCTGGAAGCCTTCGGCCATGACGCGTTCGAAGCGGCTGAAATCCGCCCTGTCCGCGCTCCCTGCAACGAACCAGTCGACGAAGAAGCGGTGGAGATCGACGACCTCGGCGCTGGCGCGGGAAAGCAGAGAAGACTTCTCGTCCATGGCTGTGCTCATATCCGGCCTGCGTTCAGATTGTAGTGCATGATCGAGCCGTGGCGGCCGTGGCGGTCGCGTTCCAGCGTGTAGACATCGCCCAGGGGGCCGCGGCTTTGCTCGATCACGGCGGCGATCCGCGCCCGGTCCTCGGCATCGAGCGCGACGTCCATGATCCCGGCATTGGCAAGGGCGTGCGCCTGGTTGCGGGCGCCGACGATGACGGCTGCGACTTGCGGCTGCTCCAACACCCAGGCGCTGGCGACGGTGGCTATGTCGACGCCGTGGCGGTCGGCGACGGCCTTCAGTGTGCGAAGCAGCTCCTGGAAAAGCTCCCAGCCGCCGAAATCGTCGATGATCAGCTTGTATTTGACCAGCGACCGGTTTTCGAGCGGCGTCTGCGGCTCGGCGACATCAAGCCATCTGTCGCTGAGGAAGCCGCCCGCCACCGAACCATAGCAGAGGAAACTGACGCCGTTTTGCTTGGCGAGTGCCGCAAGGCTGTTGGCCGGCCGCTGATCGAGCACGGAATATTGCAGCTGCTGGCTGACCAGCGGCACACCGGCGGCCAGGATCTCGGCCAAATGCGGCGTGTCGAAATTTGTGGTGCCGACATTGCGCACCTTGCCTTCGCTGCGGAGGTCGTTGAGCCAATCCATCGCATCGACGTAACCGGGCAGCGCATAATCCCACCAGTGGAACTGCACGAGATCGAGCCGCTCCGTCTTCAGCCGCCGCAGCGACTGGTCGACGATGCCTCTGACGTAGTCGCGGCTAATGTTTGCAAGCCTTTCCAGGTCAGGCACCAGCTTGGTGTGAACCTTCATTTTGGCGGCGGCGTCGAGACCGCGCTCATTGGCAAGCCGCAGCCGCGCCGCGCCGATCAGTTCCTCCACGCCGGTATAGATATCGGCGCAATCATAGGTCCTGATGCCGGCATCAAAAGTGGCGATCAGGTCGGTCACCGCCTGTTCGCGGTCGATCGCGCCGTGCCCGCCGGCAAGCTGCCAGCCGCCGCGAATGACGCGCGAAATCGTATAGCCGGGGCTGAGCTCGAACGACTTTTCGGTCATCTCTGGTCATTCTCCTTCGGCAGCGGCACCGCCGTGGTCTCGGCATGGCTGAACCGGCGCTTGCCAGTCCTGACGATCCTCAGCCGGCTGGCGCAATTGGGATCGGGACAGGCGATCTCGGCGTCCGACGTCATCCAGTCGTTCTTGTGGGTCGGGCGCTGTTTGGCCGCGAGCAGAGGCAGCACGGCTGATATCGAATAGATCGAAAAACCCTGCCCCGCCGGCATCGACAGCATCTCGCCCTTGAGCTCGAAATAATCACCCGCCTTGGCGCCGCAATAGATCGGCTTGCCCTCGGGGATAACCGCCTCGACACGAAGATCGAAGAGTTCGAAACTGTCGTCGTCCTCAGCCATTCATATCTCCACACGGGTGAAGGTGATGTCGCAGGCGCCATTGCGGCGGATCACGCCGCAGGCGGCGGCGAAGCGGTCGCGCTCCTCGGGATGCACCTGCGCGACCACGCTTCCGGCAAGCCAGCCGATCGGGAACAGCAGGCGCGCGCCCTGTCCGTAAAACAAGCCGATGTCGAAAATCGCATTCGGACTGCCGCCCCACATGCGGGGCGGCACGTAGGATAGCACGATGTCGCCCGGCTGCGGCGTCAGCGTTGCGTTCTCCGCCGGCAACGGCCTGGCATAGGTTTGGCCCTCAATATCCGCTGAAGGAACCGGGCAGGAGATTTCCGGCCCCGTCCACATCGCATGGATGCCGGCAACGACGCGCGGCTTGTCGAGATAGGCCAGCAGGAAGGCAGCGTTGTCGGGCGCCTTTTCAGGCAACAGCAGCGCCGTCACGGAAAGGTTCGAGCGTGGCTCGGTGATCCTGATAGCGGGCATGGTCATGTCTGGCCTTTCGCCGATTGCAGCTTGTCGCGCAGGAAGGCAAAGGGCCGGCTGATGTCGGCCACCAGCGCCTCGCGCGCTGCTTGAGCATCCTGCCTCGCGAGCGCTGCGACGATGCTGCGGTGATAATGGGCGGTATCGACCTCGCCGGCATCGGAAAAGGCATAGATGGCGACGCGGATGCAGGGCCCGGATTGCAGCCAGAGGCTCTCGATCATCGGGATCAGCACGGCGGAACCGCAACAGCGGTAGATCTCGAAGTGGAAGCTCTGGTTGAGCGTCGCCTCGCGATCGATTTCCTTCTTGTGCTTCAGTGCCCGCATTTCGTCCCACTCGCCGAGCATGGCCTCGACCGACGCAATCTGGCGCGGGTTCATGCGCGTGGCGGCCAGCGCGATGGCTTCGCCCTCGATCAGGGAGCGGGCGCGCAAGAGATCGTCGATACGCTCCAGCGTGATCGGCGGCACGCGCACGGAACGGTTGGGAAGTGCCTCCAGCGCCTTTTCAGTGATCAGCCGTCCGAGCGCCTCGCGCACCGGCATGGTGCTGGTGACCAGCGCGTCGGCAAGGCCACGGATGGTCAGAACCTGGCTTGGCTCGAAAAGGCCGCCGATCAAGGCCCGGCGCAGCTCCGAATAGACGCGATCCTGCACGGTCTCGCGGCCGACCGGCGTAAGCTGGGCTGCGATCGTTTCGTTGTTCCGTTCGATGGCGGCCTTCTGCATGGGCAGTCCCGGTCTTGGCGTTTTCGGCTTGCGGAAGAAATTAAAGCCGAATAGCGTGATCAAAGCAAGTGTGATCACAAATCAAATAATAGGCGGCGAAGAACGCTTTCGGCCAGAGGGATTGATGAGCGACACGACAGGACGGCAGGAGGAGATCCGCACGCCAGTTCTGACGGCCAGGAACGTCGTCAGGCGCTTCGGCGGCCTCGTTGCGGTCAACAATGTCTCGTTCGATGTCCAGCCGGGTGAAATACTCGGCCTTATCGGCCCGAACGGCGCCGGCAAGACGACGATGTTCGACCTGCTGGCCGGCAGCATCCTGCCGACCAGCGGCGAAATTCTCCTCAACGGCGTACTCGTATCGGGGGAAGCTGCTCATCGCCGTATCGGCCGCGGCCTTGGCCGCACCTTCCAGATTCCTCGGCCGCTGCCCAACCTGACGCTGATCGAAAACGTCATGCTGGCGGCGCAGGGACAGGCCGGGGAGCGGCTGCTCGCCAATTTCCTGACGCCACGGCGGGTCGCCGCCGAAGAGCGGGCTGCCGAGACGAGAGCCATCGAGCTGCTCGAGCTCGTCACGCTTGCCCGCCTTGCATACGAACCGGCGCGCGTGCTTTCCGGCGGCCAGCGCAAGCTGCTCGAACTCGCCCGCGTCATGATGGCCGACCCGGCGATCATCCTGCTCGACGAACCTGCGGCCGGCGTCAATGCGACGCTGCTCGAAGTCATCATCGACCGCATTCGCGACATCAACAGGAGCGGCATCACCTTCCTGCTGATCGAGCACAATATCGATATGGTGACGCGGCTTTGCCATCGCGTGCTGGTCATGGCGAGCGGCCAGCTTCTGTGCGAAGGCACTCCAGACGAGGTGGCACGCGACCCGCGCGTCATCGAGGCCTATCTCGGAGGCGCGGCATGAGCCAAACGGTTCTCGATGTCCGCGATCTCGAAGCCGGCTACGAGCCAGGCGTGCCGATCGTGCGCGGCGCCTCGATCACCGTCGCCAAGGGCGAGATCGTCGTCGTTCTCGGTCCCAACGGCGCCGGCAAGTCGACCTTGATCAAGGCGATCGCCGGCCTTGTCCCGATCACCGGCGGCACGGTCCGGCTGGACGGCAAGGATATCACTGCCGCACCCGCCCACACCATGGTCCGCCTTGGCCTGGCCTTCGTGCCGCAGACCGAAAACATCTTTCCGCTGATGTCCGTCGAGGACAATCTGAAGGTCGCCTGCGGCATCCTGAAGCCGCGCGAGACCCCTGCCCGCGTCGAGGAAATGTATGCGGCCTTCCCCGATCTCGCCCGTCAGCGCAGGACCGTCGCCGGCAACCTTTCGGGCGGACAGCGGCAGATGCTGGCTGTCGCCCGGGCATTGATCGTCCATCCCAAGGTGCTGGTGCTCGACGAGCCGTCGGCCGGCCTGTCGCCGAAATTCGTGGCGATGGTGTTTGAGATGCTGGCCGGTATACGCATATCCGGCGTCACTATTCTCCTGGTCGAACAGAACGCCAAGGCAGCGCTTGCCATCGGCGATCGTGCCTATGTGCTGGTCGAAGGCAAGGACCGGCACGAGGGCATCGCCTCCGAGCTCTGGAACGATCCGGTCGTCGCCGAACTCTACCTTGGCCAGCGCCGCCTCGATCCTGAAAGAGACCGGCACTCCGGCAAAGGAAGTGCGGCATGAACCTGCAATTTGTCGTCGACGGACTGCTGGCAGGTTCGATGATCGGCCTCGGCGCCATCGGCGTGACGCTCACCTATTCGATCCTGCGCTTCTCGAACTTCGCGCATGGCGACTTCATGGCCTGGGGCGCCTATGCGACGCTCGCCATCGTCGGCGCCATCGGCGCGATGTTCGGCAAGATCGCGCCGATCGCTCCCCTCTCCTTCGGCTGGCCGCTGATCGCCGCGGTGGTGCTCGGCATGGCGATCACCGGCCTGCTGGCGCTGCTGCTTGACTTGGTCCTTTTCGCGCGGCTGCGCGCCAAGGGCCAGGCGATCATCGTGGTGATGGCGAGCTTCGGTGCCTCGATGGCGCTGAGAAGCCTGCTCGAATTCATCTTCACCTCGCGACCGACCTATTTCAGCCGGGCGATCCAGATCGCCATGCCGGTCGGCTTCGGCATTCGCATCACCCCCGACCAGATTGCGCTGCTGCTGCTGACCGCCGTTCTCGTGCTCGGCGTGCATCTGTTGATGACCCGCACGCAAACCGGCCGCTCCATGCAGGCATTGAGCCAGAACGCTGCGCTGGCCCGCATCGTCGGCATCGACGTCGCCAAGGTCGTGCGCGTCACCTGGATCGTCGGCGGGGCGCTTGCCTGCGTCGCCGGCGTCATGATCGGCATTCTCATCCAGATCCGCCCATTCATGGGCTTCGACATGCTGCTGCCGATGTTCGCGGCCGCCATCCTCGGCGGCATCGGCAGCGTGCCTGGCGCCGTCCTCGGCGGCTTGATCATCGGTCTCGCGGAAGCGGGCGCGGTGCAGTTGATCGGCGCCGAATGGCGGGCGGCCGTCTCCTTCATCATCCTGATGACTGTGCTGTTCGTGCGGCCCATCGGCCTTTTCGGAGTGAGAGAACGCTGATGGATTTGCTCGGCTATGGCGCTTTCTTCCTGACCACCGCGCTGATCTTCTCGCTCGTCACGCTCGGGCTCAACCTGCAATGGGGGCTGACGGGGCTTTTCAATGTTGGGGTCGCCGGCTTTGTCGCCATCGGCGCCTACACCTCGGCGCTGCTGACCACGCCCGATGATGCCGCGCGTCTGGGCGGCTTCGGCCTGCCGATCCTTGTCGGCTGGCTCGGCGCGATGCTGGTGGGCGGCATCGCCGCCGCGATCACTGGTATCGCCACGCTGCGCCTGAGATCGGACTATCTGGCAATCACCACCTTCGGCGTCGCCGTCGTCGTGCAGCTGGTGGCGCTCAACGCTCAAAAACTGACCGGCGGCCCGTTCGGCATCGGCTTCATCCCGCGTCCGTTCGGCGGCCTTGCCGAAACGCCGTTGCTGTTCAACCTGTCGAACCTTGCCGTCGTCTCGGTGGTGACGCTGATCGTCTATCTCGCGCTGGAGCATCTGTCACGCAGCCCGTGGGGGCGCGTGTTGAAGGCGCTCCGCGAGGATGAGCAGGCCGCGATATCCCTGGGTAAAAGCGCACGGTTCTATCGTGTCCAGGCCTTTGCCGTCGGCGGGGCCATCATGGCACTGGCCGGCGCGTTGCAGGCGCATTTCACCGGCTTCATCGCGCCGGACAATTATTTGCCGGCACTGACTTTCCAGGTCTGGGTGATGCTGATCGTCGGCGGTTCGGGCAGCAACACAGGCGCCGTCATCGGCAGCATCCTGGTCTGGGCGATATGGGCCGGATCGGGAGCCTTGACCAGCGTGTTGTTCTCGCCGGAACAGCAGGCCCGCGCCGCCTCGCTGCAGATCGTCGCCATCGGCGTGATGCTGTGCGTCATCCTTCTGGTCAGGCCGAACGGCCTGTTTGGCGACAGGCCGCGGCGTCCAAGATTCGGCAAGCGCGCGAAAGAGGCTCCGGACGAGAGCATTGCCAAGTCATGATCGACGTTGCCGCGTCACCCGGCGTTTCCCTTTGGCATGCCGTCAGCCGCAACCGCCGTGACCGGCCCGCCCTCGAAGGCGCATACGATGTCGATCTGGCAATTGTCGGCGGCGGTTTCGCAGGCCTTTCCACCGCGCTGCACAGCGCCGAAAAAGGCATCTCGGTCGCCGTCCTCGAAGCGGAAATCATCGCCTGGGGCGCGACCGGCAGGAATGCCGGCTTCGTCGTGCCGAATTTCGCGAAAAGGGACCCGGACGATATCATTGCCCAGCTCGGCCCCGAACGCGGCGAACGCCTCATCGATTTCGCGGCCGGCAGCGCCGACCTCGTCTTCGACCTGATCAGGCGGCACGGTATCGAATGCGACGCGGTCCAGAGCGGATGGATACAACCGGCCCATTCACAGACCGCTCTCGAAAAAACCAGATCGCGCGCCGAGCAATGGGCAAGGCGCGGAAGGCCGGCTGTTACGCTGGACAGGCAGGCGATCGAAGAGCTGACCGGCGTTCACGGCTATGTCGGTGGCTGGATGGACAATTCGGGCGGTGTCATCAATCCGGTCGAATATGCGCGCGGACTCGCCGATGCGGCGGAAAACGCCGGCGCACGCATCTTCGAGCATACGCGCGTTGTATCGATCGATCGCACAGGGGATGGCTGGGTTTTGAAGTCGGCGTCGGGCTCGGTACGCGCCGGAAAGGTGCTGATTGCCACCAACGCCTATGGCGGGCCGCTGAACCGCACGCTTGAGCGAACCTATTTCCCGCTGAAAATCTTCCAGATCGCGACGGCTCCGCTGCCGCGCGAATGTCGCACTCGCCTGCTTCCCGGCAGGCAAGGCGTCGGCGACACCAGGCGCAATCTTTTCACCTTCCGCTTCGATGGCGAAAACAGGCTGATAACCGGCGGCATGCATAGTTTTGGTCCGGGCGCCGAAGCGCGGGTGCCGCAAGCGATCTGGCGGCGGCTGGTAAAGCATCTCGACCTCCCGGAGATCTCGCCGCTTGAATATAGCTGGTCGGGGATGGCTGCCGTCGAGCCCGACTTCCTGCCGCGCCTCGTCGATCTCGGGCCCGGCCTGATCGCAGGCTTTGCCTGCAACGGGCGCGGCATCGCCATGACCACGAGCATGGGCAAGGTGCTTGCCGATTGGGCTGATGGCGCGAAGCCACAGGACTTGCCGCTGCCATTTGCGCCGCCGTCGCCGATCCCGCTCCACAGCCTGATGCGGCATGCGCCAAACATGCTGCTCCCCTGGAGCATGCTGCGCGACCGGCTGGATGAGGGACGCTAATCGACGCCTCAGCCCAGCTCCAAGGTCGTTATCGCAAAGACCCCTGCCTGCATGAGCTGAGGCGCTTTTCCCTTGTACATTCGAGCCGTTTCGAAGCCCGGTTGAAAACCCGCCGACGTCAGCCAGGCTGCAAAGTCCCCACTGGTCTCGGGAACGTCGAGATGGATATTTCCGGGTCCGGAGACGCCGGCGAGCGCGGCGAAGAGACGGCTTGCCGCATCCAGGCTGTTGGAGAAGAGCGGCCCAACCTTGCAGCCGTCCCGGCATCGGCGCGCGACGCCGTATCCCTCGATCGCGCCGCCCCTGACGATCGCAAGCGACACATGCGGCGGGCGCAGCCAGCGTTCGAGGAAGGATCGTCTCGGTGCGGGAAAGAACCGGCTATCGTAGTCCAGGACATCGGCCAAGAGTTCCGGGCCTATGGCGCGAATGCCGCCGTCGGCGCCCGCCGAAACATTCGGCGGTCCGACGAACCGGATGGTCCGATAGGCCAGCGCAAAGCCCATGCTGCGGTAGTTGGCCTGCTGTTCGACGACACCATCGAGGCCGATGGTGCGGTTGCCGAGCCGCGCCATGCCGGCGTCCCAGACCGCCTTGCCATGGCCCTCGCCGCGCCTGTCAGGCCGACAGATGTAGAGGCCGATGAAGCCGAAATCGTCACCATAGGCGACGGCCGAAATTCCGGCCACCATCTCGCCATCGACAAAGGCGCCAATGAAGCCCTGGGGATCCGCCGCGTGGAACGCCACGGCATCGCCGAGGCCGGGATTCCAGCCTTCCGCCGCCGCCCAGTCGACAAGGGTTTCCACTTCCTCAAGTGCGAGCGTTCTGATGGTTCGGGACATTGCGATCACTCGGCGGCAACTTCAATGCGCCACGATACGGCTTTGCCAACGGGTTTGCATAGGCGCCATGCCTGGCCATGCCGGCGCAGCATGGCGATTGCTGTGAACCACGACGGAACCCGTAAGTCATCCGTATGCGCGGGCGTGTCAAAGTTTCGGCCGATAAGCACCACCATGCGTGCAGAACTGCCGATGCCGGAGACATCGCCATGCCAAAGGGCAGTGCAGTACCCAGAGCTGATTTTGCCGGAACTCGTCGGCCCCGGCGATGGTTCGCGCCGTCGGGATTTTCTTCTCTGTCGGGGTTTTCTTTTCTCTGGAATATGGCGACGGCGGCGATGCTTTTCGGCCTGCTGCCGACTCCGGCACTTGCTGGAGACCAGATCCCCCATTGGCGGCTGAGCGCTCGTGTCGTCGCGGTCGGGCTGCCTGAGGTGGCCGGCGTGCGCGAGGTGGGGCGCTTTCATATCGGCGGGCCGATACCGGGGAATCCGGAATTCCTGATGGCAACGCGCGAAGGGCGGGTGCTCGATCCGCTCAGGGTTCTCGTTGCCGTGGGCAGCAACTTCGGCGCACCGCCGGGCGATCCGGCACTTGAGGCCGGAGCGATCCTGTCGATCGACGCGCGCGCGGGCAATTCTGCTGGCACCATCATCGTTCCGCGAGACCTCGCCGGCAACGACCGAGATGCGAGGGTTCAGCTCTACACGACGCAGAGCGAACGATTTCTCAATCGGCGGTACAATGCCAAGGCGCGAACCGCGCGCTTCGCCGCTGCGTCCGGACCGCGATATGTTTCGATCAACAACGCGTTCGGACGACCCTGGATAGCGAATGCGCCGAACGGGATTAATGGCGAGGGCAGTGTCACGGTCGTCGACCCCGACGGTGCGCCACTTGCCAACGCACCAAGCCGCGAGGCCGGCGGCGTATTCGCCGGCCGGCAAACCGATCGCGAGCAGACGCCGAAAGGACAGCCCAGCGGCTGGCTTGGCAAGCTGCTGAATTATCGGGCAAGTGGCCAGCTGACATCAGGCGGAATGCAGACGGGCGCGCTCGGAACGGCGTTTCTCGGTCCGTCGCCGGACGGCAGCGGCTTTGCCGTGTTCGCCGCCGTCACCGCGGATGGGAGCGTGGTTCAGATCCATGTCCAGGATGGCGTCGACGGCTTGGCCGATCCGGGCACAGTAAGCACCGGCCTGGGCACGCTGAGCGCCGGCCTGGGCGCAGCGAGCGCCGGCCAAGACATCGGTGACGATCCCGGCGTGATCGGCGTTGCCTTCAAATGGAACCCGGACCGCGCTCTCTACGTAGCCGATCCCGGCCGTGACCGGCTGGTGCTGCTTGAACTGGAGGACGACCGGCGGCATTTCACGGTCGCCAGGACCCGCACGATCTCACTGCCGGAATTCGACCGTCCGGTCGACGTCGCCGCTGCCATTCCCGAAATTGCCAATCCGCAATTCTCGAGCCACACGACTCTCGCCGGCGGTTCCGATCTGTTCGTCGCCAATCGCGGCGACGGTTCGTTGCTGCGTCTGAGCCAGGACGGCCGGCTTCTCGCCCGCGCGACGATCGAGGTTCCAGGGATCGGCCCCTTGGGAGCCGATCGCCTACGCGCGATCGCGACGTCGGCGGACGCGCAGCATATCTGGATAACGATTGGCGGCGAGGTACCGGGATTTCCGGGCCTCGAAGGGGCGCTCGTTGAGGTTGGGGCCTTCGACGAGCACGGCGCGGCGGCAGCGAT
This sequence comes from Mesorhizobium robiniae, assembly GCF_040545535.1. Taxonomy (NCBI): domain Bacteria; kingdom Pseudomonadati; phylum Pseudomonadota; class Alphaproteobacteria; order Hyphomicrobiales; family Phyllobacteriaceae; genus Mesorhizobium; species Mesorhizobium robiniae. The sequence goes on from NZ_JBEPMC010000002.1 coordinate 204,229, forward strand.
GCAGGGGACGCAGAGCGCTGCCGCCGACGCCAATCTTGCGGCGCGCGGAAAAAAGTCGTTCCAGACCGATTTCACGCCGCGCATGGGCCTCGGCCCATTGTTCAATGCAACGTCCTGCGTGGCCTGCCATCCCGGCCCTGGCGGTGCGAGCATCGATGAAAGCCACTTTGCGCGCAGAATAGCCCATATGGATCCGGGCTCTGGGCGCACGGTTCCGATCGATCATCCCAACAGTCCGGTCGCCCGACGCCATGCGTTGCGTGATGGCATGAGGATCGTGTCGGCGGCGATGCCAAGCCAAGCCAATGTGATTTCGCTGCGCATGCCGCTCGCCCTCTACGGTATCGCTGGGATCGACGAGATACCCGACAGCGTCATCGAAGCGCAGGCGATCAGCAAGGGCGACGGCATCAAAGGCCGCGCGCATCATGTCGTCGACGCCCGAGGCGCATCGCGGGTCGGCCGATACGGTTGGAAGGCTGATATAGCCACCCTCGAAGACATGGTGGCGAACGCTTTCGCAAACGAACTCGGCATCGCCAGCGCAACTGTCAGCCGCGAGGCGGGGGCGCTGCCGATCGAAGACGAGTCCGCACAGATCGAGGCGGTCGCCTTCTATCTGCGAACGCTCCGCCTGCCCGACGGGGCAAAGCCATGAGCCTCGCGCTGACGCTCTCCCATGCGCCCGGAAAAATGCGCCCGGTCTTGCCTGGCGTCATCGTTGCTGCGGCACTTGCCTTTGCGGCCGGCTGGATCGCCGGCGGATTGGGCGAGCCGCTGTCGCGCAACCCGGTCCTCGTCGCCATGCTCTTCGGGCTCATGATCGGCAGCAGCTTCGCCTGTCCAGACGTCTTGCGGCCGGGGCTCGACTTCACCAAGCGCTACCTGCTGCGGCTTGCCGTGGTGCTGGTCGGCTTCCGTATCACGACGCGGCTGTTCCTGGATCTGGGGCTCATGCCGCTCGCCGTGGCTGCTATCGAACTGATCCTGGTGCTGACGCTGCTCTACGCCATCGCGCGCAAGCTGTTCAGGCTCGACGCCGAGATCGCGCTGCTTGTTGCGGTCGGCAGCGCCGTCTGCGGCGCCGCGGCGATCCTCTCCATGGCCGCGCTCGTGCGTGCGCGCGACCAGAGTGCCGGCATCGCCATCGCCCTGATCACGCTGAGCGGCACCGTGGCGTTGCTCGCCTATCCGGTCATGTTCCTGGGCGGATGGCTGCCGCATCTCGACGACCGCCTCTACGGCGTGTTCGTCGGGGCGAGCATTTTCGAGCTGGCGCAGGTCTACGGCGCCTCCTTCGCCATTTCCGACGACGCGCTGAATACCGCTACGCTGGTCAAGCTCAGCAAGGTGCTGATGCTCGTCCCGCTTCTGCTGGCCGCCAGCCTGGTCTTTCGCAGCCGCAACAAGGCGCAAGAGGCGGCGCCGATCCCGTTCCCATGGTTCATCGTCGCGTTCATCGGCGTGGTGATGCTCAATTCGGAGATAACCCTCGATCCGCAACTGCGTCGCGTCATCCTCGACATCGACCAGTTCCTGTTCCTCATGGTGATGATCGCGCTTGGCATCACCACCCGTGTCGGCCGGCTTGGAGAGGCCGGCGGCGCCTGGCGCCTGATCGGCGTGGGCCTCGTCGGGGCGGCTCTGTCGGCGACCCTGGCCTATGGGGCGCTGATCCCCTTCTCCGCGACCTTCCGGGCCGCATCACCTTCATCGAGCCAAAGCGCGATGCTTGGCAGCCATGGCGGACGGCTTTTCGCCTCGGTCGGCTGCGCCAAATGCCATGTGCCGGCACTGGAGGGCGTCGACGGCGAAGTCCAGCTCTACTCTGACCTTTTGCTGCACGATATGGGGCCGGCGCTCGATGACAAGATCGTCCAGGGCGATGCCATCGGCGCTGAATGGCGGACGACACCGCTCGTCGGAATCCGACTGCGCCAGCGCTACCTGCACGACGGCCGCGCGACCACGCTGCGCGATGCCGTCTTTGCCCATGGCGGGACAGCGCAGATCGTGCGCGACCGCTTCTTCGACCTTGGGGATGCCGACCGCGAGGCGATCCTCGATTTCGTGGCCAAGCTATGAGCCGGCTTTGTCACGCCACCACCGTTTTCGATCGGGAGAACCGCCATGTATGAAGCCGTCATCGAAGAGCTAAACCATCTCGATGGACCCGAGCTGCTGGCGCCGCTTATCACAGACCTGTTCTGTGGAAACATAGCGCTCGTGTCCTCGTTTGGCGCCGAATCCGCGGTGCTGCTGCATATGGCGGCCTCGATCGACCGTTCGCTTCCCGTCATCACACTCGATACCGGAAAGCTGTTCGCCGAAACGATCGCCTATCGCGCTCAGCTGACACGTCTGCTCGGCCTCACCGATCTGCGTGTCGTCAGGCCTCAGGCGGATGCCTTGCGGGTGTTCGACGGCGCTGGATCGCTGCACCGCCGCGATCCGGACCGATGCTGCCACATCCGCAAGGTTCTGCCGCTCGAAAATACCCTGGCCGGTTTCAAGGCCTGGATTTCCGGTCGCAAGCGATATCATGGCGGGCTTCGCGCGGATGTTCCGACGCTCGAGCAGACTGACGGACGCCTGAAGATCGATCCGCTTGCCCGCTTCACCCGCCAGCAGATCGAGGCCTATCTCGACCGTTATCATCTCCCCCGACATCCGCTCCTCGAAAAAGGCTATCTCTCGATCGGCTGCGCGCCCTGCACGGTCGCGTGCGGCAGCGCGGACGATCCGCGCGCGGGCCGCTGGAGCGGACTGTCGAAGATGGAGTGCGGGATTCACCGGTCGCCTGCTCCCCCTTGCAATTCGGCCCGGTCTGCTTCCGATTTCCGGTAGGTTCCCAGTCCGAAATCGGCCATTGCCGCTTCATCTGCGAAGCCACTGGGCATGACTAAAAACTAGGCAAATCCGCGAAAACTAGGAGATCGGCTGCTCGGAAACTAGGTGACCGTACCGATGTGCGCGGATGCTGCCGCGGGCAGGATGAGCTCGTGAGTTGGAAGGGACTGCCCGGCAGCCCATGAGCTCCCCAATCGGAGAAAATAGCAATGATCCGATATTCTACCCCATTTGGCCGAAGATGGGTTGGGGGATCCACCGCCCGCGCATTCCCTCTCGCAATTCGGCCCGGTCTGCTGCCTGGTTTCCGGTTGCCCGGACATCGAGCTCCGCACCCCCAGAATCGGCCATTGCCGCTTCATCCGCGAAGGCACTACGAATTGTCGCGTGATTACGCTACCCTAAGGTCAATCTGGGCGGCGGGACGGTCATGGCGGCACGACCGACGCTCTATGATTGGTCGAGCGGGAGCCCCCATGACCCCCCTAGACAGCATTGAAGCCGATGCGAGACGCCCGCACACGGGCACAGGCCGAATCGCCAAACTGGCGGCGCCACGCAGCGCCAGGATATTGAGGCGGAACCGCGTCCTCGAAGCGATCGAGCTGAAATCACGATCGGGCGTGTGCTGGGTGGCCGCGCCGGCCGGCTACGGCAAGACGACAGCGGTCATCGACTACCTCGAAAGCGTCGAGGCACCGCATGTGTGGTTCCGCATCGATGAGGGCGACCAAGATATTGCGCGCTTCTTTCAATATCTGGGGCAGTCGATCGCCTCGCCTGCGGTCGGAAGCATGCCGGTTTTCGGCGTCGAATATGCCGAGCAGCCGAAGGAGTTCGCCAGGCGCTTCTTCAGAGCCTATTTCACGCGGCTAAGGCCCGGCACCATCCTGGTCCTCGACGATTTGCACGACGCCGACACGCCCGAATTCCGGGCGGTGCTTTCCGTGATGTTCCATGAACTTCCTGAGACGGTCCGCTGCATCTGCGTCTCGCGCACGCTGCCTCAGGAGGAGCTGGGCGACCTGGTTCTCAAGGGCCAAATGGCCATTGTCGATCGACGAGCGCTCGAATTCTCGACATCGGAAGCGCGCGATTTCATCAAGCTGCGTTCCAAGAACGGCGCCGTTTCAGTGGACGTCGAAGCGGCACGCGGCTGGGCGATCGGGCTGGCTCTCCTCGCCGATCACGGCTCGGCGGTCGGACCCGACGACACGAACGGGGCAGCACCCGGCGGCCAGAACGCGTTGTCGGACGCCCTCGGCCGACATTTCTTCCTTTCCCTTCCAGCCGCCGATCAGGACATGCTGCTGAAACTCAATCTCCTGCCCGAAATCAGCGCCGAACTGGCAGACGTAATGATCGGGTCGGGCGAAGCGGGAAAGCTGCTCGACAGGCTCTACAAGCGGCAACTAATGGTCACCCGGACGGAAAACAGCCGCGACGTCTTCCACCTGCACGACCTCTTGCGAGACTTCCTCGACCGACGCTTCGCACAGCGTATCTCGGCGGATGAACAGAAATCGCTCAAACAAAGGGCGGCAAAGGTCCTCGCGGACGCCGATCGTTATGACGAAGCCATACACCTGGCCTTGCAGGCAGAGGACTGGGAGCGGGCGAGCGAGCTCATGCTGAGCCGGGCAGAGGCCGTGCTGGCGCAGGGACATCGGACAACCTTCATCGAATGGGTCGGCCGGTTGCCGCAAACTGTCCTGAACGGCTGGCATTTCTATTGGCTGGGCGTGGCCCACATGCCGGACGACGCCGCGGCAGAGCACTGGCTATCGAAGGCATGGCGCGCCTTTGGCGAGGCCGACGATCAGCGCGGGCTTTGCCTCACGGTGTCGCGCGCGGTGCTGGTCAAGTCCGATAGCTGGCGAACCTATGAGGGTCTTTCGGCCTGGACCCGCCGGGCATTCGAAATCATCGAGCGCGGCCTGCCGGAACTGCCCTCAAAGGAAGCGATGCTGGTGCGCATCGGCATGGTGCGGGCGCTGAACTTCGGCGACGACTACTATGGCAACAGCCCGGCCGGACAAGCGCTGGAAACCGAACTTCTGGAGCGGTTGACCCGGAATCCCGAGCACGATCCAAGTAGCTTGCGGCTGCTTGCCAGCGAATCCCTGATCGAGCATTCGGTATCGACCATGCGGGCCGATCTGTTCACGAAGGCCGTCGACAGCGTTGTCGAGGATTTGAGCGACAAGGAGGTGTCGCCTTGGGTCCTCGGCATGTGGCTGGTCGAGTTTGGGGCCAAGAGCGGCCGGTATTTCCCATACAAGAGGCGGGGTTTTCCCTATCCTTCGGCCGAAGCGGCGTTGCGGGAGGCAATCGCCATCGGTGAGCGCGAGTCGCTCAAGGGCGTGGAGTTTGGCGGCCTCTACCATCTTCAGATGCAGATGAAGTTCCGCAACGACTTTGCCGAGTTCCACCAAGTGGTCGAGCGTCTGGCCGAGACCGCCGACAGCCGTTTCAGCACGCAGGTCGCTGTCGTCGCCAATTGCTACGCTACGCTTCATGCCAGGCAGGGCGATTTCGCGGCCGCCTATCAGGATTGCGAGCGCTTCATGGCGGCGAGCGAGGCCGCCAACGAGCCGATGGTCGAGCGCTGGGCGCACTATATCACAAAGTTCCAAGTGCTGCTGGCCGATAGGAAGCCGCGCGAAGCCGCCACTTTTCTCCGCGATCTGCTGCCGCGACTGAACGGCGGCGCCCGCAAACGGACCGAGATATGCATTCTGGCAGCAGTCGCGCTGGAGAACCTGTGGGACCAGAGCCCGCACTATGGCGACCGGCTGAAGGCCTTTATCGAAGCGATCCGCGACGTCAGCTGGCCAATGGTGCTCCTCAACGTTCCTGATTTGCTCGCCGAACTGCTTGGCGACGCGCTGGACCGCGGCATCGAACCGAAACTTTGCCGGTCGCTGATTCAGGAACGGCGGCTGGACGCACCGCAGCGGCGACCCGCGGCCTGGCCATGGCCGCTCAAGGTCCACGTTCTCGGAGGCTTTCGGCTCGAACTCGATGGAAAGCCTCTCCATCTCGGCGCCAAGCCACCGACGAAGGCCCTCGACATCCTCCGAGTGCTGGCGATCTCGAAAGACAACACCTGCTCGCTGGAGACGCTTCAGGACTGGCTGTGGCCCGACCTCGACGGCGATCAGGCGCGGGCGGCCTGCGAGCAGGCGCTGCATCGGCTGCGTAAGCTGCTCGGGCGGACCGATCTCATCGCGCAGCGCGAAGGCAAGCTTCGCCTCGCGTCGGACAAGGTCTGGGTCGACCTTGCCGACTGGGATGCACGGCTAAAGGCCGTCACGACCGCCAATGGCGACGCGGCCGGACTGCGCCCGGACGCCGAGGCGCTCTTCCGCGCATTTCCCGGTCCGCTGTTTCTGCACGAGCGAACCAGTTTCTGGTCGTTCGCTGCCGCCGAAAAAGTCCGCCGCGACCTGATCGATTTCGGATTGCGGGTCGGCCAGCGGCTCGAGGCGACCGGCAACGCCCATGAAGCGCACTCGATTTATATGAGGACGTTAGACCTTTATCCGGATGCCGGACCGGTCTGCAAGGCGCTGATCAAGGAGCGGCTGGCACGCCGTGATTTTGAAGCCGCGGTCGACGAGTATGCACGTTATGAAAGAGCGCTGGATGCTGCCGGCGAAGCGGCGCCGGCAGCGGAAATACGCGCCCTGGTCGAACCCTATCTCGTGCGGCACACGCGCTGAAGGCGATGTACGGCGCTGTCTCGCGAAAGGTCTGGCGGTCAGCTCAAGCCCCGTTCAGGATGTTTGCCGCCAGGAGAAGGGCTGCCAGGATCAGAACGAGACCTGCGACCGCATCCATCCGCTTGCGGTAGATCGGCCGGTCGAAACGGCGCGACAGGCTCACCCCGGCCAGGCTCCAGCCATAGAACTTGATCGCGGAGGCCGCGAGGAACCCGGCAGCGAACCCCACCTGTTCCTCGCTGCCATAGCTGAACGAGAGCACGCCGACGAGAAACATCGCCTCGAACCAGGCCAGTGGATTGAGCCAGGTGACGGCAAGCATCGAGCCGATCGCACGCAATCGGGATTTGCGGCCTGACGCAACAGTCTCGATGTGGGATGTCCCGTTGACCGCGAGCAAGGTGCGCGCGCCCCACCAGGCGAGAAATCCGGCGCATGCGGCCTGCAGCATGCCGGAGATCGCCGGATTGTCGGTCAGCAGCGTTCCAAATCCACCGATCCCCATAGTCACCAGGGCGATCTCCGAGACGTAGCCCGTGGAAGCGACCGCGAAAGGATGGCTGCGCGTCAATCCTGCCTGGATCAGCATGAGGTTCTGTGGACCAAGGGAAAAGATCAGCCCGAGGCCGAACACGAAGCCGGATAGCGTTGCCGGCGACAACAGGGCGTCGGCCGTCATGCGACGTCACCCGGTTTTTTCGATCGCGCGTTTTCGTGCATCTGCGGCCTCCTACGCGACGCAGTGTCGAATGCAGGCGCATATGGATCGCTTACGGCAAAGGCCGGCAGGCCCGCTCCCAGGTTCACGATTCGAGGACCGACAGGTGATATGCCGAAACCGCATGAAAAAAGGCCGGGCGCGAATGCGGCCCGGCCAAAAGAAGGTTACAACCTTCAGAGGGGAACACCGTTCAGCGGAATGGGAGGAAACCGCCGAACAGTTTTACTTGTTTGGACTTGTTTGGGAGCGTTGGCGACGAATAAAATTCCAAAGCAGCCGGAATGACGAAAACTTCTGTTCTATTGCTCCGACGCTTCAGACCGGCGACGTCCTCGTCTCGAGGAGATCTGCATAGTGCCGACGCGCCACGTCAGGATGCGAGCGCAGGCGACTTTTCAGCACATTGGTCCCGACATCGCGAAACAGCGGATTGTCCGGGTCGCTCGCCGGTCCGCGTGCTTCGGCAGCCAGTTCTTCAGGCAGAGTGAGCAACGGGATGGTCGCATCGAGCCGGGCGCTGAAGAAGAACGGAACTGAGATCCGCTCGACGCCGGCCGGCGGCGTGACGACACGGTGCACCGTCGCCCTGAGATAGCCGTTCGACGCCAGTTCGAGGAGCTCGCCGATGTTGACCACCAGCGTTCCGGCGATCGGATCCACATTCACCCAGCTTCCGTTATATTCGACCTGCAGCCCCTTGTTCTCGTCCTGAAGCAGGAGCGTCAGGAACCCGCCGTCCTTGTGCGCGCCGACGCCTTGGTCGTCGCCGGTTGCGTCGCGTCCGGGATAGCGCACGATCTTCATGCGATGGTTGGGCTCACCGCTATAGATCGGATCGAAAGCGTCCTCGGCCTGGTCGAGCGACGACGCGAATGCCTTCAGCAGGCGGATCGCCACCGCCGTCGCCCTGGTCTGCCATGCCAGCAGCGCCGGCTCGAGTTCCGGCAGGGCCGAAGGCCATTGGTTCGGCCCTTGCAGCCGCGTCCAGGCAGGAATGCCTCGCCCCTGTGGAATGGCTCGACGCTCGACGCCGATGTCGAGCTGTTCGCGCCAATCGGCCTTTCCCCTGGTCAGTTCGCCACCGGTGCGCGTGTAGCCGCGGAATTGCGGGGACTTGACCATTTCGATGGCCAGCTTGTCGGCTTCAGGCAAGGCAAAGAACCGACGCGAGGCATCGAGCACCTCATCGGTCTCCACGGTCGAAATTCCATGGCCACTGAGGTAAAAGAAGCCGACATCGCGGGCCGCCGTGCGCAGGTCGAACAGAAAGGTCCGGCGCTCCGACGCGCCCTGCTCAAGACGGCTGAGATCGAGCACGGGTACAATCCTGGCCATGGTCAACCTCCTTCTGCTCAGGCTTGGATCAGGCCCTTACGGTGACACGCAGGTCGTCGCGATCAAAGCAACGCTCGACCCAATCTCGATGCAAATGGAAGAAAGTCAGCGCTGCGTTTGACGACCGGCAGGCAAATAACGTTCCAACGGACGTTGCGAAGCCGCTTGCTACCACTCGCGTTTCTGGGGCAGACCGTCGGTCAGATCGTAAAAGTCGGATTTCGAGCCGACATAGATGTGTTCGCCGAGACGAAGGCCGGTCGGCCGATCGAGGGTCCCGACCGTGACATATGTTTCCACGCCCGGCGCGGCCTTCCAGAACAAATTGCCGCCGCAACGTGAGCAGAAGCCGCGTTGGACATTTTCCGATGACTGGTACCAACTCAGGGTCTCGGAGGCCGAAAGCCTGAGGTCCACCGACTTACAGGCTGCCATGGCGGCAAAGTTGCCGCTGGTGCGCGAACATTGTGAGCAGTGACAGGCGATCGGCTGAGCAAGCTTGCCCGCGATCTCGTAGTGCACACTGCCGCAGAGACAACGTCCCGTCGCCATCCGGTCCTCCGTGATCCAGCCCATCGAGTGGCGCGGTTGGATTGTTATGGCATTGATCGTCTCGGCGCCAGCACGGCCGCTGTTGTGCCAAATGGCGCCTTATGACGACGACCTAACTGAATTTCGGAAACGCGCCGCCGGCTGGCGCATTGGCCCAGCTCTGCAAGGTCTGGCCGCCATCAATCAGCCAATCCGCGCCGGTGACGTGTCTGGCCTCTTCGGAAGCCAGGAAGGCGACGGCGGCCGCGACGTCGTCGGGCTGGCCGATGCGGCGCAGCGGGATGCGGTCGGCAAAATGCTGCACGCTGCTCTTGAAATCACCGTCGCTGGCCGGCACGCCGAGCGTCGTTTCGATCACACCGGGGCAGATGGCGTTGACGCGTATGCCATAGGGCGCGGCATCGATGGCCGCGACCCGCGTCAAGCCGACCACGCCATGTTTTGAGGCGACATAGCCGGCGCCGCCCGCGAGCACGTCCCAGCCGGCCATGGACGAGCCCATATTGATGATCGAGCCGCCATTGCCGGCCGCGATCATCGCCCGAAGCGACGCCTGTAAGACGAGGAACATGCCGCGCAGATTGATGCGGATGATGGCGTCCCAGTCGTCGACGGGCAGTTCGTGAACCGGAGCGACGACGCCGGAAATCCCAGCATTGTTGAACACGGCGTCGAGCCCGCCGAACGTCTCGACGGTCGTTGCAACGGCGCGCCGCACATCTGCCTCGTCGGTGACATCAGCTTCGATGGCAATGGTGTTCTCCCCGAGCGACCGGGCCAAAGTTTGCGCCGCGGCGCCATTGCGGTCGACAATCGCGACCTTTGCCCCCTCATCGAGGAAGCGCCTTACCGCCGCACTGCCGATCGCGCCTGCGCCACCGGTGACGAGCACGCTCTTTTCGTCGAATCGCTTCATTTGCCAGACTCCGGCTTTGGGTATGAGCGCCACGAATGGCTTGGCTCGAAGCCGATCGTTTCGCGCGCATGGCTCGTATCGAGCACGGCGCCGTAGCCGGCGATAGGCCGCGACAATACGGCATCCGGGTAGACGCGGCGCACGAGCGGCTCGGTTTCCTCTTCCATGAAGGTGTCGGCTGCGCTCAGCAGAACGCGGAGATGACCGTCGCCTTGCCATTCAAGGGCCTGCAGGAAGCCCTGCCCAGCGTCACGCGCGTCGAGATAGCTCCACAGGTCGCGGGCGCTGTCGGCGGTGGCGCGGCGCGGGCCGACGCCCGCGAAAAAGCTGGCCGGGGTCTGGATCCATGGCATACGAATGCTGACAGCCGAGAACGCGCCGCGGCGCACCGCAGCGTCGACGATCTCCTCGCCGAGCCATTTCGACAGGCCGTATGGATCCTGCGCACCGACCGGGTGGTCCATATCGACCGGCAGGTAGGATGGGCGCACCGGCTTCTCGAAGAAAGGATAGCCAAAAACGCTGAAGGACGAGGCATAGACGAAGCGCGTGGCGCCAGCCATGACAGTTGCCTCGACGACATTGTAGGCGGTCGCGATATTGGTCTTGAACACTTCGCCGCCGGCTCGTCCGGTCGGGCGCGGGATGGCCGCGACATGCACCACCGCGTCGCAATCGCGCACCAGCTGCAGCGCCGATCCCAGGTCCGTCAGGTCGGCGGTCGCATGCCGCCATGCCACGTCACCCGGCGCTACGGCATCAATGCCCAGCACATCATGGCCGGCAGCGACGAGCGCCGCAGCCACATGACGGCCAAGCAGACCGCTGGATCCGGTGACGATCGTCTTCATGTCTCAGCCCTCGGCGCAGCAGATTCAGCGAATTTAATATCGTTGATGGTCATACAAATCGAACACCCGATTGCGGAACCTTGTCAATGGTCATTTCGCATCGGAAAACGGCGCAGACCTTTGTCGGTGGGCCTGCGCACTCTCGGCGACCAGCCTTTGTCCCTATCGGGATTGACTTGGCATCTGCGACGGTTTTTTGTATGAGTATCAACGATCGACCAAAGGAGCTCGCCATGCCCGTGGACAGTTTTTCCTCACATCGGCACGATGACGCGATGCGCCTCGATCCGCAACGCACAGCAATTATCGTCATCGACATGGTCAATGAATTTTGCAAACCCGGCGGCGCCATGGTGCTGCCGGGATACGAGACGCTGGTTGCACCGCAATTGACCGTCATCGAGGCGGCACGCGCCAGCGGTGTGCCGGTGATCTGGGTTCACGATGCCCACCGGGTCGGCATGCGCCGCGAGCGCGAATGGCTGAAGCGAACGCCGCATTGCGTCGAGGGCAGCTGGGGGCCGGAGATCATCGAGGATCTCGGTGCCCGCGACGATGAAATCCATGTGATCAAGCGGCGTTATTCGGCATTTTTTCAAACCGATCTCGACCTGACGCTTAAGGATATGCAGGTCGAGCAATTGGTAATCTTCGGCGTGGTCACCAACATCTGCGTGCGCTCGACCGTCCATGATGCCTTTTTCCAGGGTTATGAAGTGGTGGTGCCAAGCGATTGCTGTGCGGCGACGGGACCGCGCGAGCAGGAGAGTTCGCTCTACGACATAGCGACGCATTTCGGCGTGGTCAGCGATTCGGCAAGCGTCGTCGCAGCCCTTCGCGACGGGACGTCGCTTCAACCGGCGAGTGTTGCGGCTTGAGCTTTTTCGAGCCTGCGGCATCCGAGATAGCGACCAGAGGAGTCCCGGCGTGACGACTGACATCGAATCGCAACCCGAAAGTGCGGCACCCAAAGGGCCGGGCGACAGTTCCAAGCCGCTGAGCCGCGAACAAGTGCTGCAGCGATATGCCAAGACCGGCTACGAGCTGGACCGTCATCCGGCGCACGTGATCCGCCGGGCACACCAGCGCGCAACGCTGCGCTTCCAGCAAGTCATGGCCGGCGAGGATCTTTCACCGACGCAATTCGCCGCCCTCGCCACCATACTCAAGCATGGCGAGGTCTCGCAGAACCATTTGGGACGGCTGACCGCGATGGACCCCTCGACCATCAGCATCGTCGTTCGCAAACTTCTCAAGAACGGACTAATCACCCGCAGCGCTTCCGATACGGACCAGCGCCTGTCGATGATCGCGCTGACCGACAAGGGCACCAGATACACACTCGACCGGCTTGAGCGCAGCGTCGAAGTCGGGCGGCGATTTCTGTCGCCGCTTTCGCCCGCCGAACAGGCGACGCTGCTTCGCCTGCTCAACCGCATCAATGACGACGATCCATCGAATGGCGACGGCGGGAAATAACGCGCGTCCCGAAACATTCCCCTGAGATAACAGACGAGGTGCCGATGTCGCTCGACCCGAAATCCAACACGCTTGTCGTGCGCAACATCGGCCTTGTCCTCTCAGGCGATCTCGGCCGTCCGATCCTCGACGCCGACACGATCGTCGCGGTCGACGGCAAGATCACCGCGATCGGCAAAGCCGGCGCGCTTGATACCAGTGCTGCCGGCGTTGTGATCGACGCAATGGGCTGCGCGGTCGCTCCGGGCCTCATCGACAATCACGTCCATCCGGTGGCCGGCGACTGGACGCCGCGGCAGAACCAGATCGGCTGGATGGATTCGACTGTGCATGGCGGGGTCACCACCATGATCTCCGCGGGAGAGGTCCACACGCCGGGCCGTCCGCGCGATCTGGTTGGCTTGAAGGCGCTGGCCATCGCGGCGCAGAGGACCTTTTCCAATTTTCGCCCGAGCGGCATGAAGATACTGGCCGGCGCGCCGATCCTGGAACCCGGCCTGGTCGAGGAGGATTTCCGCACTCTCGCCGAAGCCGGCGTGACGCTCGTCGGCGAGGTCGGCCTCGGCGGCGTCAAGGACGGGCCGACCGGCCGGCAGATGGTCGCGTGGGCGCGTAAATACGGCATGACCTCGATGACCCACACCGGCGGCCCGTCTCTGCCCGGCTCCGGCCGCATCGGTGCGGAGGTCGTGCTGGAGGTCGACGCCGACATTGTCGCGCACGTCAATGGCGGCCCGACGGCACTGCCCGAAGCGGAAATCCGGCAGATCTGCGAGAATGGCTCGCGGGCGCTGGAAATCGTCCACAACGGCAATCTACGGACCGGACTGTTCGTGCTCGACCTCGCCAGGCAGCGCGGCGAACTTTCCCGCATCATCGTCGGCACCGACAGCCCGGCCGGATCCGGCGTGCAGCCGCTCGGCATCCTGCGGATCCTCACCATGCTGGCTTCGCTGGGCGGCGTCGCGCCGGAAGTGGCGTTCTGCTTTGCCAGCGGCAACACGGCGCGCGTCCGCGGATTGCATGATCGCGGCATGATCGAAGTCGGCCGCGCCGCCGACCTGATCTTCATCGACCAGGCGATCGGCGGCGCCGGAGACGGGATGCTCGACAGCGTGGCGCAGGGGAACCTTCCGGGAATCGGAATGGTCGTCATCGACGGCGTGGTACAGACCCGTCGAAGCCGCAACACCCCGCCGGCAATAAGGGTTCCTGAAGTTATTCAGGGATAGCGACGTTTAGCTGACGCCATCCTTGCCAATGATCTTGTCCTTGGTCAGCCCGCCAACGCGCGGATGCGGCCTGCCGGAATCGGTCACCGCGATGGCGACGACGATCTCGTCGGCACGTGGCGCATCGGGAATGCGAACCTCCATGCCGTCGAAATGGCTGCGCACCCGTGCCGCATCCTTGTGGCCGAGCGGAATGTCGAGCGGCACGCCGAGACCGCCACGTTTCTTCGACGAGGGAATGAGCGCGGCACCCTTGCCGAGCACACCGCGAAACGGGGCGCCGAGCTTGGGATGAAGGATGGCGGCGGCATGCTCGAGTTCGCCGTCGGCGCCGACGGCGGCTGCCTTGCCGAAGCTTTCGATCCGGTCGCCGGGAATGCCGAGAGCGGCGACCGCGCGCTTCGGCAGGACGTCGCCCAGCGCTTCGCCGATGTCGCTCAGCATCGACAGATCTTCGACATAGGTCCCGGCATAGGGGTTGCGGATCACGGCTACGGCCGCCGCGCGGCGGGTCGGTGGATCGACGGGACGCCCGCCCTCGATCAGGGTTTCCTCGACGATGGTGATGATCCGGCGGATTTCTGCGCTCATCTCAATCCGTCCTCACCCTTGATGTCAGCGGCGGCAAGGCCGCCCACCCGCGCATGAACGCGCGCGCCTGTCGTCATCGCCAGGATGACCGCCATCTCGTCTGCGCGGGGCGCATCGGTGATACCGACCTCGATCGCATCGAAATGGCTGCGCACGTAAGAGGCATTGATGTGCGTGATCGGAATGTCGATCCGGGTTCCGGGGCCGCCGACCTTCTTGGTCGAAGGCACGATTGCCCTCGCGTTTCCGAGCAACTCTCGCATCGCGTAGCCCCCGGGGTTATGCCAGAGCGCACCGTGTTCGAGCTCACCGGCAGCACCGACGATGGCGCCCTTGCCATAGCCTTCGATTGCCGAGGCGCCGTCGCCGATGGCATCGATCAAGCGTCGCGCCATGTCGAGACCGAGCGGCTTCAGATCGTCCATGAAGCCGGTGATTTCCTCGACATACCGCCCGGCAAAAGGATTGGCGATAATAGCGACGATCGCACCGCGCTTGAGCGGGCGTGTCGCAGGTGGCCCGCCCTCATGGAAGATCTCCTCGACCTGAACCAGAAATTTCCTGACGACCACAGCCGGCATTGTCCGCTCCTTATTTCGTCGTTCACGCAAACTCGTTAGAGTACCAACAATTATCCCTTGCCGGGATTTGTCAAGCTTCGACATGGAGGGGACGAGAAAAGGCACGACGAAACTGCACCGGATGACGATTGACAGCCTGCGGGGCCGCTCATAAACTCATATGACCATCAACGAAATAGCCGTTGTCTCGGCATACAAGCGGGTGGTCAAGGCATGGCTTCAAAAGCTGAAAAAGCTGAAGGGGAATGACATGAAAAGGGCGCTCAAAAGTTTGTTCATGGCCGGCACGATGCTTGCCATGTCGTTCGGATCCGCCGCGGCACAGGACAAGGTGTCCGTGGCCGCCATCTCGGGGTATTTTGCACAAGGCTTCGGTGTCTCCATCGTCAACGGCCTCAACAAGGCCAAGACCGACTTCGGCATCGACCTCAAGCTGGTCGACACCGGCAATCGCGCGCTCGACTACGAGGAGCAGTTCGAGAACCTGGCCAAGGCCAAGCAGTATGACCTCATCTTCGTGATGGGCTGGGAGCTGGTGGACTCGTTGCAGAAGGTCAGCAAAGCCTATCCCGACCAGCGCTTCGTATTTATCGACGGCGTGCTCGACGACCCCAACATGATCTATGCCAATTTCGCGGAAGAGCAGGGATCCTTCGTCGCCGGCGCGCTCGCCGGCATGATCGAGGCCAAGGGCAGCGAATTCCCCAAGATCGGCGACGGCATGGCGATCGGCTTCGTCGGCGGCCGTGATATCCCCGTGATCCGCAACTTCCTCGGCGGCTACGAGCAAGGCGCGAAATATGCCGCGCCCGACGTCAAGGTGAACTCCGTCTTCGCCGGAACCTTCGACGATCCGGCGAAGGGCAGCGAACTTGCCCAGGCGCTTTACGGCCAGGGCGCCGACATCGTCTACAACGTCGCCGGCCCGACAGGCGAAGGCGTGATGCAGGCAAGTGCTGCGGTCGACAAATACTCGATCGGCGTCGACATCGACATGTGCGGCACGGCCCCCGGGAACGTGCTTGCAAGCATGCTGAAGCGCGGCGACATCGCCGTCTACACGCTGATCAAGGACGAAGTCGAGGGCCGCAAGGTCACCGCCGGCACCCACACCTTCGACCTGGCTTCGGGCGGCGTCGAGGTCAAGGTCTGCGACGATATCGCCCCGACGATCCCGGCGGACGTGACGACGAAGCTGGACGAGATCAAGAAAGCCATTCTCGACGGCAAGATCGAGATTGCCAAGGCGAAGTAGGAACAACAACAGCGCATCCTCCCAGGAAAGCGCTACGCTGATCCGCTGCGGCTTGCCGCGACGGATCAGCGTCCAATTTGCGAGAAGCAAGGTGTCGAACGTGCCGGGGTCGCCGACCCTTCACAATGCCGGCAACAATGCTGCCGGCGCCAATGTTGCCGGCCCCAATGTCGCTGGGATGGCCGTCGCGTTGACGGGCATCACCAAACGTTTTGGCGCCTTCGTTGCCAATGACGGCATCGACCTTGCCGTGCGCAGGGGCGAAATCCACGCCATCATCGGCGAGAACGGCGCCGGCAAGACAACACTGATGAACATCCTGTTCGGCCTCCTGCAACCCGACGAAGGCTCAATCCGACTGAACGACGAGGAGACGGTGGTCGCCGACCCGGCCGTCGCCATCAAGGCCGGTCTCGGCATGGTGCATCAGCATTTCAAGCTAGTTCCCTCGCTCTCGGTTGCCGACAATGTTTTTCTCGGCATGGAGATCCGCCGCCATGGGCTGATCGATCACGCCGCGCAGATTGCGCGCACGCGCGAACTGTCGGAGCGTTTCGGGCTGCGGGTCGATCCGACCGAGCGCGTCGGACTGCTCTCGGTCGGCATAGAGCAACGCATCGAGATCCTGAAGGTGCTGGTGCGCGGCGCGCGCACCATCATTCTCGACGAGCCAACCGCGGTGCTGACGCCACAGGAGAGCCGTGAGCTGTTCCAGACGCTGCGCAGCTTCGTGGCGGATGGCATGACGGTGATCTTCATCTCACACCACCTGGAAGAGGTGATGGAGGTCTCGGACACCGTGACGGTGCTGCGCAACGGCAGGAGGGTGGCGACGCGCCCAACAGTTGAGCTCAGCAAGGACGAACTGGTGCGCATGATGGTCGGCCGCGAGGTCAGCTTCGATCGCCGTCCGCGCGAACCGCAGCACGGCGAGGTGGTCCTCGAGGTCAAAGAACTTTGGGCTCGTGACGACCGCCGCCTGCCGGCGGTGCGCAACGTCAGCTTCAAGGTCCGTTCCGGCGAGGTGGTGGGGATCGCCGGCGTCGCGGGCAATGGCCAGACGGAGCTGGCGGAGGTGCTTTCGGGCCTGCGGCCGGCAAGCCATGGCGTAGCCCAGCTGAAGGGCCGCAACCTCGCCACCCTCTCGCCCGCCGAAATTCGCGAGGCCGGCTTGGCGCATGTTCCGGGCGATCGAATGGTCCGCGGAGTCGATCGCAATGCTTCGATTGCGGCAAACATGCTGATGGGCCGCCAGCATCGCGCGCCGTGGAGCAGCAGTGGCCTGCTCCACTGGAACGCCATCGGCCAAAACGCCTCCAAGCTGATCAGGGATTTCGATATTCGCGCACAAGGATCAGGCGATGCCGTCAAGCGGCTTTCGGGCGGCAACATCCAGAAGGTCGTTCTGGCGCGCGAATTCACCAACGGCGCCGACTTCCTGCTGATCGATCAGCCGACGCGCGGTGTCGACATCGGAGCGCAGGAAGCCATTCATGGCGAGATCATGCGCCAACGCGCCGCCGGCCGCGCCATCCTGCTGATTTCCGTGCAGCTCGACGAACTTGCCGCCCTTGCCGATCGCATCCTGGTGATGTTCAACGGGCGGATCATGGGCGAGGTCGCCGGCGACGATGCCGACGAGGACCGCATCGGCATGATGATGGCAGGCGTGGCCGTGCCGGAATTCGCCGCGGAAACTGCATGATGCCGGAGTCTTCATGATGAACGACAGCTTGCGTGCCGTTTCCGGCCAGATCATAGCCGTCGCCGTAGCGCTGCTCATGGGCGCGATCATCATCCTCATGGTCGGCGAAAGCCCTGTCCGTGTCTTCATGACGCTGTTGCGTGGTGCCTTCGGCGACCAGGCAAAGATTGCCGGCACCTTGCTGCAGACGACGCCGATCCTGATCTGCGGCATCGCTGCCTGCGTCGGCCTGCGGGGCGGCATGTTCAACGTCGGCATCGAAGGCCAGCTTTTCCTCGGCGGCTTTGCTGCCGCATGGGTCGGCTTCGCCTTTCCGCTGCCCGCGGGCATTCACATGCTGGCAGCGCTGGCGCTCGCGGTCGTGGCGGGTGCTGCCTGGGTCGCCATCCCCGCCTATTTCCGCGCCCGCTACAACACCAACGAAGTCGTCTCAACGATCCTGTCGAATTACGTCGCGGTGCTCCTCACCTCCTATTTCACCATCTTCCTGTTCAAGCGGCCGGGTGGCTGGTCGGAGACGCCGCCGATCCTGCCGACAGCCTATCTGCCCGGGATCTTTGACTTCTCGCGGCTGAACTGGGGCCTGGTCATCGGTCTGGTGCTGGCGATCGGCGCGGCACTTGTCTTCCGCTATACCAGCTGGGGCTATGGCGTGACGATGGTCGGCTCGGCGCCGAAATTCGCTGAATATGGCGGCATCAACGTGAAACGGCAGGGCTTTGTCGTCCTGCTGCTTTCGGGCGCCATTGGCGGACTGGCCGGTGGCGTCGAGACGCTCGGCGTCCATCACCGCTTCATGGAAGGTTTTGCTCCCGGTTTCGGCTTCGACGGCCTGATTGCTGCTCTACTCGCCAATGGCTCGCCGGTCGCCACCATCTTCACCGCGCTGTTCTTCGGCGCCTTGCGCAACGGATCGCTGCTGCTCGAGGTCGACACTGGCGCGTCGCGCGAGATCATAACCGTGATCCAGGCGCTGATCATACTCAGCGTCTCGGCGCAGGTTCTGGTCAGGCGCCGCGGCGACAGCCAGGCTGGGGAGCGGCGATGGAAATTCTAGACAAGCTCGTCAATGTCGCACTGATCGCCGCGACGCTTCGCACCACCGCGCCCATTCTCCTGGTCGCGCTCGGCGGCTCGTTCACCACCAAGGCCGGTATTTTCAACATCGGCCTCGAAGGGCAGATGCTGGCAGGCGCCTTCTTCGCCGTCCTCGGCTCGATCTGGACGGGTTCCGCGCTGCTGGGGGTCGCCTGCGGCGTAGTGGCAGCGCTCGCCTTTGCCCTGGTTTTTGCGGTTCTGGTGGTGAGTTTCCGCGCCAATGAAGTGGTCGTCGGGCTGGCGCTCAACATCCTTGCCGGCGGCATGACGATCTCGCTGATGAAGGCGATCTTCGGCACGCGAGGCTCCATCGTCGGTCAAGGTATCGTCGGCCTGCCGAAAATCCAGATACCCGGCGCCCGCGACCTTCTCGGTTCATGGGTATCGCTGATCTCCGGCTTCACGCCGATCGTCTATGTCGCCTTCATCGCGGTGCCGCTGCTGGTGCTGTTCTACAACCGCACCCGCCTCGGGCTTTACATCCGCGTCGTCGGCGAGAAACCCGAGGCCGCCGAGGCGCTCGGCATTTCGATCACGCGCGTCCGCTATATCGCGTCGCTGCTGTGCGGATTGCTGGCGGGGCTGGCCGGCGCGCATCTGTCGCTCGGCTACATCACCATGTTCACCGAGAATATGTCGTCGGGCCGCGGCTTCATGGCGGTCGCAATCCTGATCTTCTCCAACGGCGATCCGCTCAAGGTGCTGGCCGGCTGCCTGCTGTTCGGCTTCGCCGATGCCTTTTCGCTGCGCCTGCAGACGTTCGGCTTTCCGTCCTACCTGGTTCTCACAGTTCCTTATGTCGTCGCGCTCACGGCGCTGTTCGCCCTCTCCTACCGGGCGCGGCCAAGGATCATCATGGAGACGCTGGCTTCGATGCAAAGGCTGCTGTCGGTGGATAAGAATCCCGGGCCTGACGGCAAACATCCCTCATGAAGGAACCATCCATGGAACGCATAATCCTCGACGTGGATTCTGCAGGCGACGACATTCTCGCCGTGCTGTTTGCCGCGGCCAATCCAAATCTTCGGCTCGAAGGGGTGACCACCGTGACCGGTGCTGCCGGGCCGATCGAGCAGGTCACCAATGTCGTCCTCAACACGCTGGCGCTTGCCGGACGCGACGATATCCCGGTTCACGCCGGGGCATGGCGGCCGATCGTCGGCAACGCCAAGGCCGACATGGAAGCGCCGGTCCATTTCGAAAAGCGGCTCGTCGCCCGCTTCGGCGACCGCCTGAAGAAATTCAACCCGCCGGCGTCAACCCCGTCGCGCCAGGCAACGCCTGGGCACGCGGTCGACTTCATCATCGAAACGGTGATGGCAAATCCCGGCGAGATCACGCTGGTGACGACAGGTCCGCTGACCAATGCAGCGATGGCGTTGCTGCAGGAGCCCCGCCTGACGGAGGCGCTCAAGCGCCTGCTGGTGCTCGGCGGCAATTTTCAAACGCCCGGCAACATCACGCCGCTGTCAGAATACAACATCTGGGCCGACCCGGAGGCCTCGCGCATCGTGCTGAACGCCGATGTCGACAAGATCCTCGTGCCGCTCGACATCTGCGAGGACAACCGCGTCGCCGCCTCGATGCTGACGCGCGACGACCTCGCGGACATGCAGGCTGGCGCCATGGACAATCCCGTTCTCGAAATGATCGCCGACAGCTTTCCGATCTACATCGACATCTGGCGCGAATTCTTCGACCTTGTCGGGTTCCCGATGGACGACGTGATCACCGTGGCGCTGGCTTTCGATCCAGGCCTTGCCACGACGACCGAGCCGCTTTTCGTCGACGTCGTGCTGGACGGGCGTATAGCGCGCGGACAGACCGTTGCCTATCGCGGCCGGCAATTGCTGCCCGGCGGCGGACCGAAGACCACCCGCATCTGCACCGACCTCGACGGGCGGCGCTTCCTCGACATGTTCAAACAGACTGTCGCGCAGTACGAGCGGGCGGCGTGAGGGACGATACGATGACCACTGCAACTCCCATCCTGTTCGATTGCGACCCGGGTCACGATGACGCCATCGCGCTGGTCATGGCGCATCGCTCACCGGCCATCAAACTGCTCGGCGTCACCACGACCTGCGGCAATGCCGAAGTCGAAAAGACAACCGCCAACGCGCTGCGGATCCTCGAATTCATCGGCGCCGGCGACGTGCCGGTGGCGCAGGGCTGCCATCGTCCATTGGCGCGGCCCTTGGTGCTCGGCACCGCCGACGGGCCAAGCGGTCTGGAAGGCTCGCCCTATCTGCCGCAGGCGACGATCAAACCGGTCAAGCAGCATGCGGTCGATTTCCTCGCCGACACATTGCGCGCCGCGCCCGAGCCGATCCTGCTCGTCGCCACCGGACCGCTGACCAATATCGGCCTTCTGATCCTCAAGCATCGCGACGTGCTGCCCAAGATCAAGGAACTGATCTGGATGGGCGGCGTGTTCTACCGCAAGAGCGAGATCATCACGCCGACCGAGTTCAATGCCTTCTGCGACCCGGAGGCGCTGAAGATCGTCCTGGACAGTAGTGTGCCGATCCTGATGGTCGGCCTCGATGTCACCATGCAGGTGCTGATCGAGGCGCCGCAATATGCCGAGCTCGCGACGATCGACACGCCGCTCGGCCGGCTCGTCAACGACTGGCTGCTGTTCTACGAGAAGCTGCACCGCAATTCGATGGGCGTCGGTGGGGCGATGCACGATCCTCTGGTGCTGGCGCTGGCTATCGACCCGACGCTGGTGCGCACGCGCCCCGCTCACATCGGCGTCAATCTGTCGGGCACCTACGCATTCGGCGCGACCGTTGCCGATTTTTGGGGCGAGCGTGGCGAAAAGGACAATGCGCGCATTGCGCACGAAGTCGATGCGGACCGCTTCTTCAAACTGATGTTCGATCTGCTGCGGGATTAGGCTGGGCGGCGCCAAGGCGCTAAGCCCGACTCGGTGTCTCAGGTCGCTCTGTCCGCCTTCATCCTTCATGGATCGAGCGCGCTGCTGACAAGGCAATACGCGCCATAGCTGCCTCTTGACCGTTCGTCGCCACGGCATTGACAAAATATTTTGTCAATGCAACAAAAGAGAATGCTTGAGCTCGACGTCATTGAGCTGCCGGCAGCGGCAGCGCTGGCCCTGGATCCGATGAAAACCCTCCTACTCCAGGAGCTTGCGGCACCTGCGTCGGCCGCCTCGCTTGCTGGTCGGCTCGGCCTCACGCGGCAGAGAGTGAACTATCATTTGCGGGCGCTGGAAGACTGCAAGCTGGTCGAGCCGGCTGAGGAACGTCAATGGGGCGGCCTGACCGAACGCCTGATGGTCGCAACCGCAGCTTCGTATGTCGTCTCACCGGCGGCGTTGGGTCCTATTGCGGTCGATCCGGAACGCACCAACGATCGTCTTTCGGCCAGTTATCTCATCGCCTTGGCGGCGCGTATCATTCGCGAAGTCGGTGGCTTGTGGCGGACCGCCCGCCAAAGCGACAAGCGTCTCGCGACGCTTTCGATCGACACGGTGATCCGGTTCAGATCGCCCGCCGATCGCGCGGCTTTCACTGCCGACCTCACCAAGGCCGTAGCTGCGCTCGCGGCTCGTTATCACGACGAGAGTGCGCTGGGCGGGCGGCCGCATCGGCTCGTGGTGGCGTCCTATCCCGCCCCTGGCGACGCCAAACCCTGAAAAGGAGTTTCCCATGCCAATCAAGAAAGACGAAACCGGCAAACGCTGGGTCGAGATGGAGTTCATTGCGCCCGGGACACCCGAGCAGGTGTGGCGGGCAATGGCGACAGGTCCCGGTAACACTGCCTGGTTCACAAAAACCAGGATCGAAGAACATGTCGGCGGCGCGCTTCATTTCGACTTCGGCCCAAATGGAGCCTCCACCGGCGAAGTGACGATCTGGGAGCCGCCGTTCCGTTTCGGCTATGTCGAACGCGACTGGAGCGAAGGGGCACCGCCCGTCGCAACAGAGATCACCGTGACCAGCCGGTCGGGTGATCGCTGCGTTGTTCGCATGATCCATTCACTGTTTGCCTCAACCGACGATTGGGACGATCAATTGGAAGGATTCGAGGGCGGCTGGCCCGGCTTTTTCGAGGTGCTGCGCGTTTACCTTTCGCACTTCGCCGGCGAAAAGGCCGCCAGCTTCATCGTCATGACCAGCACGGAGGCCGACCAGCTCTCGATTTGGAGGCGGCTCACCGAGACGCTCGGTCTCGCCGGCGCGAATGTCGGCGAGGAGCGGGAGGGCCCGCAACAGCCGGAGAGATTGTCCGGCATAGTCGAATGCGTGCGGCAGGACGACAAGCAGCGCTTTATCATGCTGCGCCTGAATACGCCTGCTCCCGGCATCGCCCTGATCGGAACCCACGGCTCCGACGGCGGCGCAAATGCCAGTATGGCCCTGTATCTTTATGGCGACGACGCGGAGCAGCGCGCCGCGGAGAGCGAGCCTAAGTGGCGGAACTGGTTTGGCGAAACTTTCAAGCATCCGGGCTGACGGATGGCCCGATGAACTCTGCTGTGAATGGCTGCGTATCGCCAATCCATTTCGGCCAAGTGCCTGAAAGAACGACCCGGAATCTCTTAGTGGCCATTCAGTGACAGTTCCCCAATGGTAAACATCCTGCGCAACTTCCCGACCGACGGCATAGCCGTGCGTAGCTCCTCAGGTGGACTGAAAGGCGGACAGAGCTGTGACGACAGCCAGGATGGCGAGCACGGCACCCGCCACCCGGCAGATAACGCGGTGACGCCGCATTGCGGCAGCGCGCACGGCCGGACGCGAAAGGACAATGGCCAGAAACCCGTACCAGCCAATGTCGAAGATCGCGACGACGGCCGCCACCAGGAGCATCTCGCTCGGGTTCTGGATCGGCAGCATCAGCCCCATGAAGGCGACCGCGAAGAAAGTGGCGGCTTCAGGCGAAAGAAAGCTGATGAGAAACCCTCCGGCGAACAAGCCGGCCTGCCGTTTGTGAGGCGTTTCGTCCGTGGCAGGCGGCGCTGTTCTGGCGATGCGCAGTGCCATCCAGCCAAGGACTGCCGCCCCTGCGATCTTGACAGTCGGCATCGACAGGGAGGCAGCAAGGTGAACGGCGCCAAACGCCACCAGGACCGCCAGAACGGCGGTTCCGGCGCCGATGCCCGCCAGCAGCGGGATCGTCCTGCCGAAGCCATGCAGCGAGGCGAGGCTGCCGGTAGCCAGTCCGATCGGCCCAGGCGTGATTGTGATCACCGTGTAGGCCGCCAGGAATTGGAGCATCGCCGTCGACAAAAGAAGCGAGCTTGACATGGCACCCCTCCCTGATTGTTGCGTCCACCGCTACCCGAAGCGGGCTGGCGGGTGCGCAAATCGGCGCCCCATGGGCGAATGGTTTCGCGGGCATGTTCTTGCTTTGCGGAATTACCCAATTTTCGTGCGGTTCTGGCGCTTCGGGGACTAAGCGTTGTTGTATGCGGCGCACCGAGGTTTCACGACGTTCGCCAAGCGGTGGGAAAGCGGTTGAGGGCCTCGGGCTGAGTGCGTTCGGGATCCGCATCGCCATCCGGTTGGTGGTGGCTGCGATGCTCGCGACGCTTGTGAAACGTGAGCAGGATGATGACGATGCAGCAAACGGCGTTGATCGCGAACACCGTCACCATCTGCCAGTCCCCCACCGCTACGAGGGCGTAAACGACGGTGGAAAGATGCGATGCGGCGAAAAGGCTCCAGGTCCAATAAGAGACCGCAGTCGCACCGTTCGTATCCCGGATAATGGCCGCCATCTGAGGAAAGTATGCAAGAACACGAACCGCATTGAATGAAGTGAAGGCGAGGAGCGCCATTTCGATCCTGGTCATGGGAACCTCATGGACTCTGGGGAAGCACTCGATGGGCGGCGGTCGCCAGGTTTGGTCTGCCGGGCCGTTCGCGACGGAGGACTCGGCTGGCCTGCATCGCCTCGCCCGTCGAGACCGCACTGAGCGGCTGATACTACCGGCTCACCGGTTGAGAGCGCCTTGGATCGATGCTTGTTCCATCGGATCAGCCGTCGGAGTGGCGGCGGGCTCGCTCACGAGAACCGTGGCGCCGTCCCGCATGATCTCCAAATCGAGAGATGGCTGGCCGACGGCTTGAGGCACGGAGATCATCATGCGTTGCCCCGGTCCGAGCGTGGAGACGAACCGCATCGGCACTGCATCGGCCCTGGAAGCCAGAGTTGCAACGACCCGGTAGCCGCCCTGCTCGACCGTGTAATAGACGGCACCCTTGACGTGGCCGAGACGGATGCTGTGGCCGTTCCCCGGCGCAAGTTCCGAGGCTGCGGCGATGCCCGTGGTGGCGAGCAAGACCGCTGCAAATGCAGTAGAATATCTGACCATTGCTGTTCCCTCCGATTGGCGAGCTCATGGACTGCTAGGCAGTCCGTTCCAAACTCATGAACTCATCCTGCACGCGGCGGGACCCACGCACATCGGTACGGTCACCTAGTTTCCCAGCAGCTGATTTCCTAGTTTTCGCAAGCTTGCCTAGTTTTCACGGGCTTGCCTAATTTTCACCGGCTTGCAGTGCGCCTGTCGGCGGCAAAAGCCAGGGCTCGCCGCGAAGGCGGAGCAGAATTTCCATCCGGTTTGCTGCGTTGAATTTGCCGAGCACGGCGGAAACCTGGTGCTCGACTGTCCGCGGCGAGCGCGAAAGGCGCCGTGCCGCCTCCTTGTTGCCCAAACCTTGAGCAATCATTGTGAGCACCTGTTGTTCTTGCCTCGTCAGGCCCAGTGGATGCTGCCTGGCCACTGTGTACGGACCCCGACGCTGCTTCGGCAGCTGATTGGCAGCCCCGATGCGCTGCGCCAGCTTTCGTGCCAGCGCTGCGGCGGGGCGCGCTTCGACGCCCTCGAATGTGGTCACGGCGCGGGCCAGCGCCGCGCCGGCATCGTTTCCGCGAACCTGCATAAGGGCGAGCGCTGATTCATAGGGAAGACCCAGGCGGGACCATTCGGCCGAGGCCGCCATGGGGTCGCCGCGGAGTTCCAAAGCTTGCGGCAAAGGAATGCGGGCGATCGGCACCGGCAGCGATCCCGCCATTCCGCAGCGCTGCCACCAGACTGCAAGTTCGCCGATATCCCACGGGCGGAAATTGTCGAGATCCATTTCGGCAAGCGCCGTCAGCGGCTCCCGGCTGGCGCCGGGCTCCTCAGCAAGCCAGGCAGCCTCGGCCAGCGCCAAGCGAACCGGTATGACACGTTGAGCCTCGCCGGTCGTCAGACCCTCCTGGAGCGCCTGCTCCAGCAACGCCGGGCCATCAGGCTCGCCCAGGCGGACCCTCACCCTGCCGAGTTCCGTCAGTGCCGGCAGGTGCATCACCATCGGCAGCCGCTCCAGACTCATGACGCCCTGGGCAATCGTCTCGGCTTCGCGAAAGCGCCCCTGCTCGGTGCGAAGCTGTGCCTGCCTGCCGAGCAGGTATTGCGCCGCCGAATCGAGGTCGTGCCTGGCGCAGTGGGCAATCCCTTCGGCGAGCAGCCGCTCGGCCAAGGCGAAGTCCTTGGCCACCACCGCGCATTCGGAGAAGTTCGTATAGGCTCGCGACGCATGGTCGTGAAACCCGTGATCGAGCGCCAGTGCAAGGCTTTCCTCCAGCCGCTCACGACCGCCCGGGCGGTCGGCGAACATCAGCGCTGTGCCGACATTGTTCAAGGCGTGGACGCGTGTCTCGACCTCACCAAACCGGTCCGCCAAGCTGATCGCGCGCTCCCCCCACTCGATCGCCTCGTCGAAGCGATAGTGCAGCATGTGCAGCTGCGAGCGCGTGCTGTAGGCCATTGCCAGCTCCGGTCCTGGCGGTAGGTTCTCCACTTCGCGCACGGCCTGATCCGCGTAGTCTTCCGCCTCCTGACCCTCTCCGCGGCGCCAGTGGAGACGCGACAGCCAGCGCAGATTGGCCCCGACCTTGTCGATGCGACCAAGCTCCCGCCAGATCGCAATGGCGCGATGCCGTGCCTCGATGATTTCGTCGTAGACGAACTGTGACAGGCCCGCCTCGTAGGCCCAGTCTTCACAAAGCTGGGCGGCCAGCGCCGATGGAGCCTCTGAAACGTATCTGAGTGCGGTCGCCAGATGTGAAGCCGCCTCTCTATGCGCGCCCAGGCGCGCGGCCTGGCCGGCGGCCTGCGGTGCAAGCTCCAGGACGCGTTCGCCGTTGTCGGCGCCTCCGGCATGGTGCACCCGTCGCGACAACAGGGCGCTTGCCTGCGCCGGCGGAAGTTCGGAGAGTGCCGCTTCGACTTTCGCATGCAGCGACCGTTGGACCGACGGGGCAAGCCGGTCGAGCGTAGCTTCCCTGGCAAGCTCGTGGCGAAACGTCAGCGCGCCCTGAGCATCCCGCCGCAGCAATCCCCGCCCCACGCACTGATCCACGAGAACTTCGGTCTCGTCTCCGAGAAGTGCCCGGATCAACCACGGCTCAACGCTGCCCGGCATGATGCTCATGACCTCCAGCACCTCGCGCTCTCCCGGGGTCAGGCGCGCCAGGCGCGACCAGACCGCGTCGCGTATGGAATCGGGCACGCGCCCCGGTTCGGCCTCACTGCTGGACAGGAGTTCTGTTACGAAGAAGGGATTGCCCTCGGTGATGCGATAAAGCCCGTCGACGGAGCGGCCGGCCTGCTCGGCCAGCACCGTCACCGCCTGGGGCGACAGCGGTTCCAGCGTCACGCGGCGCACCGAGGCGGACGGAAGATCGCCGAGCACGTGGGTCAGAGGATGATCGGCACTGATCTCGTCTCTGCGCATGCTGAGCACCAGCATCGTGCGCAGCAGGGAGACGCGGCGACCGAGGTATCTTACCAGGTCAAGTGTCGCATTGTCGGCCCAATGCATGTCCTCGAAAATGAGCACGGTCGTGCCCCTGGTGTGCTGAAGCGCGTTCAACAACGCCGGAAAAAGCCGCTCCGGCGCGGCGGTCTCCTCGAGCAGCGCCGCCACGCGGAGGTCTAGCAGATGCGCCATGTCCTGAAGAGGACCGAGCGGACGGGGTGTGAAGAGCGCCTCGCACCAACCCCATAGAATCCGGTAGTTCCCGTCGGCGCTTTCCGCGAATTCGCGCAGGAGGGAAGTCTTGCCGACGCCCGCTTCGCCGTCCACCAACACGGTGCCGCCGTGTCCGGCTGCAGCTCTCTCGGCCCTGGCCAACAAAATTCCAAGCGGCCCCTCTCGCTCAAGCAGCATAAAAGCTCACGCCTCCATAAGCTTCGAAGGTACAGCAGTAGACCCCGAGTGCAACAACGTCATTTCACGTGGATTGATCGGCCTGACAATTTTCGTCTATTTCGGCTCGAATCACATCCTACACAGCCGCCAACTGCGCCAGGATACCCTGATACCGCCGCCGAGGAAGACCCGTCGGTTCAGGCGCTAAACGCTGCCTGGGGCAGTTTGCTCGCATCGTGAAAATGACTGCCGGCAGGCCAAGTTGCTTCGGCTGGTCTCCCGCGGATCTGATCGACAGCCGGCAATCAGGATTGCGGAAGGATGACGACATTTTCGGCGTCCCAGAAAATTTCTGCCGTCTCACCCGGTTTCGGCAGGCTTGTGCGGGTACTCCGTTGGACCTGAACGCGAACGCGGGCGCCGTCAGCCAGGCAGATTGTATAGAACGACCTGCTGCCGATGAAGATGACATCCTCAACCCGCCCCATCGCCGATTGCGTGGTGTCGTTGTCCCTGTTGAAGCGGAAGGACTCCGGTCGGATTGAGACGATCACCTTGCCGCGCAATTCACCGGCGGGAACGGTAGTGCTGTGAAAGCGGAGCCCCGATCCAGTGATGGCGGTCATGCCGGAAGCATCGTCGCTTGCCATCGTCGCCTCAAACAAATTGGTTTCGCCGAGGAATTTGGCGGCGAACAACGACTTTGGTGCTGCGTACATGATTTCGGGCCGGTCGATCTGCACGATGCGGCCCTTCTCCATGAGAACGACGCGGTCCGACAGGATCATCGCCTCGTCCTGGTCGTGCGTGACGTAGACGAAGGTGGCGCCGGTCTCGGCGTGAATGCGCTTCATCTCGACCAGCATGTGCTGGCGGATTTTCAGATCGAGCGCGGCAAGCGGCTCGTCGAGCAGCAGGACTTTCGGACCATTGACGAGCGCCCGGGCGAGCGCCACACGCTGACTTTGGCCGCCGCTCAACTCGTTGATATAGCGGTTGGCGAAGCTGTCGAGCTGCACAATGTGCAGCATGCGCTGGACCCGCTCGCGAATTTCCGCCTTCGGCGTGCCCTTGACCTTGAGGCCGAAGGCGACGTTCTCGAACACGTCGAGATGCGGAAAGAGTGCATAGCGCTGGAAGACCATGTTCACGGGCCGCCGCTCGGGCGGCTGGTCGGCACAATCCTTGCCGTCGATCTTGACGGTACCCGCAGTCACTGTCTCGAAGCCTGCTATGAGCCGCATCAGGGTCGTCTTGCCGCAGCCGCTGGGACCAAGCAACGTGACGATCTCGCCCTGTTCGATGGACAGGTCTATGTCGTTCAGCGCCTGAAACGAGCCGAACATTTTCTGAGCCGCGGTGATCTCGATCACGGGCGGGCGGATTGTCATGCCTGTCGATCCTTATGACACGGTGCGGCCGGCGACGGCCGATCTTCTGCGCAGATGGCCGATGAGCCAGGCGATGAAGAGGATGGCGATGGAGAAGGCCAGCGCCAGCGTGGAAATGGCGTTGATGAGCGGCGTGACAGTGCGGCGCATCATCGACCAGATATACATGGGCAGCGTCGTCTCGGTGCCGGCGACGAAGGAGGTCACGACGAACTCGTCGAACGACACCGCAAACGCCAATATGGCCGAGGCGATCAGGGTCGGTGCAATCAGAGGCAGCGTCACCTTGCCGAAGGTCTGCATCTGGCTGGCGCCGAGGTCGCGCGATGCTTCCTCCAGCGATGGGTCGAACAGAGCAAGCCTGGCGCGCATCGCCACGATCAGGATGGGCAGGGCCAGCACCACATGCGAGATGATGATGGTAACCGTCGAGAGTTGGACGCGGGCTTGCGCGAACAGCACCAGAAGCGAAACGCCGACGAAGAGGCCAGGCAGTGCGATCGGTGTCAGGCACAGCACCTCCAGCAAGGCGCGGCCCCGATGCCCCAGGCGAAGCCAGGCAAGCGAGGCGGCCGCCCCGAGGACCAGCGTGATCAAGGCGGTGAAGCCGGCGACGGTGAGGCTCTTGACCAAAGCCGAGCCGAGTTGGGCATTGCCGAGCACATCAGCGTACCAGCGCAGGCTGAAGCCGGCAAAAGGAAAGGACAGCGAAGGGCTCGCGTGAAAAGAGAAGAGAACGATGATCATCAGTGGCATTAGCAAGAAAGCCAGGATCGACCAGACCACCAATTTGAGCACCACTGCGCTACGCTCCCGCTTTCTTTGCAGGCCGGCGCTTCACGACGAGGCCTGTCGCGCGCCCAAGCCCCATCACGGCGAAGTAAATGACGATCGACACCAGAAACATTAGGAAGGCCTGGGCAGCCCCCAGCGGCCAGTTTCCGGTCTTGCGGAACTGATCGGCGATCAGCAGCCCCGTCGTCTGGCCCGACGAGCCGCCCAGCATCTGCGGCGTCACATAGTCGCCCGCAACCATGACGAAGGTCAGCATGAAGGCGCCGACCAGGCCGTTGGCGGCGTTGGGCGCGATGACGCGGAAGAAGGCCCCGAGCGGAGAGGCGCCAAGGTCGCGCGCGGCGTCGACAAGATCCTTCTTGATCTCGCTGAGCGACGACACCACCAGCAGGATGCAGAATGGCAGGTAAATGTGGATCAGCGTGATCGCGACCGCAAAGCGGCTGAACAGGAATACCCCGACCGGGGTGTCGACGATGCCGGCCTGGATCAAAATGGTGTTGAGGACGCCGCTGGTGCCAAGCAAGGTGCGCCAGGCATAGATGCGGACGAGGTAGCTGGAGAACCAGGTGATCAGGATGAGATAGAGAATGACCTGGGAGCGGCTGACATAGACGAGGTAATAGCCGACCGGGATCGCCAGTATCAGCGTGATCGATGCCGTGACCAGCCCGATCAAGATGGCGTTGATCGTCACCGTCCAGAACAGCGGCGACATCAGCGAGTTCAGATAGTTCGAAAACACGAAGTCCGGCACGATCTTGTACGAGGCCGCCGTCCAGAAACTGTAGACGAACAGGATCAGGCTCGGAACGACGAAAAACACGACCATGTACAGAACGGCGGGCGCCGCCAGCAGCCCGCCCATATTAGAGCGCCGCGCGTCCTTTTGGACGCGCAAAGGACGCTCTAACACTTTAAATCTACGCATCGTGCTTTCCGAAGATCGAGTGCGATTTTCGGGCCGATGCGGTAATTCTTGATGCCTTCATGGACCGATCCCACGCAAGAACGCGCTATCGGCAACAACGCCGACAGCCATTCTCAATTCAACCTGTTGAAACGGGGAATATCTACATCCCTGCCTTGAATTCCTGCCACGCCGCGATCCAGTCGTCATAGGTGGCATGGGTGTCGGACGCCCGCGGCGGAATGCCGGGCAGGCCGGCTGCGAACATCGTGTCGATGGCGTCATAGTCGATGCGGCTGCGCGACTTCTCATCAAGCAGTGCGACCGCCTTCCTGGAAACCGGAGCCTGGACTACAGCCATGGCAACCTTGGCCTGCACCGCGGGATCGAGTGACTGGTTGATGAAGGCGTGAGCGGCCTCGATATTGTCCGCCGAAACCGGAATGAACCAGGCGTCCACCCACAGGATCGGACCTTCCTTTGGAATGGCCATCTCGATCTTCATGTTCTGCTGGTCCGTCTGCGTGATGATCGAGGGATCGGCGCAAAGGGCTGCTACGACCTCGCCGGAAACCATGAGGTTGACAAGCTCGCCCTGGTTGAGGGCGATGACGCGGGCCTGAGCGCGGTACTTGGAGAATTCCTGGAAAGTCTTGCCGAGCTCGTCTTTGGTCAGCAGCGGATATTTGTCACCGAAGCCGGCAACGCGCGCAGCCACCGGCCAGGAGCTTACCGTGTCGTCCATGATGGCGATCTTGCCCTTGAGCGAGGGATCGAGCAGATCGGCATAGGATGCCGGCTTGGCCAGCTTGTCGGCATTGAACAGGATCGTATTGAAGCCCCAGATATAAGGCGATCCCCAATGTTGCCCGTCGGCGAACCATGTCGGCTGGTCGTAAAACTGGCCGAAGAGATTGTCGGCATTGTAGTTCGGCACCTTCGACATATCGATCGGATTTACGATCTTCATTTCCCTGATGTAGAGATCGGCATAGGCCTGATTGTATTCGGCCAGATCGATAGGCGGCGGGTTGCCGGCCACGAACTTTGCCTGGACGTCATCCTGGTTGGCGATCGAGGTAGCCTCCACCGTCACGCCATTTGCCTTGCGCCAGTCAGAAAGCTCGTTGGTCAGGTCATAGCCTTCCCAGGCCATGACCTGGAGTTCGCCGCCCGCGGCGGCCTGCGCAGGCAGCGAGGACAGTCTCAACAGGAATGCCCCGGCTCCCAGGCCGGCCATCCCGGCAAGAGCGGCTCTCCTGCTGATTGCTGACGTGAACAAGCCCGTATTGACCTCGTCTCCTGCTTTGCGCGCCATGGTGAGTTCCCCTTTTTTGTTGGCAGCTTCGACAATCTTGCTTTACAGGATATTGGATACAATAATCATCGGAGTCAAACGAAATCGTCCGTTACCGCTCGGCTTCTAATGTCTTGTGGAGATTTTGCGGAGGCGTCCCGGCCATCCAGCTCGGCTGCAATCGCGTCAGTCGATTTGGAGGGAGGATTCGACGCTACAAAAAGGCCGATACAGCTGAAGCAGGATCAGCCGGCTGCTTCGCCCCGCTTCAGCTGGCTGACGATCTCATCGGCCGCATCGGCGACATGCTTCTTGAGCAGTCTCGATGTCTCGACCGCGTCACGCCGGCGATAGGCTTCAAAAATGTCACGATGCTCCTGCAGCGCTTTGGTCTGCGCCTTCAACGGTTCGATCTGCAGGCGCAGATAGCGATCCGCCGAACTGTAGAGCGTTTGAAGCACCGCCATCGAACGCGGCCGCATCGACGGTTCGAGCAGCGCCGTGTGAAAGGCCCAGTTGAGACGGCTAAGCTCCTTCGGATCGCCTCTGGCGATAGCAGCCTCGTAATCCTGAAGCGCCCGCTCGGCATTGGCGATGTCCTGATTGGATAGGCGCGCTATGGCCTTTTTGACGAGGAAGGGTTCCAGCAGAAGCCGTGCGTCGAACAGGTCGATCGCATCGTCAGCCGACAGATCGGAAACGACTGCGCCACGATGCGTCCTGATGACAACAAGACCTTCGGCTTCCAGTTGCAGAAGCGCCTCGCGCACCGGAATCCGGCTGACGCCCAACTCGGCCGCAATCGCTTCCTGGCGGATCTGATGGCCGCCGGGATAATCGCCGCCAATAATTTTGGCGGCTATATATTCCGCCACCATCGCGGTTACGGTCTGGCGCTGCAACAGAGGCTTAGGCGGTGTCGGCATAGCGGCGCTTTCAGAATCGTTCTACTTGTCGCAGGATCGTATCCAATATTTCCTTGAGGTCCAATGTCGGCATTGCATCAACGCTGATCCGCATACTCAGCCGCCTCTGGCGACAGCGGCGCGTGCCCGCGCACGCGGTCGACAAGCTTTTCCGCAATCATCATCGTCGGGCAGTGCAAATTGCCGCTGGTGATACGCGGCATGACCGATGCATCGATGACACGCAATCCCTCGGTCTCGTGCACCTTTCCGTTGGCGTCGACCACCGACATGTCGTCGACGCCCATACGGCAGGTCGAGCAGGGGTGGTATTGCGTGCCGAGGTTTTCCTTTAGCCAGGCAAGCACTTCGGCATCGGGCATCGTTCTGAGCCCAGGCGTCAAGGCTTGCCCGCGCATGCCGTCCCAGGCGCGCTGCTGGATGATCTCGTCGGTGTGACGCACGCCGTCGATCAGATCCCGCTGGTCTTGCGGATGCGCGAGGTAATTGGAAACGATCGACGGATGCATCCGCGGGTCAGCTGATTTCAGCGTAACGGCGCCTCGGCTCTTAGGCCGCATCAGGCAGGTCTGGTATTGGAACCCCTCCTCGATATTGACCTTGCCGTGCATGAGTTCGCCCAGCATCGGCAGAAATTCGTGCTGGATGTTGGCATAATCGGCAGCCGCACTGCTCTTGAAGAACGTGCCGACTTCCCAAAGATTTGTCACGCCGAGCCCGGAGCGCAGGAACAGCCATTGCGCGCCGATCAGGCCCATCTTGAACATGTTCAGGTCCATGGCAGGGGAGACACCCCGACGCGATGCCCTGTAACGCACCGAAACGGCGACATGGTCGACCAGCCCCTTGCCGACACCTGGCACGTCCGCGACGGACTTGATGCCCAGACTGCCCAGTTCGTCTGAGCGACCGACGCCCGACAGCAGCAAAAGCTGCGGCGAGTTGAAGGCGCCACCGCACAGCACCACCTCGCGTCCGGCTTCGACGGTGTGGACCGCGCCATCCGTCTCGTAGGTAACGCCGACCGCGCGCTTGCCGTCGAAATTAACCCGATGCACCAGCGCGTTCAGTTTCAGCTCGACATTGCCCCTGCGCATGGCCGGCCTGAGATAGGCCCTGCCGCCGCTCGCCCGCACGCCTCTGTCGATATTTGCCTGGTAGATATGGACGCCTTCCTGGCGATAGGCATTGTAGTCAGGATTGAGTGGATGGCCGGCCTGTTGGCCAGCCTCGAGAAACGCCTTGAAGACCGGCAGATCGCCCTTGAGCGTCGTGATCGCTATGGGCCCATCGCCGCCCCGATAGGCATTGGCGCCCTTGTCGTAAGTCTCCAGCCTCTTGAAATAGGGCAGGCAATGCGCATACGACCAATCCGGCAGACCGTCCTGCGCCCAGCCGTCGAAGTCGCGCGGATTGCCGCGGACGTAGACCATGCCGTTGAGCGACCCGGAGCCGCCCAGCATCTTGCCCCTGACATGCGTGATCATGCGCTCGCCGAGCGCGGCCTCGGGTCCTGTCTCGAAACTCCAGGTCCGGCGCTGGTCGGTCAGCGGGTAGGACATGGCGGCCGGCATTCGAACGTAGATGGAATTGTCGCTCGGGCCGGCCTCCAGCACCAGCACCCGAACGCTCTTGTCCTCGCCTAGCCTGGCGGCGACGATCGAACCGGCGGCACCTGCCCCGACGACGATGTAGTCATACGCCTTGGAAGCCATGTCGAACTTACCTTCACTTGCACCTGGGCGGTTGTTTCGGGCCAGGCTGAGTTCCTATGTCGCCCACCAGATGCTTTTGGTCCGGGAATACTGGTCGAGCGAATGAATGCCTTTGTCCTTGCCGCCGAAGCCGGACGTCTTGAAGCCGCCGAACGGCGTCGTGAAGTCGCCCTCGCAGAAGGCGTTGATCGCCACGAATCCTGCGTCGAGCGTGGCCGATGCCTCGCCAATTGCGTCTGGATTCTCGCCGAAGACATAAGCACTCAGGCCATATTGCGTGTCATTGGCGCTGCGAACGGCATCATCCAATTCATCGTAGAACCTGACGGACAAAACCGGCCCGAAAATTTCCTCTCTCCAGGCATCGGCATTTTCGGCGACGTCGAAGAACACCACCGGCTTTGTCAGGCGTGGCGACGCGCCCGTGACTTCGGCTGCCGACTCGCTGAAATCATTGTTGCGCTGCTTCTCGACGTCGATGGCGCGATTGACCTTGGCCGCATGGACGTCGCTGACCAGCGGCCCGATGCGCGTAGCCGGATCGAACGGATCGCCGATCGGCCATTCCTTCATTTTCGCGACAAGCATGTCGCGAAGATCGGCTTCCAGCGTGCGCGGAGCGAGAACCCTCGATATCGACGAACAGAGCTGGCCGGAATTCATCAGAAAGCCGGTCGAAATTTCGTCTGCGAAACGGTCGAGCGATTTGACGTCAGGCAGGATGATGGCAGGATTCTTGCCGCCGCATTCCAGCGAAATTTCCTTCAGGTTCGAATCGGCCGAATAGTGCAGAAAGCGCCGTCCGGTAGCGGTCGAGCCGGTGAAGTTGATCGCCGACACATCGCCATGCAGGCCCAGCGCCTTTCCGGCAACCGCGCCGGTGCCGGGCACGACATTGATGACGCCAGCCGGGAAACCCGCTTCGATCGCCAATTCCGCCAGCCGCAGCGTGGTGAGCGGCGTATCGTCGGCCGGCTTGCAGACGACCGTGTTGCCGGCGGCCAGCGCCGGGCCGATCTTCAGCGCCAGCGTGGTCAGCGGGTAATTCCAGGGCAGGACGATGCCGACCACGCCTTGCGGCTCGCGCACGATCTGGCTGAGCACGCCCTTGCGACGGGCAGGGCTGAGATCGTAGGCGGTTTCGGTCAGGCTGGCATACCAGCGCAGCACGCCGATCGTCGTCGGCACATCGTCATTGTAGGAATGCAGGATCGGCTTGCCGACGTCGAGGCTTTCGAGAAGCGCCAATTCGAGCCGATTTTTTTCGATGGCGTCCGCCAGCGCACGGATCAACGCCGCACGCCCTTCGTGCCCCATCCCGCCCCAATCCGCCGTCAGCGCCGTACGGGCAGCCTGCACCGCGAGATCTACCTGCCTCTCGCTGGCAAAGGCGACCTCGCTGATCGTCTCCCCGTCGAAGGGAGACATGATGTTTGCGATCTCGGAGCCGCCGTCGCGTGAAAAGCCGCCGCCGATCCAGGAAGTGTCCAGCCGCCGCGCCATATCGCGCGTCTGCTTCAGGTCGGACACGCCGAACATTGGAACTTTATCCATACAGTCCATCCCTGACACATCGGCTGCGGCTTGGAAGCGCAACCGACGCGGAGCTTTGCCCCTCGACCCAGACGTTGGCGTGAGATCAGGCAGCCCGGCGTGACTGCATCTGCTTGAGCTGTTCGATCGTTGCGGTGATCGTGGCGATGACGCGCTCGCGCTCCTCGCCGGTCAGCGGCAGTCGCGGCGCCCTGGTCCATTCGGGCGCGCCGTAGACGAGGTGCTCGGCCATTTTGATGTATTGAACGAGCTTCACATGCGTATCGAGGTGGAAGGACGGCGTCATGACGCGATAGAGGTCGCGTGCCGCGGCAAAATTCCCGGCCGCGCACAGGTTGAAAATCTGGACGCATTCCTTCGGCCAGGCATTGGTCATGCCCGAAACCCAGCCCGTGGCGCCGAGCGACATGCTCTCGACGATCTGGTCGTCGACGCCGCAAAAGATGTCGAAGCGATTGCCCAGCGCGATGAACATGTCGGTAACGCGGCGCACGTCGCCGGTCTCTTCCTTGACCGCCACGATGGTCGGGCAATCGGCCAGCACCTCGAGGACGGCGGGCGTAACATCGACGCCATAGGCGATCGGGTTGTTGTAGATCATGATTGGCAGGTCGCTGGCGCCGGCGATCGCCTTGTACCATTCCGCCGTCTCGCGCGGGTCGGTCTTGTAGCCGAGGCTCGGGAAAACCATCAGCCCTTCGGCGCCGTAATCCTGGAACTTGCGGGCGCTGGCGACCGCGCCTGCGGTCGAAATCTCGGCCAAGCCGGAGAGAAGCGGAACGCGGCCGGCAATGGCTTCCTTTGCAGCCCGGATGACGGCTTCCTTCTCCTGCGGCAGCAGCGACGCATTCTCGCCGAGCATCGGCAGGACGATGATGCCGGAAACGCCATTGTCGATCAGACGGTTGATGCTTGCCTTCGTCGCTTCGAGATTGATCGAACCGTCCTGGTCGAGCTTGGTCGTAACCGCCGGGAATACCCCCTGCCAATGCGTCATCGTCTGGTCTCTCCTTGGACTCACTTTTCGCAATAATGTATCCAATCTACAATATTCTATCTGAAAGTCCACCCTGAAATCGACCTTGCTGCACGCCTATACGGGCATGTCATGCCACCGGAACGGGCGGATTTCCCTCGAAGCGCGGCACGGACACACGCACCCCCTCTTGTGCCGAACGCCTGACGGCCAGTGCCGTGGCAAGCGAGGCGACCCCGTCCCAGCCCGTCGCCGCCGGTAGTTCGCCATGAAGCACTGCCGCATCGAACTGTGCGATCGTAGTGGCGTAGAGGTTGGCGGTCTCGACCGGGATTTCCGTCATCTCGGTGCCGCGGCGAAGATAGACCCGACCGGACGGCGCCTCATCCAGGATGCCCCGGCCATAGATCGACCCCTCGGTGCCATGAATCTCAAGCGCAGTCTCGTGATGGGCGAAGACCTGGCCCTCATGCATGTAGGCAATCAAGCCGGAAGCGAAGTTGACGATGGATTGCACCTGGTCCTCCACGCCATTCTCGCCGATCAGGCTGCTCGCCTTCATCGACATGACCTCGACTGGTTCGTCCGCAAGGACGAAGCGCAGAACGTCGACATTGTGCACGGTCAGGTCGTAGATGACCCCACCCTGTTCCTTGTCCTTCGTGCGCCAGGTCTGCAATTCCTTGGGCAGGTATTCACAATACATCACACGTGCGGCAAGCGGCCGGCCGATCTGGCCTGTTTGCACCAGGTCGCGGATGGCCCTGTGCGTCGCCGCGCCACGCATATGATGGTTTGTCGCCAGGACTATGCCGGCGCTGTCGCAGGCCCTGGCCATCTTGACGGCATCATACAGCGTCAGCCCCAGCGGCTTTTCGCAAAGCACGTGCAGGCCGGCTGCCGCAGCCTCGAGCGTGTCGTCGCAATGCCTGTCATTGTTCGTCGAGACGTAGACTGCGTCGATAGCGGTTTCGGCAAGAAGCGATTTAAGGCTTGTCGCGGATACCGGTATCCCGAGATCGTCGGCGAACGCACGGCCGCGCTGCGCACTCCTGCTGACAACGGCCACCAATTCCGCATCCGGCACGGACTGGATCGCCTTGGCGACCCAGGAGCGGGCGATCTGGCTTGCTCCCACGATCGCCCAGCGGACCTTGCCCTCATCTCGACGCGCGCGGCTCGCGGCTCGCACCGCTTGGGGTGTCTCAGTCATGGAGTTCCCTCGAAATCGCCGGGCCGACCGAAAAGTCACTGAATGTGACTTCGAAACCTTCGCGTTGCGGCGAGCAGCACATCATGCCGACATCGATCGTTTTCGAAGGCGGGAAATAGGCAAGCCGCACGGGCTTCCAGTGGCCGTCGGACGCATCGAGATATTGAACGCGGATCGCTTCGGCATGCCGGGTCAAGCGAATCCTGACGCCGTCCGGACTTGCCGGAATGCTGACCAGCGACCAGTCCGACGCATCGTTGGTGACGACGACGGAGAAGTACATCAGCCCGTCGGTGTACTCGATGCCGGCCTTGATCCAGTGCGTCTCGCTCAACCGGACCATCAATCCGGCCTGGTCGTAGAGCACCTTGTAGTCGCCCTTGACCGTGACCTCGGCGCTGAAGTCGCCTTCGACCTGGCGATAAAGGAAATGACCGCTGTCGCGCCAGAAATCGTAGAATGTCTCGCGCCAGAAATCGGTCTCCTTGCCGGTGCGCACATTTAAAGTGTTGCCGGAAAACGCGTGGTGTGGTGGCGGGTTGAGCCAGGTCAGGTCGGTATTCTTAGATTTCGTCATCGCTTTTGCCTGTCCGGTTCGTGTTGCATGATGGGCCTTGCGCAATCTGATTAGCCGGCGAAGTTATGCCGGCGATTACCTGAACCAGGTGTCCGACAGGCGATAGCCCTCCGGGAAGGGATCTTCCGGATCAACCCCGTAGTGGCTCACTCCGGTCAGCCAGGCGCGCCCGGAGATCTCAGTAGCCACCGCGGGCACATTGCCCGCCGTGGCCGTCTCAACGATGCGGCAATCGAAGACGGTGTCGAGTATCGAGGTATGCCGGAATTTCTCGCCCACAGCGAGATCGCCGCGTGCGTGCAGCAATGCCATGCGCGCGGAGGTTCCCGTAC
Organism: Mesorhizobium robiniae; assembly: GCF_040545535.1. Classification (NCBI taxonomy): domain Bacteria; kingdom Pseudomonadati; phylum Pseudomonadota; class Alphaproteobacteria; order Hyphomicrobiales; family Phyllobacteriaceae; genus Mesorhizobium; species Mesorhizobium robiniae. Next base: position 243,982 of record NZ_JBEPMC010000002.1, read on the forward strand.
CGCAGGGACAACGGTCGAGCCGGCCGGGAGAAACGACGACGGCGTTCTTCGAGGTCTTCACGCCGTCGACGACCCGCAGCGGACCAGCGAACTCGGTCTGGTTGATGGTGTTGATCGACGGGTTCTCCGGATGGGTCGACGGAAGCTGTTCGGCGGCGGCGGCCTTGATGCGCTCGCCGAGCTCGATCAGGTCGCGCGCCTCGTCGCGGGCCAGCGTCACGCCGACATCCTCGGCATCGACGATACAGTAGATCATGCCGCCATAGGCGACATCGACCCGCAGCGATCCGATCCCTGGCACGTCGACCATCCGGTCGCGATGCATGACGAACGACGGGACGTTGCGGAACGTGATGCGGCGGCACTTGCCGCCGCTGCAGTCCGCCGTTACCTCGACCAGGCCGGCCGGCGTATCCACCCTGACAATGGTCTCAGCGCCGCGCATCGGGATCATGCCCGCCTCGAGGGCGACCGTGACCGTGCAGATCAGGTTCGAGCCCGACATCGGCACGAAATAATCCGACTCCATGACGATCATGCCGATATCGGCATCGGCGCGTATCGGCGGCGTGATCAGGTTGACGGCTGCATTGACGCTGCCGCGCGGATCGAACAGCAGCATGTTGCGGAGCCAGGCGCTGTCGCGTTCTAGGGCCTCCATGCGCTCGAACATCGTGGCACCGGGCGGCGGCAGGACGCCGCCGGTGATCACCCGGCCCACCTCGCCTTCGGCATGGGCCCCGACGACCGTGATGACGCGATCCAGGTTCATTGGCTTCTATCCTCAGGTCCAGGTTTGTCGACGATCATCACGCGCCCGGCATGCTTCTGTTTGCAAGTGATCTGCGTTTTGCATCCAATATATTGGATTATTGCGACAGAGATTTTTTGTCAATGCGCTCATCGAAAAGAGTTCTCGCCCGGCATTCAGGCCGGCGCCACGCCCGCAGTGACGCCGGCTGGACCCGTCCGGTTAGACGAGGACCATCAGATGATGATCGACTACCCGGTCGCAATCGCCGCATTCATGGCCGCACGCATCGTTCGAAGGCGGCCAGCGCGTCTTTCAAATTCGGAAAGCGAAAATTGCTTCACAAAACCGTTTCAGTTCGGCGTTCGGTAAAGCTCTGATGCGGCCTCTCTCAGCGCGCGCCGGCTCTCCGGCCTGAAATACATCATGTGGCCGCCTTCCAGCAGGTCGACGCGGATGGGCTTTGCGCCAGGAAGCGAAGGAACCTGACCGACAAGGTAGCGTGACACCAAATAGGGTGTCACCAGGTCGGTGTAGCCGTTGACGATCAAAACGCCGAGGTCGGGGTTTAACGCGCGCGCCTGCTGAAGGTCATCCATCACGCCGGCATAGCCCTGGCGCGTCGGGCTCGTCCCGTAATCCCAGGCGCCGCTGACTTCACGGTTGAGAAGCCGGTAGCTTAGATCGGTGCGGAATTTCAATTCCTCCCTGAGATAGCTGACAAAGGCCGAAGTGAGCACCGGCACGCTTCGATCGAGTACCGGATCAGGGCCGCTGTACCTCAGGCTTTCCGGGGCGATGTCCGCGGTTTCGATGGTGCCGTCATAGGCGCTGAGAACATTGCCCCTTGCCCGGGCAAACTCCCTGGCGAAGAGTGCGGTGGGAATGCGTGCAAAGTTTCGTTTGACGAGTTCGAGCGGCAGGCCGGTGATTTCGGCCACGCGCGGGCTCGCCAGGCGCCCACCCTCTTCGAGCCCGCCGGCAAGCGCGACGAGATAGTCGCCGAGCGCATAGCGTTCGACATCGGCCAACCGCTCCTGCAACTCGGAACCGGTGACGCCTTCACTGCGCAGGCGCACCGCCGCCAGCGACGGGAGCTCAAGCGCCCAGTGGAGCGGCTGGAACTCGTCTGGCCGCACGAGGGTGAATTCGAGCGCCGGCGAGATTAGCACGATACCGCTCGGACTGATGCCGATATCTTCCTGAAGCGTCTTGGCAAGCAGCGCCGCTCGAAACCCGCCATAGCTTTCGCCAGCAAGAAATACCGGCGACGCGGTGCGGCCCGCCTGTGCCAGATAGAGCCTGATGAAGGCGCCCATCGAGGCGGCGTCCTGGCTGACGCCCCAGAAGCTGCGTGCCTCGGTGCCGGGTGCCTCGCGGCTGTAACCGGTTCCGACCGGGTCGACAAAGACCAGGTCGGTCATGTCGAGCCATGTATTCGGGTTGTCCAAAAGCTTCTGCGGCGATGGGAGAAAGCTCCCATTAGCCGCCGTCGCCATTACGCGTGGGCCGAGCGCGCCGAGATGCAGATAGGCGGAAGCCGCGCCCGGACCACCGTTGAATACGAAAGTGATCGGGCGCTTGGGATCAGGTTCCCGGCCTGGCTCGGGACGCAGCGTATAGGCGACATGGAAAATTTCCGCGGTGACGTCGCCCTTGCCGGATAGCAACGACAGAGTGCCGGCCTTTGCCTGATAGTTCAGTGTACGTCCCGCGATCACGATCGAATGATCGGAGATCTGGGGCGGTGGAAGCAGCGACAGAACGCCACCCGAAGGCGACGGCCGCTCGGCCACTTCCGCATGGCCGGCTGGAACGCCGCCAACCAGCAACAGCATAGCGAGGGTGATTTCTAGCAGCTTGGTACGCATGACGCCTCCGGAGCGGAACGACTGGAAGCTACCACGCTGATGGCTCAGCCGAAATCACAGGACCGTGCGTGCCCTGGGAGGACCGATGGCTTTAACGCACGATCTTCACGCACATCGGCGTGCCGACACCGATCGATCGTCCGGTGTCGGCCAGCCGGCCGGTGGCCATGTCGCGCGCGAAAATCGAGATGCGGTCGGCGTTCTGGTTGGCGGAGAAGAGGTGGCGGCCCGAGGGCGTCAGTGCCAGATTGCGCGGCGTGGCGCCCCCACAAGGGGTGTAATCGACCAGCGCAAGCGCGCCTGTTTGCTGGTCGACGGAAAACACCGCAACGCTATCGTGGCCGCGGTTGGATCCGTAGAGGAAGCGGCCGTCGGGCGACATCTGGATGTCGGCGCAATGATTGCCGTCGCGCGCCGCGGCCGGCACGGCCGGCTTCGTGTCGATGACGATGAGCCTTCCTGACACATCATCGAGCGCAAGCGACACTATCGTTGAATCCAGTTCGTTCATGACGAACACGAAGCGGCCGCCAGGATGCAGCGCCACGTGACGTGGGCCGGCGCCTGAGGCAAGCACCGACTCCGCCAGTCTGGTCAGGCTGCCGTCAGGCCCGATGCGGTACGAGACAAGCCGATCGATGCCGAGATCGGCGACGATCGCCACCCCGCCGGCAACCGTCTCGGTGACGCTGTGAGCATGGGGGCGCTCCTGACGAGCTGTGTCAGGCCCGGTTCCCTCGTGGGCGACGCTCGACAACGGTGCGGTCAGGCCGCCATCCTCGCGCAATCCGTAGACAACGACCGAGCGATCGGGACCGCCTTCGCCCATGCCGTAATTGGCGACCAGCAGCTTCGTGCCGTCGCGTGTGATGGTATTGTGCGCCGTGATGCTGCCAAGGCTCGGCTGCTTGTTGACGTAGGACAGCGCGGCGGTTTGCCTGTCGAAGCGATAGGCCGAGACCACGCCTTCACGCCAGGCGAACACTTCGGAGTTGGCATAGATGTGGGAGCCGTCCGGCGTCACCGCCAGGAAGGTCGGATTGTCGACGTCACCCGTCTCGGCCAATTTCCTCGTCTCCAGCGTTTCTTCGTCGAAGCTGTAGACACCCAGCCCGACACCGCGCGCGCCCTGAAAATAAGGCGCCTCACGGTTGAGGCTGCCAACGAAGACCAGACAGGCATTCTGCATCAAATCCTCCCTTGTTCCGCCGGCGTTGCCCGCTGCGGATCCGAGCAAAATTTCGCCTGTTCACGCTTGCAACACAACCCCATATGTGAAAATAGTATTCACAAAAGAAGATTGACGGGAGGATCGATCATGCAATTCGCTGGTCCGCGGCGCGCCCGGACGGATGATCCATGCTTCCAACGGATACCGTCATGACTGGTTTCGCGCCGACCGTGGGCGTGGCGTCGACACATCCCGCCAACATGCCGAAGGAACACGCCGATCTCCCCGTCTGGAACGCGGAGAACTGGTTCTACGAGGACTGGCCGGTCGGCCAGAAAATCCGCTCGCTACGCAGAACGATGGCCGAGGGCGACAGCCACCTTTTCAACGCGCTGGTGCTCGATATCCACCCTTACGTGCAGGACCAGATGTTCGCCGAAACGGAAGGCATTTTCGGCGAGCGCCTGGTCGCCGGGGCCTTCGTGTTCTCGGCCGGGCTCGGGCTCGTTGCCACCAATTGCATCAACGCCTTTTCCTATGGCTACGACAAATTGCGCTTCATCAAGCCGGTGTTCATCGGCGACACGATCTATTCGATCCGCTCCAACCTCGACAAGAAACCCAAATACAAGGAGATGGGGCTGATCCGCGCCAGCTATGAAGTCTTCAAGGGTGAAGGAGAGCTTGTGCTTTATTGCGAGCACCTGCAGACGGTGAAGTACCGCAATCCGGCCGATTTCGCCGGCAAGACGGAGAAATAGGCGGTGGCCGCCACTGCCGAATTGCCATTGACCGGGCTCGTCGTCGTCGACATGAGCCAGTTCCTGTCCGGGCCCTACTGCTCGCTGCGGCTGCTCGACCTCGGTGCCCGCGTCATCAAGATCGAGCGCCCGGATGGCGGTGACCTGTCGCGCCGGCTTTATCTCAGCGACACCGAGATCGGTGGCGATTCCACCATCTTCCATGCCATCAATCGTGCCAAGGAGAGTCTCGCCATTGACCTCAAGGACGCAGCCGACCTTGCGGCGCTGCGCGGCCTGCTGGCCAAGGCCGACGTGCTGATTCAGAATTTCCGGCCCGGCGTCATCGAGCGCCTGGGTCTCGACTATGAGGCGGTGCGCAAGATCAATCCGCGTCTGGTCTATGCGTCGATCAGCGGCTATGGCGAGGAAGGTCCATGGGTCAAGCGACCGGGGCAGGATCTGCTGGCGCAGGCACGCTCGGGCGTTATGTGGCTCAACGGCGACGAGGACCAGGGACCGGTGCCTTTTGGTCTGGCGATTGCCGACATGCTGGCGGGGTCCGCCGCCGCGCAAGGCATCCTTGCCGCGCTGGTGCGGCGCGGCGTGACCGGCACGGGCAGCCATGTCGAGACCAGTCTGCTCGAAGCGCTGGTCGACTTCCAGTTCGAGGTGCTGACCACTCATCTCAATGACGGCCGCCGCCTGCCGCGGCGATCGGCTTTCCGCAGTGCCCATGCCTATCTGTCGGCGCCCTACGGCGTCTATCCGGCCAAGGACGGCCATCTAGCGATCGCCATGACGCCGATCCCGAAGCTCGCCGATCTTCTGGAGCTCGCAGAGCTAGCGCCCTACCGCGACCAGCCGTCGACATGGTTCACCGCCCGCGACGAGATCAAGGCGATCATCGCCCAGTGTATCGCGACGAAGACGGTCGACGACTGGCTTGCCATCCTCGAGCCTGCCGACATCTGGTGCGCCAAGGTGCTGACCTGGCCGGAGATGATGGCCAGTGAGGGCTTTCAGGTGCTTGACATGCTGCAGACGGTGACGCGCGAGGATGACGTCTCGATCCTCACCACGCGCTCGCCGCTCAGGGTCGACGGCGTCCGCGCCAAGGTCGAACGGGCCGCGCCACGCATCGGCGAGCACAGCGCGAAGATCCGCAAGGAGTTCGGGCTGTGAGCGACGTGAGGCTCAAAGGCATGACCTGGAGCCATCCGCGCGGCTACGATCCTATGGTCGCCTGTTCGGCGCTGTGGAAGGAACGGACCGGCGTTACCATCGAATGGGACAAGCGCTCGCTGCAGGATTTCGAATCCTTCCCGGTCGAGGAACTGGCCCGTGCCTACGATCTGATCGTCATCGACCATCCGCATGTCGGCCAGATCACCGCCGAGAATTGCCTGGCGCCGCTCGATGTCGCGGGCCGCGAAGCGGAGCGTGCGGCACTGGCGGCGGGCAGCGTCGGCCGATCCTATCCGAGCTACAACTGGCAAGGCCGGCAGTGGGCGTTTCCGATCGATACGGCGAGCCAGGTACAGGCGTGGCGGCCCGACGTGCTTTCTGCCGCCCCGGCGAACTGGGCCGAAGTGCTCGATCTGACGCGGCAAGGCCGTGTGCTGTTGCCGCTGAGGCCGCCGCATTCGCTGATGGTGTTCTACACGCTTTCCGGCAATCTCGGCCGGCCCGCCGCCGAAGAAGCTGGCGTCCACATAAACCCTGAGATGGGCCGCCGCGTTTTCGAGATGATGCGCGAGATCGCAGCTCTCGTCGATCCGGCCTGCCTTGGCATGGACCCTATCGACGTCCTGGAGGAAATGGCCAGGTCCGGCTCGCGGATCGCCTGCGTGCCGCTGATCTATGGCTATGTCTCCTATGCCATTGCTGGATTCCGGACCAACAGCCTGGCCTTCGCGGACATTCCGGCCGTCGGCAATGCCGGCCCGGTCGGCTCGGCGCTCGGCGGAACCGGCATTGCCGTGTCGGCCTTTTCGAAGGCGAGGCAGGCGGCCATCGACTTTGCCTACTGGATTGCTAGCGGCGAGGTGCAGCAAGGTCTCTATGCCGCGGCCGGCGGCCAGCCCGGCCATGCCGCGGCGTGGGACGATACGGCCGTCAATGCAGCCGCCGGCAATTTCTACAAGGATACGCGCGCCACGCTCGAAGGCGCCTGGGTCAGGCCACGCCACGATGGCTACATGGCCTTCCAGCAGGCCGCGTCCGATCGCATCAATCTCGGCCTGACCGAAAAGCACGATGCCGGCCGCGTCGTTGCCGATCTCAATCGCCTGTTTCTGGAGAGTTTCCCGTCGCGGGTGTCCGGCGTTGCCGGTGGAGGAGCCTGAAACAACTTAAATGGAGGAGAACATGAACAGCCTGATCCGCAGCCTTATGGCTGCGACCGCCCTTGCATCGATCACGACAATTGCCTGCGCCCAGGACGTTTCGGGCGTGATCGCTGAATTGCCGAGCGAACTGAAGGCGCAATATGACGGCGCGCCGCAGACAATCCTGCCATCGGCGTGGGACAATTTCACGCCGCCGGCGAAGCCGTGGAAATGGTGCCACTCGGAATCCTACCAGGGCAATCCGTGGCGCGTCACGGTCACCAAGGAGCTAAAGCGGCTTGTCGACGGATTGATCGCCGACGGGACGGTGGCGAGCTTCGAAGTGTCGGACTCCAACAATGATGCCAGCCAGCAGATCAACCAGATCCGCGCCTTCATCGACAAGAAATGCTCGATCATAACCTCGATCCCCGGCTCGGCGACTGCACTGGACGACGCCATCGATGCCGCCGCCAAAGCCGGCATCCCCTTCATCACCGCGGCTGGGTCGGTGACCAGCCCGAATGCCATCAATGTCGATTCCAACTATGCGCGCTGGGGCTACGATATGATGACGGCGATCGGCAAGGCACTGCCGGACGGCGGCAGCGTGCTTCTGGTCGAAGGCATCGCCGGTCATCCGATCGTCGTGCAGGAGCGCCAGGGCGCCGACAAGGCGCTGGCCGAGAACCCTAAGCTCAAGGTCTCGCGCAGCGTCAACGGCAACTGGACGGCGAACGTCACCAAAACGACCGTGCTGCAGGCGATCGCCACCAATCCGGCGCCGATCGATGCGGTGTGGACGACGGGCAGCGAAAGCCGCGTCGTCGCCGAGGCCTTTGCCGAAGCCGGGCGCCCTGCCCCGCTCATCACCGGCTCGATCACCGGCGACGCGCTCGGCTACTGGAAAGCCAATCCGGACAAATATCGCTTCGAAGGCCATGCGGTTCTGCCGCACTGGACCGCCGAGACATTGTTCCGCATCGGAGCGCGCATGCTCGACGGACAAAAGCCAAAGCTCAACACGCTGCTGATCCCGATTCCGCCGGTCCACAATGCCGACCTTGGCACCTGGTACAAGGACTGCATGACGGCGGACGCAGTATCGATCTTCCCGGTTCCGCCGAAGGATCCGATGCCGGAAGAATGGCTCGATGCCTATTTCGCCAATCCCGCGCCGACCAAGGGCTGGGATTATTCGAAGGTGCCGGACGCCTGCGCCAAGTAAGTTCATGAAGCCGGCTCCGCGCAGGCTGAGCCGGCTTTTCCCTATCAGGAATCCCTCATGCTGGAAGTCCAGGGTGTCTCGAAACGCTATGGCGAAACGGTCGCTCTCGCGAATGCCTCCATCGCGTTCCGCGCCGGCACGATCCACACCATCCTGGGCGAGAACGGTTCGGGCAAGAGCACCCTGGTCAAGCTGCTGTCGGGAATTGTGCAGCCGGACAGCGGCACGATCCTGCTCGACGGAGCGCCCTTTGCCGGCTTCGGGCCGGCGGCGTTCCAGGCCGCCGGTTTCGCCACCGTGTTCCAGGAAGTGCTGATCGCGCCTGACCGTTCGGTGACGGATAACATCCTGCTCGGCCTCGACGGCTTGCTGACGCGCACCGTGCCGCGCGCCGAGCGGCGGCAGCGCGCGCAAGCGGTGCTGAAACGGTTCGCGGTGACCGAGATTCCGCTCGACCAATTGGCCGGGCAATTGCCGCTGGCGGTTCAGCAGCTGGTCGTGCTTGCCCGTGCGGTAGTCCGCAACCCGCGCATTCTCATTCTTGACGAGGTGACGGCCGCGCTTGACTTCGCCGACCGCGAGGCGGTCTTCGCCATGATGCGCAAGCTCGCCTCGGAAGGCTGCCTGATCCTGTTCATCACCCATCGCATGGACGAGGTGATGGCGCTTTCCGACCGGATTTCCGTCCTGCGCGGCGGCAGCGTGGTGACGACCGAGGAGCGCGGCACGTCCACCGCCTCCGAGCTTCTCAAGGCGATGGCGCCACGCACGGCGGCGGAGCTGGCGCATGGCTGATGGAGCCAGCCTTTCGGTGCGCGGCCTGGTGATCGCGCCGGGCGCAAGCCCCGTGACATTGACCATTGCGCCGGGCGAGATCGTCGGTCTTGCCGGTCTCGACGGCCACGGGCAGGAGAGATTCCTGAAAGTACTGGCCGGGCTGGAAGGGCCGGCCGGCGGCGATGTGACCATCGACGCGCGCGCGATCACCAGCTTCCGCAAGGCGGTCGCCAGCGGCATCGCCTATTTGCCGCGCGACCGGCGTGCCACCGGCATCTTTCCGACCCAGTCGGTGCTCGACAATTTTGCCGTCTCGACACTGTCGCACGACATGCGTTTCGGTCTGCTCGACTTCACTGCGCGGCGGCGGCGCTACGAGGCCTACCGCGAAAAACTCTCCATCGTCGCGCCGCGGCCGGATGCCTCGATCACCACGCTGTCCGGCGGCAACCAGCAGAAAGTGCTGCTGGCCAGGGCGCTGGCACTGGAGCCGGCGATCCTGCTCCTCAACGATCCGACGCGCGGTGTCGACGTGGCGACGCGCCATGTTCTCTACGATGTCTTCCGGGGACTGGCGGCGGACGGCATGGCTCTGGTCATCCTGTCGAGCGAGATCGAGGAGATCCTCCTGCTTTGCCATCGCGTGCTGGTGTTTCGCGAACAGCAGGTAGCGGCTGAAATCACCGGCGACGAGATGAAAAGCGATACGGTGATCGCCGCCATGTTCGGACGCGCGGCATGAGCGCGTTCAGGCGCATGGCGGAGCGATGGCGTGGCGCGGGCTTCGCGACCGTGCTGTTGGTCATCCTGATCGCGGTCAATCTGCTGCTCAACCCGACACGCTTCCATCCTTCCGCCTGGGGCGCGCTGATCGGGCTCGCCGCACCATTGATCGGGGCAGCACTTGCCTCGGCTCCAGTCATCCTGGCCGGGCGCGGCGGCATCGACATTTCCGTCGGGCCGCTGATGGGCTTCGTCAATGCGATCGTCATCCAGCTGCTGTTTCTCAAGCTCGGCATGTCTTCGCCGCTGGTCATCGTGCCGGCAGCGCTTTTGATTGGCGCGATCATCGGTGCCGCCAACGGCTTTTTGGCGACCGTCGTTCGCATCCAGCCGATCGTCGCGACGCTCGGCACCTATCTGATCCTCACCGGCATGACGCTGACCATCCTGCCGGCGCCGATCGGCCCGGCGCCGGCCTGGCTGAAGGCTATGGCGGGGCCCTGGTCGGCACTGCCGCTGGCGCTGATCTTCCTGTTCTGGTGGCTGGTGCGGCGGACGCCTTACTACGACCAGCTGATGGCGGTGGGCAGCGATGACCGGGCCGCTTACACGGCCGGCGTTCCGGTCACCAAAGTCCGTCTCATCGCCTATGTCATAACAGGCATACTCGCCGCCTGCGCGGGCCTGATGCTGACGGCGCTGGTCGGTTCGGCCGATCCCAATATCGGACCGACCTACACGCTGATCGCGATCGCGGCGGTGGCGCTCGGCGGCGTCAGCCTTGCCGGCGGGCGCGGCGGACTTCTAGGCGCCGCGATCGGCGCCGTCGACATCTTCCTGCTGCAGAGCGTGCTGACCGCCTTCAACGTCTCCACCTATGTGCTGCAGATCGCCTATGGGGTCATTCTGGTCGTGGCCGTCATCATGACGGCGCTGCAGGAACGGCTCTCGGGACGGAAAGGCTGAGAAGCATGGGCCAGACCTGGTTTCAGTCCACCAATGCCCGCGTTGCCGGCGCCTTTGCGGTCGCTGCCGCCTTGCAGATTGTCGGCACGCTGCTCATCCCGGGGTATTCCGCGCCGTTTGCCATCCGTGCGCTGCTGGTCATCGCTTCGCTGCTGGCGGTGGCATCGATCGGCCAAACGCTCGTCGTCATTCTCGGCGGCATCGACCTGTCGATTCCCTTCATCATCGGCTTCGCCAATGTCGTTGCGGCACAGCTCTACGGCGCCGGCTGGAATTTTGCTTTTGTCTGCGTCATTGTCGGCGTACTCGCCATCCTGATCGGGGCGCTGAACGGCCTGATCTCGCGCGGGCTCGACATCCACCCGCTGATCGTCACGCTCGGCGTCGGCATGATCGTGCAAGGCGCCGTCCTGCTATGGACCGGCGGCTTTCCATCCGGATCGGCGCCTGCAGCCGTTTCCGCCTTCGTCTCGATCGGCGGTTCGGTCGGACCGCTGCCGGTGCCGGCGCTGGTGCCATGCGTGGTGGTGCTGACCTTGCTGGTGGCGCTGGTGCTGGCACGCACGCCCTATGGCCGCCGCCTCTATGCGCTCGGCAGCAATCCCGGGGCTGCCCCGCTGGCGCTGATCGATCCGGTCCGCATGTGGATGGTGACCTATGCCGCAAGCGCCTTCTTCGCTGCCGCCGCCGGGGTGCTGCTGCTCGGCTTCACCGGCTCGGCCTATGGCGATGTCGGCCAGCCCTATCTGTTCCAGACGATCGCGGCGGTGGTAGTCGGGGGCGCCGCCCTTGTCGGCGGCCGCGGCAATTACTTCGGCACCATCGCCGGCGTGCTGGTGCTGACGGAGATCAACACGCTGCTGATCGGCCTTGGCTTCCGGCCCTCGACCGTGCAGGCAGCACTTGGCCTGGTCATCGTATTGCTGGTTTCGCTCTACGGCCGCGAAAGGCACGTCTCGGCGACGATCTGAGGCGGGCTACAAACGCCACAGCCGTTTGGCATTGGCCGACAGCAGCTTTGACCGCTCACCGGCACTTGCGCCCGCAAGCAGCGCATGTGTCGCCGCCACCCAAGTCGCAAGCCCGCCGCCAAGCGTGCAGACCGGCCAGTCGCTGCCCCAGACGACGCGGTCCCAGCCGAAACAGCCGATCGTATGTTCGACATACGGGCGCAAGGTATCGACGGTCCAGGATCCGGCATCCGCATAAGCGACCACGCCGGAGATCTTGGCCGTGACGTTCGGACGCCGCGCGATCTCCGCAATATGCTCGCGCCAGGGATGCTCGCCGCTGCCCTTGATGTCGGGCACACCGCAATGATCGAGCACGAACTGCACATCCGGTGCGAGATCGGCGAGTGCGATCGCTCTTGGGATTTGATGCGGCAGAACGACGAGATCGAAAGTCCGGCCGGTGCCGGCAAGCCGCTTGATATTTTCGCGAAACAGCGCGCCTTCCGACAGCTCGTCCGGCATGACGTGCAGCACACGGCGGAAACCCTTGACGAAGGGATCGGCGCGCTGTGTCTCCAGATAGGCGGCAAAGCTAGGCTCTTCCGGTCGGCAGGAGGCGATTGCGCCGCGCAACAGACCACCCCTCTGTTGTGACAGCGCCTTCACATGGCTGGTCTCGGCCTCGATGTCGGCTGGATCGACATCGACCTCCATGTGCAACGCGCCCTCTATGCCGGCGCGGCGAGCCTGGACTGCATATTCGTCGTGGGAAAAATCGCGATTGAGCGCCGGCACGCCGGAGAGCCAGGGATAGCGTAGCGCCGACTGGTCGATCAGGTGCAGATGGGTATCGAAGATCATGACGGCGCGCTCCTCCTCTGGCGTTTCGGGATCATCTCACGGAGAAATTCTTCATTCAAATAAGAATTCACTTCGAGCTGACGGCCGATCCCGCCAGTTGCGAGAGCTTTTCGCTCGCCGCCCGCAGCAATTCGATTGTCCTGGTAATGTCGGGCGCCTTGGGGGCATTGACCAGTGTTATATAGGGGATCGACAGCGCCGCGATTGCCCTGCCGTCAGAGCCAAGAACGGGTGCCGTCAGATTGAACACGCCGGCGGTCTGCAGCGACGCCATCATCTCATAGCCGCGCTCGCGGACTTGGTCGAGGCGGGCAAAGAACTCCGGTGACTGAGGCGGCCTGTCGGTGCTGCGCAGATATTCGGAGATCATCATCTGCCGCTCTTCCGGCGAGCGGAAGGCCAGCAGCACATGTCCGGAGCCGGTGTCGAACAGGCTGATATGGGAGCCGACGCGGATCGAGATGCCCCAGTAATCAGGGGCTTCCTGCTGCGCGATCACCACGGCGGAACCACGATCGAAGACGACAAGCTGGTTTGCCTGCTGCGAGGTTTCGGCAAGCTCGCGCATCAGCGGCGTCGCGTAGGAAACCAGCCGTCGCACCGGCGCGTGCAGCTGCGCCAGGCCAAACAGCTTGAGCGTCAGCGAATAACGATCGCCGTCGGGCCGCGTGACGTAGCCTCGTCGCACCAGCCGGTCCAGCATGCGGTAGAACTCGTTGGGGCTGCGGTCGAGCTTCTTGGCGATTTCCGCTTGCGTCAAGCCGCCGTCGACGCCGGCCAGAAGCTCGAGAATGTCGAGCCCCTTGTCCAGCGCTGGGGCACGATATCGGTCATCGTCCTCGTCCTCCGCCATATTCGCTCCCCAGTGAATTTCGGCTTTCATATACGCACAAAGGCAGCATCCGGAAAGAACTTTCAACTTGACGGCTGCATAAATGTTTTGTTTGTATATGAATGAAGCGCTGCAGTCGGATCGATACGAGTTCGCCGACACAGGCTTTTGGGAGGAACCAAATGACCAGATTGTTTTACGGCCTATCGGCCGGCGTGGCGCTGCTTGCGCTTGATGCGGGCGCTGCTTTTGCTGCCGAACTGCCAGGCAAGTTCGACGGCGTCACCATCGACGCCAAGCTGATCGGCGGCCAGCAATATGAAGGGCTCTACGGGCGCATCGGCGAATGGGAAAAGCTGACCGGCGCCAAGGTCAACGTGATCTCGAAGAAGAACCACTTCGAGCTCGACAAGGAAATCAAGTCGGACATCGCGTCCGGCAGCATCAACTGGTGCGTCGGCTCGAACCATTCGTCCTTCGCGCCGCAATATCCTGACATCTACACCGATCTCAACGCGCTGCTGCCCAAGGACGAGGTAGGCGCCTTCGTGCCGTCGACGATCAAGGCATCGACGCTCGACGGAAAGCTGGTGATGCTGCCGCGCGCGCAGTTCGACGTCTCGGCGCTCTACTACCAGAAGAGCCTCTACCAGGACGAAGCCAAGAAGACCGCCTACAAGGCCAAGTACGGTACCGAACTGGTGCCGCCCGACACCTGGGACGAGGTTGCCCAGCAGGCGGAATTCTTCGCCAGCCCGCCGGATTTCTACGGCACCCAGTTCGCCGGCAAGGAAGAGGCGATCAACGGCCGCTTCTACGAGATGCTCATCGCCGACGGCGGCGAATATCTCGACAAGGACGGCAAGCCCGCCTTCAACTCGGAGGCCGGCGTGCAGGCGCTCGACTGGTTCGTCAATCTCTACAAGGCCAAGGCGGTGCCGGCCGGCACCACCAATTATCTCTGGGACGATCTCGGCCAGGGCTTTGCCTCGGGCACCGTCGCCATCAATCTCGACTGGCCGGGCTGGGCAGGGTTCTTCAACGATCCGAAATCGTCGAAGGTCGCCGGCAATGTCGGGGTGAAGGTGGCGCCGAAGGGTTCGGCCGGCATTCGCACCGGCTGGTCGGGGCATCACGGGTTTTCGGTCACCGAAAACTGTGCCAGCAAGGAAGCTGCGGCATCTTTGGTCTGGTTCCTGACCAACGAGGACAGTCAGAAGCTTGAAGCGGCAAGCGGACCGCTGCCGACCCGCACCGCGGTGTGGGATTGGGACATCCAGCAAGCGGCCGGCGATCCTTACAAGACGGAAGTGCTTGCGGCTTTCCAGGAACAGGCCAAGCACGCTTTCGCCGTGCCGCAGACGCCTGAATGGATCGAAATCTCCAACGCCGTCTATCCCGAGTTGCAGGCGGCCATCCTCGGCGACAAGACCTCCAAGCAGGCTCTGGACGACGCTGCCGCCAAAGCCACCCAGATCCTCGAAGACGCCGGCAAGCTTTGACATCTCCCACGGGGGCGCTGCGCTTATCGAAGAGCGGCGCCCCCGAACCGTTTCTAGACCGACCATGCGCAACACGCTTTGTCTTGATCCGAGCTCGCCGATGACGGCCTTCGGTGTCCGGGCACCAACCAGAACCGGATCGACATGAAAGGCTGGAGACCCTCGCCGCCATTGCTGCTGCTGCTTCCGGCGGTCATCGTGCTGGCGGCGGTGGTGGTCTTGCCGCTGCTGCTTTCGCTCTACTCCAGCTTCACGCCGTTCCGGCTGACCAAGCCGGAGACACTCTGGGTCTTCATCGGCGCGCGCAATTACGTCAACATCCTGAGCAACGGGGATTTCTGGATCGCCTTCGCCCGCACCGTGGTGCTGCTGACGGTGGCGCTCAATCTGGAAATGCTGATCGGGCTAGGGCTGGCGCTGCTGGTTGAGAAGGCGTCGCGCGGACAGCGGGTCCTGCGCACCATCATGATGTTCCCGATGATGTTTTCGCCGATCCTGGTCGGCTTCCAGTTCAAATTCATGTTCAACGACAATATCGGCCTGGTGAACAACGCCTTGCAGGCGCTCGGCCTGACCGACCGCGCCATTCCGTGGCTGATCGACGGCAATCTCGCCTTCATCGCCATCCTCACCGCCGAAATCTGGTCGTCGACTTCGGTGTTTGCGATCCTGATCCTTGCCGGATTGCTAGCGATGCCGCGCGAGCCGGTCGAGGCAGCCCGCGTCGACGGCTGTACGCCGTGGCAGACATTTCGTTATGTCACCTGGCCTTTCATCATGCCGTTTGCTTTCATCGCCATGACCATCCGCTCGCTCGACGTCGCGCGCGCCTATGACATCGTCAAGATCATGACCGACGGCGGTCCCGCCGGCCGCACCGAACTCGTCTGGACGCTCGTCGCCCGCACCGCCTACAGCGACGCCAGGATGGGCATGGCCAACGCCATGGCCTATTTCTCGATTCTGCTGTCGATCCTGTTCACCGTTTATTTCTACCGCAAGCTCGCCGCGGCGCGCACGCAGATCGCGGCGGAGTGGTGAGGATGGACCAAAACAACCTGCATCGCGTCCGCAACAAGGCGCTCGGCATCGCTCACGGCATCGGGCTGTTCCTGGCCATGCTGGTCATCTGCCTGCCCGGCATCTGGATCGTGCTGTCATCGCTGCGGCCGACCGTTGAGATCATGGCCAAGCCGCCGGTGTGGATCCCGCAGGAGCTTTCGCTCGACGCCTACGTCGCCATGTTCAGCGGCGTCGGCAAGGGCGGCATCCCGGTCTTCGACTATTTCCGCAATTCGCTGATCATCTCGGTGACCTCGACGGTGATCGCCATCGCCATCGGCATGGCCGGCGGCTATGCTTTTGCCCGCTATCGCTTCCGCGCCAAGTCGGCGATGTTCCTCGGCCTGATGCTGACGCGCACAGTGCCCGGCATCGCGCTGTCGCTGCCGCTGTTCTTCGTCTTTGCGCGGCTCGGCATCATCGACACGCATTTCGGGCTGATCCTGGTCTATGTCGCACTCAATGTGCCCTTCACCATCTGGCTGATCGACGGCTTTTTCCGCCAGGTGCCGAAGGACCTCGCCGAGGCCGCACAGATCGACGGCTGCACGCGCTGGCAAGCTTTCTGGCAGGTCGAGTTCCCGCTCGCCGGGCCCGGCATCGCCTCAGCCGGCATCTTTGCCTTCCTCACCTCGTGGAACGAATTCGCGCTGGCCTCGCAGCTGACGCGCTCGATCAACTCCCAGACGCTGCCGGTCGGCCTGCTCGACTATACGGCCGAATTCACCATCGACTGGCGCGGCATGTGCGCGCTGGCCGTGGTTATGATCATACCGGCACTCACGCTTACCTTCATCGTCCAGAAACACCTCGTCGGCGGCCTCACCTCCGGCGCGGTGAAAGGCTGACATGGCAACCGTATCCCTGAAGAAACTCACCAAGAGCTACGGCCCGGTGGCCGTGGTGCACGGCATCGACCTCGAAGTCGCCGACCGCGAGTTCATCGCGCTGGTCGGGCCGTCCGGCTGCGGCAAGTCGACAACCCTACGCATGATCGCCGGCCTCGAGGACATCAGCGACGGGCTGATCGAGATCGGCGGCCGCATGGTCAACGACCTGCCGCCGCGCTCGCGCAACATCTCGATGGTGTTCCAATCCTATGCGCTCTACCCGCACATGACCGTGCGCGAGAACCTCGGCTTCTCGCTGAAGATCGCGGGGGCCGCGAAAGAAGAAATGGACCGCCGCGTCGCCGAGGCATCGGGTATTCTCGGTCTCGACCAACTGCTCGACCGCCGGCCGTCGCAGCTGTCGGGCGGACAGCGCCAGCGCGTCGCCATGGGTCGCGCCATCGTGCGCGATCCCGACGTCTTCCTGTTCGACGAGCCGCTGTCCAATCTCGATGCCAAGCTTCGGACGCAGATGCGCACCGAGATCAAGAAGCTGCACGCCAAGGTCCAGTCGACGGTGATCTACGTCACCCATGACCAGGTCGAAGCGATGACGCTCGCCGACCGCATCGTCATCATGCGCGACGGCTTCATCGAGCAGGTCGGCACGCCAGACGAGGTCTTTCGCCGGCCGCAGACGCGCTTCGTTGCCGGCTTTATCGGCTCGCCGCCGATGAATTTGCACGAGGCAACAATCGACGACGGACAATTGCTGTTCGCCAGCGGCGAGAGGCTGCCCCTGCCCAGCCAGTTCAAGGCCAATGTCAAAACCGGCGACAAGGTGGTGTTCGGCTTGAGGCCCGACGATATCTATCCAACGGGACACGGCATCAGCTCCGGTGAAGATGCCGATGTGCATCAGTTGGAACTGCCGGTGACCGTCACCGAGCCGCTCGGCAACGAAACGCTGGTGTTCGCCGAATTCAACGGCAGCGACTGGGTATCGCGCATGCTCAATCCAAAACCGCTGAAGGCTGGCGACCGGGTGAAAATGAGCCTGGACCTGTCGCAGGCCCATCTGTTCTCTGCCGATACCGGCAAGACATTGCGAGGTTGATATCATGGCCAAGATCGAGAAAGTCGAACTGCGCATGGTCGACCTGGTGCCGAAGGTCAAGCGCACCGATGCGATCCAGAGTTTCGTCAGCCAGGAAACGCCGATCGTCACAATCACCGACGCCGACGGTGCGGTCGGCACCGGCTACAGCTACACGATCGGCACCGGCGGCTCCTCGGTGATGCGGCTGTTGTCCGACCATCTTGCACCGCGGCTGATCGGCCGCGACGCCGACATGATCGAGGCGATCTGGCACGAGCTCGAATTCGCCACCCACGCTACGACGATCGGCGCCATCACTGCCATGGCGCTGGCGGCCATCGATACCGCCCTGTGGGATCTCAGGGCGAAGAAGCAAAACCTGCCGCTGTGGCAGCTCGCCGGCGGCGCCAAGAACCGCTGTCCGCTCTACACGACCGAAGGCGGCTGGCTGCATATCGAGACCGAGGCGCTGGTCGAGGACGCGCTGGCCGCCAAGGCAAAGGGTTTTCGCGGCTCCAAGGTCAAGATCGGCAGGCCGCACGGCTCCGAGGATCTTGCTAGGCTTAGTGCGGTGCGCCAAGCAGTCGGCGATGCTTACGAGATCATGACCGACTGCAATCAGGGCTTTTCGGTCGACGAGGCGATCCGCCGGGCGGAGCGGCTGCGCGACCTCGACCTCGCCTGGATCGAGGAGCCGCTGCCGGCAGACGACATAGACGGCCATGTGCGGCTGTCGAATGCGACGTCGACGCCGATCGCCATCGGCGAGTCGCTCTATTCGATCCGGCATTTCCGCGAATATATGCAAAAAGGCGGCTGCTCGATCGTGCAGGTCGATGTCGGCCGCATCGGCGGCATCACGCCCTGGCTGAAGGTGGCGCATGCGGCCGAGGCGTTCGACATCCCAGTCTGCCCGCATTTCCTGATGGAACTGCATGTCAGCCTGACCTGCGCGGTTCAGAACGGCCGATATGTCGAGTATATTCCCCAGCTTGACGATCTGACCGGCAAGAAAATGCGCATCGAGAACGGGTACGCATTGGCGCCGAACGAGCCCGGCATCGGCATCGACTGGGATTGGGACGCGGTAAAAGCGAAGAGCATTGCGGAATTCACGACCGACATAACGAAATAGGGAGCCGGACATGCAGCGGATGGGAATGGTGCTCGGCCTCAAGCCGGAAAAGGTCGCCGAGTATGTGCGGCTTCACGCAGCCGTCTGGCCCGATGTGCTGGCCATGATCTCCGCCTGCAACATCAGGAACTATTCCATCTACCTCAAGGAGCCGGAGCACCTGCTGTTCAGTACTTTCGAATATCACGGCACCGATTATGCCGCCGACATGGCGAAGATGGCCGCGGATCCCAAGACGCAGGAATGGTGGGCGCTGTGCATGCCTTGCCAGGAGCCGCTGCCGACACGCAAGGACGGCGAATGGTGGGCCTCGATGGACGAAGTCTTCCATCATGACTGACGGCGTTTTCAACCCTACGTCGCTCTCCCAGTCCTGGGCGCAGCCGTCGAAGCCGAGGCCGATCGTGATTTTCGGCGCCGGCTCGATCGTCGGCGATGCGCATTTCCCGGCCTATGCGAAAGCCGGGTTTCCGGTCGCCGGGCTTTTCGATCCCGACCACGCCAAGGCGAAAAACCTCGCGGAAAAATGGGGCGTCACGGCTTACCGGTCGGTCGAGGAAGCGGCGGTGAACGGGGACGTCGTCTTCGATCTGGCGACGCCGCCGGTTCATCATGCCGGCGTGCTCAGGGCGTTGCCTGACGGGGCCGTGGCGCTGATCCAGAAGCCGATGGGCGGCGATCTTACCGAGGCCACCGAAATCCTTGAAATCTCCCGCTCCAAAGATCTGAAGGCTGCGGTGAATTTCCAGCTCCGTTTCGCGCCGATGATGCTGGCGCTGAAGGATGCGATCGCCAAGGGCTGGCTTGGCGAGGTGGTCGATTTCGACGCCTGGCTGGCGCTGGCAACGCCCTGGCAACTCTGGGAGTTTCTGCTCAAGGCGCCGCGCGTCGAGATCGCCATGCATTCGATCCATTATCTCGACCTGATCCGGCAATTGCTCGGCGATCCCCGGGGCGTTCACGCCAAGACGCTCGGTCATCCCGGCCACAAGGTTGCGCAAACCCGCACCAGCGCGATCCTCGACTATGGCGATACGGTGCGCTGTGCGCTGTCGATCAATCATGACCACAAATTTGGCCGAAAACACCAAGCGTGCGAGTTCCGCATCTGCGGCACAGAGGGCGCCGCCTACCTCAAACTCGGGCTCAATCTCGACTATCCGCGCGGCGAGCCTGATATTCTTGAAATCTATCCGAAAGGCGGCTCCGACTGGGTTACGGTGCCGCTCGTCGGCGAATGGTTTCCGGACGCCTTTGTCGGCCGCATGGCCAATGTCCAGCGCTACGCTTGCGGTGAAGACGCCGAACTGGTCAGTTCCGTTGAGGACGGCTGGAACACCATGGCGCTGGTCGAGGCCGCTTACCGATCGAGCGCGGCGCCGGCAACACCGATCGCGGCGAGGCCCTGACATGGAGCAGACGCTTTACTTTGAAGACTACCAGATCGGCTCGTCGCGCATGACCAGCGGGCGCACCATCACCGAGACCGACTTCGTCGTCCATGCCGGCCATACCGGCGATTTCTTTCCCCATCATATGGACGCCGAGTTCATGAAGACGACGCCTTTCGGCCAGCGCATCGCCCATGGCACGCTGGTCTTTTCGGTCGGCGTTGGACTGACGGCAAGCGTCATCAACCCGGTCGCCTTCTCCTATGGCTATGACAGGTTGCGCTTCATCAAGCCGGTGTTCATCGGCGATACGATCAAGACCCGCACCACCATCTCGGCTAGGGAAGACGACCCGAAGCGGCCGGATTGCGGCCGTGTTATCGAGCGCTGCGAGGTGATCAACCAGCATGGTGACGTGGTCCTGGCGGCCGATCACATCTACATCGTCGAGCGCCGCGACAAGCCCAAGCGGGGCTAACCTATTTGCTGCCGCGAGCAGTCACACCCGGTTGACCGGATAGACCGGCTTGCCGCCGCGCAGGACCAATGCGACATCGGCAAACACCTTGTTGCGGACCTCGGCGTAAGACTGGGTCGAGTAGTGAGCCGCGTGTGGACTGACCAGCACGGCGTCCAGCGCCAGCAGCGGATTGTCGGGCGAAGGCGGCTCCTGCTCGAATGTGTCGATGCCGGCGCCGGCCAAATGGCGGCGCCGGATCAAATCCGCCAGCGCGACTTCGTCGACGAGGCCGCCACGGGACACGTTGATGAGTATCGCCCCTTCCTTCATGCGCGACAGGGCTTCGGCCGATAGGATGTTTCTGGTTTCCGGTGTTGCGGGAACATGCAGTGAGACGATGTCGGCCCTGGCAAGCAGCTCGTCGAAACCAACCGGCTCAGCACCACCGGCCGTTATGCGCTCTGCCGGCATATGCGGGTCGTAGGCGATGATATGATAGCCGAACGCCCGCGCCCGCTCGGCGGTCAGGCGTCCGATCTGGCCGAAGCCGATCAGGCCGAGAACCTGCCTGTCCGGCCGCGTGATGCCGGCGCCGTCAGCCATTGCAGCCCAGCGGCCGGCGCGAACTGCGCTGTCAAACTGTTTCAGCCTGCGCGTCAGGGCAAGGATCAGCGCCATCGCATGCGTGCTGACCTCCACCAGATTGGCGTCCGGCACATAGGTGACCTGAACACCGGCACGACTGGCGGCTTCGACGTCGATCGAGTCTAGGCCTACGCCGAACCGCCCGATGACCTTGAGGTTCTTCAGTTCGGCCAGCACGCGGGCCGTGATCGGCTCCCGCAATACCATCAATGCATCGGCCTCGCGGCACTGTTCGATCAGAGCATCCTCGGTAAGGAGCGTCTTTTCGATAAACTCGGCGTTCAAGCCGTCGAGGTAGCGCAGTTGCTCTGCCTCGACTGATAACACGCCGTCGGTCTTGATTATCTTCATGCCAATCTCTTGCTATCAGGCGCTGCGCGCGGAGGCCGCACCGGCGGCAAGGCCGGCGCCGAGAAACATGGTGTCGCTGGCCAGCATGTAGAAGCTGATGCCGTGCTTCGACCATTTGCCGACATCATCCGCCGAGGGACGGAAGATGCCGACGGCCTTGTGGGCCGCGCGCGCTGCGGCCGCGATCCTGATGATCGCGGCATTGAGCTTGTCCTGGCCGGCTGGCCCCATGGCGTCGATCGAGACCGACAGGTCGCCGGGGCCAATGAAGATCACGTCGACGCCGTCGACCTGGACAATGTCGTCGATGTTGGCGAGGCCTTCGGCCGTCTCGACCTGGATGGCGACCGTCAGGACATCGTTGGCCGACTTGAGGTAATCTGGAATCCTGTACCCATAACCAGCGGCGCGACCTGGGCCGACACCGCGCGCGCCGACAGGCGGGTGACGGCAGGCCATGACCGCCATGCGCGCTTGCTCGGCCGTCGAGACGCGCGGCACCAGGACGCCTGACGCACCGGCGTCGAGCGCGGCCGCGATCCACTCCGGCGTGTGGCCCGGCACACGCACCATCGCGGGAACCTTGTGGACATCGGCGGCGCGGACCAGATCCTCAAGCCGCTCGCGGCCAATCTGCGAATGCTCCCAGTCGATGCACAGGAAATCGACCCCGCTTGCAGCCGCCACTTCGACCGCCACCGGATGCGGGATGGCGCAGAAGGTACCGATGAGGCGATCGAGAGAGACACATTTTTTCCGAAAGTCGTACATGAAATCTCCAGAGATTTTTCGGCGTCGGCGAAAACAGTTCGCGCTTACTTGGCGGTGGTCCGCGGTTAAGGATGCACGGCTTCCGTCGACATCGGAAAGTGCAGGCTGCCGCCTGAAAACGGCGGGAAGGTCTTGTAGTCGGCGCGCATCTCCAGCCGCGCCGGCGATTGCAGTGCGTGCGTCAGCGCCGCAGGACTGTCGAACATGACCCGGTTGCGCTGCATATGGTCGACCCGCGGCCAGGGCAGCGAGCCGCACCAATCGAGCCGCGACAGAACCTCGATGTGGCGAATGCCGGGGAAGCCCCGCATCAATTGCGGATGATGCGTCACATAGTGGTAGAGCCAGGCATTCATGTCTTCGGCCGGCCCGGGGTAGTGGACAAGATAGCTGCAGGGCAGTCCAGACGTCTTCAGGCCAGCGTCATCGACGGGGAACGGACGCACGCACATTGCCTGCTGCGTTGGCCTCGAACCGGCGATGCTCGACAGCACATCCGGTGCGGTGAGCGCCTGCAGATGGCCGGACGGCGCGAGCGCCGCCTCCATGTCCGCCAGCTCGTCGAAATAGAGCTGGAAGCCAAAGACCGGCGGCGGCCCATCCTTGTTGAACATGTCCGTCGCCACTTCGGGCAGATAGATGTTTGCAAGCGCAAGACCCGGCGTTGTCGCGATTACGCGCCGCACCGCGTCAACGTCTTCACAGGCGATGGCCAGGCTTGCCGGGAGGTCGTCATGGAAGAAAGCGAGATAGGCAAAGCGCATGTGGACACCTGCTGGATCGAGTTCGGCTAGATCAAATTCGGAAGGAAGAGGGCGATCTGCGGAAAGAGGACAATCAACAGGATCAGCAGAAGCGTCAGCGCGATGTATGGCGCCGCAGACATGGCGACCGTTTTGAGCGACGTGCCTTTCGGTGCAACGCCGATCATAATGAACAGCAGCAGACCAAAGGGCGGCGTGGTGAAGCCGACTTCGTAGGCGAGCAGCAGGATCAGCCCGAACCACACGGGATCGTACCCGAATTGCTGGGCGATCGGCAGGAAGATCGGCAGCGTGATCAGCATCATAGAGACCTGATCCATGAACATGCCGAGCAGCAGGATGACGAGCACCATCATGAGCAGCATGGAATACGGTCCAAGATCGTAGCCCACGATGAACTGGATAAAGCCGTTCGACGCGCCGGAGAAGGCGAATATCTGCGAGAACGTCGTCGAAGCCGAGATGATCAGGAAGGTCATGCCCGTGACCTTCATCGCATCGTCCAGCGACTTCCAGACAACCGACCAGCTGAACCTTCGATAGACAAACAACAACGCGAAGACGGCGGCACATCCGAGCCCCGCCGACTCCGTCGGCGTCGCTATTCCAAGGATGATCGTGCCGACCACCATGAACACGATGACGCTCATCGGAATGATGTTGACGGCAACCGCCCTCACCTTCTCGGCCGCACGAACGGCGGGCACCGGATAGTGCGGAGCGGCGTCAGGGTCGATCTTCGTCTGTGCGAAGATCAACATCGCGTACATGACGACGAGAAGCAGCCCAGGCAGAGCCCCTGCTATGAGCAGCGCGCCAACGTCGATCTGGGCCAGCGAGCCGAGCAAGACAGCCAGCGAGGATGGCGGGATGATGACCGCAAGGCTTCCGGCACCAAGCACCGGTCCGTAGGCCATGTGCGGCTTATAGCCCCGCTTCAGCATCTCGGGAACCATCAGCGAGCCCATCATGCCGGTATTGGCGAGGCTCGAGCCTGACAGCGCCGAAAAGATCGTGCCGGCGGCGAGCACGACATAGGCAAGACGTCCCCGCAGATTGCCGATGCACAGGTCGAGCGCGTAGATGACCTTCTCGCCGAGGCCGGAGCGGAAGAACAGGCTGCCCATGACAAGAAACATCGGCAGCGGCGCAAGCGCATAGGTCGAGACGGCGTCCGAGAAGTTGGCGATCATCTGTGTCACGCCGATCGAGCCGCCGAAGAACAAATACAGCCCGATCACATTGGTGACGAAGAACGCGAAGGCGACCGGCAGCCCAAGGCCCATCAGCACAAGGATGGCGCCGACGAGCACGGCGAATGGAAACAGCCAGGCCATCGATCAGAGCCCTTCCATTTCCAGAGGGTCGAGCGTGTACAGCGTGTCATAGCCGAGCAAGTATCTGAGCCATTCCAGCGCCGAGAGATAGAAGGCGAGCGTAATGGGCAGAAAGACCAGCCATTTCGGCATGTCGAAGCTGCGCGTCTCATATTCGCCGCCCGACACGGCGCTTATCAGCGAAGTGAGTGCGACGCTGCCAAGGTAGAGGCAGACGCCGATGCAGGCGAGATAGACCAGCTTTTCAAGCACAGCCCGGGCCCGTGCAGGCAGCGCCTTGCGCAGGAACTCGACGAAGACATGGCCCTTGCTGTGGACCAGCCAGGGCATCGGCAGAAATGCCGCGTAGAGCAGACCATATTCCGTCGCAGACACCGCCCAGGCAAGCGGTCTCAGACCCAGGTTGCGGACGCACACATCGGCGACCACTGCGACGATGATCAGACCAAGCACCACCTTTGCCGCCGCCGCCAGCGCAAGGCTCAACTTCCCGATCGCTGCAAACAAACTGTCCATTCCTGATGGCCTCATGCCAGCTTTGACAGGGACGCACGAGGGCGCCCTCAGCTCGGGCTACTGAAAGAATTTCTTCAACTGCTCGATGTTGCTGGGATCGCGTTCGGTCATTCTTGCCCAGCTCGCCTGCGTGGCAGCCGCCAGGAATTTGTCGCGGCCGGCGCCGGTCAAGCTGACCACCTTCTGCCCGCCGTCTATCATCGCCTGCGCCTGCTTCTCAGACTCGGCAAGATTGGCGTCGTAGCTCTCTCGCTCGTATTCGACGGCCGTATCGGCAAGCAGCTTCTGCGCCTCGGGCGACAGCGTGTCCCATTTCGTCTTGTTGATCGAGACCAGCACATCGGTTTTGAAGAATTGCGGGTCGATGCGGTATTTGGTGAATTTGTCCCAGCCGAAGGACGCATAGCCAAACACCGTGTAGGCGTTGGCATTGACGACGCCGCGCTCGAGCGAGGTGTAGACGTCTCCAGGCGCTTGCACGATGACGGTTGCGCCCAAGGATTCAAGGAAATCACGATAGAGCGGCGACGAGCGGATCTTTAGGCTGGCCCAGTCGATGCTGCCTTCATCGTTGAGCTTTGGCTCGTCGATGGTGAAGATGTTGAAGCCCGAGCCGGCGTCGACATGGGCCAGCAGATGGGCATTGGCCTTCTTCTCGAAAATTCCGCTGATGAAATCCCAGCCGCCATTCTCGCGAACTTCCCAGGGCGTCTTCGTCGATGCGGAGAAAACCTCGCCTTCGGGAACGAGCTCCAGGAACTGACCTGCCGGCGTGTCGATCATATCGATCAGGCCGCTCTTGAGCGCCGCACCCTGCTGAATCGGCGGAACGACCTCCGGCCCGCCACGCACATTGATCTGAACCACGCCCTTGCCCTTTTCGTTCACCTTCTGAACGAACTTCAGGAAACTCTGTGCGTAGCCATTCTGCGTCGGCGTAAAATGCACAGCATTGAGGACAACCTCTTCGGCCGTGGCGATACCCGCTACGACAGACATAAGTGCAGCCAGAACAAGGGACTTCCAAATGCGCATTGCCGTACTCCCTCTGATAGATCACTTCGCTTATGTTGGGCCCGCGATCGGGCCGATCTGAAATTGCAATCGCTGCGCTGCCACGTGGCAGTCAGTTGGCATCATCTCCTACTGTCAGGAACCGTCCATGCGCGTAGAAGACCGGCGATCGGTCAGCGCGATCCAGCGCGACGCCCGAGACGATGCCGATGACGATCATATGCGACGCCCGCACGATGAGTTCGGCCACCCGGCATTCGAACATTGCCCGCGCGCCGACAAGCAAAGGCGCGCCGGTTTCGCCGCGCACCCATGATCCGGACGAGAACCGCGCCACGCCCTTGGCCTTGGTCATGCCGCCAAAGGCGCGCGCGACATTCTCCTGGTCGCCGGCCGGAAGATTGACGGAAAAGGGCACGCCTTCGCGAATGGCCGAGGCAAAGGTGCTGCTGCGGTTGACGCAGGCCAGCAGCGAAGGCGGCTCGGCGCTGAATGAGCAGACGGCCGTCGCCGTGATGCCGCAAAAGCCGATCTCGTCATGCTCCGACGCGAGGATCGCGACAGACCCCGCCACGGCCCGCATCGCCTGCTTGAAGGCGCGTGGATTGATGGCGTCGTGCCCATGCGCCCATGGCGTCGAAATGGCGGCCGCCGGCATCAATTTACGCGAAGCCCGGCCTGGCGCATCAGCGGCAGCACGCGGTCACAGAAGAAGGGCAATTCGTAGGTGTAATTGACGAATGTGAGGGCGGCGCCGGAATAGCCCTGGTCCATAATCTTAGTGAGATCGTCGACGATCTTTTCCGGTGTGCCGATCAGCGGAAACGTTCCCGCACCGCCGGCGAACCTTTGCCGATATTCGGTGAAGGCTTTCGCGTCATGCGAATTCGCGAATTCCTTCTTCTTGCGCATATGCTCGTCGACCGCACCTTCGTCCGCGCATTCAAGCGCGTAGTGCCGGTAATAATCCTCGGCTTCCTGCTGGGTCTCCCGGCAGACGACGTGGCAGACCGTGTAGACTCCGACTTCGCGTCCGACCTCCGCGGCGCGGTTGGTGATATCGACGACATGGGCACGGCCATCGGCAATTTCGGAAAATGTCGAAAACAAATAGTCGCAATGGCGCGCCGCATAGTTGCGCCCCGGCGCGCCGAAAGCGGCGTTCATGGTCACCGGGCGCGGCGCCTGCAGGCTTGGCGGACGGCTGACAACCCCCTTCAGATCATAGAACTCGCCGCCGAAGTCGAACGGCTCCCTGGATTGGTAGGCACGCTCGATGATGTTGATCCATTCCTCGGCCTGATCGTAGGTCCGATCGCCGACCGTCTGCCCGAACATGGCGAACTCGTCCGGGTTCCAGCCGCAGACAATGTTCAAGCCGGCACGCCCGTTGGAGATGTGGTCGACCGTCGCCAGCGCTTTTGCAGCCTGCAGGGGATGAACCAGCGGCACATGCACCGTCATGAACAGACCGATGTTCTCCGTCGCGACGGCGAGACCCGCCGCCCAGGTGAAAGTCTCGAACGACCACTCCCGCACATGCGTCAAACCGCCGAAGCCGCGCCAACGGGCGATCGGCAGCAGAAACTCCAGGCCGGCCCGATCGGCGATGCAGGCAGAATTGAGGTTGTCTTCCCAGCGGGCACGCCAGCGCTCGGGAACGGTGGTCATTGCCAGCCCGCCATCGGCGTTCATCGAGAAGACGCCGAGCTTGAACCTGTTCGGCCCTTTTAGCGGATGCTGCTTTCTGATCATGATTTTCCCTGCCGCGGGATGCCTACAGCTTCGTCGTCGAACTGCTGCAACGTTGGGCTCAGCTTCATGAAACGCTCCTCGGCGTTCTGGATGAAGTGGGTCATGCGGTCGTAAGCCGCGACGGCGTCGCGCTTGACGAACGCCTCGTAGATGGCGCGCATGCCGGCAACGATGACGGCCTGCGTCGGTTGGTGCGACAGCGTCTTCAACCGGACGACGAGGACGTGGTCGGCGAAGCGGGCAATCGTTTGCGAAAGGCGGTCGTTCTCGACGGCGCCGAGCCAGCAATTCCTGAATGCCGAATTGGCCTGGAAAAAGCGGGCGGCATCGCCGGCAACGGCCGCCGCCTCTGCCTCCTGAAGTGCGGCTGCCAGCGTCTTGAGGCCAGCGGCGTCAAGTGTGCGTGCGGCGTGCGCTGCGGCCCTTGGTTCGAGCAGGCGGCGGACCTCGAAAATGTTGGCGATATCCGTCGCAGTAAGTGTGGGCAGTGTGAAGCCGCGCGTCGTGCCGACGAGATAGCCTTCATGCACCAATTGCATCAACGCGTCGCGGACGGGCATCCTGGAGATGCCGAGCTGGGCGGCAATATCGACATCGACGAGCTTCTGGCCAGGCGCCAGTTCGCCGCGCTGTATGGTCAGGCGGACCTGCTGATAGACTTGGGCACGCAGATTGCCCTCGCCAACCTGTTTGAACTCTATCGGCTCCGCCATCCACGCCTTCCCATGCGAAGATTTCGTATATGGTTACGGCTGTGTTCCCGCGGTCGCGCCTTTTGAAATGCAGCCTTATCTCGGCTGGATTCGACCTGTCAGCCCTATGTCCGGCACAAGTTGAGCATAGGCTGGACCGCCTGGCAAGATATTTTAAGTCTATAATGTATACTGTTTTGATCTGGCGGACCGGTGACGGCGGCGGAACGGCGCTGGCGCGATGAAAAGCAGAGGCGCGGTGACAGGCAATCGGCTGGGAAAAGGGCTCCCGCGATCGAGTCGGCCATATCGTGGCCAACCGATGCTGACGGTTCCCAGCAGACGGTTCGTCGAAGCGCACCCGCGAGGGCGCTTCGGTTACTCTGCTCGTTGAGCCGATCGGGATTTAGGAGCCGGAGCCTGGCCTGGGCCGGCGGACGGCTCTCACCTTGCCGCTGTTTCCACCGCCGCAGAAAAACTGATCGCCGCCATCGGATTCGAGCCCCGAAACGCCTGTTCCAGGCGGCATATCGAGCTTCTCCAGGACCTTTCCCGTTTCAGGATCTATCCGCCTGATGTCGCTCTCGTCACCTTCCCAGGTGCCGTGCCAAAGTTCGCCGTCGATCCAGGTGACGCCGGTAACGACACGGTTTGAATCGATTGTGCGAAGAACTGCCCCTGTCTGGGGGTCGATCTGATGGATTTTGCGACCGCGATTCTGCCCCACCCAAAGTGTCCCTTCGGCCCAGGCGAGTCCCGAGTCGCCGCCGCCACCAGGCGCCGGGATCGTGGCCAGCACTTGGCCGGTCTTCGGATCGATCTTCTGGATGCGGTCTTCGGCGATCTGGAACAGGTGCTGACCGTCGAAGGCCGTTCCTGCGTGGGCGGCGACGTCGATCGAGCGTACCGCCTCGCCGTTCGCGGGGTCGAAGGCGTTCAGCCTGTCTCCCGACGCAAACCAGACGTGCTGACCGTCGTACGTAACCCCAGCCACCTGGTCGGCGCCCGGGAAGGGTCCATATTCGCGGAGGATTTCGGCTGCAGATCGTTTCATGGTTCTATCCTAGTAGCCCGACAGTGAGCCGGGGAGTAACAAGATTGTCGGGAAACCCGGCACGGGTGGGGTCATCCAGCGGCGCGCTCGCCCGCGGCCGAACGACTGCACCTTGCCTGCGGCGGCAAGCTGCTCGAGCGATCGCTGCACGGTGCGCGAGGAGGCTCCGAGCGCAATTGCGAGCGCCGAACTCGACCACGACTCGCCGTCGGCAAGGAAAGCGAGCACCGTCGCATGCTGCTCGTCGACCGGTGGCGCCAGCACGGCGACATCGCCTGCGCGGCGCGGCTTCAGCGCAAAGCCTCGCTTGGTCGCGCTAAGGTCCGCCAGCGGCCGCAGCTCCCCGCGCAGCCGACCGATTTCGACCCGCAGCCGTGCGCGATGCGATTCATCGGCATGCTTGCCGCCGAACGCGCGGGCGACGAGCGTGCTCCTCGGCACGTCTGCGGGCCAGGCTTCGCCCAGCGCGCGGGCAAGCGCGAACAAGACCGGGCGCGTCGCGAGCGAGACCACCATGCCGGCGTCCCGCACGATATTGCGGCAGGCGTCCACGACAAACGCGCCCGACGCGAGCAGCGCTTCGACCTCCTCAAGCAGGAGCGGGCGCTCCTCGCCACGCGCGATCAGGCGCGCCGCGGGCGTGTTCATCACGAGGGATGCACTTTCGACTTCTGCCGTCAGCGCCGGGATGTCCGCCTCGCGCGCGGCATGCTCGGCGCGAGCGAGCGCCGCGCGCGCCGCTTTGGTCTGGAGGCGGCGGATCGCGATCCCCGCAACCACCATCTCGTGGGCTGCCCTCGACGCGGGTGGGAGCGGTGTAGGGTCGAACCCGGCAAGCCTGCGCTCGGCCTCGTCGAGGCGTCCGATCAGGAGCAGGCGGCGAACCTCGAGGTTGAGCGCATGCGCGGCGTTGACGCGATCGCCGTGCTTTTCAAGCGTCGATCTGGCGGCGTCGAGTGCCTTCGCCGGCCAGCCGAGGTCGCGCGAGACGAGTGCGATCTCGGCTTCGGCAACCACGCACCTGGCGCGGGCCACAGCCGCTTTCGGACCGAAGGCGCGCGCAGCACTTTTGAGGAGAGCCTTTGCTCGAACGAGATCGCCGAGCTGCGCCATCGCGATACCACGCAGCGCAAGCGCCGGAGCATCGTCACGCAGGGCGACCCGCTTCAAGGCCCCGAGCGGATCACCCGTCGCCAGTGCACGCGCCGCAGCGGTGATCAGCGAATCCATCGGAATCCCGTCACAGTTGTAACTCTCACCATTCGATCTCAGGTCCTAGTCTATCTCAAGACCGACAGCCAGCGCGCCATATCGAAACGGTGCGTATCGATATGATGCGAACGATGCGGGACACGAAGGAGAACAGCGATGACAGGCGATTTCCCCGGGAGGTCCGGCACGATGATTGCTGCTCGGCATGAAACTGCGGGTGCCTGTGCCGGCAGCGACAACACGGCCGCGCTCGGCGCCAGCGATTGGTTATCGCTGGCGGCCGCGCCGACCTTCGCGATCATGGCGCTGCTGACGGCCGTTACCGGTGATGCGGGCATGATCTGCTCGGCCGCGCAAGATGCGTCGCCGTTGAGCGGAATGGTCATGATGTACTTGCTGATGAGCGCCTTCCATTTGGCGCCTTGGCTGAAGCTGGTCGCCAGCCGGCGAAGTGCGGCCAGCCGGTCGTGATCCGGCATTCGCGAGCCTCTCGGGTGGATTGAGTGGGACCAGGCGTGAACGCTCCCCTCAGACCGCGCTCCACGGTCTTGCTCCTTGGATGATCTCTTGGGCACGTACGGCAAAGCGGCCGGCGAGAGGCCATTTGCTGGCGGCATCGGCCGACGCCGCGCTGCCTGCCCGCGCCCGGTCGGCGATGCCGACAAAGATCACCGCGAAACGGAACAGCGAAAAAACCAGGTGGAAGCGTTCCAGGGGCGCAGTGGGCACGGCATGCGCGAAATAATAGTCGAGGAATTCGCGCTGGCTCGGGATGCCGAGTGCAGCATGATCGAGGCCGAGGATGCCGCCATATTCGTCCGGGGTCGAATGCCAGGCCATCGAGCAAAAGCCGAGATCGGCGAGCGGATGGCCGATCGTCGACAGCTCCCAATCGAGAATGCCGATCACCTCCGGCTTGCCGGGATGGAACAGCAGATTTCCGAGGCGGAAGTCGCCATGGGCGATCGACACGCGCCCATCATCCGCGGGCAGATGCTGCGGCAGCCAGTCGGCGACCGCTTCGAGTGCCGGAATTCTGTCGCTCGGCGACTCCCTGAGCTGCTTGGTCCAGCGGCCAATCTGGCGCTCGAAATAGTTGCCGGGCCGGCCGTAGTCGCCGAGACCGACCTCGTCGGGACGGACAGCATGCAATTTGGCCATCGCTTCGGCCATGCCAAAATAGACGCCGCGTCGCTCCGCCGGCGAAAGGCCGG
The DNA here is from genome assembly GCF_040545535.1 of Mesorhizobium robiniae. NCBI lineage: Bacteria > Pseudomonadati > Pseudomonadota > Alphaproteobacteria > Hyphomicrobiales > Phyllobacteriaceae > Mesorhizobium > Mesorhizobium robiniae. The sequence goes on from NZ_JBEPMC010000002.1 coordinate 275,989, forward strand.
GCAGCGAACAGTCGTGGAAGACGCGACCATCCAGCCGCTCCATCAGGTAGAAGGGCGTGCCGAGCGGCTCGACACCGTTGAGATAGAGCACCGGCCTGGGCACCGGGACGTTGGTCGGTGCGAGCGCTTCAAGCACGCGGAACTCGCGATCGACGGCATGCGCCCCGCGCAGGATCGGCCCGGCCGGCTTCTTGCGCAGCACCATGCGATGCGCACCATAATCGACGAAGTAGGTAGGGTTGGACTGTCCGCCGCCAATCCGCTCGAGCGTCATTGCGGCGTCGCCGAAGCGGTTCGAGAGAAAAGCCTTCAATGCAGCAGGATCGAAATCCGCATTCAACGGCTGCGCCATCTTTTCCTCCTGAGACGCCACCGCGCGTCGCTTATGCCTCGCCTTCGACAGTCCAGCGCCAGAAGCCCTTCTCTTCCTCGTTGAGGAAACGGTTCAGCACCATCTTGTGGACCTCATCGGCACCGTCGACCAGCCGCGCCTGGCGAGCATAGCGGTAGATCCATTCGAGCACCGTGTCCCTGGAATAGCCACGCGCGCCATTGATCTGGATCGCCACATCGGCTGCGTCATGCAGCACATTGGCGACCTGGACCTTGGCCATCGATACTTCCTTGCGGGCAAAGCCGCCGCGGTCCAGCTCCCACGCAGCCTTCATCACCAGGATGCGGCCGATCTCGATGCGCATGGCGAGGTCGCCGAGCTTCAGCTGGACGCTTTCGCGGTCGGCGAGGCGCTGGCCGAAACCGTAGCGCTCGGCGGCGTAGGCGCGCGCGATCTCGACGCAGCGCTTGGACAATCCGAGCCATCGCATGCAATGGGTAAGTCGCGCCGGGCCGAGCCGCACCTGCGTCACCTTCATGCCCCTGCCCTCGCCGGCCAGCATGTCTTCGACAGGGATTTCGAGCCCATCGAAGTCCAGCTCGCAATGCCCGCCATGCTCCTCCGGGCCCATGATCTCGATGCGGCGCGTGATGCGCCAGCCCGGCTGGTCCTTATGGAACATCAGGGCCGACAGACCATGGCGCGGGTCGTCCGAGGTTCGCGCGATCAAAATGAAATGGCTGGCCTCCTCCGCGCCGGTGATGAACCATTTGCGGCCGGTCACCACATATTTGTCGCCGCGCCGCTCGGCACGCGTCATGATCATCGAAGGGTCCGAGCCGCCGCCGGGGTGCGGTTCGGTCATGGCAAAGGCCGAGCGCACCTTGCCCTCGACGATCGGCTTCAGCCATTTTTCCTTTTGTGCTGACGTGCCGAGCGCCTCCAGAACCATCATATTGCCATCGTCGGGCGCTGCCGAATTGAACACCACGGGTCCGAAGATCGACCGGTTCATCTCCTCGTAGCAGACGGCCATGTCCATCTTGCCGAGACCGGCGCCACCGCTTTCCAGCTTGAGTTGCAGGCACCACAGGCCCGCCATCCGCGCCTTGGCGCGAAGCCCCTCCAGCAGCGGCAAGGCAATATTTCCATGCGCGTCATAGGACGTCTTGTCGGCCTCGAGCGGCAGGATCTCACGCTCGACAAAGTCGGCAATGCGGACGCGGTAATCTTCGGTGCGGGCGGGAATGTCGAAATTCATGGAAACTCCCAGCGGTGAAACGCTGCCTCCTCAAACTCTTTCAACCTTCACCACCGACATCTCGTTTTCGGCCTGGTCGGTCTCCGGCATTCAGGATTTCGGCTGAATCGCCGTCAATTATCAACCCGTTTACGATACCGCTCAGCAGCAAGGCGTGTGCCGCGTCGACCTTTTGGCTGCCGGCAATCAGAAGTATGACACGCAGCGCGGCAAGATCGTCGAAGTTCAAGGCGATCGTGCGCTGATTCAATTCGTGATCAACCTGCCGGCCATGCCGATCGAAGAACACGCCATTCGTGTCGCCCACAGCCCCGCAGGCATGCAGGCTCTCAAGCTCGGCGGTGGAAAGCATGCCTTGCCTGCGCAACAGGGAATCCTCCGTCAACTCGCCGGCGCTGATGATGCAGACGTCCGCGCCACGGGCGATCTTCAGCGCCTCCACGACGGTTCGCTGCGAAACCAGCACCTTTTTGTCTTCCACGCTGTCGGCAATGAAAGGCACGGGCAGGAAGAACCCGTCGCCACCGGTCCGGCGCGCCAGTGCGTGCACCACCTCGAAAGGATTGTAGGCGTTGTTTGCCGTTAGCGAGCCCATAATCGAGATGAAGCGGGCCTTCGGCGCCCTTACGCCGGCAAGCTGCAATGTCATCTGCTCGATGGTGCGGCCCCATCCGGTGCCGACCGTTGCCGTCTCGGTTTCCGACAGAAGCGCCTTCAAGTAGTTCGCCGCAGCCACGCCGACTGCGCGAAAAGCGATCTGCTTGCGCACTTCGGGCTCGCCCAACTCGTCAGCCGCAAAGCCGAAAGCCGGCGTCGCGATGCAAAAGTCGAGACCATAGCGATCGCGCAACTGGGTCTCGACCGGCAGCAGACCGATGCGCTGGTGGTCGATGGAGATGCTGACGAGACCGCTTTCGCGTGCCTCGGACAGCATCTTGTTGACCCGTGCGCGAGTCAGTCCGAGGCGCGCCGCGGTCGTTTCCTGGTTGAGCCCGCCCACATAGTAGAACCACGCGGCGCGCACCATCAGCTCCTCGTCGCCTTCGGCCACTCCTCATCCTCCTTGTTACAACGTAGGTCTGCTACGTCCGCTCTGTTACAAATGTAAGTTCACTTGACTTTTGTAATTCGGTCAATTCATATCTAGGACATTCGGCTACTCAGCGCGAATGGAGAAGCGGGTCAATGCAATGACCCGCGGTGGAGGAGAGATCGGATGTCTGGATTGTTGAGGAAGGCGGCGCTTGCCGCCGCCGCGGCGACGTTTTTCATGAGCGCCGTGGGTGCAAATGCCTTGGAACTGGCCTGGGTACATGCCAACGCCGCGGCACAATCGGAGCAGCGCGTGAAGGCGGGCTTCGATGCCTGGGTCAAGGAGAAGGGCAAGACGGATTGGAATGTCAGCCTGCTCGACAGCGGTGGCTCCGGCGAGCGCACGGCGTCCAACCTGCAGGACGCAGCGTCGCGCGGCGTCGACGCTATCATCATCACCATGGCTGACCTTCGCGCCTCGCGCGCGGCGATCGACGCGGCTATTGCCGCCAAGATTCCGATCATCACGGTCGACAGCGGCTATATCGATGGCGTTCTTGTGGATGTAACCACCAACAACTGGGCGATGTCTTCTGACGTATCGCCCTATCTGCTGAACGAACTGGGCGGAAAAGGCAACATCATCTTCCTGCGCATGGCCGAACATCACGGGACCCGAAAGCGCGGGGATGTGATGGAGACGATCCTCAAGGAATATCCCGACGTGAAAGTACTGGCCGAGCATAACATCGACTACACGGCTTTCTTCGAGGATACGACCAGCACGATGCAGGACTATGCGTCGCGCTTCGGCGAAGAAATCAACGCCGTGTGGGCGCCATGGGACGAGCCGGCGCAGGCGGCCATCAACGCGCTGACCGCTGCTGGTCTCAAGAACGTCAAGGTCATCGGCATCGACGGGCATCCGAACGCCGTAGCCGAAATCTGCAAGCCCGACAGCCTAATGATCGCAACTGTGAGCCAGCCCTTCGAGAAAATGGGCGCCCAGGCCGGTGAATGGCTCGAGGCGATCGTCGAGAAGAAGCAGGATCCGGCGACCGTCATTCCCTCGAAGACGGTCTACATGGATGCGCCGCTCGTCACCAAGCAGAACTGCAAGGACTTCCTCCCGAAGTGACCTGCACGATCGGCCCCGGCATGCGCCGGGGTCGATTGGTTAGTGACACGTCGTAAGCGACCCAACGGGTCAACCCAGGTTTTTCAAGTCATGGCCGTCAGCCTGTCCCAAATCGTCATGCAATATCCGGGAACGCGCGCGCTCGATCGCGTCAGCATGGATTTTCGTTTCGACGAAGTGCATGGGCTGATCGGCGAAAATGGAGCGGGTAAGACCACGCTCGTCAGCATCCTTGGCGGCAGCCAGCAGCCGACCGACGGCCGGATCGCCATCGATGGCCAATACGTCACTTTGCACAGCGCTGGCGACGCGTTGCGCAAGGGTATCGCTCACGTTTCGCAGGAAGGCAGCCTGGTTGCCGGTCTGAGCGGCGCCCAGAACATACTTCTCGGCGACGAACCCCGCCTCGGGCTCGGCATCATCAACAAGCCAGAGCTGCGGCGGCGCGCACGCGCGCTGATGACCCGCTGGTTTCCGCAGGTAGACCTCGAACTCGATCTACCCGTCGAAAGCCTGCCGATGGCCGATCAGAAGATCATCGAGATCGTGCGGGCGTTGCGCGGCGACATCCGGCTCCTCATTCTCGACGAACCCACCGCCACGCTTCCCGCACGCGAGAAGGAAAGCCTTTGGGCAATCATCAAGACCCTGCCGGCGCAAGGCGTGGGCATCGTACTGATCAGCCATTTCCTCTCGGAGGTGAAGGCGCTTAGCGACCGGATCACGGTGCTGCGCGATGGTCGGCATATTGCCACGCTGCAGGCGTCGGAAACCTCCGAAGGCGGGCTGATCGACCTGATGCTGCAGCGCTCGGCTGGATCGGACGCGCAAAACGGGCACATCGAAATTCAACGCAAGCTCGGGGATACGGTGCTCGAAATCCGAGACTGGAAGCTCGGCGGCATCGAAGTCGATACGTTCTCGATCCGAGCTGGCGAGATCGTCGGTCTCATCGGCCTGACCGGGGCGGGTCACTTCGGCTTCGCGCGGTCGCTCTATACCGGCACCGGCGTGTTTTCCGGCACCTGCCGGTTCAGGGGCGAGATACTTGACCGCATCGACGCGCGGTCCATGCAGCGGCGCGGTGTCGCCTTTATTCCGGACCAGCGCATGGAGAACTCCCTCGTCGCGGATTGGGATGTCCGCGAAAATCTGGCCATGGTCCACCCACAGCATGCGTCCTTCGGCGCGACCGGCGTTCTGTCGTCCTCCCGTGAAGGCCGCGAGGCGCGAAAGGTGATGGCGCAGCTCAACGTGAAGGCGAACTCGCCCGGGCAGATGATCAAGAGCCTGTCTGGCGGCAACAAGCAGAAGGTCTCGATCGGAAAATGGCTTTATGGCGCCGGCGAACGCTACAGGCTGATGATCTTCGTCGAGCCGACGGAAGGCGTGGACGTCGGCGCCAAGCGCGAAATCCACAGCCATCTGAAGCGCCTTGCTGCCGGCGGAACCGCCGTACTCGTCACCTCGTCCGACCTGCATGAGATCAACGAGGTTGCCGACCGCGTCGTGCCCTTCGCAAATGGCCGGCCCGGCGCCTCGATTCCGAAAAACGCATTCTCGGAAAAACGCTTCATTTCCGCCATGGCAGGAGATGCCCAATGACAACAGGTTCACAAGCCGCGGCGAAGGCAACGTCCGATCCCAAGCATAGGGACTGGTTGCTGAGGTACAGCACGCTGATAGCGCTGGCGATTCTGTTCCTTGGTTTCGCCGTGAGTGTCGACCGTTTCCTGACGACGTCCAATCTGCTCAATATCATCCAGCAAATCTCGATGCTGACCATTGTCGGTGCTGGCCTGACTTTCGGATTCGCGGCCCGCGAAATGGACCTTTCGGTCGGCTATATGGTCGGCTTGTCGGGCATCCTGGTACCGTTGCTGCTTATTTCGAATGTGCCCTTGCCGCTCGCGCTGCTGGCAGGCATCGGCGCTGGACTGATGGTCGGCATCGTCAATTCAGCGCTGGTCACGTTCATCGGCATCCCCTCGCTGATCGCAACGCTCGCGACCGGGTCGATCCTCTACGGGCTCAACTTCCTGATGACCGGAGGCCGGGCGATCTATGGCGGGCTGCCTGGCACCTATCTGTGGCTCGGCCAGGGGCAGATCCTCGGTATCCCGGTGCTCGCCTATGCGATGGTGATATTCGTGCTGCTGGCATGGTTTGTGATGGAGCGCACGATCTTCGGCCGCTACATCTATGCGGTCGGCGGAAATCTGAAGGCCGCCGAACTCTCGGGCGTCAACGGACGGTTCTATCGTGCCGCAGCATTGATCGTTTGCAGCATCTTCGCCGCCGTCGCCGGCGCCCTTCTGGCCGCACGCCTGGGGTCCGGACAGCCGAACGCCGGCGAGCGCTACCTGCTCGACGGCCTCGCTACCGTGTTCATTGGAATGACCATGTTCCGGCCAGGCACGGCGACCGTGGTGGGCACGTTCTTCGGCGCGCTGTTCATCGGAGTCATCAACAATGGCCTGAACCTGATCGGAATGGACACCTACATTCAAAGCATCGTCAAAGGCATCATCATCCTGGTTGCCGTTGCGATCGTCTCCCGAACCACGAAGCTGAAGCTTCTTTGACACAGAAAGGAGCGAGGCCGGTATGAACGAGACCCAGCAACGCATCACGCAAGGCGGCCGTGCAAAGGCGGCATCCAACTCAAACCTGCTCGATTTCTACCGGACGATGCGGCGTATCCGCTCGTTCGAGGAACGCGTCGGCGAGTTGTTCGTGCGTGGCCAGTCGGCCGGCTCGATGCTGCATCTGTCGATAGGCGAGGAAGCCGGCGCGGCGGGCGTCTGCGCGGCGATGCAGCCGCAGGACAGCTTCACGACCCACCACCGCGGGCACGGCATCTTCCTGGCGCGCGGCGCGGATCCGAAAGCGATGATGGCCGAAATTGCCGGCAAGGAGACCGGATACTGCCATGGCAAAGGCGGCTCCATGCACATCGCCGACATGGCTCTCGGGCATCTGGGCGCCAACGCCATTGTCGGCGGCGGCATCCCGGCGGTGGTCGGCGCGGGTCTGTCGAGCAAGCACTTCAAGAAGAACTCGGTGTCGGTCGCCTTTTTCGGCGACGGCGCCATGCAGCAGGGAATTCTGTACGAAAGCATGAACATGGCGGCGCTGTGGGGCCTGCCGGTCATGTTCGTCTGCATCAACAACCAATACGGCATGGGCACGCGCGTCGACCGGGCAACGAAGAACACCGCTTTCGACCAGCGCGCTAAGGCCTTCGGCCTGAACGGCGCAGTCGTCGACGGTCTGGACGTGGAAGAGGTCGGGAGCACTGCGCGCGCGCTGATCGACGACGCGCGCGCCGGCAAGCCGGGCTTCCTGTCGATCGAGTGCTATCGCTTCTTCGGCCACGCGCGGATGGACAAGAGCCCTTATCGTGACGAGCAGGAAGAGGCCGTCGGCCGCTCGAAGGATCCGGTGCGCTTCGCTCGTGACCGGCTGATATCGACCGGGCTCGAAGAGGCAGAGGCACTCGACACGCTCGACAAGGCGATTGCCGCGGAGATGGACGCGACTATCGATTTCGCGGTCGCATCGAAGGCGCCGGCGACGACCTCGATGTATCGCGACGTTTATGCGGCCGGAGAACCGGAGCCGGAACCGGTGCGCGTCCGGATTGACCGCGTGCTCGCTAGGGATGAAGCTTGATGATTTCGCTGACTTATCGTGACGCGCTGCGCAAGGCGCTCGACGACGCCATGTCGGAAGATCCGTCGATCGTGGTGATCGGCGAGGAGGTCGGCCTCTATGGCGGCGCCTATGGCGTGACCAAGGACCTGATCAAGACATACGGTCCAGAGCGCCTGATCGACACGCCGATTTCCGAGCCGGCCATCGTCGGCGCTGCCGTCGGCGCCGCCATGACGGGGCTCAGGCCAGTCGCCGAGCTGATGTACATCGACTTTCTCGGCATGAGCATGGACCAGCTCGCCAATCAGGCGGCGAAGATCCGCTACATGTTCGGTGGCCAGATCGGCGTCCCGATGGTGCTTCGCACGCAAGGAGGCACTGGCCGGTCGGCAGGCGCGCAGCACTCACAGAGCCTCGAAGCGTGGGTAATGCACACGCCGGGTCTGCGGCTTGCCATGCCGGCCACGGTCGCCGACGCCTATCATCTGCTACGCCAAAGCCTGACCAAGCCGGACCCTGTGGTCTTCATCGAGCACAAGGCACTTTACACGCACAAGGAAGAGGTCGACCTCGACGCGGAGCCGTTGCCGTGGGGCAAGGCGGCGGTGCGGCGGCACGGCGACGACCTGGTGATCGTCACCTATTCGCGCCAGGTCCACTATGTGATGGCGGCCGCCGAAGTCTTGGCCAAGAAAGGGATCGAAGCAACCGTCATCGACCTCAGAACGCTCAACCCGCTCGACTTCGACACGATCCGCGAACATGTCGAGCGCATTGGCAAGGCGATGGTCGTCTCCGAGGGCGTGATGACATGCGGCGTTGCCGCCGAACTGTCGGCGCGCATTACGGAAGAGTGCTTCGACTTCCTCGAGCAGCCAGTCGTGCGGGTTGCGGGCGAGGACATTCCGATCTCGGTCTCGCAGGAACTCGAAACCGGCAGCGTGCCCTCAGCAGCCGGCATTGCGGCGGTGGCCGAAAGATTGGTCGCATGACCGAGCGCATCCTCAAGATGCCTCGCCTCGGCGAGACGATGGAGGAAGGCAAGGTCGCCGGCTGGCTGATCAAGCCAGGTGACCGGTTTCGCCGTGGCGACGCTATCATCGAAATCGAGACCGACAAAACCGTGGCCGAGTATCCGGCGCTGGGAGACGGCATCCTCAACGAGACGCTGGCTTCGACCGGCGACGTGCTGGCCGTTGGCGCGCCGCTGGCCCGCATCGACATCGGCGCAGGCCCGGACTGGACGGCGGCGGATGGTGACACCGACGCGGAAAAGCCGCCATCGGCCGACACAGCTCCCGCTCTGGAAACAGGCCTGATCGAAACCGAGCTGGAAATGCCGCGCCTCGGCGAGACGATGGAAGAAGGCCGCATTGTCAAATGGCTGAAAGCCCCGGGGGAGGCATTTACCCGTGGCGAGGCGATCATCGAGATCGAGACCGACAAGACGGTCGCCGAGTTTCCAGCCTTGACCGACGGAACGCTGGTCGACATCCTGCACGGCGAAGGCGACATAGTCACAGTCGGCGATGCGATCGCGCGTATTCGTACCGTGGCGTCGCATGTGCCTGGACCCACGCATCCTGCCGCCCCGTCAGTAGAGAACATCGGCGCATCCCCGGGGATCGGCGACCACCAGCCGCGCGCACCGATAGATTCAGAACACGGGCCGGTGCGCGCCACGCCACTGGCGCGTCGTCTCGCGCGACAGAATGGTCTGGATATACGGCAACTCTTGGGAACCGGCCGTCGAGCGCGGATCGAGAAGGCAGATGTGTTGGCGGCGATCGGCGGCGCGACGATCAGGCCCGCAATCACTGCGGCGACCCAGGACGTGCTGTTTGCCGAGCTGCCACGTGGAAGGATGGCGTATCTCGACAATCAGTCGGGCACAGGCGAGCCGATCCTTTTGCTGCACGGCTTTGCCGGTGATCGTACCACCTGGGCCACGGTCGCCGCCGGGCTGAGGCGTGCGGGTCGGCGGGTCCTGATTCCCGATCTGCCTGCTCATGGTCTCACGGAAATCGGTGCGGCGTCCGCCGACGATCTTTCGGTGGATCTCGAGGCGTTTCTCGACCGCGTGGCGTCACGGCAATCGGTCCAGATCGTCGCGCACTCGCTTGGAGCCGTCGCCGCGATCGACCTTGCAAGCGCACTGCCCGGCCGCGTTGGCTGCCTCGACTTCATCACGCCGGCCGGGCTGGGGCTTGAGATCGACGCCGACTTCATCTTCGGAATGGCAAACGCCAAGACACCAGGCGAAATCGCGCATCTGCTTCGCCGGCTTACCGTTGGCCGTCTGGAGCTGTCGCCCGCTGCTCTTGGCGAACTCGCGCAGGATCTCGCACGTGGAAGGCTGGTCGCGCTGGCCGACTCGATTGTCGGCCCCGCGGGCCAGACGGTCGATCGGCTCGGCAGGGTGAATAAGCTTGCCGAAGCGATCCCGATCCGCATTCTCGTCGGCGTCGAAGACCGCATTATCCCGTGGCGACACGCCATGTCGGTGTCGCCACGGGTCGCGTTGCACCTGTTTGCCCGCTCCGGTCACATGCCGCAATGGGACCAGCCCGGCGAGGTGGTGAACATCATCCTTTCGGGAACGAGATAGAGGGAGAGGACCATGACCGACGCCAGGGAACAGCTGAAGGATGCCCAGCGGGGGCTGGCAGCCTTCGCCAAGGCAAGTCCCGACCTGTTCGGCGGATTTGCGCGGGTCTCGAAGGCTGCGACGGCGGCGGGCGCCTTCTCGGCAGCGCAAAAGGAGCTGATCGCGGTCGCCATCGCCGTCTCGAAAGGCTGCGAGGATTGCATCGTCTACCACGTCGACGCAGCCATCAAGCATGGTGCGACGGAGGCCGAAACGATCGAGGCGCTAGAGGTCGCCGTCGAGATGGGAGGCGGCCCTGCCATCATGTACGGAGCCAAAGCGCTCGCTGCGTTCAAGTCGTTACAGGAGCGCTGAGCGGACGAAACCCTGGGAGGAGCGAACATGCCTTATTTTCTGACTGCCGACGGTGGCACGGAAAGCCTGCGCGCCCGCGTCTATGATCTCGCCGGCGCATGCCTCGGCAGCGTCGCGGTGCCTTATGAGACCAAATTCTCCAGCGGCGCGCGCGCCGAACAGAATCCCGAAGATTGGTGGCGCGCCTTCGTCGAGGCGTCGCGCCGGGCTATCCATGAGGCGGACATCGCCGCGGCCGATATCGAGGCCATCGCGCTGGCGACGACGAGTTGCACCGTCGTTGCACTGGATCGCGACGGCAAACCACTCCGCCCAGCGATCATCTGGATGGATGTGCGCGCCAATGCCGAGGCCGATGCCGTGCTGGCGACCGGCGACGAAGCGCTGAAGGCAAATGGCGGCGGCAAGGGCCCGGTTTCCGCCGAGTGGATGATCCCGAAGGCATTGTGGCTGGCCCGCAACGAGCCTGAGATATTCGAGAAGGCCTATACGATCTGCGAGTATCAGGACTTCATGACCCTCAAGCTTACAGGCGAGCGGGCCGCCAGCCTGAACAACGTCTCGCTGCGGTGGCACTACTCGACCGATCGTGGCGGCTGGGCGACGAGCATGCTGGAAAAGATCGGCCTTTCAGCGCTGCAGGAAAAATGGCCGCAGCGCATCGTCGCACCCGGCGGCGTCATCGGCACCTTGTCAGCGGCAGCAGCGTCCGAGCTCGGATTGTCGACCACCGTGAAGGTCGTGCAAGGTGGAGCCGACGCACTGATCGGGATGATTGGGTTGGGTGTCGCCAAGCCCGGTCAGCTTGCGCTGATCACGGGCTCGTCGCACCTGCAATTCGGGGTTACGGAGCAACCTTTCCACGCCCCGGGCATCTGGGGCACCTACCCCGACTGCGTCTATCCGAAGCGCTACATCGTTGAAGGCGGACAGACCTCTACGGGCTCCATCATCGCCTGGCTCGGCCGGCTCATGAACGGCACGATGGATTTCGACGAGCTGAACAGGAAGGCCGTTGGCTTGGAGCCTGGCTGCGACGGCCTTCTCGTGCAGGACCATTTCCAGGGCAATCGAACGCCCTATACGGACGCACTGTCACGCGGCGCCATCGTCGGCCTTACCCTTGCGCACGAGCCTCACCACATCTTCCGCGCGATCATGGAAGGCATCGGCTTCGGTACGCGTGCAATTCTGGACGCGATGGCGAAGGCCGGCTATCGCGGGGAAGAAATCACCGTCGGCGGCGGCGCCGGCGCCTCGGACCTGTGGCTGCAGATCCATGCGGACACGGCCGGCATGCCCGTCTGTGTTCCGGCGTCTCGCGATGCACCGTCGGTCGGTGCGGCCGTACTGGCTGCGCACGGCGCTGGTCATTTTGCCAGCATCGATGAGGGCATCGACGCCATGGTTAAGCCTGGCCGGCGGATTGAGCCGCGCCGACGCGAAGCGGCGCTCTACGACGACATCTACAGACAGTATCTCGCGCTTTATCCGGCACTGAAGTCCGTTCGTGAAATCGTCTGAGGATCTTGTGTATGGAGAGTGACTTCAGGCTGGACGGACGGCTCGCCGTGGTGACCGGCGCGGCACGCGGCATCGGCCGGGCCATCGCCGAGCGATTGGCCACAGCAGGCGCCGATGTTGTGATTGCCGACATGGACGAGGCCGAAGGGAGGAAAACCGCGTCGGCCATCGCCAAGACCGGTGCGACCGCCAGGTTCGTCCGCGTCGACGTGACCGACCGGGACAATGTGGCGCGCGCCTGCGAGGCCATCTGCAGCGAGTTCGGCGTGCCGCACGTGCTGGTCAACAACGCAGGCGTGGTCCGCAATGCACCGGCGACGGAGATGAGCTGGGACGACTGGAAAACCGTCATCGACATCGACCTCGGCGGCGTGTTCACCTGCTCGCAGCTTTTCGGCAGGCGCATGGTCGAGGCCCGCCGTGGCGCGGTAGTCAACATCTCGTCGATGTGCGGCGAGATCGTCGTACATCCCCAACCGCAGGTTTCCTACAACGCCGCGAAAGCCGGCGTAAACCTGCTCACCAAATCGCTTGCCGTCGAATGGGCCTCGCAAGGCGTCCGCGTCAACGCCGTGGCGCCAGGCTACACGGCCACCGAGCTCACGCTGAAGGGCCGCAGCAATCCGGAATGGTTCGGAACCTGGATGCGGATGACCCCGATGAACCGTCTCGGCGAGCCGCGTGAAATCGCCAACGCCGTGCTGTTTCTCGCCGCCGACGCATCGAGTTTCATCACCGGCACGGTGTTGACTGTCGATGGCGGCTACACCGCACTATGATCCTGGAGCAATTGAAATGGTTGATATTTCACGCAAAATTCTGGTCACGGGTGCCAGTCGCGGCATTGGCAAGGCGATCGCCATCGGCATGGCAAAGCGGGGCTACGACGTCGCGCTCAACGACATCGAGCGGCAAAAGGATGCGCTTGCCGAAGTCGTAAAGGAGATCGAGAGCCTGGGTCGCCGGACCGTTATCGTCTTCGCCGACGTCAGCAACAAGGATCAGGTCACCGCGATGATCGACAAGATCAGCGTCGAATTCGGCCACCTCGACGCTGTCGTCAACAATGCCGGCATCCTCATTTCCGGCGACGTCGAAGGCTTGAAGGAAGAATACTGGGATAGCGTCATGGACGTGAACGCCAAGGGCACTTTCCTTGTCGTACAAGCGGTCCTGCCGCTGATGAAAAAGCGCGGTTACGGCCGTATCGTCAACATTGCATCGATCGGCGGCAAGCACGGCGCACCCGAGCAAGCGCACTATTCCGCTTCGAAAGCGGCAGTGATGGGTTTCACACGCGTGCTTGCGCAGGAGGTCGGTGTCGACGGCATCACCGCGAACTGCGTTTGCCCCGGCATCATTCTGACTGATATGGGACGCGTCAATCTGGACGATCCGGCGGTGCGGAAGTCGTGGCAAGACAAGACCGCGATGCGGCGCATCGGCGATCCGGACGATGTCGTTGGAGCGGTGGCCTTCTTTGCTTCCGACGATGCGGCCTTCATCACGGGCCAGACGCTCAATGTGGACGGCGGCATCGTGCTGAGCTGACGGCACGACATTGCGGAGGCGCCGCCTCAGACAACCGAGATGCGCGCCAGGGTTTCCAGCTTGTCTCAAATTCTCCGACGATAGACGTAACGCACAATATCACTTGACGGCGTGGCAGTGTGATGCATCATATATCGTATATGAGAAATCGGCGAATAGCTGATCTGGGAACGACATGCATTCCGAACATCTGCGGTTCGCCTTGATCCGAGGCTAGGCGCCGGCTCTTTGCGCATTCCCAGCTCGATATCCGCGAAGGCTGTGAATATCAGCAACGGAGATGAAGCGATGAGACTGCGATCGAAAATTGCATCGGCAATGGCGCTGGCGACAGTGCTGTCGTTCTCCCTTCCAGCGATGGCCGCCGATTGGTGGCCGTTCACGATCGTCCCGGACGGACCGGATAAGAAGCCGATGGAGGCGATCAAATATGTGCCGCTCGAAAAGGCGTCCAAGAAGTGGAATTTGTGCGTCCTCTTCCCGCACCTGAAGGACAGCTATTGGGTCGCCTCTAATTACGGCATTGTCGATGAAGCCAGACGGCTCGGCGTACGGGCTTATACCTTCCAGGCAGGAGGCTACGATCAACTGCCGAAACAGCTCGCTCAGTTCGATGATTGCCTCGCTTCCAATCCGGATGCCATTCTGATTGGCGCCATCACCGAAGCCGGTGTCGCTGGCCGTCTCAAGGCCGGCATGGACAAGGGCATTCCGATCATCGCCGTCGCAAACCCGATCTATGACAACCCGATCACCGCGCTGATCACCACCGACCACCACCAGAAAGGCCTCCTGTCCGGAAAGTACCTCGTGGAATCGCTTGGTGCGGAAGGCGGCAAGGTCGTGGCGTTCCCCGGCCCGCAGAATTCAGGCTGGGCCGAGACCTATCTAAAGGGCTTTCAAGAAGCGATCGCCGGAACAAAGGTCGAGATGCTCGAAGCCAAGTTCGGCGAGGCCGGCGTTGCCGAACAGCTCACGCTGGTAGAGGACGCGCTGCAGACCTATCCGGAGATGACCGCGATCTGGGGCGGCGCTCCGACAGCCGAGGCGGCTCTCAGCGCAATATCGGAAGCCGGCCGTGACGACATCAAGGTCGTCTCTTCCTGGGAAGACCAGAAGATGCCGGACCGCATCAAGGAAGGCAAAGTGTTGGGCTTCGCCGCTGAATACCCGGTCATCCTGGCACGCATCGGCGTCGATCTTGCCGTCCGGGCACTGGAGAAGAAACCACTTGAGTTCCTGGCAGCGCATCCTGACGTGCGTGTGCTGCGTGCGACGCCGGGCATGGTCAATAAGGACAACATCGACAAGGTCGATCTGACGCAAATCTACGCGCCGGCCGACTGGCAGCCGGTGTTCGATACGGAATAGATCGACACATCGCGGCCGCGCAATGGTGCGGTCGCTTCCCTGCAAGTGGGCGCGCAAGCGATGGGAGAATTTCCGGCAATTGCTTCGCCCCCACTTCGATGCACCGGTCACATTTTCGACGTTGGATAGAAATGGCATTTTCCTTTCATGGCGATTGACGCTCCGCTCTTGGAACTCACCGCGATCTCTAAACGCTACGGCCCGTCCCTGGCGCTGGACCAAGTCGATTTCGATCTTTTCCCCGGCGAACTGCATGTATTGTTCGGTGAGAACGGCGCCGGTAAAAGCACGCTGATCAACGTCATCACCGGCAATGTCGCGCCGGATAATGGCCGCTACCGGCTGGCCGGAGAGGAGATCTCCGGCATGTCTCCGCAAGGCGCGCGACAGAACGGCATCGCCGCCGTATTCCAGGAATTTAGCCTTATTCCCGACCTTACGGTCGAAGAAAACCTGTTCCTCGGCCGGGAACGCAAACACCTGGGGCTGCTTAGGAAATCCGAGATGCGTTCCGAAGCAAGAGCGCTCCTTGCCGATCTCGGCTTCGACATTCCAACGGGGCGGATGGTGGCCGAATTGTCGCGCGCCCAGCGCCAGATGGTCGAAATCGCCAAGGCTCTGTTTGAGAAGTCGCGCATCCTCGTGCTCGACGAGCCGACGGCGTCGCTGACCGATACTGATGCCGACACGCTGTTCAAGCTGATTGCAGAGCTGAAACGTGGCGGTGTCGGCATTGTCTACGTGTCGCATCGCATGCGTGAAATCCGCCAGCTCGCCGATCGCGTCACCGTGCTGCGCGGCGGCAAGAAAGTTGCGACCGTCGAAGGCGCCGGCGTTACCGAGGCGCAGCTGGTCGAGATGATGGTGGGGCGACCGGTCGGCGACCTCTATCCATCCATCAAGCACGTACCTGGCAAGACCCTTTTGGAAATTTCCGGCCTGTCCAGCGCCGATGGCCGGGTGCGCGACGTCTCTCTTAACGTGCGCGCTGGTGAGATTGTCGGGCTTGCTGGGCTTGTCGGCTGTGGAAAAGGCGAGGTCGGGCGGCTGGTTTTCGGCCTCGAAGCGATTGCCGGCGGGCGCATCACGCTTGGCGACGGCGCCTCCGAAACGCCCTCCCCGCGCAAGATGCTGCAGCGCGGCGTCTGCTATTTTCCGGCCGATCGCGGCACTGACGGTTTGGCGCCGAACCGGCCGATCAAGGAGAACGCCTCGGCTGCGGCGCTCGATCTGCTTGAGATCGGCGGCAAGGGATGGCTGCGTAAGAAGACCGAAGCGCGAAGGGTCCTGCAGGTTCTCGAAACGCTTCATGTCCGCCCGCTCATGCCGGATCAAAATGTCGCCCAGTTCTCGGGCGGAAACCGGCAGAAGGTGATGCTTGCGCGTGGCTTGATGCGCGACATCAGCGTCTTCCTGTTCGACGAGCCGACAGTCGGCATCGATGTCGGCGCCAAGGGTGAAATCTACGAATTGCTGCGCGACTTGACCGAGGCGGGCGCCGCCGTCCTTCTGGCGTCGTCGGAACTGCCTGAAATCCTCAATCTCTCCAACCGGATTTATGTCATGCACGAGGGCGAAATCGTCGCCGAACTCGAAGGCGCGCGCCGGACGGAGGCCGAAGTGCTTGCCGGCTTCTTCGGCAAGCAGCCCGCCGAAGTCGTCGGCATCGAGGCGCGGCCATGACTGCCTTTGTCGCAGGCCACAAGCAAAGGGCCATGCATCTGCTCGCCAATGGCGGGCTGATTCTGCTTTTGATCGCCATCGTCATTGCCGTCAGCGCTTACATCCAACCACGCTTTCTCAGCCAGCAGAACATCATCAATGTGCTGCGCAACGCGTCGATCCTGTCCATCATCTCGATGGGCCAGATGCTGGTGATGATCGCAGGCGGCTTCGATCTGTCGGTCGGTGTCATCGTCGCCTTCGCCTCGATCGAATCCGCGCTTCTGATGGGCTATCTGATCGCCTGGATGCCTGAGATGCAGGTGCTGGCCGTTGTGCTGGCGGTTGCGCTGGCGATAGGCACCGGCGCTGCGATCGGCCTCGCTAACGGAATGCTCGTCGCGCTGGTCGGCCTATCGCCGTTCATGGTCACGCTAGCCATGAGTTCCGTCGTCGCGGGCGCTACATTCTACGTCACCAAAGGCATCCCGATCTACGGCATGCCGGATTTCTTTATGACGGCAGTCGGTCGCGGCTTCCTGTTCGGCCTGCCGGTGGTGGTCGTCGTCGGTATCGTGGTTGTGCTGCTCACCGTCGCCGTGCAGCGCCTCTCCAGTTTCGGACGCCATGTTTACGCTGTCGGCAGCAACCCGATCGCCTCGCGTCAGTCCGGTGTCTCGGTCACCCGCATCCTGCTTTCCGTCTACGCGGCGAGCGGCGCCGCTGCGGCGCTGACCGGCATCCTGCTTACCGCGCGCATCGGCTCGGGCCAGTCGACCTTCGGCGGCACCTATGTGCTGGAATCGATTGCTGCGGCGGTGGTCGGCGGCGTCTCGCTGATCGGCGGCTCGGGACGCGCCGAGCGCGTCATGGCCGGCGCGCTGTTCCTCTCAGTCGTTTCGAATTCGATGAACCTGCTGAAGATCGACAGCAAGTACCAGACCCTGGTTCTGGGCGTCGTGCTCATCGCGGCACTGTGCAGCGAGTTGCTGTTGAAGGGGCGCCGCAAATATGACTAGCCGCGTTCTCGCCAAGCTCAACCGGACGTCGTTCGGAGTGGAGTTCCTCATTCGCCTCGTACCGACGATCGTCGTGTTTGCCGGCTTTGCGCTTTATCAGCCGGTCGTCGCCTCTCCGGGCAATCTGTGGAACATCGCGCTGCAGACCTGCTACCTCGCTATCTTCACACTCGGCCAGGTTATCGTGCTGATAACTGCCGGGCTCGACCTGTCGATCGGCTTGGCGGTTTCCTATGTCAGCGTGGTCGCCGCGCTTGCCATGGTGCAGGTCACCGACAATCCGCTGCTCGCCGTCTGCGTCTTCATGCTGGTCGGCATGGCTGTCGGGCTGCTGATCGGCGCCTTCAACGGCTTTTTCGTCTCGATTGTGCGCATCAATCCCTTTGTCGTCACGCTCGCCACCTTCAATATCCTTTTGGCGCTGAGCTCCACCGTCACGAAAGGGTTTCCGGTCTCCGGCTTCCCGCCGCAGCTCGGCGACTGGCTGGTCAATGCCAATGTGCTCGGCGTCCCGATCCCGCTGGTCATGGCAGCTGTGGTGATGGCCGCCATCGGCATTATTCTGAGCCGCACAGTTTTCGGCCGCAGCCTTTATCTGATTGGCTCGAATCCGCGCATGGCCTTCGTCGCCGGCATCAATGTCCGTCTGCACACGCTCGGCGCCTATATGCTCTGCTCCGGGCTCGCGGCGTTCGGCGCGATCCTGCTCACCGCCCGTGCCGGCTCCGGAGAGCCCAATATCGGCGGCAGCCTGGCGCTCGAAACGATCGCCGCCGCCGTCATCGGCGGCGCACGCTTGCGTGGCGGCGAAGGCGGTGTCGGCTCCGCGCTCGCCGGCGCGCTGTTCATCACCGTCCTGTCCAACGGCATGAACCTCGCCCGCATCGACGGCTACATCCAGCAGCTCTGCATCGGCGCCATCATCATCCTCAGCCTGGTCTTCGACCAGCTGTCCCGTGGTTCTTCCCGCTCATCCTAGGAATTGTCCAGCATGTCATTTCAAGCCTGCATCGATATCGGCGGCACCTTCACCGACTGTCTCGTATCCGACGAGTCCGGCCGGATCACGCTCTACAAGGCGCCGACGACGCCGGGTCAGTTCCACAAGGGCTTCATCGACGTGCTGCATGTAGCCGCGCGCGAACTGGGCATGACGGCAGCGGAATTCATCGGCCGTATCGGCATCATCGTGCATGGCTCGACAGTCTCAACCAATGCGCTGGTAGAACGCAAGGTCGCGCGTACCGCCGTGCTCGTGAACGAAGGCCATCTCGACATCCTCGTGCTACGCGAGGGTCCACGCAAAGGCGCGTTCGAATGGCAACTCGATTATCCCGAGCCCTATATCAGTCGTAACCTGACAATGCCGGTGCGCGGCCGCATCGACGCGCGCGGCAAGGAAATCGTACCGTTCGAGAACGACGATGTCGTCGCCGCCGTCCGGAAATTCCGCAAGCTCGGCGTCGAAGCGATCGCCGTCGGCTTTCTGTGGTCGGTCGTCAACCCGGCGCATGAGCTGCGTGCTCGCGACATCATCCACCGCGAGTGGCCGGAGGTCGCTGTTACGCTCAGCCATGAGATCAACCCGATGCCGCGCGAATACAAGCGCATCATCGCTGCCGTCATCGACGCCTCGATCAGCCCGATCGTCAGCACTTACATCAAAGCGCTGGAAGGCGCGCTCACCGCCGAAGGTTTCGGCGGCCAGCTGCTGCTCGCCAATTGCGTCGGCGGCATGATGCCGGTTCCCGACATGATCAAGCGTCCGATCTACAGCGTCATGTCGGGCCCGACCTTGGCCCCTATGGCGGCCCTGGCGCTCACCGAGGAGCCGGACGTCATAGTCGGCGACATGGGCGGGACCACCTTCGATGTCTCGGCGCTGCGCAACCATCAGCTCATCGTCACGCCGGACTCCATGATCCATGATGATTCGCTCGGCATCCCCAAGGTCGATGTCCGTTCGGTGGGCGCTGGCGGCGGTTCTATCGCTTCGGTCGATCAGGGCGGACTGCTGCATGTCGGCCCGCGCAGCGCCGGCGCCTGGCCCGGTCCGGCCTGTTACGGCAATGGCAACGAGGACGCGACCGTCACCGATGCCAATGTCGTGCTCGGCATCATCGACCCGGACTTCTTCCTGGGCGGCCGTATCAAGCTCGACCGCAAGCTAGCCGAGGCCGCCGTGCAGCGCATCGCCGACCGACTCGGCATCGACCTGCTGCCGGCCGCACACGCGATTCACACCACCAGCAATCACAACATGGTGGCAGCGATCGAGGAGATCACCATTCGCGAAGGCATCAATCCGCGCGAAAGCTACTTTGTCTGCGGTGGCGGTGCGACCCCCTGCCATATCGCCGACATGGCCGATATCCTGCAGCTCAAACGCTACATGATACCGCGCTATGTCGCTGGTCTCAGTGCCTTCGGCGGCCTCATCTCCGATATCCGCTGGGAGCAGAGCGGGGTTGCTCCGACCGACAGCAAGCGCTTCGATCCTGATGCGGTCAACGCGATGCTCGACCGCCTCCAGGCCGAGGGCGAACGCTTCCTCGAGGGCGCCGGCATCCCGAAGGCGCAGCGGCAATACGAGTTCTCCTTCATGGGCCGCTACGAGTATCAATCCTGGGAAATCTCGGTGGATTTCAACCGCGATAAGCCAATTTCGCATGACGACCTGCCCAAACTGGTCGAGGATTTCCACAAGATGCACGAACGCATCTACTCGATCCGCGCCGACAAGGACGTGGTCGAGTTCATCACCTGGAAAGTGCGGGCGATCGGCCATAGGCCGGAACAGAATCTCTACCGCGAGTTTCGTTTCGAACCGCAGAAAACGGCGCCGGTGCAGAAGGCCCGGCGTGCACTCTATCTGCATGAGCGCGGCGACGCCGTCGACGTCCCGGTATTCGATGGACAGACAATCGGCGCAGGCGCGAGTTTTACCGGTCCATGCCTGATCGAAACGCCGACATTCACCGCGATGCTCAAGGACGGACACAGGGCTCAAACAGACGAATACGGAAACTTTCTGGTCGAGGTCGCTTGATGGACAGCCCTACCGTGAAGGACGATATGATGGATGAGATGACTGCGAAAAGCGCAAAGCGGAGCGATCCGCTGCTGATGTCGGTGCTGAAAAGCCGCTTCGAGGCGATCGTGCGCGAGATGACGCTTGTCGTGATGCGCGCCAGCCGTTCGGCGGTCATCAAGAATGCGCGCGATTTCAGTTGCGCCATCCTCACCTACGACCACCGCATCGTCTCGACAGAGAACGCGTTGCCGATCCATGTCGCCTCGATGGATCTGGTGACGAAGCCGATCACCGAGCTTTTCGACGATATTCGGCCGGGTGACATCTTCATCAACAACTCGCCCTATCACGGAAGCACGCACCACGCCGACTTCACCCTGTGCATGCCGGTGTTCTTCGACGGCGAGCCGCTGTTTTGGGCGATGGCGCTGTCGCATCACGCCGACACCGGAGCGCCGGTGCCGACCACCTACCTGCCCTTCGCGAAAACGATCTACGAAGAGGGCATCCATTTCCCCTGCGTGCGCATGATGCGTGACTACAAGGAGATCGACGACGTCATCCGTATCGGCCTGACGCGTAACCGCGTACCGGAATTGTGGCTCGGCGATCTGAGGGCGCAGATCGGCGCCTGCAGGACGGCCGAGCGCCGGCTTGGCGAGTTGCTGGCCAAATATGGCCGCGACGGAATTATCACCTATGTCGAAGACTGGTTCGAATACGGCCGCACGATGGCCATCGCAGAGATCAAGAAGCTGCCGGCTGGCACATACCGTTACCAGACCCGCCATGATCCGGTGCCCGGCGTCGCCGACGACGGCATCCCGGTGTGCGTCGAAGTCACCGTCGATCCGGTCGAGGGCATGATCACGGTCGACGTGCGCGACAATATCGACAACGTGCCTGGCGGCCTCAACCTGACCGAGAACACCTGCACCGGCTCCTGCCGGATGGCCGTCTTCAACAATATCGACGCCTCGATCCCACACAACCACGGTAGCGCCAGCCGGATCAAGGTGCTGATGCGCGAAGGCAGCGCCATCGGCAAACCACGTTATCCCGTCGGCACGTCGGTTGCGACCACCAATGTCAACGATCGACTGATCTCGGCCGGAAGCTGCGCCTTCTCCGAAATGGGCGCCCCGTTCGGCCAGGCGGAAGGCGGAGGCCACCTGCCGGTCGGTGTCGGCGTCGTCTCAGGCTTCGATCCGTTCAAGGACGGCCAGCCCTATGTGAACCAGGTCTTTGTCGGGTATGCCGGCAGTGGCGCGCGCCATGGTTATGACGGGTGGCTGACCTACTGCGGCCCTGCGAACGGCGGCATGATCAACCTCGATTCCGTTGAGGTCGATGAGGCTATGTACCCGTTCGTCATCGAGTCGCGCGGCGTCGAAAAGGACACGCAAGGCTTTGGCGAATTCGAAGGCTCTCCCGGGGTCGGCGGAGTGTTTTATCCGGTCGATCACGACATGACCCTGGTCTACGCCGCCGACGGCACCACCTTCCCCCCACGGGGCGTGCTTGGCGGCCATGCCGCCTCGCCGACACGCAGCGAAAAGCGTCTTTCCGATGGCACTGTCGCGACGCTGCCTGCCTTCAACGCCGAAATCTGCGAGCAGGGACAGAAGCTGATGTTCCTGGCTTCGGGCGGCGGCGGTTACGGCGACCCAAAAGCGCGGGCGCCCGAGCGGGTGGTGCGCAGCATCAATCGCGGCTGGCTCAGCCCTGAGAAGGCGGTCGAGGTCTATGGCGTCAGCGTCAGCTTCGACGACGCGAAGGCGGAATATGTGCTGAGTTCCGCGCAATAGAAGTCTCGAGGGGGTGCCGCGGATGTACCTCCACGCGTAGCGAGATTCCATGCCTCCCCCGTCCGGCGGGGGGGCGGGCTGCGCGAGCCCTCATGGCAACCAGTTAGGATCAAAGACCGCTGCTATCCTCCATCTGGCCCAACGCTGGGGCGGAGTAAACGCTTGAGCTTACACCTGCGATATCATATACCATATATGATATAAGCTTGACGGAGGCTTTCATGGTGCTTTCCAACGCTTCGGCCGACCTCGAAGACGCCGACAAACGTTTTCATTTCCATTCCCAGACAGACCCGGCGCGGCACGCCGAGACCGGCCCGCTGATGATCGTGCGCGGCGAAGGCCCGCATGTGATCGACATCGACGGCAGGAAGTATCTGGACGCGGTGGCGTCCCTGTGGTGCGCGAGCCTGGGATTCAGCAATGCGCGGCTGGCCGCGGCCGGTGCTGCGGCGCTGGAGACGCTGCCCGTCTATCATACATTCAACCATCGCTCGAATCCCTTCGTGGCCGAATTGGCAGCAGAGTTGGCGACAATTGTTCCGATTCCGGGCGGGCGGATGTTCTTCACCGACGGCGGCTCGGAGGCCGTCGACACCATGGTCAAGATGGCTTGGTATTACCATTCGGCGATCGGGCAGCCCGAACGGCGCAAGATCATAGCCAGAACCGGAGCCTTTCACGGGTCGACGGTGATGGCGGCGCGGATCAGCGGTCTCCCGGCGATGCACAAATCCTTCAACCTGCCCGACTGCAACGTAATCCATACCGCCCGGCCGCACTATTATCGGGACGCATTGGAAGGCGAGACGCAGGCCGATTTTTCCGCACGCTTGGCGCGCGAGCTCGATGCCCTCATCCTTGCGGAAGGGCCCGAAACCATCGCCGCCTTCATTGCCGAACCGGTGATGGGCGCGGGCGGGGTCATCGTGCCGCCAGAAGGCTATTTTCCAGCAATTCACGAAGTGGTCAAACGACACGGAATACTCTACCTGTCCGATGAAATCATCTGCGGATTTGGACGGACGGGAAGCTGGTTCGGCTGCGAGACCTTTGGCGTCCAGCCCGACCTCATGTCGATAGCCAAAGGCCTTTCCTCGGGTTATGCGCCGATCGGCGGCGTGGTGGTTTCAGCGCCGGTGTTCGAGGCAATTTCCGAGGAAAGCGGCCGCAACGGCCTGTTCAGTCACGGCTTTACCTATTCTGGCCATCCGGTTTCCGCCGCTATCTCCGTCGAAGCCTTGCGTATCTACAAGGAGATGGATCTCCCGGCAGTATCGAGGTCGCTCGGGCGCAAGCTCGCCGCAGGCCTCCAGCGGATCGCATCGCACCCGCTGGTGGGAGATGTACGCTCGGTAGGCTTCATCGGTGGAGTCGAGCTTGT
Organism: Mesorhizobium robiniae; assembly: GCF_040545535.1. Lineage (NCBI taxonomy): Bacteria > Pseudomonadati > Pseudomonadota > Alphaproteobacteria > Hyphomicrobiales > Phyllobacteriaceae > Mesorhizobium > Mesorhizobium robiniae. The sequence continues at coordinate 299,726 of NZ_JBEPMC010000002.1, forward strand.
CGCCGACAAGGCGACGCGGCAATCGTTCCCGGCCGAACTCAAGGTCGGCGCCATGGTCGAGCGCAGGACACGCGCGCATGGTCTGATCGTGCGCAATGTTGGCGACGTCATCGCCATCTGTCCGCCCTACATCGTCACCGAAGACGAGGTAGAATTTCTCGTTACTCGCCTCGCGCGCGCGCTGGACGACGTGCACGCCGAGTTGCAGACCGGGTAGAGCGACCAAAGCCGACCTGAATTCACCCCTGGATGAATCGGTCGAGCACGTTGCGGGTGATCCGCTGCGTGAACGGATCGCCGCGCTTCAGGCCCATGACCCATTCGCAGGTTGCGGCCGTCACCACTTCGCCTTTGCCGCGGGTCATGTGCACCATCATGCCCGACCCGTATTTGTAGCGCGCCAAACCTTCAGGCGTGATCTCGCCCGTCACGCATTTGACGAGGCCTTCATGATCGCTGCTGCGCACATAGTAGCGAAAGCCTTCGCCATCCGGCTCGTCTTCGGCCAGCACGGCAGGCGCCATGGCAAGTATCTGGATCGTCTCCGGCTGCCCTTCGACCGGCACCGGGTAGGGCAGGCCATGGCGAAACGTATAGTCGAGCCCATCGACTTCGTAGGCGAATATACGCTCCTTGTCGCCGAAGATGTCGGCATAGTGGAGGCCGGTGCCTTCAAAGACCCAATGCTCGGGCCGGTAGACGGTAAAACCTTTCTGACCGTGCGGCGCAAAGCCGCCCCAGGACGCATAGACGCCATGCAGGCCGTTAACCCCAACCGTGGAAGCGCCGGGCCAGCACACGTCCTTGTCTTCCCACGCGGTGGTGAGCAAATGCGCATTCTCGGTCCCACTGACCGGATCGTCGTCGATCGCCTTGAACTTGTAGCAATGCTGGCTCTTGCCATCGTCCTCCAGCCTGATCTGCCAGAGGAAATTCGCGCCGAACCGCGCCAGGTGGCCGCCGCGATCGACATAGGATTCAATCGCAACACGCATTTCGCGGGTCCAGTATTCGTCATGGCCGACGATCGTCACGCATGGATAGGCATCGAGAAGTTCCGGACGGTAATGCAAGTCCGTCTGCGTGATCATGTCGAGCGCATAGCCTTCTTTCTCGGCCCAGAGCACGAAGTGCCGGTCGAACTGCGCCCAGCCGGCGGCCGCATAGTATTGGCCGAAGCCGTTGGCAAAGGCCCATTCCTTCATTGGGTAACGGGGCGCGTCGCCCATCTCCGGCAATGGATCGGCGCAGATGCGCGGCGCACCGGCCGGCAACCAGACGATGCCGCGCGTCCATGGACGCTGCGTGCTCAGTACCGGCGACGGCAGATTGCGCTCGGGCCCGACTATGCCGAAATAATGATTGGCGCCGCCAAAGTCGTTGTAGGCGGTCCATGTGCCTGTCGGCAGCACCATCAAAATCCTGGCGCGGCGGGTCTTCTCCGTCGGCCGCACGACAAAGAAATGATGCTGGACGAATTTGCCGCCATTCGCCCGCGCGCAAGTGGAGACCACGCGGTAGAACCCAGAGCGCAGATCATTCGGCAGCTTCCAGCGATGGCTGACCGGCCAGCCGCAACCGTTGCGGTAGGCAGCCTCTGGGGTCGGCGAGAATACGCCCTCGATGGCTTCCGCCTTGTAGACGGCCTCGGGCTCGAAGCCGTCGCGGTAGATTTCGAGCGTCCAGTCCGGAGCTGTGCTGCTTGAGTGAAAAACCACCTCGTCGCCGGGATCATAGGATATCGCGTCGGTGTAGCTGTAGACCTCGGGCAGCGCCGGGTCGTCACGCGGGGCTTCGTACCAGGGCTTGCTGTGCCAATGGTCGTCCGCATGCATGGGCCGCGCGACGCGCGGCGCAATATTGAGGGAGCCCAGTTCGGGGGGGAGAAAGGGGATGTTTGTCGACATACGATATCCCTAGTGTTGTGGTGCGTCCTTCGGGGCTCGCTGGCTCGCACTCAGGATGAAGGCGGGTGTGCTGTGATCTCTACGCTGAGGGCAGCCTGAACTTGTCGATGCGGGAACCTCGGAGGCCGCACACATCGGATCGTGGCAACCATCGCTTACAGCCCGTATGAAACGAGCTGGCCTGGAAGGCCAAGCGTTACCCAGAGCCTACCGTCATGGACGCAGCAATTGGTCGGATCGCTGCCGGGACCGGTTTCGATCATGTCGAGCACGCGTCCGGCCGTGTCGAGGATTGCGATCTGGTCGCCGCCGCTACCGGTGAGAAAAAGGCGGTCCTCGTGGAACACCATGCCATCGGGATTGAAGGTGTCACCCAGCCGGCACCACTCCTCCATCGCGCCGACGCGCCCATGGTCCCAGGGAAAACGCACGACCCTGTGCTCCATGGTGATGCCGACCAGCAACGAGCCGTCCGGGTGGAAGACCAGGCCGTTCGGGAATCCGGTCATCGGCGCCAACAGGCGCACCTTCGCGTCGGCGCCCACGGCAAGCAGCTGGCCGCCATGGTAGGCTCCATCGTCGACCCCAAGCACTTCCCAGTTCTGCGGGTCGGTGAAGATGATTTCACCCTCCGGGGAGAAGACCAGGTCGTTTGGTCGCGACGGCTTTGCGCCGGGCAGATCAACCGCGACATCGCTCCAACTCCCATCTGACTTCACACATTGGATGCAGCCGGGGATCTGCGGATCGGTGTAGTTGAGCTGTTCCAGCGAGAGCGGCGCGATGCCACCATTGTTAGTGATGTACAGGTTGTTGTCGTTGCCGAGACGCATGCCGTTTGGGGCGCCCGGCAGCGTGGCGAGTTCGCGCACATGACCGTCGCGGAACGCCCTGATCTTGGCGTGCAGCAGATCGACGAAGGCGATCGATCCATCCGCGAGCGCCACCGGTCCCTCGGGAAAACCTAATCCGGTCGCGTGGATTTCCTGCTTCCAGCTCATTGTTTTAGCCTCCCTACCCGCTACGCCGCCGCCTCGCCCTTGCGCGCCCGGCCGATCTCGACCCCTATCGCCGCGGTCCCGTCCGGCGCGAGATGGCAGGCAACGAGACGCCCGTCCTCGACGGCGCGGAGCGGCGGCGTAATTAGCCGGCAAATGTCGCGCGCCAGATGGCAACGCGGATGAAAACGGCAGCCGGACGGCACGTTGGCGGGGTTCGGCGGATCCCCCTGGAGCACGATGCGCTTCCAGCCTCGCTGTCGGCGCGCGGCAAGCGTCGGCGCCGCCGACAGCAGCGCCTGCGTGTAGGGGTGCAGCGGCCGCGCCATGATCTGGTCGGCAGGCCCCTGTTCGATGACCGTGCCGAGATACATCACCGCGATTCGGTCGGCGACATGGCCGATCACGTCGAGGTCGTGCGAAATGATGAGATAAGAGATTTTCCGCTTGCGTTGGATAAACAGCAGCAGATTGACGATCTGCGCCTGGATCGATGGATCAAGCGCCGATGTCGGCTCGTCGGCGACGATGATGTCCGGCTCGAGCGCCAGTGCGCGAGCAATGGCGATGCGCTGAAGCTGGCCGCCGGAAAACTGCGGTGGCAGCTTCTGTATGTCTGTATTCTCCATACCGACGAAGGACAGAAGCTCGCGTATGCGCGCCGGCAATCCGGTTCCAAGCCGGATGCCATGGGTGTCGAAGGGTTCCCGCATGATCTCGGCAATGGTCATACGCGAATTCAGCGAGGCGAGCGGATCCTGGAATACCGCCTGCAGACGGCGGCGAACCGGGAGCATTTGCCGGCCGCTCATCCCGGTGATATCGGCGCCGTCGAACAGGATTCGGCCGGCCGTCGGGTTGAGCAGTTTCAGCGCCAGCCGCGCGAGGGTCGACTTGCCACAGCCGCTCTCGCCGACCAACCCCACCGTCTCGCCCTTGCTGACCGCAAGCGACACGCCGGCGACGGCCTGCACGTCGCGCTTGCCGCCACGCTTTTGCGTGAATGTCTTGGTGATGTTTTCGAGTTCGAGAAGCGCCGCCATGGCTCAGGCCCCAACCAACGATGCGGCGTCTGCCGACGCGATCGGATGATGACAGGCAAGCTGGACACCGCCGAACGGCCGCTTCGGTGGCTCGGTGGTGCGGCAGCCATCCTGAACCATCGGACAACGCGGATGAAACCGGCAGGCCGACGGAAAAGCGCCCAATCCCGGTGCGACACCGACAATGGCATTGAGGTCGTGCTTCGGCGTTGTCTCGGAGATCATCGCGCTGGCCATCAGCGCGGCGGTGTAGGGGTGCGCCGGCCGCCGCATGATGGAATCAGCCGGGCCGATTTCTGCGATCCTGCCGGCATACATGACGAGGATCCGGTTCGCGACCTCCGCCACGACGCCCATGTCATGGGTGATCAGGATGATGGTGAGGTCCATCTCGCGCTTGAGTTCGGCCAGCAACTCCAGCATCTGAGCTTTGATCGTGACATCCAGCGCCGTCGTCGGCTCGTCGGCGATCAGCAGGCTGGGCCCGGCGGCCAGCGCCATGGCGATCATGGCGCGCTGGCGCATGCCGCCGCTGATCTCGTGCGGATAGGCGCTGGCGACACGCACCGGGTCGGGGATACGGACACGGTCCAGCATTTCCACGGCCCTCTTGGCCGCATCGGCACGATTGGCGAGACCATGCGCCGTCAGCGCCTCGGCAATCTGATTTCCAATCGGCCAGACCGGATTGAGCGAGCCGAGCGGGTCCTGGTAGATGAGCCCAATCTCACGCCCGCGCGTCTTGCGCAGTTCGGCGTCGGGGCGGTTAAGCAATTCACGATCCTTGAAGCGGATCGAGCCGGATACGAAGGACGTCTGCGGCTGCAGACCTGCGATCGACATACCGGTCAGCGACTTGCCGGAGCCCGACTCGCCGATGATCACGAACGTCTCACCCTGCTCGACATCGAAGGAAATACGATCGACCGCATTGAGTTCGCCGCCCGGGCGTCGAAAGCCGATAGCCAGGTCACGCACCGACAGGATCATACGCCGCGCCTCGATGCCAGCGCGTCGCCGATCAGCGAGAAGGCTGTCGCAGTGATCATGATCATTGTGCCGGGGAAGACCAAATACCACCAGGCCGAACCAAAATAGGAGCGCGAGTCGCGGATCAGCAAGCCCCATTCCGGAGTCGGCGAATTCGCCCCAAGGCCAAGGAAAGAAAGCGCGGTGACGGCAACCAGCGCGTAGCCGATGTCTGTCGTCACGCGGACATTTACCTCCTGCGCGACGAAAGGAATGATGTGGCGGCGCAGGATGGTCAGATCTGAGACCCCGAGCGCGCGTGCGGCTTCGACATGCGGGCGCTCGCGCAGCCGCAACACCTCGCCGCGCACCAGACGGGCATAGCCCGGCCACCAGATGATGGCGAGCGACAGCGCGACGCTGTCGAGGCCACGCCCGATGGAAGCAGCGACTGCGAGTGCCAAGACCAGGGCGGGAAAACCAAAGAACAAATCGACGATGCGCATGAGGAGATTGTCGACCCAGCCGCGCGCCATGCCGGAGACCGCGCCATAGACCACGCCGAACAGGGCAGAGGCGAAGACGATGGCAACCGCCACGCCGAGCGAATAACGGGTGCCGTAGACGACGCGTGAAAAGATGTCGCGGCCGCCCTCGTCGGTGCCGAACCAATGCGCCAGGCTCGGCGGCTTGAGACGATCGGCCATAGCCAGCGCGACCGGATCGTGCGGGGCAATCAAGCCGGGCAGCAATGTGAACGCCGCCAATACGACCACAACCAGCAGCGCCAGCGGCGTCAGAATGCCTTTAGGGCGCGCAAGCCGGTGGCGCTTGAATTCGGTCGAAACGCTCACGAGCCGACACTCTGTACGCGTGGGTCGATGATCGGGTAGAGCAAGTCCATAACGAGGTTGATGATGACGAAGCCGGCTGTCGATACGATGGCCAGCGCGATTACCGGCGAGTAGTCGAACACCTGGAACGACTGGTAGGCGTAGAGGCCAATGCCGGGCCAGTCAAAGATCACCTCGACGAGGATAACCCAGCTTATCATATAGCCGAACTGCATGGTCGTAGCGGTGAGGATGGGGCTTAACGCATTGCGCAGCATGTGTTTGTAAAGGATCGTTCGCGGACCCAGTCCCTTGCCGCGCGCGGTTCGGACATAGAGCCGGCTCTGCTCCTGGATGAGCGCCGCGCGAGACAGCCGCGTGCCCACGGCAAGCAGGTTCACGACGATCGTCAGCGACGGCAGAACGAGATGTTTCACGCTGCCGGCAAAGGCCGAGAGGCTACCCGCAAGTAAGGAGTCGACCAGCATCAAGCCGGTTACGACCGGCGGCGCCGACTCGCGGATTGGAAACCGTGCGCCAAGCGGCAACCAGTGAAGCTTGTAGAAAAAGAAGAACTGCAAGGTCATGCCGAGCCAGAACACGGGTATGCCAGTGCCGATCATGGTCATGAGGCGAATGAACCCGTCGACCATCCCGCCCGGCTTCTTGGCAGCTAGTACGGCAAGTGAAAAACTCGCCCCGAGATAGATGACGAAGCTGACCAGCAGAAGCTCGATGGTCGCCGGGAGATATTGCGCGAGGTCGGCGCTGACGCTGCGCCTCGTACGGATGGAATCGCCGAGATCGCCCCGCACCAGCCCGGCCATGTAGGACACGAACTGCTCGGCCATCGGGCGATCCAGCCCGTGTTCGGTCCTGATCCGCTGCACCGTCGCCTCGGACGCATTCTGGCCGGCCAGGAAGGCGGCAGGGTCGGCGGGAACGACTCGGCTGAGGAAGAAGGTGATGACCGCGACTGCCAGGAGCACGAGCACCCCCCAAGCCAGCCGCTTCATCAAGAAATTCATCATGCCCGTGTCGCTCCGATCGTGCTCAGCCTATTCTTTGCTATACAGTTCCCAGAAGCGGGCGTTGATGTATTCGGCCGGATCGATGCGATAGCCGCCGATGCGGTCGGGCTCCGGAACAACGGTCTTGGGCCGTGCCGTCCAGATGATGGCGTGGGCATCCACGACGATTTCCGCGGCCTGCTTCAGAAGCACCGCACGCTCAGCGGGATCCTCGACGGTGGGCAATTTGGCCACGAGGTCCTGAAGCCTCTGATCGAAGAACTTCCCGGAATTGTAGAAGCCGCCCTTGAGATAATGCGCGGAGAAGAACTTTGTCGCATCCTGCGGACTCAAATTGGCATTGCCGAGGATGAAGCAATTGCTCTTGTCGGTCTTGATGGCGGTAATCGCCTCGACAAAGGGGGCTTCCTCGATCTCGACCGTGACGCCGATCTGGGCCGCCGACGATTGAAGAACCGTGGCGGCGAAGCGGAATTCCGGGAAGCCGGCTGGAACCGAGCATTTCATCGTCGCGTTCGCCAGGCCGGATGCCGCGAGGGCCGCCTTCGCCGCATCGAGGTCGGTCTTGATTTCCGGCGCGCCCTTTTCCGGGCTGCCGGGGAACCATGCCGGTATCGGTCCGCGACCGACTTCGGCCCTGCCCTGAAAGGACTGAACCATGGCGCTGTAATCGAACGCCTTCACCAGCGCGTTGCGGAAGTCCTTGTTGTTGGTCGGCGCGAGATCCATGTTCAGATAGATGGCAGGCCAAGCCCAAAGATTGTTGCCTTCGATCATGTGGAAGCCGCTGGTTCCGCCAATGCGCAGCGCCTCGTCGAGCGGCACGAAATTGGCGAGATCGAATTCGCCGCCTTCAAGTCCGCGCGCCCGGTTGGCACCGTCAGCCACAAAGCGGTCGAGCACACGGTCGAACGGCTTCGCCGGGAATTTGCCCCACCATTTATCGTTGCGCTTGAGTTCGATTTGGGTGCCGCGAGTCCAGGCGACGAACGCGTAGGGACCGGTTCCGTTGGCGTTCTCGCTGAACCAGGCCTCGCCCAGATCGTCTTTGTGCTTGGCGACGTCCTCGTCGGCGATCATTTCGATACGACTGAGATTAGATGCCAGGAACACGGTCGGCGCCTTGGTCTCGATCCTGACCGTCTTAGGGTCGACGACCGTCACGCTGGCGATGTCGTCGACCAGATAGGCCTGCCCCTGGCCGATCTTGAGCAGCCGGTCGAGTGTCGCCTTGACATCGTTGGCGTCGAAGGGGCTGCCATCATGGAAGGTCACGCCCTCGCGCAGCGTGAAGGTCCAGGCAGTGCCTTCCTGCTTCCACTGGGTGGCGAGCGCCGGCAAGAGCTTCGATGGATCATCGAGATCGAAATCGACAAGGCGGTCATAGACATTGCGGGTGACCGTAAACTCCCAATTCACATTGGCCTTGGCAGGGTCGATCGTGCTGGGCTCGCCGGCATCGGCGTAGACGAAGGTAGCAGGATCCTGGGCAAAGGCCGATGCAGCGATGAATGTCGACGTCAGAAGGGTTAGAGCCGTTCCCATGACTTTGGAGAGCATTTTCATCTTCATCCCTCTTTTTTATTCAGCCCAGCCGGGCTTGGCTTGCTGCCACATATATCATATATGATACCACTATCAGCAGCCTTGCAAGCGAATTTCGTACCGGAGGTTTATGGGAATGAGTTCATCGCCGAGCCTCGCGAATGGGCTATCGGAGGCCGAAACACGCCGCCTCAAGGAGCTCTCCCTGTTTGTCCGGACAGAGACTGTGCGGCTGATTTCGATCGCCAAAGTCGGTCACTATTCCTCGGTTTTCTCCTGCGCCGAAATTTTCGCCGTTCTTTACGGCGGGGTCATGCGGCTCATGCGCGCCGAGCCTAAGTGGCCCGGTCGCGACCGCTTCCTGATGGGCAAGGGCCATGCGGCGGTCGGGCTCTTTCCGCTGCTGGCCGAGTGGGATTTCTTCCCAAAGGAATGGCTCGATAGCTACACACGTCTTGGCAGCCCGCTCGGCGATCACCCTGACATGCGCAAGGTGCCGGGCGTCGACTTCAGTTCCGGCTCGATCGGCCACGCGCTGTCGGCCGGCGTCGGTATGGCGCTTGGCGGTCGGCTCAACGGCCAGGATTTCGACGTCTATGTGCTCCTCGGCGATGGCGAGATGCAGGAGGGCCAGGTCTGGGCCGCAGCGATGTCGGCCGCCCACCACCGGCTCAGCCATCTGGTGGCGATCGTCGACCGCAATCGCTACCAGCTCGACGGCACGGTCGAGGACGTCATCGACATCGAACCGCTCGCCGACAAATGGCGCAGCTTCGGCTGGGACGTGCATGATGTCGACGGCCATGACGTTGAGGCCCTGACGCTGCTTTTGCGACGGCTGAAGTCCGAGCAGGTACGCGAAAAGCCGGCCTGCATCATTGCCCATACGATGAAGGGCAAGGGCGTTGGCTTCATGGAAGCTGAACCGGGCTGGCATCTCGGTTTTCTCGCGCCGAGCGACGAAGAGAAGGTCCTGGCCGAAATCAGGGCGAGAGGAGGCTTGCAATGAGCGAGGCGCTCGATCCCGGAAGCTGGCAGTATCGCGGACTGAACGCACGCGCGCCGAGCCTTTCAGTGCTTGCCGACACGCTGAACGAACTCGCCGCCGAAGGTCGCCCGGTCGTCGCGGTGACGGCCGACCTGCAATATTCCAACGGACTGATCGGCTTTGCCCGCAAATATCCGGAGCGGCTGTTCCAGTTCGGCATTTCCGAACAGAATATGGTGTCTGCCGCCGCAGGCTTGGCGACGACCGGACACATGCCTTTTGCCGCGACCTTCGCGTCATTCCTGGCGCTGCTCTGCTGCGAGCAGATCCGTACCGACGTCGCTTATTCGGCTCTGCCTGTCCGGCTGATCGGCCATCATGCCGGGATCAGCCTCGGCTTCTACGGCACCTCGCATCACGCCACCGAAGACCTGGCGATCATGCGCAGCATTGCCGATCTGACCGTGGTCTCGCCGGCCGACGGGGCGCAGTTCGCTGCCGCCATCCGTGCATCGATGACCTGGCCGGAGCCGATCTACTTCCGCATCGCACGCGGCCATGATCCGGTCGTCTACGATAGACCGGCGCTGTTCGAGTTCGGCAAGGCTGTGACCCATCACGAGGGCGCCGACCTCACCATTATCGCCTGCGGCTCGATGGTGCATCCGTCGCTGGACGCGGTGCGCGCATTGCGGGCGGGCGGGCGCGACGTCGGCTTCATCGACATGCACACGATAAAGCCGCTCGACCGGGACGCCGTTATCGCAGCAGCGCGACGTTCACGCTGCCTGATGACGGTCGAGGAGCACAATGTGCTCGGCGGCCTTGGAGGCGCAGTCGCCGAGGTGCTTGGTGACATCGGCGGCGCACCGCGCCTGGTGCGTCATGGCATCATGGACGAGTACAGCCTGATCGCACCGCCGACGCATCTCTATGCCCATTATAGGCTGGATGCTAAGGGTATCGAATCATATGCGATCGAGACCATGTCGAATCGGGGACCTTCGTGAGCATCAAGCCGCTTGCCACCGACAATCTCTCGACCCGGGCCTACACGTCGATCCGCGCCGCCTTGATCGACGGCGATTTTGCACCCGGCGAGCGGCTCGTCATCTACGACATCGCCGAACGCCTCGGCACCAGCGTCACCCCGGTGCGGGAGGCATGCCTTCGCCTGGTCAGCGAGCAGGGGCTGGAGATCCGCTCGGGCCGATTCCTGACAGTGCCCGATCTCGATCTGGGGCGCTATCTGGAAATCCGCAAGATACGGATCGCGCTCGAGGGCCTGGCGACCAGGGAGGGCGCAATCAATGCCACGCCGCAATATGTGGAGCGGCTGGCCGACTGCCACGCGCGGTTCGTCAAGGCGAGCCGTGCGCATGACAATTTCAACTCGATCCGGCTCAATCGCGAATTCCACTTCGGGGTCTACCAGCTTTGCAACATGAAAATGCTGCTCGGACAGATCGAGAACCTATGGGTTTCCATGGGACCGATCCTGAAGGTCTACTACCGCGAACATGCTGACGACCACTATCTGGGCGCCGAGGAGCATGTGAACGTGATGGCGGCTCTCGAAAGGCGCGACGGCGCCGCTGCAAGCGAAGCACTCGTGGGCGATATTGAGCGCGGCGGCGAAGGCATCCTCGCCTATCTCGGCGCCCGGCCGCTTGCCGCCGTTTCCTGACGGCTTTAGCGCCGCGCTATCAGTCGCTCCAATATGCTGTCGATGACACCGAGCGATTCATCAAGAACCTCGGGCGTGTGTGCGAGCGAGAGATAAAGCCGCTTCAACGGCAGCGGCTGGCCTATCAAGCGGTGCTCGATCATCTTCTGCCGGAAAGCGAGGTCAAGCGCGTCGTCATTGCGCAGCAAATCGTCGTAGCGGCTGTAGGCGCCCGAGAAGAAATACAACAGCCACACCGATCCGAAGCCGGCGCTCTGGGCTTCGAGCCCATGCCGCAAAGCGATCGCATCCAAGCCCTTTCGCATGTGCATGCCGAGCGCCGACAACCGTTCGTACGTGCCCTGCTTCGACAATTCCTCGATGGTCGCCAGCACCGCCGCGAGGCTCGATGGCGTTCCGTTGAAGGTGCCGCCCATGAACACCGACCCTTTCCCGGTGCGGCCAACGCATTCCATGATGTCGCGGCGGCCGGCGACGATGCCAATCGGATAGCCGGAGCCGGCCGCCTTGCCGAAGGTGGCCAGGTCGGGCGTGACGCCACAGATCGATTGATAGCCGCCCAAAGCATGACGGAAGCCCGTGATCACCTCATCGAAGATCAGCACGACCTCTTGCTCCCGCGTGATCGTGCGCAGGTCGGACAGAAAAGCATCGGTGGCGATCACCGAACCGATATTGTGGGCAATCGGCTCGACGATAATCGCCGCGACCTCACCGGGATTGGCCTTCAGATAGGCTTCAACAGCGCCTGCGTCGTTGTAGGGCAGGACAATTGTGTGGCGCGCCGTCTCTTCCATGATCCCGTCGCACAAGGGATCGTAGCGGCCAATCGCGCCGGATTCGGACTGGACGTTCATGGCGACGGCGTCATGCCAGCCGTGATAGCCGCCCTGGAATTTTATCACCTTCTTGCGACCTGTGAAGGCACGGGCGATCCTCAGCGCATGGAAGGTCGCCTCCGAACCGCTGCTGCAGAGCGACACAAGTTCGGCGCAGGGAATATTGCGAGCGATGACCTCGCAAGTTTCAACCTCCAGCTGGGTGATGCCGGCGCCGATCAGGTCGATGTCATGCGATACGGCATGAACTCGCGCGGCGATCGCCGGATGGCAGTGGCCGAGCACATTTGCGCCGAAACCACAGTGAAAATCAGTGTAGCGGTTCCCATCCGCATCGAAGAGATAGCAGCCGGAAGCGCGGGTAAAGGCGATCGAGGCGCCAAGCTTGCGACTGGGGCTGAGGTGACCACCGGCCATGACCTTGCTTGCGCGCGCGGCAAGCGCCAGATTCCCGTCGCGGACATTCATTGGCTTCACCCTCTCATGGCACAACAGTCAGGCACGCTTGCGTCTCGTCGGGCGCGGAGTTTCTTCCCGGTCGGAGAAGTCCTTGCCCTCGATCTCGGTGAGATAATCGACGAATTTCCGGCCGCCTTCGATCAGATCCTGCTCAAAGGCCTTGCGCAGGGCCTTCTTGTCGCGCGCCTTCAATGCGCTCAAGACATTGAGATGCTGATGCTGGCCGTCATAGGTCGGGTGGCCGTGAGGGTAGAGGAAGGTCAGCAGCGGTCCGATCTGGATCCACAGCCTTTCCAGCATCTCGATCAGATGCGGCATCTGCGACTTATGGTAGACGGAGAAATGAAAATCGTAATTCGCTTGCAAGGCGGCCGGATAGTCTTTCGTCCGCTCCGCCTCGACGAGCCTGTCATGGGTCGCCGACAATTGCTCGATGAACGAATTGTCGATGTGCGGCAGGGCTTGCTGGGCCGCATAAGGTTCGAGAAGCAGGCGGATGTCCCTGATCTCGAGATATTCCTTCAGGTTGACCCGGCGCACGCGGATGTAATAGCCGGGTTTCATCTCGAGCGCGCCATCCTTGACCAATTGGAACAGCGCCTCGCGCACAGGCGTCTCGCTGGTTCCGAGACTTTGCGCCAGGTCGCGAATCTTGAGGCGGTCGCCAGGGTGGAACCGCGCCGACATCAATTGCTGGCGCAGCCGCAGATAGATCTGGGATGACAGGCTCGTCGTCTGGATTTCGCTCAGTTCCGCCATCGTTGTCCTCGAACCGGTCTCGGCATCCAATCGGCTTGCCGACCAAACCGTCGTTCCGTCAAGCGTGGTTGCCGATATTAACGGCCCATCCACCGGCAATCCCAAAAAAATCCGAGCCTTGGCTCATGCGCGAAGAAAATCGGTGACGAGGTTCATCTGCTGGTCGAGCATGATCTTGCCGCCGATTGTCTTACAGCCGCGCTCCGAGGCCCTGGCAAGCAAACGCGTGACCAGAGGGGTCATGATGACGTCGGCCACCACGGTGGCAGGCGCCAGCCGATCGATATCGACGGGTATGGGATCATCTTCCTTCATGCCAACCGAGGTGGTGTTGACGATAACGTCGAAATCCTCGGCAGCGGCAGGTCCCGCCGTCACATCGCACTTCGGATAGTGCGCGGCAATGGCCTCGGCCAGTGCCTGGCCCTTTCCGCCATCGCGATTGCTGATGCGCAGCTTGCCGGCTCCGGCCTCGGCGAGCGCAAAGGCGACCGCTCGTCCCGCACCTCCGGCTCCAAGCTGGAGGATGCGTTTGCCAGCGGGGTCGACGTCGTTGAGACGCAAGCCGGCGACGAAACCGAGACCATCGGTGTTGTGGCCGATGAGGCGGCCGTCCTTGTCGCGGCGCGTGAAGTTCACCGCCCCGACATTTTTCGCATTCGGCGTGAGTTCATCGAGAAAACGCATCACCTCGATCTTGTGCGGAATTGTCGTGCCGAAACCGATGACGTTTCGCATGTGACGGATCGCGGCGACGACCCCGTTAAGGTCTTCGGGAGCAACATGCAGCGGCGAAGCGGCGACGTTCTTGCCAGTGGATTCGAAATGCGCGTTCAAAACAGCTGGGGCGCGAACATGCCCGATTGGATGCGCAAGCACGAACATGATTTTTGTCTGGCCGGTGATTTGCAAGCTGGTTCTCCACTGAGCCCGAGCCGGCCATCAGCCCGGCAGCAACCCAATCCCATAATTGCCGTAGCGCGCGCCTACCCTTGCCATCTCCTCAGCCGGCAGCAGCACGGGCTCGCCCGCCTGCAGTGCCAGAAGATATTGCCTCGCCAGCGTTTCCAGCTTGACGGTCGCGTTGAAGGCTGCGTCGAGCGTCTTGCCCATCGCGATCATGCCGTGATTGGCAAGGAGGCAGGCGGTCCGGTTCTGCAGCGCCTCGACCGCCGAGGCAGCGAGATCGGCGGTTCCGAATGTCGCATAGCGCGCGCATCTAATGTCCTCCCCGCCGAAACCCGCGACCATGTAGTGGAATGCCGGGATCGGTTTGCGCAGGCATGAGAGTGCCACGCAGGCATCGGCATGCGTGTGGATGACGGCGTTGGCGGCAGGAAAGGCGCGAAGGATCGAGACGTGCATGTGCCATTCGCTGGAAGGTACCCCTTCGCCCGCGACGCTTCCGTCATAGTCGATCTGGACCAGGCGATCGGCACTCATGTTGCCGCTATTACCGCCGGTCGGCGTGATCAGAATCCCATTGCCGGCGCGGCAACTGACGTTTCCCGTGCTGACATGATTGAAGCCCTTGTCCTCCAATCGACGGACGACCGACAAGATCGATTGCTTCAATTCATTCTGGTCGCTCATCTAATTTCCCGCATTCTTCATCGACTCCAGCGTTGGGAGGAACATCTCGACGGGGCCGAGCTTGCCGGATTTGAGGCAAAGCGCGATTGGCCTTTCCTCCTCTGTCGTGGCGCGGGCGATCCCTGGACCCTGATACGATCCGATGCGCAAGCGGTCGATGCCGAGCCGCTCGACGATCGTCCCGGATGTCTCGCCGCCGGCGACGACGAAGCGGCGAACGCCTGCTTCGCGCAAGCGGATCGCCAAGCCGCCGAGTATGGCTTCCGCCAGATGTGCTGCACCGTCGCGGCCATATTTTTCCTGAGCGATACGGACGTCTTCATTTGACGCGGAGGTGGCCAAGGCCACTGGACCGCTTTCGAGATGTTTGCCCGCCCAAGACAGCGCAGCGCCTATCGCACCTTCGGCGCTTTCGATTTTTGTGATGTCGATGCGATACACCGGTCTGGACTGCTCAAAGGCGGCGAGCTGTTCGAGGGTGCGCTCGGCGCAACTGCCGGATAGGACAACCCCTGCTCCATCGACGGCGGGAAGATCCGGTTTTTGTCGTGCCTCGTCGAGCCAGCCGCGCTTCCGCCAAAGTGAGGGATAGTGCTGGGTGATCGGCGAGTTGCCGGTCATCACCTTCCAGTCGAGTGTAAGTGCTGCAATTGCGTCGAGGTCTTCCTCGTAGATGGCGTCGGCGATCATATGGCGAATACCCCGCTCGACCAGATCGTCGGCGTACTCGCGAAGCGCTTGGAAATCGCCCCTGATAAAGCGATGCGGCAGCAGACCGACGCGCGACTTCGTCTGGCGCTGCAGAACGCGGACCAGATCCGGATCGGTCATCGGGGTCAGCGGGTCGAGGCGTTTGGGCGATTCAGAGACGAGTTGGGACCCGACGAACAGGTGTCCGTTGAATACCGAGCGGCCGACTTCCGGCGCCGAAGGGCAAAAGGCGGTCCTGGTTTCGCCGGCCAGTTCAAGGAGCCGGTCGGCGACCGGGCCGATATTGCCCTGGTCAGTCGAATCGAAGGTGGCGCAATATTTGAAAAAAAGCTGGCGAACGCCGACGGCGAGCAGCGCGCGTGCCGCGGCATCGGATTTTCCGACCGCATCGGGAGCCGGAATAACGCGCGTCTTCTGCGCAACCACCATGGCGGGCTGGAGCGGGATTTGAGCCACCATTTCGGGCCGGGTGACAAAGCCGACACCGACGCCGAGCGCGACCAGCATGGAAGCTGTCTCCATGCCGCCGGTAAGATCGTCAGCGATCACGCCAAAAATCGGTTGCATCACTCTCCACACTCTCACGAAGCGAACCGCGTCGACCCGCGCTACGCTTGCCGTCAACTTGCAACGCATTGATACATGATATATCAAATCAGGCAATTGCCTTACAGCCGTGCCGGCGCAATTCCTTTGCCCGGACGACAAAACCGGAGAAGACGCTGATGGACCAGCGGGTCACAGATGTGGATCGTGCCTTGCGTGCTCGGGCCGCCGCCGTCATCCCGGGGGGCATGTGGGGCCATCAGAATGCCGCGCGGCTGCCTGAGGGCTATCCCCAGTATTTTTCGCGCGCCGAAGGCTGCCGCACCTGGGACTCCAAAGGGCGCGAATATATCGACTTCATCTGCGGCTGGGGACCGATGATCCTCGGGTATAACGACACGGACGTTGAGGCGGCGGCAACCGCCCAGCGAAATCGCGGCGACGCCATGAACGGGCCTAGCGAACGGTTGGTCGAACTGGCCGAACTCGTCGTCCAAACCGTGCCGCACGCCGACTGGGCGATGTTCTCCAAGAACGGCACCGACGCCACCACCGCTTGCGTCACCATCGCGCGTGCCGGCACCGGACGACGCAAGGTTCTGCTGGCACGTGGCGCCTACCATGGAGCTATCCCGTGGTGCACGCCCTCCGTCGCCGGCGTGACCGAAGAGGATCGCGCCCACCTCATCTATTTCGACTATAACGATCCGGCGAGCCTCGATACGGCCGTCGAGCAGGCCAAGGGCGATCTCGCCGCCATCATGGTTTCCGCCTTCAAGCATGACCTCGGCAAGGAGCATATTCTGCCAACCGCCGAATTCGCCGAGCGGGCACGGGCACGCGCCGACGAAGCCGGCGCGGCGTTGATCGTCGATGACGTGCGAGCCGGCTTCAGGCTCGACATGGGCGGAAGCTGGGAATTGGTCGGCGTCAGGCCCGACCTCGCCGCCTGGAGCAAGGCGATCGCAAACGGGCACGCGCTTGCAGCGGTGACGGGCAATGACCGGTTCCGCGAGGCCGCCACGAAAATCTTCACGACCGGTTCGTTCTGGACCGCATCCGTGTCGATGGCGGCCGCCATAGCCACGATCAACAAACTGGTAAGGACCGACGCCATCGGCACCATGAAAGCGATGGGGCAGCGGCTGCGCGACGGACTGGACGCGCAGGCAGAGCGCCACGGCCTCAAGTTGCGGCAGAGTGGCCCCGTGCAGATGCCGGTTGTCCTGTTCGAAGACGACGCCGACCGGCGTCTCGGCAACACGTTCTGCCTGAATCTGCTCGAGCGGGGGGTCTACATGCATCCGGCGCACACGATGTTCCTATCGGCCGCGCACACCAAGGCCGACATAGACGCCGCGCTGCAAGCGGCGGATGAATCGCTTGCCGCCGTCGCGCGTCTCTAGGCAAGCCAATGTATGGCGCTGCACGGCATTGACGCTGCCAGACGCGTGTGGTTTGATATATCATGTATCAGTTTGGAGGCTGAGGTTTGGATACTGACCGCCGGTCCGACCGTGGCCGCAACGTTTCGGAGGAATTTCTCGCGGACCGTGCGAAATTCATCCGGCTGGAGACACTGCGCCTGACGCGTATCGCTGGCGCGGGTCACTATTCGAGCACGTTTTCGGCCGCCGAACTGTTCGCAGCGCTCTATTACGCGCACCTCCGTTACGATCCAGGCAAGCCGAAATGGCCGGATCGCGATCGCTTCGTACTCAGCAAGGGCCATGCCGCGATCGGGCTCTATCCGGTTCTGGCCGATCTTGGTTTCTTCGATCCGAAGCTGCTCGACAATTTCACCAAACTGGGCAGCGCCTTCGGCGACCATCCGGATATGAAGAAGATAGCCGGCATTGATTTTTCCTCCGGTTCTCTTGGGCACGGCCTGTCGATCGGCCTTGGAATGGCGCTCGCAGGACGGCTGCAGAAACGCGACTACCGAACCTATGTCATGCTCGGCGACGGCGAGCTCAATGAAGGCCAGATCTGGGAAGCCGCAATGGCGGCCGGCCATTACAAGCTGAGCGGTCTGGTCGCCATCGTCGACCGCAACCAGCTGTGCATCGACGGCCCGACGGAAGCGGTCATGTCGGTTGAGCCGATCCATGGGCGGTTTGAGTCCTTCGGCTGGGATGTCCGCCGCATCGACGGGCATGACTTCAAAGCTATTCTCGCGGCGCTCGACGGGCTGGCGCCGGCCGGTCATGGCAAACCGCAGATGATCGTCGCCGACACGATCAAGGGCCGTGGCGTCAAGCATATGGAACTGTCGTTGAACTGGCATGTCGGCAATCTGGTCGGCGCTGACTACGACGACGCCTACAACGAGATCGCTTCCGGGCTGACACCCTATCAGAGGGAGGACGCGTGATGAGCACTGTGACGTCCAATGCCGGCCAGGACCAGAGCACGCTGTTTCGCGGCAGCGACACCGAAATAGCATTGAAAGATGAGAAGTCGGTACGCGGCACGCCGAACAAGCTCATGCCGGCGTTCATCCTCGGCGAAGAGCTCGCAGAGCTGGCCGACCACGACGAACGTATCGTGGTAGCGACCGCCGATCTCGCCAATTCCAGCCGCACACGCGATTTCCATGCGCGTCACCCGGATCGCTTCATCGACTTCGGCATTGCCGAGCGCAACATGATCACCGCCGCCGCCGGCATGGCCTCGTGCGGCATGATCCCTTACGTAGCGACCTTCGCCTCGTTCTGCGCCATCCTCTGCGCCGAACCTATCCGGACCGACTGCGCCTATCCGCGCATGCCCGTGCGCATCATCGGCCACCATTCCGGCATCTCGATGGGTTTTTACGGCACCAGCCACCATTCGCTTGAAGACCTCGGCATGATGCGCAGCATCGCCGAACTCACAATCGTCTGCGCGGCGGATGCCAACCAGTTGCGGGCCATCCTGCGCGCGTCCGTGGATCACCCGGGCGCTATGTATATCCGGCTCGGCCGAGGACGCGATGCGGAGGTCTACTCCGAAGTGCCGATCGATTTCCGTTTCGGCGAGGCAAAGATGCTGCGCGACGGAACCGACCTCACGATCATCGCGACCGGCTCGCAGATCCATGCCAGCCTCGCCGCAGCCGACACGCTGGCGGCCGAAGGGAAGAGCGTCCGCGTTCTCGACATGCACACGATCAAGCCGCTCGACGTATCGGCCGTGCGCAAGGCCGCGGCCGATACGGGCGCTATCCTGACGGTTGAAGAGCACAATGTCATTGGCGGGCTGGGAAGCGCCGTTGCGGAAGTGATCGCCGGCGGACCGGCTGTGCGCTTCCAGCGCCATGGGGTCGTCGACGAATTCTCGCTGATCGGCCCGCCGGCGGCGCTTTACGCACATTACAGGCTTGACGCTGCCGGGGTCACGGCTGTGGCGCGGGAATTTCTCGCGGGAACGGGAACGGTTTGAAAAGAGCGGGATGAGACCCGTCAGACGGCGCCTGCCGGCTTGCGATCAGCGCAAGCCGAACGATCATCGATTTGCGAATGGGAGAATCCGATGGCACTGAATTTTCCAAAATTATTCCGAGGGGCCGCGCTGGTGCTTGCCGCCGCGACCGCGTTTCACGCCGGCCCGCTCTTGGCTCAAGACCAACCCTTGATCATTGCACGCCACCTGGAGATCAACTCACTCGATCCGAGCCGTGCCTTCTGCGACACCTGCCAGATCTATTTGAGCTCGGCCTATCAGGGCCTCGTCTCGCTCGCCGCCGACAACAAGTCGATCGAGCCGCTCCTGGCGACAAGCTGGGAGGTCAACGCCGACCAGACCGTGTTCACCTTCAAGCTTGCTCCCAACGCGGTCTTTTCCGATGGCAGCCCGGTCGAATCGAAGGACGTCAAGTGGAGCTACGAACGGCTGAAGAATATCAAGGCCGACGCCTCCTTCATGATGTCGCTGGTCAAGTCCATCGACACGCCCGACCCGAAGACCGTGGTCGTCACAATGGAAAGCTCCAACTCCGAATTCATCGGCGTGCTGACCGCGCCCTATACCGTGATCATCAACAGCGACGTCGCGGCTGCGGCGGGCGCCAAGGCTGATGCGGACGCATCGACGACCGACACCGCGGAAGGCTGGTTCCTGGCGAATTCAGCCGGCAGCGGCCCTTATGTACTGAAGTCTTATGCACCCGATGACGAGTTGCGCTTCGTCCGCAACGACAAATTCTGGGGCAAGGCGCCGGCAATCGGCGAGATTGTCATTGACGAAACCGCCGACGCGGTATCGCAGGCGCAGATGCTGCAAAGCGGTGCGGCTGACATCGCCATGCAGGTCGATCCGGACACGTCAAAAACGATCTCTTCGCCGGATGTGGCGATCAAAACGGTGCCGTCCTACAACTTCATCTACGTCATGTTCAGTCCCGGTGCCGAAGGCAACAAGGTTCCCCTGACGAAGGAAGTCCGCCAGGCGCTCGCCTACGCGATCGATTATGACGGCATCATCCAGTTCACGGTCGGCGGCGAAGGCAAGCCGCAGGCTTCGCCGATACCCAACGGCTTCCCGGGCACCGCCGATCTTCCGATGCCCAAGCAGGATCTGGAGAAGGCGAAGTCCATGCTGGCCGCCGCCGGACTGGCGGACGGGTTCGAGCTCGACGTCACCGTCGCGCAGCTCAACGTCTACGGTGTCGACCTCGTGCTCTTGATGCAGAAGGTCCAGCAGGACCTGGCACGGGTCAATGTGAAACTCAACATTCAACCGGTGGCTTCCGCCGTCTGGCGCGAACAGGTCGCCAGCCCCGGCGTGCCATTCTCGGCCCGCTTCTACGCGCCTGACTATTTCGGCTCGGCCCAGTACGTCCAGTTCTTCGGCATGATCCCGGATTCGTTCTGGCTGACCCGCGCCGGCCAAAAGGGCAAAGTCGATTTGCTCAATCAAAAGGAAACCGACCTGATGAAAAAGGCTATGGCGGCGTCGGACGCCGAACGCGACGGCATCTATCATGAGATCGCGCTTCAAATGATCGAAGACAAGATCATTGTCCCTGTCGTCAGCCCGAACCTGGTGCTAGCCTACCGCAGCAACATCGAGGGTGTTCGTTATTCCGCCTGCTGCAACCTTCCGCTGTCAGAGCTCAGCCGTAAATAGGCAGGGTTCGCACTCAGAGGCATCGCGATGGTCGGCTACATAGCAAGACGTCTGATCGCGATGCCGCTCCTGCTGCTTGGCGTCGTCACGCTGGCGTTTCTACTGTCGCACTTCACCAATGCCGACCCACTGACCTCGCTCATCGGCGAGCGGCAGATGCACAACGAGGCAGTGGTCGCAGCCGCAAAGGCACGCTGGGGCCTCGACCGCTCGCTGCCCGAACAGTATCTGATCTATTTGAAGAACCTGCTTTCCGGCGATTTCGGCACGTCGTTCCGCACCAAACGGCCGGTTTCCGAAGACCTGCTCAAGCGCCTGCCGGCGACGCTGGAACTGGTTATCGCGGCGATGCTGGTGGGCAGCATCAGCGGCATCACACTCGGCGTGTTGGCCGCCAATTTTCGCGACCGCCTGGCCGACCATTTCGCACGTCTTTTCGCGCTGCTGGGTGCGTCAATCCCGGTATTCTGGTCGGGCCTCATCCTGCTCTACATCTTCTCCGTCAAATTCGGTTGGTTGCCGGGTCCGGGACGGATTGATCCTCGCTCCGAGGCGCCGCCCTTTGTCACGGGCATGTTCACGATCGACGCGCTGATTGCCGGCGACTTCGCCAAATTCGGCGATGCGCTGACGCACCTCATCCTGCCAGCACTGGCGCTGGGCTGGACTGTGACCGGCATCGTGTCCCGCATGGTGCGCGGATCGATGCTCGATGTGCTCGGACAGGAATTCATCCTCGCCGCCCGTGCGAAAGGCGCCGGACGCATGCGCGTGCTGTTGAACCACGCGCTGCGCAACGCAATCCTGCCGACGCTCACGATCCTCGGCTTCTCCTTCGCATATCTTATTACCGGAGCGATCCTGACCGAAACGATCTTCTCCTGGCCCGGCATCGGCTCCTATGCCGTACAGGCGGCCCAAGGGCTGGACCATCCGGCCATCATCGGCGTTACCATCGTTGGCGGAGCGGCATTCCTGTTGACCAACCTCGTCACCGACCTCGCTTACCTGGCCGTCGATCCCAGGGTCAAACTCGGGTCGCGCGGGGCTGCATGAGTATTCAGGTGCATACGCTTCGATCCGTGCGTCTGCCACGCTGGGCAACAGCGCCTGTCATAATAGGCGGCGTCATCATCATCGCCTGGTTCATCATCCTGCTCACGGTACAGTGGTGGGCGCCTTACGACCCGACCATGCTCGCCGGCAAGCGCTTCACGCCGCCCGACGCCGCCAATTGGCTCGGCACCGACGCGCTCGGCCGTGACGTGTTTTCGCGAACGCTCTACGGCGTGCGCCAATCGCTGCCTATCGCCTTGGTGGTCATCGTCTGCTCGGTGCTGATCGGCACAGCGCTCGGCGCGATAGCCGGCTTCGTCGGCGGGCTGCTCGACGAGGCCATCATGCGTTTCGTCGACGTGACGCTCTCCTTTCCGCCGATCCTGCTCGCCATGGCCGTCACCGCCTCGCTCGGACCCGGCCTCGGCAACGCCGCCATTGCCATGGTCGTCGTCTGGTGGCCGATCTACGCGAGGCTGATGCGCGCGCAGGTGCTCTCGGTGCGGGAGCGCGAGCATGTCGAAGCGGCGATCGCCTCGGGCGCCAGTCCGCCGCGCATCTTGTTCAAGCATATTCTGCCGCTGTGCTGGAGCCCGGTCATCGTCAACGCGACCATGGATTTCGGCCAGATCGTGCTGCTCGCGGCGAGCCTCTCCTTCATTGGCCTCGGGGCTGTGCCACCGACTCCGGAATGGGGGCAGATGATCTCCGAGGGCGCATTGCATTTCTACCGCTGGTGGATCGCAGCCGGTCCCGGCATCGCCATCCTCAGCATCGTGCTCGGCTTCAATTTTCTCGGCGACGGTTTGCGCGACTATCTCGATCCGAGGTCGCGATGAGCAATGCCTCCCCCCTGCTCGCCGTCGAGCGTTTGAGCGTCTCGTTCGAAAGCCGCTCGCGAACCTTGCTGCCTGCCGTTCGCGACGTCGACTTCACGATCGAGGACGGCGAAATCATGGGACTGGTCGGCGAGTCGGGTTCTGGCAAGAGCGCGACCATGATGGCCGTCATTGGTCTGCTGCCGCCGCGTGCGCGCGTCACTGGCTCGGTAAAGTTTCGCGGCGCAGAACTGATCGGGCAAGCGGAAAGTTTCCTGCGCCGCTATCGAGGTGCACGAATCGGGATGATATTTCAGGACCCGATGACAACGCTCAATCCCCTGCTCACCGTCGGCGCACAGATCGCCGAGGCGGTGCGGATCCACGACCGTTCCGTCAGCGCGCGCGCAGGCTTGCAGCGGGCCGTGGAGCTTCTCGATCTTGTTTCGATCCCCTCCCCCAGACAACGGGCCGGACAGTATCCGCATGAGTTTTCCGGCGGAATGCGCCAGCGTGCGGTGATCGCCATGGCAATGGCCAACGATCCGCAAATGCTGATCGCCGACGAGCCGACGACGGCGCTTGATGTGACGATCCAGGCGCAGATCATGGAATTGCTGCAGCGACTGTGCTCGGAAAGGCGAATGGGGCTGGTTCTGGTCACCCACGATCTCGGCGTCGTTGCCAGCGTCGCTAACAAGATCGCAGTGATGTATGCGGGACGCATCGTCGAGTGCGGCGAAGTTGCTGACGTCTTCAGGGCGCCGCGCCATCCTTATACGCGCGCGTTGCTGGACAGCCTGCCGCGGATCGAACAGCGCGTGGCGCGGCTGAGCGCCATTCCCGGCGCGCCGCCCTCGCTCGCTTTCCTGCCCAAAGGCTGCGCCTTTCATCCACGCTGCCGGCGGACGGTCGACATGTGCAAATACCAGGACCCCTTGCTGCGCCGGATCGGTCACGTCGATGTCGCCTGTCACCGCGCGGACGAGGTCTCTTCGCCGGTTCGGACAACGGGAGAGACCGTGTGATGGCGACGGCTCCTGCCATATCCTTGCCCCGAGATGTGGCGCCTGCCCAACCCGCGCTGCTATCGGTGCGGGGCTTGGTGAAGGAATTCTCCACCGGCGGCAACTTGCCTTTCTTCGGCGCCCCAACCCGCATCCAGGCGGTATCCGACATTTCGTTCGATCTCAGAGAGGGTGAAACGCTCGGTTTGGTTGGCGAGTCCGGTTGCGGCAAGTCGACGCTTGCGCGGTGTCTGGCACGACTGATCAAACCGACGCGCGGCAGCATCGTCTTTCGAGGCAGGGATATAGCAGGACTTTCGGACGCCGAAATGCGTCCGCTGCGCAGAAACATCCAGTTCGTGTTCCAGAATCCGCACGCCTCGCTGCATCCCGGCATGATGGCCGGCGATATTATCGCCGAACCGCTGCGAATGCTGAAACTGTCAAAAGCGGAGACGCGAGAGCGAGTGGCGGAACTGCTCGACCTGGTGAAACTGGGGCCGGAGCACGCCACGCGTTATCCGCACGAGTTCTCAGGCGGGCAACGCCAGCGCATCGGCATAGCACGCGCGCTCGCCGCAAAGCCGGATCTCGTAATCCTGGACGAGCCGGTCTCGGCGCTCGACGTGTCGATCCAGGCGGGAATCCTGAATCTGCTGAAGGAGATCCAGGAGATGACGCGAATATCTTACCTGTTCATCTCGCACGATCTCTCGGTGGTCCGTCATCTCTGCGACCGGGTGGCGGTAATGTATCTTGGCAAGATCGTGGAGCTTGCCGAGCGCGAGGAACTCTACGAAACGCCGCGCCACCCCTACACAAAGGCGCTGCTTTCGGCCGTTCCGCTGCACGACCCGGACCAGGAAAGGGCGCGCCGGCGCATCCTGCTCACCGGGGATGTGCCCAGCCCCGCCAGCCCGCCGGCCGGATGCCGCTTTCACACGCGCTGTTTCCAGCCTCTGCCGCTTTGCAGCGAGATCGAGCCGCCACTGGCCGAAGCCGAGGGTCATCGCCGTTTTGCCTGCCATAACCCGTTTGGGAACATCAAGGGAAACGCGTTGCAGCAGCCGGCCGGCAGATTTTAGGCAACTGACGCCACCCACCATTTGGCGGGACTCTGACGATGCGCGATCGGTGGCATCTGGCCGCGATGCTTGAAGTCAATCGCATGCCATCCTGTCTTGAAGCTTAGGCATTGCGCGGCAGTGTGCTTTCGGGCAGGTGAACTCAGGCCAACGGAGTTGTGCCCGGGCCAATAGAGTTATGGGCCAACAGAGTGATGAGATGCGTCTGAGAAACTGCCATAACTTCCATGACTTCCGCAGCATGGCCAAACAGCGCCTTCCCAGACCGATCTTCAACTACATTGACGGTGCGGCAGATGACGAGGTCACCTATCGGCGCAACAGGGCAGCCTTCGACGACTGCGACCTGGTGCCTAACGTCCTGCGCGGCGTGACCAATGTGGACATGTCGGTGACCGTCATGGGTCAGAAGCTGGCGATGCCGGTCTACTGCTCGCCGACGGCGCTCCAGCGCCTGTTCCACCATCAGGGTGAACGTGCGGTGGCGGCCGCGGCAGCGAAATATGGCACGATGTTCGGCGTCTCCTCGCTCGGCACCGTCAGCCTTGAAGAGGCGCGCCAGATCAGCAATGGGCCGCAGGTCTACCAGTTCTACTTCCACAAAGATCGCGGATTGAACCGCGAGATGATGGCTCGGGCCAAGCAGGCCGGGGTAGAGGTGATGATGCTGACCGTGGACAGCATCACCGGCGGCAACCGCGAGCGTGACAAGCGAACGGGATTCGCTATCCCCTTCAAGCTCAATCTCGCTGGCATCACCCAGTTCGCGGTCAAACCGTCATGGGCGATCAACTACTACACGCATGAGCGCTTCAAGCTGCCGCAGCTCGACGGCCATGTCGACATGGGCGGCGGCGCGATGTCGATCAGCCGCTACTTCACCGAGATGTTGGACCCCGCCATGTCGTGGGACGACGTTGCCGAGATGGTGCAGCACTGGGGCGGACAGTTCTGCCTGAAAGGCATCATGTCGGTCGAAGATGCCAGGCGTGCGGCCGAGATTGGCTGCACCGGAATTGTCCTCTCCAATCACGGCGGCCGCCAACTCGACGGCTCGCGTACCGCGTTCGACCAGCTTGCCGAGATTGTCGATGCGGTGGGAGACAGAATCGATGTGATGATGGATGGTGGCGTCCAGCGCGGCACGCATGTGCTCAAGGCCCTCTCGCTGGGCGCAAAGGCTGTCGGATTGGGCCGCTACTATCTTTTCCCGCTGGCGGCGGCCGGGCAGGCCGGCGTCGAACGCGCACTGGAATTGATGCACATCGAAATCGAGCGCGGCATGAAGCTGATGGGCTGCACCTCGGTCAACGAGCTCACGCGACGGAACCTGCGCTTCCGTCAGTAGCAGGCTATTTCCCCGCCTTTCATCATCCCCTGCCGGGAAGAGGGAAAGTCGATCGAACCCATCGTTCAGGGTGATCGGGTCTGACCCGGAACTAATCAACCCCGATCAGGCGGCGGATGCGGCTGATATCCGTGCCGATGAAGGACTGCATGCCGATGGCCACCTGTTCCGGCGCCATGGCGGCGACGAAGCGGCGGAACTCATCATCCGACAGCGCTTCTCCCGTCCAGTGGACGCGGCAGAACTCCTCCGAGCCGTGGAAATGGCCAGCACCGTCGAGCACGTCGTCGACATAGCGGCCGTAGATCATGCATTCGGAAAATTTGCGCACAGCGCCGACGATTTCGACCCAGTTGCGGCCATGGATCTTCTCGATCCGCGCGCACATGGCCGTCACGGTTTCGCGGCGCCATGCAATCAGCGTCGAAATATAGTCGTGGGTGGAGACCAATGACGGCTCGATGCCGAGCGCCGAGCCCGCATTGCGCGACCAGATGCGATGCTCTTCATGGCCTTCGCCGGACAGCATGCCGTCGCGGCGGAACAGACGCACCCTGCCGTCGCGCCAGAAAGCGCTGCAGTCGAAAGGTTTTAGGAACGCCACATCGGAATCGCAGAAGATCAGCACGTCTTCCCCGGCGTGCGCCGATATCGCGATGCGGCGAAGCTGCTGCACATGCCAGCCGCGCAGCGGCATGGTCTTCAGGCTGAGCCAGATGCGCCGGCGGAACAGGCTGAGCGGATCGTCGAAGGCATGCAGCCAGTGCGGCAACAGGTCCCGCTCGTCGACGATGGTGCGGCGGCTGTTCTCCAACTGGCGAAACAACGCCACGTCGCGATGCTCGACAAGGATATAGTGGTGCGCCACGCCGGACATGTAGCGGTCGAGGGTTTCGCACAGCAGGCGGCAACGCTCCAAATCCGGCGCATAGCTTGCCGTAACCACGGCCGCCGTAGGCGTCTGGCTAAGGACATCGGGTCCGGCGGCAGAACTCGGTACGAACCGGCTGTTCAATGGCCCGCTCCGCGGCCTGATCTGGCAGGGGCGGGCCTGCCCAAGAATTTCTGGCCGACGACGCGCCACAGAAACACAGGATTACCGACCACATAGCGGCGCCAGAGGCGGCTCGGTTCGATCCACAGCCGAAACAGCCATTCGAGCCTGAGCCGGCGCATCCACAGCGGCGCCCGCGGCACCGCGCCGCTCAGGAAATCGAGCAGCGCGCCGACTGCGATCGGCAGCGTGCAGTGGCGCGCATCGATGTGGCGCGCGATCCACAATTCCTGGCGCGGCACGCCCATGGCGACAAGCAGCACGTCCGGCCGCAATCTGGCGATGCGATCGACGATTGCCGGTTCCTCTGCGGGGGAGAAATACCCGTCGTGGATGACGACGAACCTGTGCTGCAAGGCGAGCGCCGCCAGCTTCTTCGACGCCGCCTCGGCGTTGGCCTGCGTCGCGCCGAGCAGCCCCACAGTCAGTGGCCTGGCGGACGCCTGCAGGAAGGCAGGAATGAAGTCGGTGCCATTGAGATTATCCGGAAACCACGTTCCGTAGAGCAGTTTCGCCGCCAGATCGACGCCGACGCCGTCCGGCAGGATGAGAAAATCGTCGAGCGCCTCGGCAAAGACCGGGTCCGTATAGGCGACATTGGCGTTGTGGGCGTTGAGAAAGCTGACCTTGGTGAAGCGTCGCTCCGCAATCAACCGGGCCAGCAGGGCGACCGCATCGTCCCAGCGGATGGCGAGAACGGAAATGCCGAGGATCGACTTCAAACTGTCGACCCCGAACGCGGCGCGGGCGGTGTGCATGTTCATGCCAACACCTCCTGCCCGACAGGCCCGAGCTTTTTCAGGCCGAGCCGGATTGCGGCATCGAGCGCCTTCACCTGCCGGTGGTGGAAAGCGCTGCCGTCGACATCCCTGATATCGGCCGCGGCGGCTTGCAGAGCGTCGGCGAAGGCAACCGGATCATCGGTCACGGTGCAATTGACCGGGCGATAGCAGATGCCGCGCAACGAATGGCTGGTGGCGACGGAAGGCAGGCCGAGTTCGAAGGTTTCGATGGTCTTGAGCTGCACGCCGCTGCCGGAAGTGCTGATCAGCGGGATGACAGCCGCACTGCGCACGAAAGCCTGCGCCTCCGGCACGCGGCCGACGAATTTAACGCCGGGATGTGCCGACGTGACGCCCGACGGCACTCGGCCGGCTATCCTGATGCGGAAATCCGGCCTGAGATGCGGCACCACCTTGTCCAGGAACCAATCGAGGCCGATGCGGTTCGGCTGCCAGGTCCAGGTGCCGATCAGCGCCGCGTCGCAATCGATACGGCGCGTTTTCTTTTGCGCGGGCGGCTCGGCGCAAGTCACCAGCGGCAGCACCGCCGAACGGTCGTTGGAGGCGACGCCGAGTGCTGAGCGATCTTCCTCGGCCAATGTGAAGACGAAGCGCGCCCGGCGGCAAAGCCGTTCTTCCACGGCCTCGAGCAGCTTGGCCTCACGCCGAAACAACAGGCGCTGGAAGAGACCGGCGGCGGCAGCGGCGTTCTGCTGCGCCGAACTGTGCTCGACATTGTGGGCAACGAAGATCGACGGCCGGTCGCCGAAGAGGCTCTCGAAGGCGCCAGCGAACTGCACGGAATTCAAGACATAGCCGTCGAAGGGGCCGGCGCGCTCGATGGCGGCGTGGACCTCGTTGTCGGTAACCACGCGCAGCTTGACCGATGCGAAAGTGAGGCCGGAGAGCATCGCCTTGGCAACCCAGCCGAGCTTTTGCAGCGATGATGCGCTCTCGGTGCGCACATCGACGGCGCCGAGCACGATGGTATTTTGCGGATCGCTTGCAGGCTTGCCCGGCCAGGTGAAGCCGATCACGGTGACGCGCGCGCCGGCACGCCGCAACGCGGCGATGATCGCGGCATTGGCGATCTCATAGCCCGAGGCAAGAGCGCCGTCGGGCACGATCGATGTGGCGAACAGCAGATGCATCTCACCTATCCTGAGCGGATACGGCTAGCAAAGCGCGGTGAAGCCTTGATTAAGTGACGATATTTGGCGGCCCGAGGTCGCCGATTTGCGGGCTTGTCCGCCAAAGGTGATTAACGAAACGTTATCGTCGCGATGCTATCGAGACCCAACTCACCATCCCGGGTTGGACACGGATGATCCCTTTGCCATCGGACGGTTCGGTATCGATCATTGGGCGGTCTCCGGGGCTTGTCACGGAAGCCGTCGAAGCGGTCGTCACGCTGCCGACCTTCAAACGGCCGGAGCAGCTGCTGGCAACGCTGGCATCGCTCAAGGCCCAGCAAACCGGCAGACGCTTCGCGCTCATCGTCATCGAAAACGAAACCGAGGCGCGCGCCGGCGCCAAGGCGGCGCTGCCGCTGTTCGAACGCGGCGAGATATCAGGCATGGTGATCGTCGCGCATGAGCGCGGCAATTGCAGCGCCTACAATGCCGGCTGGCAGACGGCAATCCTGCACTTCCCCGATTTCAGGCACCTGCTGGTCATCGACGACGACGAGATCGCCGATTCACACTGGCTCGAACGCATGTGCAAGACGGCTGAGACGCTCGGTGCCGACATTGTCGGCGGCCCGCAAATACCTGACTTTGCCGACCCGGCCCATGCCAGATGGTCCGAGCACCCGGTCTTTGCGCCACCCTACCGGGAGACCGGGCGCGTGCCCGCGCTCTATTCCTCCGGCAATTTGCTGGTCGGGCGCAACGTGCTCACCGCCATGGGGTCACCCTTCCTCGACCTGAAATTCAACTTCATGGGCGGCGGCGATTCCGATTTCCTGAGCCGTGCCGCACAAAAAGGCTTTGTGCTTGGCTGGTGCGCCGAGGCACAAGTGCACGAAAGCGTCCCGGCCCGGCGCGTCGAAGCCGACTGGATACGCGCCCGCAGCCTGCGCAACGGCGTCATCTCGACACTGGTCGAGAAGAAGAAACGGGCCGGCACGCCGTTCGCCGACACCAAGGTTTTTTTGAAGAGCCTGGCGCTGCTTGCCGCCTCGCCGTTTCGCGGCGCGATCAGGCTGGCGCGGACGGGATCGTTGGCAGCGGCCTTGTACCCCATTCATGTCGCCGCCGGCCGCGTGCTTGCCGAATTCGGATATGCCAATGAGCAATACCGGCAGCCTGAGAAGAACTGAGCGCGCGCCGCTCAGCGCGGCGTTCACGCGCGACGGCATCGCGACCGCGATCGCGGCGCTGCTGTTCACCGTTATCCTGGTGTCGTTCCGGCCGTTCCAGCCGGCCGGCGCCGAAATGACCGGGGATGGTGGCGACATCGTCAACCAGCTCGGCTTCGGCTCGCTTGGCGCGATCTCGATCTTCTCGCTGATGGCTTTTGCCGACCCGCGCGTGGTGCGCTCGCTGCTCAGTCCGTCCTGGCTGCTGATGCTGGGCTTCTTCATGCTGTCGGTGGTGATGGCGACCGACCCGTCGTCGGCAATGCGCGCCGCATTCTTCACGCTGATCGGCATTTTGACGATGGCGACGATCCTGGCGCTTCCGCGCGGCGCAGAGGCTTTCTCGAAAGCCATCATTTTTACCATAGTCGTCGTGATGGGCCTCTCCTACATCGGGCTCATCGTTTTTCCGAACGAAGCACTGCACACCACCGCTTCGCTGGAGCCGGAACATGCCGGCCTGTGGCGCGGCGTGTTCACCCACAAGAACATCGCCGGGCCTGTCATGGCCTGCTTCAGCTTCGCCGGGCTGTATCTCTGTCGCCGCGGGCAGCGGCTATGGGGCGCGTCGATCTTTTGCGCGGCGATGATCTTCATGCTGCACACCGGTTCCAAGACGACGGCCGGGCTGGTGCCGTTTTCGATTCTGATCGTGGTGCTGCCGGGGCTGATCGGCATGCGGCTCGGCACGCCGATCCTGTTTGCACTGGCCGTAATCGCCACGGCGATCGCCACGCTGGGCATCGTCTTCCTGCCGCCGGTGAAGCATCTGGCGGCACTCTATTTTCCCGACCTGACCTACACCGGACGGACGACGCTGTGGGAGTTCGCCGGCGAGATGCTGGCGAAGCGGCCGTGGACCGGCTACGGCTACGAGAGCTTCTGGGGCACGCCGCTGCTGCTCAACCAGGACCAGCCCTTCGACCGGGCCTGGGATATCAGAACCATCGTGCACGGCCATAACGGCTATCTCGATGTTGCGGTGCTGATGGGCATCCCGGCGCTCTGCGTGGCGGTCTACACGTTCCTGATCGCACCGCTGCGCGATTACATGCGTATCCCCTTGCGCAAGGAAAACATCTATCTCGGCGACTTCTTCATGATGGTGGTGCTGTTCGCAGCGCTGAATGCCTTCCTCGAAAGCTTCTTCTTTCGTCGCGCCGATCCGGTCTGGCTATTCTTCGTGTTCGGCATGTTCGGCCTCCGGCAGGTGTCGCTGCGGCCGATGGCGGTTAAGGGTCCGTCCTGAACCCATCCTTCCCAAGAGGGCTTTCCCGCTTAGTCGCGAGCGTCTATGGGAGAACCTTCTAGAGCGGTTCAGCTTTTGATAGAATCGCCGAACCGCTCTAAGTATTTTCTTACGCAATTCCGGACGAAAACCGCTACGCACTTTTCCTGGAATTGCTCTAGTGGAGGTTTTCCATGACGATCAGGCTCGTTCTCGCCGGTTGCGGCAATATGGGTTACGCCATGCTCTCGGGCTGGCTGAAATCCGGCAAGCTCGCCCCGGCGGCGGTTTTCGTGGTCGAGCCCAATGCCGATCTGCGCAAGCGCGCCGAAGCGCTGGGCTGCAGTGCTGCCGCGGATGCCGGAGGCATTCCAGCGGACGTGGTGCCGGCCCTCGTCGTCATCGCGGTCAAGCCGCAAGTGATCCGCGACGTGACCACCGCTTACCAGCGCTTCAATGATGGCCGCACCACCTTCGTCAGCATTGCCGCCGGGACGCCGGTCGCCACTTTCGAGGGCATTCTAGGGAACCGCGCACCAATCGTGCGCTGCATGCCCAACACCCCGGCGGCCATCGGCAAGGGCATGATGGTGGTGTTTTCCAACAGGCTGGTGTCCGACGACACCAAGCGCCTCGTCGCCGACCTGCTTTCGGCGAGCGGCGAAGTGACCGATATCGACGACGAAGGCCTGATGGATGCGGTGACGGCGGTGTCCGGGTCCGGCCCCGCCTATATCTTTCATTTCATCGAAGCGCTGACTGTGGCGGCCGAGAAGGCCGGATTGCCGACCAAAACCGCCAGGCTGCTCGCCATGCAGACGGTCTATGGCGCCGCCTCGCTCGCCGCCGAAAGCGGCGAAGATCCGGGCGTGCTGCGCCAGCAAGTGACCAGCCCCAATGGCACGACAGCCGCCGCGCTTGCGGTGCTGATGGGCGAGGAGCGGCTGACAAATCTGCTAACAGAAGCCGTGGAGGCCGCGCGGCTAAGGTCGATCGAACTGGGGAAGTAATCGCTCAGGCGGTCCCGTACAGCATCTCGTCCTGCAGCCGGCGCAAGGCGAAAAGCCTGGTCGTCGGGTCGGGCGCGGCATTGCCTGACGTCAGCAGCTCGCCCTTCCTGACCGGTTTCAGGACCTTGCCGCCTTCGAGCAGGCCGACGGGCACGGCGCGGTTGGCGCGAGCCTCCTCGACAGTCATGGTCCAGGAGCGGTAGCAGGTCTCGCCGATCGCATCGAACGTCTCGCCTGCGGCGAGATCGCGCTTGGCCACGGCGCAGACCTCGGCAACCGGTCTCGGCAGCGGCACCATGTCCGGCTTGCCATAAAGCGCAATGCGGGCGGCGGTGAGCGGCACTTCGAGCGAGGTCAGATGATACGGCCGGAAGAAGCTGTAATAGGGTCCGTGGCCGATATGCAGATCGTCCATGCGCTCGATGATGCGCGGATGCGTCGCCTCGACGATGACGAAGACGCCAGGCGCCACGCCCTTGCCGATAGTGTAGTCGACGACGCCCTTCTTCGACAGGATGCCGCCATCCGCGCGCGGGATAAGCACCTTGGCCAGTTCATCGCGGTCGGCCTTGGGGCCGTGCATGCCGGCAACATCAGGCATCAGCCCAGTGGCGTTGGCGATGGCACACATCTCGACCATGGTTTTGGAGCCGTCGACGAATTCGACCAGCATGCGCGGGTTCATGTTGCGACGCAGCGCTTCCGCGCGATAGTCGTCGGGCACCGCGTCGTGGTTCAGCGGGTTGTTCTTGCCTTTTCCGGCCGAGACGATGGTGTAGCCGAGCGCCGAGGCGAATTCGA
Organism: Mesorhizobium robiniae; assembly: GCF_040545535.1. Taxonomy (NCBI): domain Bacteria; kingdom Pseudomonadati; phylum Pseudomonadota; class Alphaproteobacteria; order Hyphomicrobiales; family Phyllobacteriaceae; genus Mesorhizobium; species Mesorhizobium robiniae. The sequence goes on from NZ_JBEPMC010000002.1 coordinate 333,294, forward strand.
TCAGCTCCATGCAGCTCGACGGCTCGTCGCCGGCGCCCACGGAATAGACGACGCCGAGCCGGTCGGCCTGCTGCTTCAGGTAACAGCCAATGGTGACGTCGGCCTCGACATTCATCATCACCAGATGCTTGCCGTGCTCCATCGCCATCAGGTCGAAATCGGCGGCGACGCCCGGCTTGCCGGTGGCGTCGATGACCACGTCGATTAGCGGATTGGTTACCAGCAGCTCGTTTGAGGTGATGGCTATCTTTCCGCTCTCGATCGCCTCGGTGACCTTCGACGGCGTATCGGCCTCCCGTGCCATCGCCTCGTCGCCATAGGCGATGCGAACAGCATCACGTGCCGTGTGCGGGCGGCGGGTCGAGACGGCGCACACCGAAATGCCCGGCATAAGCATGCCCTGCGTCACCAGGTCGGTGCCCATCTCGCCTGAGCCGATGACGCCGATGCGCACCGGATGCCCTTCCGCGGCGCGCTTGGCGAGATCGCGGGCAAGCCCGGTCAGGGCAACATTGGTCATGCGCAAGTCCACTGCTTTTGATTTTCAAGGGGGAATAGCAGGGAACGGTAACCTTTTGCCAACGAAACCGGCCGCAATCGGCAATTTCTTGTGGTACGCCGCGGGCGGATTGGTGTTCAGGCCGGATACAGTTCGGAGATGAGGGGAAGTGCCGGGCGCAACCGCTTCAACAAATGGTCCGCCCAGATCGGCCGACTGTTGCTGAACTGCAACGCTGCTGGAAAAGATTCGGCATGGCGACCTCCCGGCCGATACATCGCCGATCTCATGGCGGCCATACGACGAGTCCCATTTTTTCGGCCTATGCCACCAAGGCAAGCGGGCGGAATGAGGTGCGGCAAACTTGACAAAGACCCGATCTTTCAAATTGGGTGGAAACGCCATCAATAGAGAGTCGGCTAAAGACAGATATGGGCGAGATGGACATGGCGTGGAGCCAAAGAACGCGCGACTACGGTAAAGGCCATTATTTCAACCAAATGGGCCTTGCCCTGCTGGTGCTCGTCGTTCTCGTCGCCCTGCCGCTCGTCTTCCTTCCCGACTCCATACGAAAAGTGTACCTCGGCGAGGGTGGTCCGATTGAGGTCTTCTCGGCGTCCGGCTATCTGATCGTCGTGGCAACGCTTATCCGGGAAATGCCCTATCGGGACCTGTTCAAGCGGTGGTATCTCGTTGCCATACCGATCGCGATGTGCCTGCGCGAGCTGGACTTCCATGCGCATTTCACGACCTACAACATCTCCAAGACCACCCTCTACATTTCGCCTAACGTTCCACTGTTGGAAAAGCTGATCGGCGTGACGATCGTTGGTATCCTCGGCTTTGCCGTCTATTTGCTTCTGAGGGACGGCTTCCGCAGCTTTGTGCACGGGCTTCGCCATGGTGAGGCGACTGCCTTTGCCATTGCCGCCGCTATCGGTTGCACTGTTCTTTCCAAGGCTCTCGACGGGGCGCCATCAAATCTCACATTTCTCGACATCCACGTCACCCGGACCTATACCGCCATGGTGTTCGAGGAGATCCTCGAATTGGGGATTCCCATCTTTTTAGCCATCGCAGCGTTCTCGGCCTTCCCGACGCAGGATGGTCTTACGAAAAGGGCCTCGGCTCAGGTCGGCCCCAAAAACCTGAAACCCATCACCTAAACTCCGGATTCAAACGGGCCAGGACTTCTCAATTGCTGCTCTGGTCCGCTGCCGTATTGCCTCTAATTGCTTGCTGAGAAGCAGGTGACGCAACATGTGGAATGTGGCGAAAGAGGGCTGGATGCTCCTTACGGAGAGCATTCTCGGCTTCATCAATGACAATGCCCTAAGCCACGGCGCAGCAATGGCATTTTATGCGACAACCTCGCTTGCGCCGATCCTGCTCATCGTTGTCGCCATCGCTGGTCTGGCCTTCGGAAACGATGCGGCGCAACTGGCGCTTTCGGCCCAGCTGTCGGGACTGATGGGTCCGCAGAGCGCCGAGCTTTTGCAAGCGACAATCGAAAACGCATCACGTCGAACGGCGGGCACCCTTGCTGCCATTGTGGGCCTCGTCGCGCTGTTCGTCACCGCGTCCGGCGTGTTCGGCGAAATGCAGGTTGCGCTGAACGAAATCTGGAAAGTCAAACCGGGCAGAACATCGATTTCCGGGTTTGTGCGCGCCCGCGCCGCAAGCCTTGGCCTCGTCGCGGCGCTCGGCTTCCTGCTCTTGGTGTCCCTGGTCGCCAGCGCTGCAATCTCGGCGCTTGGCGAGATCATCAACAAGCGTCTGCCCTTCGGCACCACTATCCTGAGTGCAATCAACGGGATCGTCTCGTTTGCCCTGATCGCGCTTTTGTTCGCGGCAATTTACAAGGTCCTGCCCGACCGCGCACTGCGATGGCGCGATGTTGGCGTCGGCGCGGTGGTGACGGCGTTTCTCTTCACGATCGGCAAGTCGCTGATCGGCTGGTATATCGGAGCAAGCGCGATCGCATCGTCATACGGGGCAGCCGGCGCATTGCTGGTTGTGCTGCTGTGGGTGTTTTATTCGTCCGAGATCTTTCTATTGGGCGCTGAATTTACACGCGCCTACTCGGTTCGGCACGGCAGCCGGTCCGATCTGCGGGCGACCATCGACGCAAGTGATCGCGAACAGAAGCTGGCGACGGCGGCCAGGAGTGAAAACTCAGCAAACGAAATCCTCGGCTGGATTGTTTTCGGCAGTCTCCTCACCGTGTTTCTAAACCATTTCTGGCATCGACACCGGCGCTGAGGTATCCGACGCGACGCCGCGAAGGGATCGCCTTAGGGGAATCCGTTCGAAGCGACGCGCGAAGCTCCTTCGCAGCGGCCACCAGTTTGGTGCGGTTGCTTCCATGCCTCTTGATCAACTGATGGACTTGCGCTGGGGTGATGCCGTTCTGCCGGGCAAAGTGCGCTACTATGTAGTCCTCGCTGCCGGAGATCCGATCCCGGTGGCGGGGATAGAGCTTCGCCGCGTCGGCTGTCATGCTTAATCTCCTTTGGTTACGTTTGCTAACGACGCATGGTTGGCCAACGCAAAAGGAGCGATTTCGTTGCCATATGCGACACCGGTGCGCCTCGGCCATTCGCCGCAGGCCGAGCGTATGCCAAAGCAAACGGACCGGCCTATGCTCTCAACACGTCGATTTTTCGAGACTCGGGCCTCTGGCACGCGCATGATATGGGTAGGGAGGAAGAGCCATGCGCGAATTGCCAAAGAGCATTGACGCAGACGTTGTAATCGAAATCAGCAGGTTGCTCGACGACCATGCAAAGTCGGCACCAGTGCCGGTCCACAAGCTTGCTGCGATGATCTCGAAGAGTGTCGAGACCGACCTTCAGACAGCTTCCATTGAAGAGCTGATCGTTGAAATGGCCATGACCCGCCAACTCCCGATGCTGTTCGATCTACCGGAGGCGGATGCAGACAACGTCATATCGATCGCCTTGGCACGCGCCAGTTGATCCGGGAATTTTCTGTCGAGCGGGTGTGATTTTAAGACGCGGATCGTCTCCACTCGATCCCACGCCAATTCGTCGCGCAGGCTCCGGCCGGCGGCTTTTGCTGCGTCGCCAACGATAATCGTCATGGCCGATCCGCTGTTCGGGAACATGTGGCGTCCATTTGCATTTCCTCTGAGCAACAAAGGAGGAAATTCCATGAACTGGGATCAGATCAAGGGAAAATGGATGCAGTTCAAAGGCAGGGCCAAGGAGCAATGGGGCGACCTAACCGACGATGACCTTGATCGCATCGAGGGCAATCGTGACCAACTCGCAGGACGTATTCAGGAGCGGTATGGCATCGCCAAGGAAGAGGCAGAGCGCCAGATAGACGACTGGTCTAGAAGCCTCACCTGATCGTTCAGTCGCGACGTGAAAATCAATCCGTACTGCGAAGGCAGCGGACAGCGCCTTCGCGCTCGTTATCAAACAAGGCTTGGAATGGTGCTGCGAGAGAGGATTGAACTCTGGCTTAAGCTATTAATTTCAATGAGTTACACGACGTTTTGTAACATTGTGACGTGCGGCGGTTTGGCGATTTTTTCGGGGCATTTCTTTCCCGTGTCTCTGAAAGGCGGCCGTCAGCGTTTGTGCCAACACGGCTAAAGCTCAAGGCTTAGCGCCGCTCATCAAAATCTTTCCGACTACCCCAAGCCAGCCGAGAACTATTGCGCCGATTAGTCCGGCTGCAATGTTGCTGCCATGCCGCGTCCAGAAACCTGGCACCGGCGTATAGGTGATTCCGCTCCGCAACACTCTGGACCCATTAATAAGGACTATCGCAAGGCAGGGGAGAAATACAAACGTCGCCAATTTATCGCCATTAAGATTAATGTAGCTTTCAAATTTCCCCTTAAAAATCGCGGATAGAAGCAAAAACGTCAATGTCGGAATATATAACTTGTAGCAAAAATCGAATATCTTGTCCATGCTTGATTTATGGGCGGCAAGCTCATGATATAGAGACAACATTAGATCTTCTTTGTGGCTCTCCTTGTCACTCAACCAAAACCATAACTTTGCAGCTCCAAATGAGAATTCTAAATTAACACCATCAAGATAGAATAGCGGATTTCCTGACAACCTTGCCTTATTTTTCTTTATGTCATCAATAGATTCAAAATGAATAGTCTTCTTCCAATAGGTCTTCTTAGCGCTTACCTCCTTAATATTATGGGACTCTATTATGCCAATCATTTGATCCACGGATATAGACAGCGCGCCAATTCGACGCGAAGTCGAACCCCAAGCAACCACCTTAACCATTCTGTTTGCCCCAATTTACCATTCAACCATCGCGAATCGTTTTGTGCGAGGAAGGCGACGGCAGCACCATGCACAAGCAAGAGGGAGGCTATCAGCCCTAGCCCTGTAGGTCTTTGAGCATGATTTGGCCCCAGAAGCCGAAGAACAGGGCCAACACCATTCCTACCGGGATCGTGACGAAAAAAGTGAGGTTCGTATCCGCTCCGGAGTTCGCATTGATCAGCGGCAACACAACGCCGCCAGTGACCGACGCCACCGCCAGATTGTGAAACATGCCGGCAAGGGCCTTCAGCCGCTCGTTGTAGACAAGATTGCTTTCGGTCATTCGAGTTCACCCTATAACTGCCCGACTCAATCGGCAGTATACCGCATAAAAGAACAAAGCCCGCCGGGGATGAGCGGCGGGCTTCTGGTCGCCGATCTCCTAGCACCTTGTTGTTCGCGCTGCGGTTTTGCGCGCGACACCGACCTACAGGGATTGCTTCGAGAAGGCGTCAGCAAGAGTAAATAGCTTCTTTTTTTTGGGCATGGTCGAGAAGTCGCGAAACTGGTCCCGATAGGTTTTAACGTAATCTTTTGGGGGCATAATCGCCTTCAGATGATCCGACGGAGCGAATTTTATATTTCTCTGTTCTGGATATTTACATTTCATATAGTTGATAAGCTGCTCACTCAACAAATCTGAAAAGAATAAAGCATCATCCACATACTGGATAATGTTATCTGACTCCGACAGTATCATCTGATGAAAATAGAAAACGGCATGCGCATTTAAACCATCCATATTTTTCATAGAGTGCTTATCTATTAAGGAATTCCTAGACGCTATTCTGTTATTCAAATCTTCCAGGGTGAATTCCGTCTTGTGTATTATTGAAAGAAGCATAGGTATGTCATTTATGAATTCACTAAACTTATCATAGTCTGGAAATTTCATCACGCCTAATCTGGGGAACCCTACGAAGAATGTCCTGAGCGGCTCTGAAATGGCTACAATTTCCTTGGGATCTCGGAACTCATTGATTGCCGGCCTCACCTTATCGCAATCTGATTTCAAATCACCTATCATCTGATATTTCATATTTAGCAGGTTTTCTAGGTTCGAAGCACAAGCGTATACCACCTGCTTCAGATTCGAAATACCGACCTGTATTACGGTTTCTTGATCCTTTCTTGAGTCATACTGGATCTGCTTTCTACTCAGATAGATTGATACTGCAAAACCTGCCATCACCCCAATGAGCGTAGAGAAAGTGTCTGAGGCAAATTGCACCCATGCACTGCCCAATGCGGCTAGGATTGCGTTAGATGCCTCCGGCAAATCCACCTTCCGTCCCCCGTTTGCGTAACAGCCTACTGCACAGAGTGGGCCTCCGAAAGGGTGCGGATTGTGATCCGCGACCCCTCCCCACATATCAGCACTCTAATCTCGCAGGCTGACCGGAATACTAAGCGGGCCAACGTCCGACACTTTCTGCCATGGTTCGCTGCGGTGCCACGCACCACGCGCCTTCCCGTCTGCCCGGTCCTTCCTTGGGTCGAACATGATGCCGTTGAAATGGTCACGGAAGGCTTCGGCCGATGCAGGATCGGCGAAGCAATGAAGCCGGTAAAGCTCTTCCTTGCCGTTCGACCAGATCGCCGTCGCGTGTCTCGTCATGAAGCTTAGTCCGCGCTGGTGGCAAAAGTCCCTGATCAGCGTGAAATTCCGATCGACGCAAAGGTCGTCGAGCAGCGCGACTTGATGGGGCCACTCGCGATCGATCCGAGCCGGCGACGGCCCGCTGCTACGCTTCACCATATGGTATAGGAACAAAAAGAGAACACGAGAGTCAAGCGCTGACTGCAAATTTGCAGGATGCCGGTCGAGTGTCTAGGCTCGCCGCCGGGTGGAGGGATGTTCATGAGCAAATGGTTTGTCGCGATGCCGCTGTTGGCGCTGGCTGGGTGTGACGATGGCAAAGAGGTTGCTATCGCTCAATGCCGGCTCGATGAAGTAGCGATTTACGGTCCAGACAAGCCAAGCGAGGGCGACATGTGGGAACAATCCGATTACGTTTCGACCTGCATGAGATCGAAGGGCTATCGCCCCGTTCCTCACGACATCAAGAGCGACTGCAATAACAACCTATGGAGGCGCACTTCCGCCACCTGCTACGTATCGACCGGCTTCTTCAGAAATTTGATCGAACGGTGGGGCCGCTGAGAGGAGCCACGGCATCAGCTACAATATCCCGCCGGGGTGAGCGGCGGGCCTCTGGTAGTTCGGCGAGGATGGGAGAGCTAAATGGCTCTGTCCTTTTCGAAAGCCGACGTTAGTCCGTCGTCAACTGGGTCCAAGATTCCGTCGTAACCTCGCGAAACGAGCATAGCCGCAAGGATTTTCGTCGCGAACTCAACGCCGAAGTAGGACGATCGCATTGAAATGGACTCCGGCCATGTCAGGTCCAGGGCGGTTCCGTCCTTCGTCAACCATGCGTGCCAAACCGGCGCGAGGTGCCCCGGACCGATAGCGAACCCCTCGACATACCCAAAACCGGCATCCGGCGTTCGTATGACAAAGCGACCGGTGGCTTCAAAGCACGTGCCCTGCCTGCACTTTCGAACCCCGCGCGGCAATGGCGCGGGGTTAAAGGCGCAACCATGGTTGAGCACAAAGCGCCGCGCACCATCGTCGCCGCTAAGCAGCGGCTTTCCCATGGCAAGGGCGTGGGCAACCGGATGTATTGTGCGGTCCAAAGATCACCTACAAAAGAGCGCGCCATTCCACATCGTTTGAACCATCGAGCGCCGAAAGCTTGGATTCGCGGAAGCTCTTTACGGCGGGGTCTGTCAGGGCGAGTTGGTCAATGTGCTCGCGGAGCTCTGACCCGGTGAGGCTCCCTTCTGTCCAAGCCTTGAAAGCGTCACGTATCGGCTCGGGTGCATCTGTGAGCAGGCCCATTATGCCACCTCCTCTTCCGCAATCCTCGCCGGCCATACGCTCGCATCCATGAGCGCCGCGACAACCTCGTCACGCTTCGTCCAGCCGGGCGCTTTTGGGTCATGCGGCCCGGTGAGGCGATCGACCAGGGCATTCCAGTTTTCATCACTCAGGTAGTGGTCCATTCCAAACCCCTTGTTTGTGTTTCGACAGGGCCGAATGTGAATCAGCACACGGTGACTCGTCAAGTCATAAAATTGAATAATTTCAAATAGTTAGCATAAGTAAATATTTACTTATGTCTCGACAAAAAACCGCCCAAGGCAGGGGAGAACGACCTTGGGCGGGTTGTGGCAGTTTCAGGAATGTCGAGAGAACCAATCTCGACGCTTACATTATAGCGTTCTGGCGGTCGGGATGCAGACAAGCGCCTAGAATCGGCCGAACAACGGGTGAAGGGATAGGGCATTGATGCCAGCCTTGCGGCCCTTCCTTTCCCGGTCAAGCTTGCGTTCGTGAGCCTTGCGCTCTTCCGGTGTCATGTCCTTCAGGCTGCGGTATTGTCTCACTGTCCGGCCTTGTGCCTTTGCACTCTCGGCGCGCCTCTTCGCCATGTAGTCACGATAATATGTGCGCCTTTTTTCCCCTAACTCTGCTCTCTCAGACGTCAGACGTAGCATGAGGTTCATCTGGCGTTCCGCTTCCCGTCGTTCATATTCAGCTACCACCTCGACATTTTGGGCCCGCCACTTTCGCGCCGCCTCGCGCCAATGGACCAGGGCAGGAAGGGGCGTCGCCGATGCCTGAAGCGTCTGGGCTGGTATCACCGCATCGACCTTCACGTGGTCGAGCGCGTCTAGCTCTTGGCAGAGCCAATCGTAAGAAGTCATTTCACCGTTCACCGTTCACCGTTCACCGTGGGGCCGACCGGGACCCGGTGAAAATCCCGGTCGGCAATGAGTGGGAGCTACCCGCCTCGCCCACACATTGTAGCTAATCTCGCGAGGCGCTGCATAAAAAGTCGGGAAAATCGTCCTACCTCTAGCCGGAGGGTGTTTCCGGTTTTCGTGACGTTGCACCTAGCCGGAGGGTGTTTCCGGTTTTTGTTAAACGGACACGTAATAAGAGAAGTAAGAAAGTAAGTAAGTAAGAGTCTTTCGTGTCGCCTTAACAAAAACCGGAAACCCTTCCGGCTTGCGAAAAGCGTGACGTAAAGCGAGACAAGGAAACATCCTCCGGCTAGCGATGCCGTGCCGGCTCCTAAAGGCTCACATTTGTATGGTGAAGTCCTGCCGGAACACGGCCGACACTTTGAAGCCGTCGTTGGCGCGGGTGTCGTCCCAGTCCTCGCAGGTCCACTTGACCGGCAGATCCTCATTCGAGGGCGTATAGTAGAACGGCTCATAGCCGCCGCGCTTTTCCAAGAACTCAACGATCTCATCTTTCTGCCAGGGCAGCAGGCAGTCCCAGCCCAGCGTCAGCACGCGCCGGACGTGATTCAGGGCATCGGGAGAGCTCTGAGTGTAGCCATCACCGAAATCAGCCTTGAGCAGCTTGATCTCAGGCTTGTTGCGCGTGCCTGACGACGGCGCGACGGGCGGGTTGAAGGTTTCCCAACTCATGCGTAGCGCCCCGTCATGAGGCCGCCTTGCCTCTTTTGCGTCAACAGTTCCTCGATGACTACTGCCCGGACAGCCTCTTTCGTCTCACGGGCCGTCTGCTTGGCGAGGTCAGCATTGGCGGCAGGATCGCCACCTTGGGCGTTCACGGTGACGTTCGTTGAAATGTTGATCGCAGGCGCGGCGTTCTGGTTGGCGGCCCGCCAGAGCCTAGCCGCCTTGCCGTCATCACCGACGCCGCCGCCCCTTGCGAACGCCACCAGCCTGTCGGCGTTGATCGCCTCGATGAGCGGGCGGTGCTTGGCGGTCGCGGCGGCGTTCACGACATACTCGCCATCGGAAAGCATCGCCGGGATTGAATCGCTGGTGCTGGTGCCAGGACCACGGACACCACCCCCGCCGGCAAGCCTCAGTCCGGCCCAGGAATCGGCCTTTACCTCGCCACCAGCACTGAAGCCGAACAGATTGCCGACAAAGCCTAGCAGACCGCCGAACAGACCGCCCTCGCCGCTCGCACCCTTCACCTCAGACAGCTTCTTCAGAAGATTGTCGATAGCCACGTCGGCTAGCCTGTTGACTGCATTGAACAAGGCATCAACCGGCTTCACGCCGTCCTTCAGGTCATGCAGGAACCCGCCCACAAGGTCTTGCTGAAGGTCGGCCCATTGCTTGGCCTTTTCCTTGGCCTCGTCCTGCGTGTCGGCCAATCTCTGGGCGTCGGCGCTGGCGTCACCATAAGCTTGCGCCGTGGCGTCAATGGCTGCCGCCAATTCTGGCGTGATCGCTCTGCCCGCTTCCTGTGCGGCGTTCAGAAGCTCTTGCTTAATGCGAGCTTTATCGACGGCAGCGCCATAGTCGTCAATGAGCGGATTGATGCTGGCCTGCGCCGCCGTCTCGGCGCGCAAGATCGCGGTGCGCCTTTGAGTCTGGGCGATCTCACGTTCGAAACTGTCTGGCGATACTGCCCTCGCCGTGCCGCCGCCCTTCCCGCCCGTGCTAGGTTCACCGGGAATGATGGTTGCCCGGCGCGAGGCGTCGCCGTAGCGAGCTTTCAGATGCTCAATTAGCTTGTCGTCGGCCTTGGCGATCTCGCCGCCGAAAGCTTGTGCACTGCGCACGTCAATGGCGTCTGGCTTGCCGCCCTTCCCTGGCCCGGTCAGCACGTCGCCGGGCTTGCCGACAAGCGAGCCCGCCATGCTTCCCATCTCGACGGCCTGCCGGTTCTTCAGGAATTCCTGCATCCGGCCGTTAAGGCTGTCGAGGCCTTCGACGGCGGTAAGGATGGCCGATTGCGAGCTTACCGTGAAGCGATGCCACGCCGCATCCCACCGGTCGCCCATCTCTTCAGCGCGGCGCAATAGCTGCTCATCGATGACGCCGCCGGCATCTTCGGCGGCTTTCTTCATGTTGAGAATGCCTTTTGCGCCGTCGTTCAATCCAACCAGCATAGCGCCCCCGCCACGGCCGAAGGCTTCGGTGACGAGGAGCATTTTCTCTTGCTCGGTTGTCGCATTGCGAACCAACTCAGCGTAGCTGCCCAGCAAATCCTCAGATGACCTGATCTGCCCATTGGCATCGCGCATGGCGATGCCATTCGTATTGAGAATTTTCGCCAGTTCGCCGCCCTTCGTCGCCGCCTCGCCGATGCGCTTGCTGAATTGTTCCATTCCAGTTTCAAATTCGGACTGCTCAACGCCGGCCTGTGCAAACCCAAAGCCAAGCTCTTGCAACGCCGTCGTGGACAGACCGATACGGTCGGCCGTGTCGACCAAGTGCGACGCGATATCGATGGTATCGAGCGCCTTCTGAAAGAGCGCGATGGGCGCTAATGCTGCCGTGGCGGCAGCACCTACACCAGTGAACATGCCGATGGCGCCGCCCTTCAACCCGGTGCCGATTTTGGCGAACGATGAGTCCAGGCGCGACGTCATCGTCTTCGCGCGCTGTTCGATGTCGCCGAAGTTTTTGTTCGATATCTGGACGGCGCGCTGAAAGCTCTTTTCGAACTGATTAAGCCTCGCTTCCAACGAGACAACTAAGATTTGATCGTCATTGGCCATAGGTAATCCTTTCAGAAAATGAACAGGCCGCCGCTTTCCGGCGCGTTGTAGGCAGAGACGTTGCTTTCGCCGATGAAGGCACGACCAACGGCCATCGCCGCCGCTTGTGCGCCGTCAATGCGATCGGTGGATTTGCCCTTGTGAAAGGTCTTGTTGCCGGCCTTGTCGGTCTCGACGGCAATGTTGCTGAAGTTCCAGCGCAGGACGGGGTGTCCGCCGTGTTGGAATTTGCCGGCGATGATCGCCCGTTCAAGCTCTTTGATGGCTGGCGCCATCGTGACCCAGCCTTGGCGCATTTCGTGCGCTGGCAAGCCATCGGCGCGCAAACGTGTAATAGTCTGGCGAGCTTGCCACGGATCGAACGCGATCTCTTGCACGTCGAACTCGGCACAAAGGTCGCGAATGCGTTGCTCGACGTAATCGTAATCAACCACGTTACCGGGTGTGGCGGAAATGAATCCATCGTCGCGCCACAAGACGTAAGGAACGCCGTCGCGCTCAGCACGTCGCCGAAGATTGTCACTCGGGCAGAAGAACCAAGGATGCACAACGTATCCGCCATCATCGGTGCGCCAAGCGGCAACGATGGCCGTTAGATCGGTCGTGTTGGATAGATCGACGGCAAGCCAGCATGGCATGCCGCGAAGGGTGTCCAGATCGACCGGGGCGTTGCCCTGGTCATAGATCGCCATATCAACGAACGGGTCGGTCGAGTGGTCCAGCCAAATATTGAGCTTCAGTTGCCGTAAGCTCTCGCGTTCTGAAACGCTGCGCTCGGCCCGTTCGGCGTGCTGCCGGAAACCAGACAATGACGGATAGCCGTGCACTAAGCCGGGGTTGATGCGATGCCAAAGCCTCTCATCGCGCCAATCGCAATCGCGGTCGGCTTCAAATAGGATCGGCAGAATAGACGGATCGACAACGTCGCCACGCGCCACCTTCCGAGCGTCTTCTACGATCTCCCAAGCTATGTTTTCCTGCCCACGTCCGGCAGTGGTTGCCACGACAAGCAGCGCGTCGTCGGTCTTGTCGAGGCCGGTGCGTAGCGCGTCCCAAAGCTCTTTGCCGCGCCAGATATGGAGTTCGTCGGCAAGCACGAAATTCGGCGTCCGGCCATGCTGCCGGTTGCCGTCGGCTGAGATGGTTTCGAGCCGGGTGCCATCCTTCTTCAGGGTGATCGACTTCGCCGAATTGACAGCGTCGGACACCTTCACGGCAGTTGTGATGCGGCTATCGGCGAAGACAATCGACAGCGCCTCTCGGAAGCCAATACTAGCTTGGTTCCGATCCGATCCCGCAAATATGGCTTCACCGCCCGGCACTCGCTCGGGGCCGATTGTGTGCAGCAACGAAAGCGCCGCGGCGAGACTGGTCTTGCGATTTCCGCGGGGCAAGAGCAGCACGACCGTCGAGACAAGACGCCTGCCTTGTGCATCTCGCGGACCATAGATGCGGCGCACTATGCGCTCTTGCCATTCGTCCAATTGGAACGCCCGTTTGGGCGCGCGGCTTTTCGGATGCTTCAGCGCACGAAGGAAGCGCACGGCGCGTTCGCCGAGCCCTAGCGGATCGTCAATCGGCGAGCCGTCATAAATCCACTCAGGAAATGTCGAGCGGATTGTCATCGTTGTTGTCTTGGTCGTCACGGATTGCAGGCCGGGAGCGCGAAACAGGCGTCAGGCCAAGTTCGGCGGCGCACAGGCGGGCGGTTGTCTGGGCGGCATTCATCATGCCGAATGCAGGATGGCGCTTGCCGGCGACGACAAGGCCGTCACGGTTCAAAGCGCGGTGCGCCTCACGCACGGTGCCAGTGGCGATGCAGTAGGATTCCAGGGTGCCAAGATCGGCCTCAGTCAGCACCTTGCGCTCATTGACCAAGATCGGCGCGACACGCCGCCACTCAGCTTTGGCGTCTTTCGACAGCCAAGCCGGGACGGCAGGAACTTTGGTGACTGGCGAGGTGCCGGCGACGATGCCGGAAGGCTTTCTTCCCCTCATAGGCGGATGCGCTCGCACCGCAATTCGAGGCCACGCCGCCTACCGATCTCGACAATGTGTTTGATGTTGTAGGCAGCGCCGGCATAGAAAACCTGTTCGGCCGTTGTGATCTCACTGGCGGGCCAGCGGATGCGGAACGTGCACAGGTCGGTTTCGGCCTCGCCAAAGTCGGTTGCCGACTCATCCGCCGTGGCCTGCACCAATTCAGCGCGCACCGTGGCAATCGTCGTCCAGGACGACAGCACGTTTCCCGAGTCACCGACCGATTGCACCCGGCGCTGAAGGACGATGGTTCTGTCGAGCTTCCCGGCGCGCATCACACCACCCACCGGATGAGGGCTTCAACCGACAGAACGCCGTGGCCGTAGTCGGGGTTGGGATCACGCGGGTAAACGATCCGCGTTACCTTGAAATGATCGCAATAGCCGCCTTCGATCTGGAGCTTCTTATGGTCGAGCGAGTTAGAGACGGCGAAGGCCAGGGCCTTGGTGGCGTCCAAGCCTTCGCCGATTGTCCAGACGTGAATGTCGAGATAGACCCACGCCGCGCGCTGCCCCGCGTAATCATGCCCGTGCAGTTCCGTGGTGCCGTTGCCGATAAGGACAGCCGGCATCTTGTCGGGCCGGGTGAAATTGCTGCGGATGTTCTCTCGCGGAACGAGGGCAAAAACATTGGCGTCCAAAATCAACCGTTCGCGGATGGCAATCTGAAGTGCAGTGGTCGGTTCAAGCATCGTGAATTCGCTCATGGCTTGTTCCATCCATCGCGAACGGCCTTGCCAATGGCGCGCCGGGTCCGATTTCGAGTGCGTTTCTGAGTCAGACGGACCGCCGGCCAAAAGAACGGCTGCGCTTCGGCCGAGCTGGTGCCGTATTCAACCAGATGCCCATAGCGCACGCCTTCGTTGCCAGCCGTCACTAGCACTTCCAATTCGCCAGCAACCCGCATCCCACCGGGCTGCGAATACGGCGGCGTCGATTGGCCGGGTGGCGTGACGGCGATGCTCTCAATGAGTGCGCCGGTATCGCGCGACGGTTCGGCAAGCTGGCGCATGGTGTCGGCAAGCTCGTCAGCACTCTTTACCAGCGCCGGAACGACCGCCTCCCGGACTGACTTCGGAATCGCTTCAAGTCGCCGCTGAAGGCGCTCTAGTTGTCTGGATTTTGCCATGTCAGAAGGTCCAAGTCCGGTGTGGTGCCAGTAGGTCGGAAACACCAAACGGCAGGGTCGAGCCGCCTGCACCGATCACGGTTGCCTCACGGTTCTCGTATAGGTCGGCGGCAATGCGAAGGATGGCTTCGCGGATACCAGCCGGGAGCGGGTCAAGGTCAGCCAGGGCAGCGCCGATGTAGCCGGCGCACCAATCTTCCGCCGCCGCGATCTTCTGAGTCAGAAGCGCGTCGGATTCGTCGTCGGAAAGGTTCGAATGGGCCTTCAATTCGGCCGTGGTAACGATAGTCATGGCGATGTCTTTTCGGGGTTTGCAGAAAACTCTATTTGCGCGCGATCTTGCGCGACGCTCCCCCCGCCGGTCCCCGACGCCCTAGGGAAGTTGTCGACTACCCCCCGGTTGCCGCGCGGACCGCCCATGGCGACCGCTTCGGCCAAGGTGCGCCCATGGCTCATTCGTTGATGAAGGGTGCCGATCGAGATGCCGATATGTTTGGCCCACTCGGCATAGGTCTTGCCGACGCCATTGATGGTGTGAACCTTGGCCCGGCTCTGAGGGGGATTCAGTGCGTGTTGAAGTGTAGCGCCAAGCCTCAAGCGGCGTGTGAGAACAGCATAGCTAACGCCGTATTCCTTGGCCCATTGTGCGAGGCTCTTGGACACGCCGTTGATAGAATGAAGGTTGGGCTGCCGACCAGGCAAAATGAAGCGGCGAGGCTTGCGAACGTGCGCTCTGTTGAAGGTGCGGGACTTTGGCTTAGAAGCTGGGTCGAGTGTTTCAGCAATTGAATAGCCCGCTCGCAAGCGGGCGCGGATAGTCCGATCCTTGATACCAATGAGGCGCGACCATTCCGACACGGTGAGTGACTTACCATCGTGCAGATATTTGATGGCTGGCTTGGTTGCACAGCCGCGTATCTTCGAGCCGGCTTTGAACTTGACGCCAGCCGCTTCGGCTTCGTCGTAACGGTGGAAGGCATCGGTGGCACGATCGCGCACTGCTTCCGGGTCGAGGCCGGCTAGGCTACAGACCTCGATGAAATCAGCGTTCGATAGCCGAAACCATTTGCGTTCCTGCTTGTCCTTCAGAGCGTCCTGGGCGGCTAGAAGGATGACGTTAACCCAGAGCTTGGTTGCGTCGCTCATGTGCGCCGCTCCCTGCTCTGCTTGATGCTGGAATGGCAGGGCGTGCAGAGCGGCTGCCAGTTCGCCTTGTTCCAGAACAGGGTCATGTTGCCCTTATGGGCTTTGACGTGATCGACCACGGTTGCCGGCGCTGGGCAGTAGCGACAGGTAGGATGGAGGGCGATGAAGTTGGCGCGCGCCTTCTCCCATTCACGCGTGTAACCACGCTGGCGGGCATTGGGGCGTGTCCGATCGAACCGGGCTCTGCGCTCACGGTCGCGCACGATCTGACAGGCGCAGCGCTCACCAGACGCGACGACCTTGCCGCAAGAGCAAATGCGTGGCGGGAGGATAGGCATGGTTTTACCAGACCGCCACGATATCTGTTGCAGTCGTGCCCGTTGCGTAGACGCGCGTCACCCGGACGGGGAAAGCTCCATCTTGAACAGATTTGAACGTGACTGTCTCGCCGCCAATCGTCGTGACGCGAACGTCGCCCCCTACACCAATCCAGAGCGCGCGCGGAATGGTGGCAAGGTCGGCATCGTCGCTAGGTGTTACTTCGACGGCATGCGTGGCCGGCCCGACGGGTGAAGGGGCGTATTTTTCAAATGGATCGGACATTTCAGGGTGCTTTCACTTAGGGATTGCCGCTTAGTTCGCGCAGCGTCGCCAAGCCGGTTTTGACCTGCTCGGGCGTGACTTCTTCGATGCTGCCATATTTGGGCGCGTCGTCAGCAACGCCGTTGACGGCCTTCAGCTTGGCGATCAGGCCACGCCGGGCGATAAGGATTTCCCTTGGGCTCGCTGCCCAGGTCTCGGCAGGCGACCAGCCTAGCCAGCCGGTGCCGATCTCGAAGAGGTCTTCAAGGAACTCGCCAAGGTCAAACGGCTTGCCCGTTGTGTCGGCTTTGACTTCTGCAGGGTGTTGGTCGTCTTCGAAGTCGTCGGCATAGAGCGCCCTAAGCAGGCGAGCTACCGCTTTGCGGATTTCAACTAGACCGGCAAACCCTTCACGGGCGAACTTGTTGCCGATGATCTGGCGCGCGCCTTGTTCGTCGGATGCGGCGATGACGGCAATGTCTGTCATGGTGCCGAGATTGAGTTCTTGAAGGGCGGCAACAACGATCTTATCGCCATACTTGCGATGAATGGTCAGGGCGGCTCGCAATGACGGCTGCAACGGCAACACCTTACCGGCGTGCCGAATGGCGATGATGTCAGATGCGAGCCGCATGATTGTTACGCCACCGGCTTGGAGCGGGCACGGCCTTTGACGACGACAGCGCCAGCGGCAATCGACGTGCCGCTGTTCTTCGTCACCACGACGCGGATATACCGCTTCGTGCCGATGTAGCCCTGTTTAAAGGCACCATCTGCGGTGAGGCTAGCCGGAAGTGCGCCGATCAGTTTCGGCGCGGTTACGTCGACAAAGTCGGCGTCAGTGGTCGTGTCGGACTCCTGAAGCCTGGCGGTGTAGTCGCCAGCGCCGACGATAGCGCCGGTATTCACGACAAGCATGGCACTTTCGAAGCCGAGTAGATCGACAGCAACGCCTTTGATGGTGGCAGCCTGCACGGCCGGGGAAAGCGCCAGCACGGCGCCAAGGTTGTTTGCAAGATCACGCATGGTCATTTGCTCCTTAGCTCGTTGCCATCTTCAGCTTGCGGAGCGCCTTGGGCTGCACCACGTCGCCGCCGACACGATGGCGGGCGTGAATGCGGACCAGACCTTCGGTCGAAAGCAGATACGGGTTTGAGAAGACCGACAGGCCGGACAGGCGGTCATAGATGCGATAGCTGGTGGCGAAGTCGCCAAAAGCGATCGGGAAGGCGTTGGCCTCGACATTCGGCATGTCGACCATTTCGACCACGGGGCGGCCAAGGATCGTTTCAGGCTGGCCAGCCTGTAAACCGGGTTGCCACAGGTAGTTGCCTTGGCTGTCCTTTAACTTGCGAATGGTCCCAAGCGTGGTGCCATTCATCGTCCAAGTGCCACGGTTCCGGTAGGCAGCCGGCATGGCATACATGAGCGAAATCAGAGCGTCGGCCGACAGGTTGGTGGCGTGGCCGTTGAGTGTGAACTCAACTTCGGTCACGGTCATGAAGCCACGCGGTGACAGAACGCCGTCACCAGATACGAAGGCAAGGCCTTCCTTCTGGCCGAAGTCTTCCGCAAGCGAAAGGCGAACTTCGGCTTCAGCGGCCGGCGCATCTTCCGTAAGCCAGTTCGAAATGTCGGTATGGGTGCCGATCTCTTTCACCGGCACTTCCAACTGACCGAAACCGGGCTGGCTACCAATCGTCGGCGCAAGCTCGCCCTTCCACAGGGCATTCGTGCGACCGATACGCTTGGGAACGATGACAGACGGCGCTGCCGTCTGGCGAACCGTGGCGAGCGCGCGCATGGGCGAGAACTCGGCAATATCGCGGATGAAGTCGGTCGAGACTTCGGCCGGCGCGAGATAGCCGCCCTGTGCGTCGTTCGAGACGGTGAGCGTCTTCAGTTCCAGCGCATTGGCGTCTTTACCCTCGCGAAGGTAGGACCGGAACGCCTTGCGTTCGTCGGTTACCCCGTTGTCGTTGTCGGCGGCAGGGACGTTGGAGTTGGCAGCGGACGGGCGATTGAACTTCGCTTCGAGCTTGTCGAAACGTTCGGTGAGCTTGGCGACGGTCTTCACCTCATCGGCGACGGCCGCCACCTTCTTTTCAAGTTCCGCGTATTCCGGCGCGGGTGCCGTATTCTCATTGGGCATTTCAGTTCCTTTGGATTGTGCCGCGCCATCGGCGGACTTGACGGTGAGAATTCGCGCGTCCGGATGGCTAGGGTTCGCGACGATTGAGATTTCAGCGAGATTGAGGGCGAGGATGGTTCGATTACCGTCCGCGCGTGTCTTGGTTTCCGTGGCGCGGAAGCCGATCGACAGGCCGTTGACGCGACCAAGCTTCAGGCTGGTGTGAACGTCACGGGCGCGCGGCACGCCGTCGAGAAAGAGCCGGCCTTTGACCTGAAGCCCTTCGTCGGTTTCCTCGACGGACTCCCAATTGCCGACGACACGGTTCGGGTCATGTTCGAACAAGATCGGCATGGCCGCCGCCTTGTTGAACGCGCCCTTCTGAATGATGTCGCCGACGCTGTCAGGTGAGCCGAACGGCCATGCAAGGCCGGTGATTTCGCCGGCATCCGACACGCGGAAAGAGGCTTTGATTTCGAGCTTATCCATTGGCGGATGCCTCACCTTCAGACGGCGCGGCGGCGGCGGTGCCAGACCAGACGGCCCGCAACACGGCGACGGCGATCGGGAAGGATTCTTTGAGCGGACGCTTCGCCGCGTAGGTGTCAGCAAGCGCGGCGGCTTCTTGTGGCGACGCGCCGCCGCCTATCAGCGACAGTCGGATGATCTCGACAAGCTCGGCGTGGCGGAAATGGAGGTCAGGAAAGCGCAGGCAAAGCGAGCCGATGCCCATGCCGGTCTTGCGTTCAAGTTCAAGGATCAAATCGGGCGTGAGCGCGAATGTGCGCTCACCGTCGCCGAAGAAAGTGGTGTAGCTCATACCAGCAACACGGCCCCGATCAGCAGAGCGGCAACAAACGCCGTCCAAATCAACTCATTGAATGCGTAGGTCTTCATGCTGCCACCTCGCCCGGCTTGCGATTGTCGTTCTCCCCGACGGGCTTGCCGGGCGTGATGTTCGGATTGTCGAGGGTGTCGCCGCCGTCTATTGGCGCACGGTTCAAACCGGCGCGGACTTCATTGGCGGTTAGGACGCCCATGGCGCGATACTGCGCATAGACGTCGGCGCGGGTTGCGGCGTTGGCGGTCATAAGATCGTCGATCACGAACTCGACGTAGTAGCCGCTGGCGCGCTCTTGGGGCGTCAGCAGGACGCGAGCGTATGCCCACTCCCAAGCGTCCAGCCATGGCCGGAGTGTGAGGTCCAAGAACGCCTGATACATCTCTTCAGCATTTCCCCACGTGGCGCGCGACAACTCGAAAAGTAGGTGCGGTGGCACGCGGAACAGGCGGGCGATTTCGACAACTTGGTCAGCGCGACTTTTGGAGAACTCGGCATCCGCCGATGTCATGGCGTTGACTGTCTCAGACGACATGCCTTCGTCAAAAACAGCGGTTCCGCCATTGCCGTCGTTTCGGAAACCGGCGTTCCAGCTGTCGCGAATTCTCTTTTTGGCTTCGTCGCCAAGCTTCAATGGGCTTTTGATGATGACGCCCGGGCGGGCACGGTTGGCGAAGAGGGATCCCGCGTATTGTTCCATGACCTTCGAAAGGCCGATGGCCTCGCGCCCGGCCTTGATCGGCGCCAAGCCTAACGGTGCCGAGATATGGAGAATGTCGCGGTAGCCGTAGCGGCGAACGCGGCTACCGTCGCGCACCTCATAGACAGGTTCACCGGTGATCTCATCGGCCTTGATCGTGACGCTTCGCGGGTCCAGGCGGTTGAACTCTTGGACCTTGCCGTCGCCAACGCGATTGGCGAGTGCATAGCCGTGGTCGTGCAGAAGGGCGTCGACGGTGAGCGTGGCGCGTAATGCGCCAGCGGACGTCCAATCGTTCGCCTCGTCATGAACAAGGCGATAGGCGGGGTGAGTGTCAGCAGTTTGCTTTTCCCCACCGGCCGTTTGAAAGACTTTGGCAGGGAGCGAACCAATCGCGTCAGTGATCAGGACGATAGCGGAATAGACAGCCGGGACGCGCAAAGCAGTCGCGGCATTGATGGCAGGGCCAGCAACCGTGTTCGGGGTGCCGAAGATAGATTCCATGCCGTATGAATCAGAAAGCGGAACCGACTTCTTTTCGATCCCGCTTCCGAAGATGCTCTTCAGAAACTCAACTGGACGCGGACGCACAACAACTCCGAAAACTCATTTCGGAATTATTGTCTCACGCAGGAGAATAGGAACAAAGTCCTTTATTTGCACTATCTAGGAATTTATTCCATTGACTTTTCGGGATTTTTGCTATCTAGCTCATAATGAGGGAAGCTCTCGATTGCTGCCTTCCTCGCCGCCACCGTCACATCGCCGTAATCGTCACCCGCCGTCTTGCTGGCATGACCTTGAATGGCGTCAAGGACGCGGCCAGAAATTTGCAGTTCCGTTCCGACCGTCTTGAACCGATGCCGCCACGCATGGTTGGGGCTTAGACCATCGGGGATCAATTCGAGGGATTGAAGCCACTGACTTACTCGGCCGGCGACGGTGCGCGCCGCCGTAATTTGTTCCTTGTCACCGGAATGGAAAAGAGCACCGTCAGGTGCGGCTTCGACAAAGCTCATGAAGCCCATATCAATTACTTGCGAATGCAGCGGCACGTCCCTGTATCCGCCAGCCTTCACAGTGCCGGCAGCAGGCGTGATACGCATGACCGGCGTTTCGCCTTCCATACGGAAGTCTTGTTTCCGAAGCTGAGTAATCTCAGCGATGCGCGCGCCCGAGAAGGCACACAAGATTGGTGACCATCTCTTTGCGGCCGTTGTATGCGGCGATTCGGTAGTGCGGGGATTATCCGTCCGGGTAGGAACATAGTCGCGAGCCTTGCGGAGGATCGCGACAGCTTCAGGCAGAGTGAAACCCTTTTCGCGATCGCGCGACTTTTTCGGCACTTCTTGCCGAACTTTTTCGGCCACGTTCGATTCCAGGCGGTCATTACCGACCGCCCATGACAGGACTGTGCGCACAGATGCAAGATACACGTCGCCAACCGTCTTAGCGCTCAACGTCTTCAGACGCTCATCGCGCCAATCAATGAGGTTCTGTTTAGTCAGGCGTCTCGCGTCGTTGTGCCTAATGAATTTGGCGAGGTCCGCGAAGACGGGCGTCCAGCGCCTTTCAGCTTCCCTGCCCTTTCCTACTGCTTTGCGACTAGTGATATAATCGATCAGCAATCCCTTCAGCGGGACAGGCGGGAGGTCGTCGGCGGCTGGTTCGGCGTTTGCCAGCAACGGGTGCTTCGGCGTGCCGCTGAAATCCCCTTCGTTGCGCTCATCCTGCCGCAGCAAAGACTCATAGGTCGAGACACACAGACCTTGCGCTATGGTCCTCCATTCCGAAGTGCCTTTTGTCGCGTTATGGTGGCCGCGCATTCGAAACTTCTCGACACGCGCACCAACCAACTCCTCTAGCTCATCATCGGAAAGCAAGCCGGCGAAGCCATCACGGAATCGGTGAGCCTCGTCATAGTCGACGCCCGCCAACGCATAACGTCGATCATTCGCGCGAAGCTCCGCGTCAAATTCGATTTGTGAAAGGTAGTCCCGGCTGGCGATCTGCGGAACGGTGAGCGGATATCTGCCGATCTCGACACGATGGCCGCTCGCCTTTGCCGCAGCGCGTTCCGCAATCGCTATACGGTGCTGAAGGACAGCAACGGCACCGGGGAGCTTAGACAAGGCGGTGCGGCGGTCTGCCCCAAGAGGGGTGCGCAATTCGGTCTTGCGCTCCAGAAACGGTCGAAGGTCTTTAGGAACGACCAACCGGGCGTAATAGCGACCGTCCCGAAAAAGCAGATACCGATTACGTCCAGCCACGAAACACTCGCCCCGTTTGTTACGAACTTTGTAACAAGATAATGGACGCAAGGCCTTGCGTGTCAAGGGGTTGAGCAATTTCAATGGGATAGGCTGGTGCTGCGAGAGAGGATTGAACTCTCGACCTCTCCCTTACCAAGGGAGTGCTCTACCACTGAGCTACCGCAGCCGCTGATGGCGGGGCTTCTGCCATATCGAACCGGCAAGCGCAAGGCCGGGTGCAAGGCATATGTTGAAAGCCGGGACTGGAGATTTCCCGGACATGGCGGCGCCACAATGTTGGCTATCCCTGATTGGCGGGCTGGCGCATCGGCCCGAAGAATCGGAATCGATTTTCGGAAAGCCCGATGCGTAGATACAAAGTGTTAGAGCGTACGTAGTGCGCGGCGGACGCATGTCGCTCTAATCGCTAGCCGGGACGGGACCATGAACGACACGACAACTCCACCTGATAAGAGCGGTCCACCTGACAAGAACGGTCCACCTGACAAGGCCGACCGCAAGAGCCGGCTCGCCGCGCAATTGCGCGCCAATCTGCAGAAGCGCAAGGCGCAGTCGCGCTCGCGGCGCACTGGGGACGCCGACAAGCGGCGCACTGGGGACGCCGACAAGCGGCCGGACGGGCTCGGCGCGTTAAGGGAAACGCAAAAGGATTGACCTATATCAACAGGCTGGGTCCAGGGTGGGGAATCCTGTTTCTTGAACCAAGCCGGCCAATGGTCTAGACGGGCCGCAACAGACTCAACCGATTGAAAACCGGCCTTTCGGCCGAGGGGACCCTCTTCAAATGGATCGCATCAGAATTGTCGGCGGCAACAAGCTTGCCGGAAGAATTCCGATCTCGGGCGCGAAAAATGCCGCGCTGCCGCTGATGATCGCCTCGCTGCTCACCGACGACACGCTGACCCTGGAAAATGTGCCGCACCTTGCCGACGTCGAGCAGCTTATCCGCATCCTCGGCAATCATGGCGTCGACTATTCGGTCAACGGCCGCCGCGAAAAGCAGCAGGAGGGCTATTCGCGCACCATCAATTTCTCCGCCCGCAACATCGTCGACACCACGGCACCCTACGAGCTGGTCTCGAAGATGCGCGCATCTTTCTGGGTGATCGGCCCGCTGCTTGCTCGCATGGGCGAGGCCAAGGTGTCGCTGCCCGGCGGCTGCGCCATCGGCACGCGCCCGGTCGATCTTTTCCTGGAAGGCCTTCAGGTGCTGGGCGCCGATATCGACGTCGACACCGGCTATGTCATCGCCAAGACCAGGAACGGCCGCCTTGTCGGCAACCGCTACGTCTTCCCGAAAGTATCGGTCGGCGCCACCCACGTGCTGATGATGGCCGCGTCGTTGGCCAAGGGCGAGACGGTGCTCGAAAACGCCGCCCGCGAGCCCGAGATCGTCAACCTTGCCGATTGCCTCAACGCCATGGGCGCGAAGATTTCCGGCGCCGGCACCGCGACCATCACCATCGACGGCGTCGAAGCGCTTTCGGGCGCCCGCGTCAGGGTGATACCCGACCGCATCGAGACCGGCACCTATGCGATGGCCGTCGCCATGACCGGCGGTGACGTCGTGCTCGAAGGCGCACGCGCCGACCTGCTGCAGACCGCGCTCGACGTGATTTCGCAGACGGGTGCGGAAATCACGCAGACCAATTCCGGCATCCGCGTGCGGCGCAACGGCGCCGGCATTGCGCCGGTCGACGTGGCGACGGCACCGTTCCCGGCGTTCCCGACCGATTTGCAGGCGCAGTTCATGGGCCTGATGACCATGGCCAAGGGCAAGTCGCGGATCACGGAGACAATCTTCGAAAACCGCTTCATGCACGTCCAGGAGCTCGCCCGGCTCGGCGCCCACATCACGCTTTCCGGCCAGACGGCGATCGTCGACGGCGTCTCGAAGCTGAAGGGCGCCCCGGTCATGGCGACCGATCTTCGCGCTTCGGTGTCGCTGGTCATCGCCGGCCTGGCGGCCGAGGGCGAGACCACGGTCAACCGGGTCTATCATCTCGACCGCGGCTTCGAGCGGCTGGAGGAAAAGCTGTCCGGCTGCGGCGCAGTAATCGAGCGGATCTCGGCTTAACCGAAATCGGCAGGACCCTAGGGCTAAACGGGGAGAAGGGGCTGGCCACAACCTCGGCTCCGTTTCTGCAACTCTGGAGATTGGCGAAATCCTGTGCCAAGGCGTCCTTGTCCCCTTCACTATACGGGGAGACGTGCCCGGTAGGGCGATGAGGGCAGCGCAAACCTGAAGCGATTGGCGCGGTTGCACGGATCGCCAAGACCGGCTGTTTTGTTGCCTGGAGCATGATCTTTTCCAAAAACCGGTTTCCACTTTCTGGGATCATGCTCTAACAGGAGGTTGAATAGTCAACTTTCAGGTACGAAATCCGCATGGCTCTCAAGCTTGTCGCGCTCGACGATCAGGATCTGAGCATCGTCTCGGCCCATGTCCAGGACGCCGTGCTGAAGGTCGGCGACCTCGAATACATGCCGGCCCTCAAGCGCTTCGTGATGACCATGAACCGCTTCGTCTGGGAGGCGAAATCCGGTTTCTTCCGCCAGCACAATGAGCGGCGGCAAAGCGTGCTGCATTTCGACCGCGTGCTCGGCGCCAAGACCAGCGGCATTGCCCGCGACAAGCCCGATGAGGTGCTGTCGCTGCTGGCGATCAGCTTCCTCGCCCTCGACAAGCCTGCCGGCATTGTCGAGCTGATCTTTTCAGGCGGCGGCGCGATCATGCTCGATGTCGAATGCATCGAGGCGCGGCTCGCCGACATCGGCGGCGCCTGGGAAGCGACCTCGCGCCCCTTCCACAGAGCCTGAGCAGCGCAAGATGGCCATCACCCTTCGCCAGTCCGATGCCGATTTCGAGCAGCGTTTTGCCGCGTTCCTTTTGACCAAGCGGGAGGTCTCGGCGGACGTCGACGCGGTGGTGCGCGAGATCATCGCACGAGTGCGCGCCGAGGGCGACGCGGCGCTGGTCGACTACACGCAAAAATTCGGCGGCGGCGACCTGACCAAGCTCGGCATTGCCGTCTCCAAGGATGACATTGCCAAGGCGTACGATGCGGCGGATCCGCAGACGGTCGAAGCGCTGAAATTCGCGCGCGAGCGCATCCGCGCCCATCACCAGCGGCAACTGCCGCAGGATGACCGCTATACGGACGCCGCCGGCGTCGAGCTCGGCTCGCGCTGGACGCCGATCGAGGCGGTCGGGCTCTATGTGCCCGGCGGCACGGCGAGCTATCCGAGCTCGGTGCTGATGAACGCCATTCCAGCCAAGGTCGCCGGCGTCGAGCGCATTGCCATGGTTGTGCCTGCCTCAGGCGGCGAGGTGCCGCCGCTGGTGCTGGTGGCGGCCGATCTTGCCGGCATCTCCGAGATCTACCGTGTCGGCGGCGCACAGGCGATCGCCGCGCTCGCTTATGGCACCCAAACGATAAAGCCGGTCGCCAAGATCGTCGGACCCGGCAACGCCTATGTCGCCGCGGCCAAGCGCCAGGTGTTCGGCACCGTCGGCATCGACATGATCGCCGGGCCTTCGGAAGTGCTCGTCGTTGCCGACGGCAGCAACGATCCGGACTGGATCGCGGCCGACCTGCTTGCCCAGGCCGAGCACGACGTGTCGGCGCAGTCGATCCTGATCACCGACGATCCTGCCTTTGGCGCGGCGGTCGAACGGGCGGTCGAACGCCAGTTGAAAAGCCTGCCTCGCGCCGCGACGGCGGCGGCGAGCTGGCGCGACTTCGGCGCCGTCATCCTCGTTCCCCGAATCGAGGCAGCGCTGCCGCTGGTCGACCGCATCGCGGCCGAACATGTCGAGCTTGCCATCGATGAGCCGGAAGCCTTCCTGGCGCGGATGCGCAATGCCGGCGCCGTGTTTCTCGGCCGCCATACGCCGGAAGCCATCGGCGACTATGTCGCCGGCTCCAACCACGTGCTGCCGACGGCGCGCTCGGCGCGCTTCTCGTCCGGACTTTCGGTGCTCGATTTCGTCAAGCGCACCTCGATCCTGAAGCTCGGGCCGGAGCAGTTGCGGGCGCTGGCGCCGGCGGCCATCACGCTGGCCAAGGCGGAAGGCCTCGACGCGCATGGACGCTCCGTCACTATCCGGCTGAACATGTAGACTGACATGTCGGACTACGATCGAACCCATGCCAGGCTGATCGATGTCGAACTCGACGAGTCGATCGGCCGTTCGACGCCCGATGTCGAGCATGAGCGGGCGGTGGCGATCTTCGACCTGATCGAGGAGAACCGCTTCCAGCCGGTCAATGACGACGGCGCTGGGCCCTACCGGCTAAAGCTGTCGCTGGCCGAATCCCGCCTGGTCTTCGCGGTAACGCGCGAGGACGGCGCGACCGTGGTCACCCATATCCTGTCGCTGACGCCGCTCAGGCGCATCGTCAAGGATTATTATATGATCTGCGAAAGCTATTACGACGCCATCCGCACCTCGACGCCCAGCCAGATCGAGGCGATCGACATGGGCCGGCGCGGCCTGCACAATGAGGGCTCGCAGACGTTGATGGACCGGCTGGCCGGCAAGATCGACATCGATTTCGACACGGCGCGACGGCTGTTCACGCTGGTCTGCGTGCTGCACTGGCGAGGCTGAACTGCCAGCCCCTCTGCCCCGCGCGATCCTGCCCCGCTCGATCCTGTTTGTCTGCGGCATGAACGCCGTGCGCTCGCCGATGGCCGAGATGCTGGCGCGCAAGGCGCTGCCGACGACCACTTTCGTGGCATCGGCCGGGGTGCGCGGCGGCGAACGCGACCCGTTCGTCGACGCCGTGCTGGCCGAGGACGGGCTTTCGCTGGGTGGGCGACACCCGAGAACGCTGGACGACCTCGAGGACGACTATTTCGACCTGATCGTCACGCTGTCGCCGGAGGCGCATCACACCGCGCTCGAGCTTACCCGCTCGCTTGCCGTCGACGTCGAATACTGGCCGATGCCGGACCCCACCGACGTGGGCGGCACGCGTGAGCAGATCATGGCCGCCTATCGCGAGGTGCGCGAACGGCTGAAGGCGCGGATATCCAGCCGTTTTCTGGCGCCGGAAGCAAAAAACGGCGCTGATTAAGCATGTTCACAAGCGCGCGATTATCATATAGGTTCCGCCCAAATTCCGGCTGGAGTCGGATGATTTCAGGTCTGTTCGACCTGAAGTCTGAATCCGCCTCTAAAGAAGTAGAGCATGATGTCGTCCGAAAACCGCTTCACACTTTTCGGCATCATGTTCTAGGCGCTGGGAATCCCATCCAAGCAAAGGTATCGAATGCCGAAGGAAGAAGTCCTCGAGTTTCCGGGTGTCGTCACGGAATTGTTGCCCAACGCGATGTTCAGGGTGAAGCTTGAAAACGAACACGAAATCATCGCCCACACGGCCGGCCGCATGCGCAAGAACCGCATCCGCGTGCTGACCGGCGACAAGGTCCTGGTCGAGATGACACCCTACGACCTGACCAAGGGCCGCATCACCTACCGTTTCAAGTAAGATCGCCAGAGTTCGGCCGGGATCGCGATGAGCATTTTGCAGAAGCTCGTGCTTGCCTCGGGTTCGCCGCGCCGGATCGAACTCTTGCAGCAGGCCGGGATCGAGCCGGACCGCGTGCTGCCGGCCGGTGTCGACGAGACGCCGCTGCGCGCCGAACATCCGCGCTCGCTGGCCAAGCGCCTGTCGAAGGACAAGGCCGAGAAGGCGCTGGCCTCGCTGCAGAGCGAAGAGGACTATGCGCCCAGCTTCGTGTTGGCCGCCGACACGGTGGTCGCCGTCGGCCGGCGTATTCTGCCCAAGGCCGAAACATTCGACGACGTCGCCAATTGCCTCGGGCTGCTGTCCGGCCGTTCGCACCGGGTCTATTCCGGCATCTGCCTGATCACGCCGGGCGGCAAGCTGCGCCAGCGGCTGGTCGAGACCAGGGTGCGTTTCAAGCGGCTGCCGCGCGCCGAGATCGACGCTTATGTTGCCTCGGGAGAATGGCGCGGCAAGGCCGGCGGCTATGCCGTGCAGGGGCTGGCCGGCGCCTTCGTCGTCAAGCTTGTCGGCTCCTACACCAATGTCGTCGGGCTGCCGCTCTATGAGACGGTGGCGCTGCTGACCGGCGAAGGGTTCAAGGTGCACGCCAACTGGCAGTCGGTTCGGCCATGAATTTCGGGGCAACCATGAACTCGGGGCAACCATGAGCCCGGACGACAAGGTCACGCCGCTGCGCCCCAAGCGGCCCTGCCCCGAATGCGGCAAGCCATCGGCACGCGAGACCTATCCATTCTGCTCGGCGCGCTGCAAGGACATCGACCTTAACCGCTGGCTCAAGGGCGCCTACGTCATTCCGGCCCGCGACGATGAGGAAGAAACGGACGGCGATCCTCCCAAATGAAGCCGTTCGGGAGCAGTCCGCCGGTCTCGACCGCGCCCGATGAATCGGCCTGTCGAGCAACTCCTCGTTTCCCGCTTGAAATCAACGCTTAAGCGCTGGACAGCCCGGATTCCCGTGCTATAACCCACGCGCTTTCAAAGGGCGCCTGCGGTGCCTTCATGAAATCCGGTGTGCAGACTGCCCGCGTGCCGGAACAGGCCCAGATAGCTCAGTTGGTAGAGCAGCGGACTGAAAATCCGCGTGTCGGTGGTTCGAATCCGCCTCTGGGCACCATTCCATTCCGGTCCGTTCCGGACACATAGGTTACGGTTTATACCGGAGACATCGGTAACACTTTTGGCCCGAAGGGTTTTTTTGCGGGATACTTGGTTGCAGCAACGGCCGGTGTTCATGTCGCGCCATGTTGCAAACGGGTACCGTTGATTTCCATGGGTTTCCTGTCGCCGGCTGCTTCGAATGCGCCGGAGCAGACTAAACCGAGCTTCACCGGAACGCTCCGAAGATGAGCGCAGTAGCGGAACGATAGGCTATCGCGCGCGGAGCAAGCGCTTGAACATAACAGTGGCTGCGCCCCCGCACCCCACTGATAGAGGAACTGCGACACCCCGTTTCGCACGACATCAGGGAACCATGTCGGCCCCCATGTGTTAGGAAATCCATGGACACGATGGAACCCCGGGGCCACGGGATAGCGGCCGATATTTTGACATCCGAAGTTGCCAATGCCAGGCAGCGCATCCACCGGACCGAACTCGCGCTTCAACGCACTGAAGAAATGCTGGCCGAGAATCTCGCGCTGCGCAGCAGGATGCGAATTGCGGTCGAGGCCGCAGACCGCTTGGTAAAAATCGATTCCCCCAGCTTTGAAGGACGTAGCGCGGGTTGAATTGCGCCGGCGTTTCATTCGTCGCGACCTTGGGTCCAGTGGCGCGACCACTCGCTCCAGAACTGTTCCAGCCACATCGACCGTCTGGGCTCCATGCTCGCGAACAGGCGGAACCAACGGCGACCACAAGCGGTTTACCAACCGAAGGGACCGCAATGGATTCGGAATCATGGAACTGTTGGATATGGAACTGGCGAAAGCCCGACAGCGGCTTAACCGGGCGGAGCGCTCCCTCGAGCGTGCGAACGAGATGCTGGATGAAGACTGCGGTGTCGGTATCAATATCGCGCTGTGCAGCAGAATACGGGCCGCGCAACGGCGCGTCATCGAGGCGAGATCGCGGCTGACGAAGATCGATCCCGAAAGCACGGACACAGTTCGCACGGGTCACGCAGCGGTCCCGCCAGGCTGACTGCCACGATAGGACTGCCTGATCATCTCGACTTGGACGGCCGACCAGAACGCGCCGAGCTGCCTGCTCGTATTCAGAGACCCCAAGACGGGTCAGAGGATTGAGCAGCGCCAACGTGACCTGGTCGCGATAGCTTTCAGCATGTCGATCAGTTGTCTTCGCCAGCATCTTGCCGGCCACATCGCGGACTTTGCCAACCCGGTTCACAACGCAACCCGCTATGACAAGCTCGCGAGTCAACTTCCTCGCTATGGTCCAACTTGCCTTAATCCGACTGTGGCTACGCGCCTATGAGTTACGACCTAATATCGGACCATTCCTGCATCAACGTTGATCGTCTGGCCCGTCATCCAGCGCGCATCGTCCGAGGCAAGAAATGACACAACGTCCGCAATATGCTCGGGCTGTCCCTTGCCTTTTACGGCTTGCAGCATCTCGACGAAACCGAACGCCTCGTTGTGCGGGCTTACCTTGACGCCGTCGCTCTCGATCAGACCAGGCGTCACCGCATTGGCGGTGATGCCATATTTGCCAAGTTCGGTGGCCAGCGCCCTGGTGAAGCCGATGACGCCGCCCTTGGCCGCGACATAGGCCGCCATGTTCGGCGTGCCGGCAAAGAAGGTGTTCGATGCGATGCTGATCACCCGTCCGGCCTTGCCCGCCGCACGCATCTGGTCAGTGCCTGCGCGGCTGACGATGAAGGTACCGGTCAGGTTGACGTCGATAATTTGGCGCCAATGGTCGAGATCGACATCGTCCCAGGCAATGAAGGGCACAATGCTTGCGTTGTTGACGAGAATATCGATGCCCCCGGTCAGGGCCTGGATTTCGGCGAACAGTGCCTTCACCGATGACGGGTCGGAAATGTCGGCCGCGATCGCCCTCGCCTTTCCGCCTATAGTCGCGGCCGCGCTCTTGGCGCCTTCGGCATTGATGTCGCTGAGGATGACGGTTGCCCCGTCGGCGGCAAGCCGCGCTGCGATGGCCTTGCCGATACCCTGCGCGGCGCCCGTAACCAGCGCCGTCTTTCCTGCGAGCCGCTCAGTCATGAAAATGCTCCCTCGTTCCGTGATCTGCTGATGTCTGTTCACGCGTCGGCGTCGATAACGGCCAGCGCCGCGTCGATGCCTTTGCCGACCGCGAGTTTCTGGCCTAAGGCGTTCATCGCGCCGCCAAGTGCCGTCAGCGCCGCGATCGCATAGATCGGCTGGGCGGTTGGACCCATGTGGCCGATGCGTGTCAGCTTTCCCAATGTTTCGCCGCGCCCTGACGAAAAAACCACGCCATAGCGGGCACGCACGGCCTGGCGAAGCGCCTTTTCGTCGATGCCTTCGGGCGTGCGCACGGCAGTCGTGGTCGGCGACGCGATGCTGTCGCTGGCAGGCCAGATCGACAGGCCCATCGCGGCGACTCCCGCGCGCATGGCCTTGGCAGTGAGCGCATGGCGCGCCCACACCGCCTCCGGTCCCTCATTGAGATAGAGGTCGAGCGCGACATCGAGACCGTTGATCTCCGAGACCGACGGCGTGAATGGAAACGGCGCGTCCCTCGACCACGCATGCTCCCAGTCGACGATGCTGAGCATCGACGCGCGTGGTGCTGCCTCGTTGGCTTTCATCTTGGCCCAGGCCCGCTCGCTGATACCCATCATCGTGAGGCCGGGCGGCGCGCCCAGGCATTTGTTCGGGCCGGTGACGTAGATATCGGCACTGCAATCCTGCGGATGCGTCTTCATGCCGCCAAAGGACGAGACGGCATCGACGATGAGATAGCCGCCATGCGCTGATACCAGCGCACCGATCTCGTCGATCGGATTGATGGTGCCGGACGGCGTGTCGTGGTGGCAGACGGAAACGACGGTGATTTCGGGATGCGCTTTCAGCATTGCCTCAACCGCCTGCGGATCGATCGCCTCATTGTAGGGCACCTCGATCTCGATGAGATGTGGCGAATAGCGCTTCGCCCAATAGCCAAACCCCTTGCCGTAGACCCCGGACGCCAGGTTGAGCACAACATCGTTGGGAGCGATAAGCGAGGCTGCGGCGGCTTCGAGGCCCAGCACCGGCTCGCCATGCAGGATGACCGGTTTGTTCGACAGGCGCATCGCCTTCTGCGCCTTGTCGACCACCTTCTCGTAGAAAAGCTGGAACGCGGGGTCGTAATCGTAGAGCACCGTGCGACCGAGGCCGCGCAGCACTTCGGCATAGGCGTTCACCGGCCCCGCGGTCAACGTGATGACCGGATCGGCGTGTTCGAGATAGCGCATCATGTTGTCTCCCGATTGACGGCGATCAGCCGTAGAATTGCGTGCCTGTCCTGTAGGTTTTGAAATTCTCCATGTCGTGCGAGTACATCAGCTCGGCGCCATGGTCCTCGGCCAACTTCTTCACCTTGCGCATCGAATTGACGCCTGCGACGGGGTCGATGTGAAAGGCCGCCTGGCACAGGGTTTCGAGGCTTTTCTGCGTATATGCCGCATCGATCGTGA
The DNA here is from genome assembly GCF_040545535.1 of Mesorhizobium robiniae. Lineage (NCBI taxonomy): Bacteria > Pseudomonadati > Pseudomonadota > Alphaproteobacteria > Hyphomicrobiales > Phyllobacteriaceae > Mesorhizobium > Mesorhizobium robiniae. Next base: position 365,686 of record NZ_JBEPMC010000002.1, read on the forward strand.
ACATTATCGGCTTGCGCCTAGGGAACTCGACCAGCAGGCTGTAGTGGCCGATCGAGTGACCCGGCGTCGAGATCAGCCGGACGCCCTTGGCAAGGTCGACGTCGCCATCGACGCCTTCGAAGGTCGAATTCGCCCGCGTCGTTCCCGGAAGCAATTGTGCTGTCACGCCACGGGCTTCGGCGGCCTCCGCCGAAAAGCTCAGATCGGAGTAGCCGAGATGCTCGAAAGGTTCGGGATTGCAGGCTTGCGGCACCTCGGTCCGGTGGCAGATCTTCTTGGCATGCGGAAAATACTTGTTGCCGCCGCAATGGTCGAAATGGAAATGCGAGTTGACGACGACGTCGATGTCCTTCGGTTCAAGGCCAAGCAGCGCCAGCGCGCCGGGAATGGTCTGGTGCTTTTCCTGGATCGGCTTTTCGAACGGCAGCACCTTCATCACGTGGTCGTAGTCGTAGCCGGTGTCGATCAGAAACCGACCCTCGGCATGTTCGATCAGGATCGAATAGACGGGGAAGCGCACTTCGCCGCCAGGACCCCGGTTCCAGAACACATGATATCCATCAAGGACGAGCGAGCCGCCGTCGAGCAGGTAGACCTTGGTATCCGACATTCTTTCCTCCTATTTGGCGCGGGTCCCGTCCGCGCATGAAATCGTGGTCAGCGCGCACCGCGCTCGTATGGAATGCCAAGCGCAGCCGGCAGGCTGGCGCGCCGGCCAAACAGCACCAGCATGATCATCACGGCCAGGAACGGCAGCATCTGGATGATGTCGGTCGGTATGTTGATTCCGGCGACCTGCATGGCCGTCGTCAGCGACAGGCACACGCCAAACAGCAACGCGCCGAACAGCACCCAGATCGGGCGACCGCGCGCCAGCATGGCCAGCACGATGCCGAGAAAGCCTGCACCATTGGTGATGAAAGGAATGAACAGCCCGGCCCCGACGTCAGCGAGATAGGCGCCGCCGAGCCCGGCCAGCGCTCCGGTGGTCAACACGGCGACAGTACGGGTCCGCACGACGTCGATGCCGGCGACATCGAGCGCGGCCGGCTTGTCGCCCGCCGCCTGCAGGTTGAGCCCCAACTGCGTGCGCCGGTAGACATAAGCCATGCCGAAAACCAGTGCGACCGCGAGATACACGATCAGATGATGTTGAAAGAATGCTGGCCCGATCACCGGGATCTTTGAAAGCAGTGGAATGACGGTTGCATCCGCCGCCGGCAGGCGCGGGTAGCTGCGTGAAAACTGGAAGTGGTGGAGCAGTGCCGTCAGCCCTTCCAGCCCCAGGGTCAACGCGATGCCGATGACGATCTGGTTCAGCCCGATGCGCACGCAAAGCAGCGCCATGACAAGCGCTACCGCGCCGCCGCCGGCGGCACCGGTGAGAAAGCCCAGCCACAGCGAGCCCGAATAGAAGGCGCCGACGAAGCCTAGATAGGCGCCGGCCAGCATCATCCCTTCTATGCCGATATTGAGCACACCCGCCTTCTCGGAGATCTGCTCGCCAAGCCCGGCAAGCAGCAGCGGGATCGCAGCGGTGACGGCGCCGAACAGCAGCGCGCTGAGGAAGACTTCGTTGAAGAGTCCGGTCATGCCTAGGCCCTCCGCGACTGGCTATATCGATGATCGAAATATTCGGCGAGTGCGAGCACGATCAGCACGATGGAAACCAGCACCAGCGTGAAATGATTGGGCACGCCAAGCCTGCGCGCCGCGCTCTCGCCGCCTATCGACAGCACCGAAAGCAGGAACACGAAGCCGATCGCGGCAAAGCCGTTCATGCGGGCGAGAAATACGGCAGGAATGACGGCGAGCCCGTAGGCGGGATTCCAGTCGGCACGGACATTGCCCTGGACCCCGACGATATCAACAGCGCCGGCAAGCCCGGCCAGCCCAGCCGAAATGGCGAAGACAGCAACGGTCAGGCCCGGGACGTTGAGCCCCGAGTGGACCGCCGCGCGCGGATTGGCGCCGACGATCCTCAGCTTCAGCCCGAACGCCGTACGGGTCATCACCAGATGCACGACGATGATCGCCGCCAGCCCAAGCAGCAGGCCACTGGTGATGGTCGTCTCGAACAGGCGCGGCAGCCGGTCCTCCACGGGCAGCGTGCGGGTCTGCGGCACGGTCGTGTTAGGATCGCGAAACACCAGCTTGACCAGAACATTGGCAAGCGAGGTGCCAAGGAACGTCATCATCAGAGTGGTAATGATCTCGTTGACGCCCTGGTAGGCGCGCAGCAGTGCCGGCACCAGCGACCAGATCATCGCCACCGCCATGGCTATTAGGAAAGAGCAGGTCAGCGCCAGCCAGCCCGGCATGATCTGAACGAACACGGGGGCGCAGGCGGCCGCCGTCACCGCGCCGAGCAGGAATTGGCCGTCGCCGCCCAGGTTCCACATGCCAGCGCGAAAGGCCACGATCAGGCCGGCGGCAAGGAACAGGAGTGGCGCCATGCGCGTCAGCGTCTGCTGGATGCCGAGCGGTGAGAACAGTCCTTTCTCCAGCACAAAGCCATAATAGGCGAGCGGGTTGACGCCGACTGCAAGCAGGATACAGCCGGCTATCACCAGAGCGATAAGGATCGGACCGAGCGTCATCAGCAGCCGATGCAGGATGTCGCGACGCGTGGCCGCCCCGCTGGTCGCTTCGAGCGCGGTAACATTGACCTGGGGGGCGGTATCGATGCTCATGCGGCAAGTCCGATCATCAGGCGGCCGACCTTGGTGCGCGCGTCGTCGGCATTCTCGACGATGCCTACCAACGCCCCATTGGCAATGACGCCGATGCGGTCGCACATGCCAAGCAGTTCCTCGAGGTCGGTGGAGATCAAGAGCACGGCAAGGCCGCGTGCCGCCGTATCGCGGATGCGCTGGCGCGACGCCAGCGTGTTGGCGAGGTCGAGCCCGTAGGTCGGCTTGTTGAAGATCACCACCTTTGCGCCTTCAGCGAGTTCTCGTGCCAGAAGCACCTTCTGGATGTTGCCGCCGGACAGCCGCGCCACGGGCGTTTTGAGGCTGGGCGTGCGCACATCATAGTCGCGCACGAGCTGGCCGGCGCGCTTGTCGATCTCAGCGCGCTGCTCGACGCCCTTGCGCCAGAACGGGGCCTCGCCGACCTGCTTGAGAAAGAAGTTGATCGAGACAGGGAAGGTGCCGACAGTGCCCTCGCCCAGCCGGTCGTCGGTCAAGTAGCGAAGGCCGCGCCGGCGGCGTTCGCCAACGCTCAATGTCTCGATGGCAGCGCCGTCCAGCCGCACACAGCCGCCGGTCGCCGTGCGCTGGCCGGCTATTGCTTCCGCCAGCTGCTTCTGGCCGTTGCCGTCTATGCCGGCTATGCCTAGGATCTCGCCCGGGCGAATGTCGAACGAGATCGACGACAGGCCAGGTGCGTTGTCCGTCGGCGCGACCGCCAAATTGGTAACCTGAAGCAGCGGAGGCGCTTCGGCTCGGACCGTTCGGATGGGACGCTCGACGGCTTCCGGATCATCCTTCTGCTTGCCGAACATCAATTCCACGATCTCCGAGATGATCTCCTGTTCGCCCAGCACGCGAAACCGCTCTGGCGGGATCTCCCCGACTTTGCGGCCGAGCTTGAGCACCGAGATGCGGTCGCCGAAAGCCGCCGCCTCCTTGAGCTTGTGGGTGATGAAGACGATCGCCAGCCCTTGCTCGACAAGTCGGCGCATCAGCGCGCCCAGCTCGTCGATGCCTTTTGGCGTCAGCATCGAGGTGGATTCGTCAAGGATCAGCAAGCGGCTATTGCGCACCACGGCGCGCAGGATTTCGACCTGCTGCTGCTCGCCCAGCGAAAGCTCCGACACCTTGGCATGCAGTTTGACCGTGATGCCCAGACTGCGGGTGATCTCGGCCACGCGCGCCTCAAGCTCCTCGGTCCTGGGGCGCTGCCACCATGGCCCGCCAAGCAGAAGGTTTTCCGCCACCGTCAGTGTCGGTACCAGCATCATGTGCTGGAACACCGTGCCGATGCCCAGCGCCAGCGCATGACGCGGCGAGGTGATCGGCGTCGGCTGGCCGTCGACCAGTATGCGTCCCTCGTCCGGCTGCTGCAGTCCAGACAGCATGCCTATCAAGGTGGATTTTCCCGCGCCGTTCTCGCCGAGAAGTACATGCACCTCCCCGGGACGGATCGACAGGTCGATGCTGTCATTGGCGACAATGCCGGGAAAGCGTTTGGTCACGCCTTCGAGCGCGACGATGTCGCGATTGTCGAGGGACGATGAGGAAACACTGCTCATGAAAGCCAGTCCTGAGAAACGGGAAACTTCCGGAGGGACGATCGCTCGCCCCTCCGGCAGATGACCTGTGCTCGCCTTACTGGGCGACGCTTGTCATCAGCGCCCTGACGGCGGTCGCGTCATAGATCGGATCGACCTTGATCTTGCCGGAAATGACGTCTTCGCGCAGGGCCTGGATATCCTTCCAGACATCATCCGGGATCGCAGCGGTCTGCAGCAGCTTGACCGAGTCGTCCTTGAGGCCGATCGTGTAGTTCTTGGTGCCGAACGTGTCGGCCTTGAGATCGGCGATCATCGCCGCGTAGACCGGCTCGATGTTCCACACTACCGACGACAGCAGGAAGCCCTTGTCGATCGGCGACTTGTCGCCGATGACGTCGATGAAATAGACTTTGCCGCCGTCAGCCGCCTTGGTCGTCTCAACCGCCTGCAGCATGCCGAAGCTCGAACCATTGCCCTGGCCGAAGATAATGTCGGCGCCCGACGCGATCACGCTTTCGGTTACGCGCTTGCCCCCGGCCGCATCGCTGTAGGCGGCCGGACCGATCACCGCATAAGTGATCTTGACGTCGGGGTTCTCCGCCTTCACGCCTTGCGCGAACGCCGCCGACTGCGAATTCCACGAAGGCGGTTCGCCCGACACGACGATGCCGACCGACTTGGAGCGCGACGTCTTGGCGGCGAGACGGCCGGCGAGATATGCGCCCTCGTGACCACTCAGCGTGTAGTCGGCGACGAGACCCTTCTCCAGGCCGGTCGGTGTATCGACGATCGCCACCGGGACCTTCAACTCCTTGGCGATCTCAGGCGCCGAGGTGTTGTAACCGCTGGCGTGGGCGATCAGCAGGCTGGCGCCGTCGGACGCCAGTTCCCGCAACGTGGGACGAACATCGCCATAGCCGAGGCCCTGGGCCACGACCACTTCGACGCCGGCGGCCTTGCCGGCCGCGTTGGCGGCATCGATGCCCTGCTGGTTCCAACCGTAGTCGGTGCCTTCTTCAGGCGTCAGGATAGCGATCGATTTGACTTCGCCAGCAAGCGCGCCACCCATCAAGGCTCCACTCAATATAACTGCACTTACATTGCTCTTCAGAAGCTTAAACATGTTACCCTCTCTGTTTGATTGACCAACCAATATTCTTATTGTTATTGCGCATAAGCGAGATAGACTGCCTGATAAATTCACCCTATGGAGCTCAGGCAAAGTGAAGATCCGTTATCTCCTTCCGGCGGCGCTGGCGTTCACGTCCTTCGCCAACGCCGTCGAGTTGCACGATGTCATCGTCCGCACCGGCACCGAAGGGCTCGACATGGTGCCGTTGACTATTTCGAATGCGGGCAATGATGGGTTGTCTTGCAATGCCGACTTGGCCCACTGGTATTCGGCCGGGATCGCGACGGTCGAGCCGGGCACGAGCGCTCGCATCGAACTCTGGTTCGACGCCAAGACCGGCACCTTCACCATTCTCAACGACAAACGCGAGAACCTGCCGGTCGAGCGGCTATGGTGCGGTCTCTCAGGCCGGGCGTACGCGACCCGCGTGCAGATCACGCTCGACCGCACCGACGCGACCAAGGGCATGCGCAACGTGTCCTGCAGCTTGGCCGAGGACAGGCTGGTGTGCAGGTAGCCACGCATTGATCGGTCCGACCGGGGCACCGCGCCTATTCCTTCGCCAGGAATTTATCGGTGAAGACGTCGTCAGCGGACAGAGGCGACTTGAGCACGCCCTGGACGGTAAGGGTCTTCAGCGTTTCCTCCCACTGCGTCTTCGTCATCCAGCCAAGGCCGTGTTCCTTGGTGTCCGGACTGGTGAAGGTCGACGCGATATCGGCGTTGATCTGCGCCAACAGCACGTCCTTCTTGTCCGCGTAACCGGGTACAGCCTTGGCAGTGATCTCGGCTGCCTCTTCGGGGTGCGCAACGACATAGTCGAACGCCTCCCTGTACGCTTTGACGAAGCGGGCCACGATTTCGGGCTTGTCCTCGATCATCTTCTGCGAGGTGAACAGCCCGGAACCGTAGGCCTTCCAGCCGAAATCGGCGCCCATCATGATGCTGAGCGAGCCTGGACCGCCGGCCTTGGCCTCAAGCTCGGGAACCTCGGCGTCGACATAGCCGACGACGGTCTGGACCCGGCCCAGAAGCAGGTAGCTTTCGTAGGGCGGTGATACGCTGTTCAGCGTCATGTCCTTCTCGGTCAGACCGTTGGCTGCCAGGAAGCCCCTGAAGAAGATGTAGGTTGAGCCGGCCGGATGAATGCCGATTGTAAGACCTTTGAGATCGGCCGGCTTGGTGAGCTTCACCGTCTTGGCGAGCGAGATGATCGCCAGCGGCGAATGCTGGTTGACGGCCGTCAACGCCACCACCGGGACATTCTGCGACCGCGCGACGGCGAGGGTTGGAAGATCGCCGAAACCGAAATCCGCGTTCTCGTTGCCCACCAACCGCATGGCGTCCGGCGAGCCGGAGCCCTTCCGGATCTCGGCCACCTCGATGTCGTTCTTGGCGAAGAAGCCCTTTTCCTTGCCGACGAAGAACATGGCGTGATTGCCGCGCACCACCCAGTCGAGCTGGACGTTGACGGTGTCTTTCGCCAGCGCCACGCCGGAGAAGCCGACCGCGCCGGCAAAGGCTACAAACGTGGCTGCCTTGATCAGTGAGCGTCTCAGCATTCGATCGATCCTTCCTGACTTTGACTGTCCCAGAAAACTAGGACTGGCTGAATTTCGGTGCCCACGGCACCACGATGCGTTCGAGAATTTCGGCTGCGTAGTAGAAGGCGATGCCCAGCACCGAAACGAGGAACAGGGCCGCAAAGACCAGTGCGGTGTCGAGTTGGGTCGAGGCGAACTGGATGACGTAGCCGAGCCCATCCGAGGCGCCGGCGAATTCGCCAACGATGGCGCCGATGACGCTGAGCGTCGCAGCGATCTTGGTTCCGGCCATCAGGTTCGGCAGCGAATGCGGGACACGGATCCTGAACAGGATCTGCGTCTGGCTGGCGCCGACCGAATTCATCAGCGACAGCAGCGAGCGATCGACCGACTGCATACCCGCCAGCATCGACAACGTCACCGGAAAGAAGGCGATGACCAGGATCAGCCCGATCTTGGGCGCGAGCCCGTAGCCGAACCAAAGGATGAAGATCGGCGCCAGTGCAACCTTGGGCACATTCTGGAACAGCACCACCAGCGGATAAAGCGCTCGCCCCAGCCAGTCGAAGCGCACGATGATCAGTGCGATGGCGATGCCGACCACGACGGAGACGAGGAAACCGAACAGGATCTCGCCCGCCGTCACCAATGTCGCTTGCATCAGCGTTCCCCATTGCGCGACCAGTGATCGCGCGATCTCGGACGGGGCGGGAATGATGAATGCGGATATGGCGAAGATCCGCACCGCAGCTTCCCACACCATGATCGTCGCCAGCAGAAGGATGACCGCCGGAAGCCAGCTGGCTGTCGCCGCACTCCAGCCTGAGGCCAGCCGCGACTGCGCGAGATTGGTGACGGGTTGATCGCTCACGACACGCCCCCCGGTTGATGGCTGGCGCGCAACATCGTCCGCAACTGAACCGCCAGCCTGACGAACTCCGGATCCTCCGTCACCGACAGATCGCGCGGATAGGGCAGCTCAACGTCGAGGCTCTCGGTGATCCGCCCCGGCTTGATCCCCATAACATGGACATGGAGGGACAAATGAATGGCCTCGTCGATGGAGTGGGTGACGAGCACGATGGTCTTGCCGGTGCGCTGCCAGATCTCCAGCAGCGACTGGCCCATCGAATCCCTGGTAATGGCGTCGAGCGCGCCGAATGGCTCGTCCATCAGCAGCACAGCCGGATCGAGCGCCAGTGCGCGTGCAATGGCGACGCGCTGGCGCATGCCGCCGGACAATTCATGCGGGCGCTTGTGAGCGCTGTCGCCCAAGCCCACCAGTTCCAGCATCTCCTGGCCGCGCGCCCGCAACTCGGCGCGTGAGAGCGACTTGTCAGCAATGCTGAGCAGCATCGATGCGTTGTCGACGGCATTCTTCCAGGGAAGCAGGTTGGCGTCCTGGAAGACGAGGCCGATCATGCGCTTGCGCGCCGCCTCCACCGGCGAAAGCCCGGCGATCGAAACGCTGCCGCTTGTCGGATTTGCAAGCCCGGCCAGAACCTTGAGCAACGTGCTCTTGCCGCACCCGGAAGGACCGATAAGCGAGACAAACGACCCTTCCGGTACTGAAAGGTCGATATTCTGCAGAACCTGCTGCCTGGCCAAGACCACCGAAACGCCCTTGGCCGAGATCAGGTCGTCATGGCGGATACGGGACGGCTGGCCGTCGGCTGCTCGAATGGTTTCAATGCGCATGGCTTGCCGCTCCATTCGCTGCCGTCAGCCGTGGCCGGACCGTTCGATCCGGAAAGGCACACATGGCTGGGATGGCCGCCGTGGCGACCTCCCCAGCCCTGCTGACCCTGTGAGAACGATACACCACCGGCTACTCCCGACCTTCCAGGATGCGCCGCACCGCAACGAGTTTGCGCGCCCGTTCGCTCTGCAGCGCCTTGGCCTGCTCGGGCGTATAGGAGAACATGCCCTCGCCCGACTTGATGCCGAACTTCGACGCTTCCGTCTTTTCCAACACCATCGGCGCGACATCGTCGCGATTGGAAAGATCGGCGTTGAGGAAGGACGAGACGGATTTGTAGATATCCAGGCCCGCCATATCGAGCAGCGCCATAGGTCCGATAACGGCGATTTTGTAGCCAATGCCCCACGAGACGCAGGTGTCGAGATCTTCCGGATCGATGACGCCGCGCTCGACCAGGTCGACCGCCTCACGCAGCAGTGCATAGAGGACGCGGTTTTCGACGAAGCCCGGTACGTCCTTCTTCACCACCACCGGCAGCAAGCCGATGGAGCGGATCAGGTCGCGGATCGTCGCCACGGTTTGCGGCGCGGTCTTCTCGCCGGCGATCACCTCGATCATCGGGATGATGTGCGGCGGGTTCGACCAGTGCATGCCCACCATCCGCTCGGGATGCGATATATGCTCCTGCAGCTTGGTGATCGGGATACCCGACGTGTCGGACGCGACGATCGTATCGGATGCTATCAGCCCGTCGATCGTGCGATAGACATCGGCCTTCACCGAAATGTTTTCAGGAACGTTCTCGATGACCAGGTCGGCGCCGGACACCGCGTCGGCGATGTCGTCCGTGAATCGAACGGTCCCAACGCCGGCCGGCGGAGGCGCGATGTCCAGCGAGTCGAGAACGGTTTCGGCCACACTCAGCATGGATCGCGCGCGCTCGATCGCTGCCGGGGCAACGTCGTAGGCGACGACCTGCAGACCGCCTCTGGCGAGCCGGGCGGCCATGCCCGGTCCCATCGTCCCCAGACCGATGACGGCGATACGTCGGATCATTGCACTGCCCCGCTTTCTTTTGAGCTCGCGATGAGGTCGGCGGCTTTCTCGGCGATCATGATCACTGCCGCATTGATGTTTCCGCAGACCAGGTCGGGCATGACGGAAGCGTCCACCACTCTGAGACCTTGGAGGCCGCGAACGCGCAATTCCGGGTCAACGACCGAGGCTGCATCGACCCCCATCCGGCAAGTCCCGGCCGGATGATGCACGGTGATGGAGGTCCGGCGGATATGCTCGTCGATCTCGTCGTCGCTCTGACAGTTCGGGCCGGGAAAAAACTCCGCCTCGATGAAGGGCTGCATGGAGGGCTGCGCCGCGAGATCCCGTGCCACCCGGAAGCCAGCCCTGAGGGACTCCCAATCCTTCGGCGAGGCGAGGAAATTCTGGTGGATCAGAGGCGCCGCGGAAGGATCAGCCGACGCCAGTTTCACCGCCCCCCGGCTTTCAGGCTGTGTCGCCACGATCCGCGTTGCGAAGCCGTCGGTAAACGGTGCCTTGAACGGCTTGAGATATGGCCATGCGGCGAGCGGGGCCGCCGTGAAGAGCAGTTGCACATCCGGCAACGGTCGCGCCGGACCGCTCTTCAGGAAAGCGACCACCCCGCCGGGCACATCCGCCGAAAAACCTCGTCCCGTGAGGTAAGTCTTGAGGAAATCGAGCCCGATGCGGTCGGCGCGCATGTTGCGCAGGAAGGGGCCTGGAGTCCGGCGCCGGTACATCAGAATGACCGAGACGTGATCCTGCAGGTTCTTGCCAACCCCGGGCAGGTTGACCCTCGTCTGTATACCGTGAGCAGCAAGCTCCTCCTGGGCGCCTATGCCCGACAGCATCATGAGTTGCGGCGTGTTGATCACGCCGCCGGCAAGCAGCACTTCCTTGCGCGCGACGACGGTGCGTTCACCCCCCTTGTGGTTGATTGTGACGCCCGTGGCGCGCGCACCCTCCAGCACGACCTTGGTAGCATTCGTTTCTGTCAGGACTGTCAGGTTTGGCCGCTTCAGCACCGGCCGCAGATAGGCTGATGCGGTCGACGAGCGCCGACCTTTTGCAATCGTCATCTGCAGGCGGCCAAAACCCTCCTGAAGCTCGCCATTGTAGTCGTCCGTCTGCTCATAGCCTGCCTGGACGCTGGCCTGCGCAAAGGCGTCGATCAGGGTGTCCTTGTAACGGCAGAACTGAGTGTTGACCGGGCCGGCTCCGCCGCGAAAATGGCTTTCTCCGCCTTCCCAGCTTTCCTGCTTCTTGAAGTAGGGGAGCACCTTGTCATACGACCAGTCATGGAGCCCGCTGGCGGCCCAGCGGTCGTAGTCGCCGCGATTTCCCCTGACATAGGCCATTGCATTGGTCGAGGACGATCCGCCGATGACTTTGCCGCGCGCGCACTCGACCCTACGCCCGCCGACATTGTCTTCCGGCTCGCAGAAATACATCCAGTCATGGCGTCGCTCGGTCAGGATCTTGCCCCAGCCAAGCGGGATATGGATCATGGGGTCACGGTCCCAGCCGCCGGCCTCCAGCAACAGCACCGAACATCTCGGATCAGCGCTCAGCCGGTTGGCGAGCACGCAGCCGGCCGATCCGGCCCCAACGATAATGTAATCGTAACTTTCCGCGTGCGGCATGGTGTTTCATTGCCTTCGTCTGACGCCCTGCGTCAGGGAACTATTGGAACGGAGTCCGGAAAATCCTGGCAAAGACCAGGACGGTCCAAGCAATCCTCAAGGCAGGGGCACTAAGCCAGGCCTGCCTGCCTGAGACGCTGTGACCAATGATCCCATCCCCGGTCGATTTGCGCGCCGACAAGCTTTCCCGCCGTATCGATCTCGCCCGGCGACAGATACTTGATCGTGCCGATCCGCAGGCCGGCCGTGAGCGCTGCCGCTTCCTGCTCAAGATAGAAGGCGCGGAAGACGACCTGCCTGACGGAACTGCCTACATTCACGACACCATGACGCGCCATGAGAACGACAGGATAGCTTCCGAGGCTTTCGGCGATGTCCCGACAGACGCTCGGGCTGTTGCCAAAGAGATCGGTCTCGTCGCCGTGCTTGTCGCGGATCTCGTAGACGGGGACGGCATCGCCGAGAAAGGCGCCCATATGGGTGACGGGCCGAAGCGGCTGGTCGACGAAACAGTAAGGCAGCACGGCCGGAGAATGGGTGTGGAGCACGCATTGAACGTCGGGACGCGCCTTATAGATCTCGCTATGGATATAGCGCTCCAGATAGGAGGGGCGATTGTCCGACGTCTCGCCGTCAAGGTTGAAGCGCTGGAAGTCATCGACCGTTATCACGCTTGGAGCAAGTTTCTGTGCCAGGAAGAAGCTTTCGGGATCCTCCGGATCACGGGCACTGATGTGGCCGAAAGTATCCATAATCCCTTCGTTTACCAAGATTTTCGTGGCCGTAACCAGCTCCTCGAAAACCTTGGCGTGGACGGATTTATTCTCTGCCATTTCAAATTCTCCCGTTGCATGGCATCCGCGATCATATTTATTGTTGTTATTGATCGCCGATGCAGGAATTCACTTGTTTTCGTAGATGCCGACGATCCGGTTTTGCTCGATGATGTTGCCGGCATATTTCTGGAGGAACTCCTCCCTGGTGGGCGTCCCTTCGACCTCAGTGTCCAGGGCATAGACCCAGAAGTAGTAGTGATGCTCTCCATGGCCCACGGGCGGCTGAGGCCCGTAATACTGCATGCCGCCGGCGCCGTTGGGTCCCACGCGAAATTTTTCCTGCGCGTCCGAGAGGTCGGTGGTCGACGGAGCGATGCCGTAGACGACCCAGTGCGTGAAACCGTTGGGCAATGGCGCGTCCGGATCGTGGCAGATGACGGCGAGCTCTTTCGTCCCTGCCGGGACGCCGCTGACCTTTAGCTTGGGCAATACATTGCCCTTGTCGCCCGCATGCTCGTCGCGCAATTTGCCGAGCGGCTGGAAGTCCCCAGACGTTATTTTGAGGTCCTTGATGTTCAGGGGCATGGAAACTTCGTCCTTTCAGTAATTTCGATCGACTAGACAGCGGCAGCCTTGAGGTCAGCGACGGTTTTGCCGCCGACGCGCTGATGCACACGCGGACCCGATGCGACAGCCACGCAGATCAGAAGCTCGTCCGGGCGCGGGGCATCCGGCACGCAAAAGGTGACGGCATCGTAATGGGACCGGATGTAGAGCTCGTCCTTGTGGGCGAGCGGGATGTCGATGGTGGTCCCGGCCACAGCAACCTTGCTCACCGACGAGATCCAGGCTTTGCCACCACCCACCTGCTGGCGCAGCGGATCGCCGAACACCGTGGTGATGCACGCGACGACATGCTCCTGTTCGCCGGCGATGCCGGCGATACCGCCTTTGCCATAGCTTTCCACCTGCCTGTTGCCGAGCAGGGCGACGGCGCGTTCACCGAGCGCATGGCCTATGGCCGCGCTTGGATTCGTCAGATCGGACAGCTCGGCGAGGAACTTTCCGGCAAACGGATTGCGTATGACAACGCCCGCCGCAATCTTGACGAGGCTGTCGCCCGGTTTGCCGCCGTCATGACGGATTTCCTGGACCGAGGAATACCACCCCCTGACCTCATAGTGTTTTTCGACTTCGCTAGAATAGGTCATCCTCGTCTCCTGAAGGGAAGGCGCTTTTGGTATGGCCGAGCTTTTCGACCCGTGTTGCCCGATGCTACTGCGGCCATGAGTAGACGCGGCGGATTGGGTCGTAGCGGGCAGCTTCCAAAGCCGCCGGCGTGAACATGTTTCCTTTCGAGAGCGAGCGATTCGCGGCGTAATCGGCGGATAAAGCCTGGCAGCGATCGGTGATCGGGCGGATGCGCTTCTCCCACTCGACCAGCGCGTCCTCCACGGACCCAACCGCCTCCACGTCTTGCGACAGGCTGAAGGCATTGACCATCGAGCAACCCGCGCCCTGCGCAAGGGCAGGGCACATTGCATGGGCGGCATCGCCTACCAGCGCGACCTTGCCTCTCGTCCAGCTATCCAGCTTGGTCGTCTCGTATTTGTCGTACCTGGCGGTCGTGAGCTTCGCCGCTTCGACGAGGCACGGCTCGAGGAACGGAAACATCTCTACCCAGACCTCGAGATCGATCGGAACGCGCGATCCGCGCGGATCGGCCGCCGGAGCCATCATGCCGAGGTAAAGTTCCTTCTTATTGCAGGGCGAATAGAGGATGCGCTGAACCCGAGGGCTGAAGTTCCACATGTCGATGGTGTTATCCCACTCGCCATCGCCGAGCTCTTCCTTCTTGCGGGGCACGATCAGGCGTATGATACCGTCCGTGGCGCTCCATCGATCCTGCTTGAAGCCGATGGAATCTCTGACCTTGGAGCCGACGCCGTCGGCGCCGACGATCAGGTCGGCTTCCAGGACCTCGCCAGTACCGAGGGTAAGGCGACCTTTCGGATCGGCGGTGACCGCTTCGGAATTGACGCGCATCTCGACACCTACGGCACGAGCGCGACTGACCAGAGCATCGTGCAGATGGCGCCGGGTCATGATGCGCCAGGGGAGACCGTTAAACGTCTCCTTCGAGACCGACTTGTTGTGCATCCACGTCTCGTAGGTCGGAGGCGTGTGGGAGCCCTGAAGAACGTCGTCCAGCGCACCCAGCGCTTCGAGCACGCGAAGGCCATTGTGCCAGAGATATATGCCCGCGCCGAATGCCCTAAGTTCAGAGCTCTTCTCGTGCAGCGTCACCTCCCAGCCATTCTGCCTGAGAGCGATGGCGGCTGTCAGGCCGGCAAAGCCGCCGCCGGCGATCTGGGCACGACGCGTTTTGCCGGAAGTTATATTTACGTTGGCCATTTTCTGATCTCGCTGCATACAAAGGTCGGCACTTGGCTGTCAGGCGTCTATGAAGTTCGTGATGGCTTTCAGGCTAATCTCCGGAGAGACCTCGTTGACGTAGTGGTCGGCGCCCGGAACGACGACGACAGGCAGGTCGGGCCGCAGGCGACTTGTCTTGGCCAGAGCCGCCGCGGAAACCAGCTTGCTTGCCTCACCCCGAACGATGAGAACAGGTTTCGTGACCTCCCGATAGGCCGGCGCCAGGTCCGATCGAAGGCCCCTGGCGGTCTGCGCCATAGCCGCGGGGGAGGCCAGCGGCCGCAGCCCGCCTTCGACCGGCTGATAGCCACTTTGGGCCCTGATCTTGATGGCATCGGCGGGAATGTTGGGATAGCGCCCGGCGAGATACGCTTCGATGGCCGCTTCATTGTCGAAAAGCTGGTCCCCGGCGTTCACTCGCGCTTCCAGCGCGTCGAACGCTTCAGTCTCGATGTACGGGGTGAAGTCGATCGCGACGACCGACCGCACCAGGTCCGGGTATTTCGCTGCGGCCGTGACGGAATTTCTGGCACCGAGCGAATGTCCGACCAGGATGGCACGGCCCCGGTCGAGAACCCGTATCAGGCCGGCAATGTCGTCCGCGTAGTCATCGGCTTCGTAGCCGCTTTCGGACTTGTCGCTGAGACCGTGTCCCCGCTGGTCAACCGCAATGGTCGTGAACCGATCGGACAGCTTGGCCATCAGCGGCCCGAAGACGGCGGAGTTGGAGGTTATTCCATGGAAGAACAGCATCAATGGGCCGTTGCCCTGCTCGCGCACGTTCAAGGCGATGCGGCCAATGTCTAGACGTCGCGAGTCCAAATGATCGGAAGGCCTATCTGCCGCCATGCTTATGATCCTTGCCGCCACTGCCCGTGCCCTGCAAAAGGATCATAGGAAGCCAATGCCCGTCAAGAGGATTGTCAGACAATCTTCATATTTGACAATCTGACTATCCCGCTGTCAAACTCCCACTGCCGGGCGTATCATGCTCAACAACGACTCGGCGGCCCACGAGAACTGACCCATGCCCGTAGATTTCAATTTTCGAATCTCGCCACGAACCGTGCAGCAGGAGACGGTGGACAAGCTACGGCTGGCCATCTTTTCCGGGCTGTTTCAGCCGGGAAGCCGGCTTATCGAAAGTCAGCTGTGCACGGAACTCGGCATCAGCCGCCCCTCCCTCAGGGAAGCCCTGCGCAGTCTCGAGGCCGAGCGCCTGATCGAGATCGTACCCAACCGCGGACCCTCGATACCGGCACTTTCGTGGGAGGTGGCCACCGCCATCTATGAAGTTCGAGAGCTGCTGGAAGTCGAAGCAGCGGGACGATGCGCCTTGAGAATTTCCCCCGAACAATTGCGTGAACTCAAGCGATCCCTGTCCGCGTTCGAACAGGCGGCCTCCAGCAATGACAGCCTGGCGCAGGTGATGACGGCCGCGGATTTCTATTCGATCATACTGGCCAATTGCGGGAATCCGGTCCTGGAGGAAGTCCATCGCGGTCTGGTGGCCAGGATAAGCTTCTTTCGAGGACGATCCATGTCATTGGAAGGCAGAGCACAAAGCAGCCTGACGGAGATGAGGGAGATAGTCGAAGCCATCGCCGCGGGCGACGAGGAAGCCGCCCGCAAGGCCTCGAGGCAGCACGTCCTGAAGGCAAAAGCCGCCGCCAAGAGATCCATGGACGGCGCAGTTTGAGTTGTCGAAAGCGTCTGACGGCGCGTCCGTTCACGATATTGCGTATCGAGACTATCCGCCTAATGCGGATCCGTGCGCCGGCCTTCACCACACCGGAACGCCGGCTACCGGGCCATGTAAGCGCCAGACGGAGTGATGATGACCAGTGCCAATGTTGAGCGGAGACTGGACTGCAATATTGCCATCGTCGGCGGCGGCTCGGCTGGCGCGTTGCTGGCAGCACGGCTGAGCGAGGATCCAGCCCGCCGCGTGCTGCTGATCGAGGCAGGCGCAGAGGCAGCGGATCCCGACATATGGAACCCTGCCGCGTGGCCGCTGCTTCAGGGCCGCGACTATGATTGGGACTATCGCACGGAGCCGCAAGCCGGGACTGCGGGACGGGTACATCGCTGGGCGCGCGGGCGGTTGGTCGGCGGCTCGAGTTGCCTTCATGCCATGGGGTATATGCGCGGTCATCCTTCCGACTACCAGGCCTGGGCCGATACGACTGGTGATAGCCGCTGGAGTTGGGAGGGACTTCTGCCTGTTTTCCAGGCTATCGAAGACCACCCGCTTGGTGGCGACGGCATCCATGGCAAGGAGGGGCCGTTGCCGGTCTATTTGCCGGCGGATGAAGTCAGTCCGGTTGCTCGCGCCTTCATTGAAGCAGGCGCATCGCTGGGTCTGCCTCGGCTTCAGGGCCACAACAACGGGGAGATGATCGGTGTTACCCCCAACTCCTTGAATATTCGTGACGGGCGGCGGGTTACAGTGGCGGACGCATGGCTGACGCCAGCTGTTCGAAGCCGGCCAAACCTGACCATCCTTACGCAAGCCCGGGTGCGGCGGCTCAAATTGGACGGCAATCAGGTCTGCAGTCTGGAAATCGTTGGGCGACAGGGTTTGGTCGAAGCTTTTGCGGATCAGGTTGTGCTTTGTGCAGGAGCACTGGAAAGTCCGGCTTTGCTGATGCGCTCGGGCATAGGTCCGCAAGGTAAGCTGGACGCAGCGGGCGTCGGCTGTGTGATCGACATGCCGGGGGTCGGTCGAAACCTGCAGGACCACCTGCTTGGCGCCGGCAACTTTTACGCAGCCCGCAAGCCGGTTCCTCCGTCACGCCTCCAGCATTCCGAGTCGATGGCCTACATGCGAGCGGGCACCTTCGCCGCTAACGGGCAGCCTGAAATAGTAGTCGGTTGCGGCATCGCTCCGATCGTGTCGGAATGCTTCCAGGCACCCGCCGCCGGCACGGCGTACTCGCTGCTGTTCGGGATCACCCATCCGACGAGTCGCGGCAGCATAGGTATAAGCGGGGCAGAGATCGGCGATCGACTGATCATCGACCCCGCGTACTTGCAAACCGGTCGCGACCGCGAACTGTTTCGCCAAGCTCTTGAGGCGGCACGGGCGGTCGGGCATCGAGATGAACTCGCCGATTGGCGAGAGCGGGAACTCCTGCCGGGGACTCTGAACAGTGTAGCCGAGATAGACGACTTCGTAGCGCAGTCGGTCATCACCCACCATCATCCTTGCGGCACCTGCAGGATGGGCAAGGATGCGGATGCTGTCGTCGATTCGGATTTGCGGTTAAAAGCGCTCGACAATCTCTTTATCGTAGATGCTTCGATCATGCCTAGCCTTACAAGCGGTCCAATTCATGCTGCGGTTCTCGCGATCGCCGAGACGTTCGCTCGGACTGTGGCCTACGACATGGTCTAATTCACGGTTCAAGTCTGGACCGGTTCCACTCATGTGTTGCTCACCAGCATGCCAATCGGGTTCGTCCGCGCATGGCCTCCACACGGCATGTCGCGTAGCATTCCCGCCGCCTTTCAAGCATTACCTGCGCCCGACACGGTTGGGCTCGTCCGGCGAAACACCTTTGCTCGCACCGGACAAATGACGGATTTGATTTGCTTGGTGATCCCCCTTCCTTAGGGCAAACTGCCTGCCGGGGCTCGAGGAGGAGAAATGAGAGCACGCGCAGCAACGGTTGGAGATCTGGAAGCTGTTTTCAGTGATCTGTCCAAGCGGATCTCGGACGAGTACGCCGCGGCCGGCAAGGACAGCAAGATCGCGTACGACAATCTGATGATGAACTTGAAAGAAGGCCGTGCTCACGCGCTTGTCCAGGGCGAAGACACGGTGGCGATCATCGCGTGGCACGAGCATAGCGACGCCGCTGATACGCTATTTGCCGCGCAGGAGGATTTCTTCAGTGCCGTGACCGTTCGCTTCTGCAAGCGGCACATTCGCCACATCCAGGCGCTTGCCGGCAACCTCCCCATTCACTCGCGCAGCTGGCTCCAGAGACCGGACGTCGCAAAGTGGTTTCGAATAATCGGCTATGTCGAACGAGGCCAGGACAATGGCGCCAACCTGTTCGAACTGCCGCCGGCTCCCGCCGCATAGTAAATCCAGGCGTGCTGCGAAAACCTGACTTTGGGTTCAGCCGGCGCCGCGCTCGCCTCGGCGTGGCGATGGCTAAATCCGGCTGAAAGTTTCAATCATCCATGCGCCGCGCGCCAACCAAAAAAGGCCCGCCGCTCCATTTGCGAAGCGGCGAGGCCCCATATTCGGGGACGATTGCCGGGGTGTTGCCCGGCATTGCCTACGGTGCAATTCAGGTGCCAGACATGTTGACCCATAATGGGTCACCGCATCCGGGAAGCGCGAACCATCTTCCGCGATCACACCACTGCCATACCTCGCCATTCCTGCTATGTTTCCTTGCGGCGGACCTGATTTCCGCCTGGCCGGCGCCCATCAGGCAATCTACCCCAACGCCCCCCCAAAGTGGCGCCGGCCAATCTTCCCCACCGACATTGTCAAACACGGCCCTTGCGAGGGCGAGCCTTTGCCAGGCCCGATGGTCAACAAGCTGGCCTCATATCGGGTACACATCTGGATCCGCGACCGGCAGAGGCGCCCTCGGCGCCGCGCCGGCGCGCCCGAGCACCTTGTGTTTAGGGATGATGCACCGCGAACGCCGCCTGAACGGCACGGTTGACCGTGACCGGCAGGATGGACATGTGGTTTTCGCCGGCATGCAGTTCGAAACTGGCGCTCAGGCCGGGGATTGCGCTGAGGCGCTCCGTCATCTGGCGCGCGAATTCGTCGGTGCGCGTCTCCTTCTTGTGCTCCAGGCGCTTTGCCTCGTCCGCAGCGCCGATCTGGAAAGGCGCCAGCTTTTCCGTCTCGTATTCGCCGGCCGACAGGATCACCTGCGCCTTCAAGCCATCCGGCACGGCGGTTTCGAACGACTGGAGAAAGCGGTCGATGAGGCGATCCTCCCAGTAGATGGCTGGGCTGGCCGCGATCCAGGTCTGGAAGGTGAGAGGGCGAGTGAACAGGGCATAGAGCGCGAACAACCCGCCAAAGGAGTGGCCGTAAAGCGCCTGCCGGCCGCTGTCGATCCTGGCGCGGCTCGCCACCCACGGCTTCAATTCGTCCTCGATGAAGGCGAGGAATTCTTCCGCCCCGCCGGTCCTGACCTCCGGGCCGCCATCATGGAATGGCGGGTAGGTCTTGCCCGGTGGCGGACCGAGGTCCCATGAGCGCCTGAGCGGATCGTAGGCGCCTGCCACGGGATAGCCGATGGCGACGATGATCCCGTCTTCGACATTGGTGCCGAGCGGGTAACCCGCCTGCGCGCGGATGGCGTCGACGGCGGTGCCGATCACGGCGTTGCCGTCGGTCATGTAGAGAACCGGCCAGCCGGCCTGTGGCTCTGGTTTTGCCGGCACATGCAGGAATATCCGATAGGGTTCACCGCCGCGCGCGGGAACAAGATCGTGGACTGTGGTGTCGGCGATCAAAGCGGGTGTCGAAATCAGTCGTTCGGACATCGGTGCCTCTTGCATCGGGATCAGCGGCGGCGCAGCAACCACATCAACACCGGGCCGCCGATAAGCGTGGCGACGAGCCCGGCCGGAACCTGGCGCGGGAAGATAACGGTGCGGCCGATCCAGTCGGCGGCGACCATGATCAAAGCGCCAACCAGCACCGCGCCGGCGGCTTGCGGCAGCGCACGGGCGAACCCAAGGCGACGGGCGAGATGCGGCGCCATCAGGCCGATGAAGGTCAGCGGACCGACGATCAGCGTCGACGAAGCCGTGAGCGCGGCGACCATCAGCAGCACGAGAAGCCGGGTTTTTGGCACATCGACGCCAAGCGACTGGACGGCGGAGTGGCCGAGCGGCAGCATATCCAGCCAACGCAGGAAAAGCGGGGCGAGCAGTAACAGGCAAAAGGCGATGGCGCCGGTCAGAAGCGCGGCCCCAGCATCGATGCCATAGGTCGAGCCGGTGAGCCAGTTGAGGAGTTTCACGGCGCGCGGGTCGCCGGTGGCGGTCAGCACCAGGATCAGCGCGTCAAACAGTGCCGTCAAAGCCACACCGGCCAGCAGCAGGCGCTCTGGCGCATAGGCGGCGCGCCGCCCGATCGCCAGGGTCACCAGCAGAGCGGCAAAGGCGCCGACGGTTGCCGCCGCGGTCTGGCCCGAGCGGCCCGCATCGGAGAGCGAAAACAGCGCCATCATCATGCCGAGCGCCGCACCGGCGCTGATGCCGAGCACCTCGGGGCTCGCCATCGGATTACCGGTCAACCGCTGCATCATCAGGCCGGCAAGCGCCAGCATTGCGCCGGCGGCAAACGCGGCGGACACGCGGGGCCACCGCCATGACAGCAAGGGCTGTAATTGATCGCCGAAGGCGAACGTCCAGCCATTCGGCCCCGGCCCGCAGAGCAAGGCCAGCCCGAGCAGCAGAAGCAGGGACAGGCCGATCGCCGCCAGCACGAGGCCGGGCCGGCCTATTCTGGGCAGGCGCTCCGCGGTGAGTGCCGGAACCTCGAGGCCAAGCGCAAGGCGAGGCAGCAACCACAGCAACAATGGCGCGCCCAGCAGGGCTGTGATCGCGCCGGTCGGCAGCAGGTCGCCTTGCGGCCCGGTCGCCAATTGCACCGCTTGGTCGGCGGCCCACAACAGTGCTGCACCGATGAGCGGCGCGATCACCAGCCGCTGGCTCAGCCGGCGCGCGCCGCAAATGCGGGCAAGGGACGCCGCCGCCAGGCCGACGAAGCCGACCACGCCGACGGCAGCGACGACGAAAGCGATCAGCGCGACGGCCGCGCCAAGCCCGGCGAAGCGATATACGCCAAGCGGAAGGCCGAGGCTGCGCGCGCCTTCATCGTCGAGGCCAAGCAGGGTCAGCGGCCGCACCATCAGGCCGATCGCCAAAGCCGCGGCACCGATGCGCGGCAACAGCCAAAGCGTCGTCGTCCAGTCCTGCTGGCCGAGCGAACCGGCGCCCCAGATAAACAGGCTGGTCAGCCATTCGTGCCGCAGCACGATGAGGGCTGCCCCGATCGCGCCTGCATAAAGGCTGACGACAAGCCCCGCCAACACGACGGAAAGCGGCGACAGGCCCTTGTGCCAGGACAGGGCGAAGACGGCTGCAATGGCGACGAAAGCGCCGGCTAGCGCCACCCATTCGCGGCCGTAGGCAAGCAGGGAGGGAGCCAGAAGCGTCGCCAAGGCCAAAGCCAGATAGGCGCCGGCCGAGACGCCGACCGTTTCCGGCGAGGCCAGCGGGTTGCGCAAGACTTGCTGCAGAACGGTCCCGGCTAGCCCAAGCGCGGCACCGCACAAAAGGCTGACCGCAAGCCTGGGCAGGAAGGCATAGTGGACGAGAACCTGCTGCATGTCGTCGATATCGGGGGCGGTGAGCGATTGCAGCCAAAGTGCCGAAGGCAGCTGCACGGTGAGATTGGAGACAGTTGCCGCAGCCGCTGCCACTGACAGCACCGCACAGAGCAGGATCGCGACCACCGGCTGATTGCCGAACATGCGGCGCGGCCATGTCTGGGCAGCCAGCTTGCCACCCTCCACCAAGGCTGTTGCGTCCTCAGCCACGGGCAGCTTCCCCGCTCATCGCCTTGGTCAAGACGCGGGCGAAACGGGTGGCTGACGGCAGCGCGCCGAACATCAGTACGGCGGGAAGACGCATGATCGAGCGGTTGCGCACGAAGGGCATGGCATTCCAGACCGGGCTTTCGGTCAGCGTGCCGCCGGCGCCCTCGGGCAAGGGTTCGAGATAGGCAAGGCGCGCGTCGCTCGCGGTCGCCAGACCGTCGATGCCGACGGTCGAAAACCCCCAATAATTAGTCTCGCCCGTCCAGGCATTGCGCAGCCCGATACGGTCGAACACCTCCTGAAACAGACTTTTCCTGCCGTAGACGCGTACGTTGCGCGGATCCAAGAAGCTGACGACATAGATCGGTCGGGCCGAAAGCGGCGCCAGCTCCCGGCGAACTTCGGAAAAATAGGCGTCCGTCGCAGCGATCAGCGCCTCGCCTTCCCTTTCCTTGCCGACAAGCCTGGCCAACTGGCGGGTTGCCTCTATGGCGCGCTGATAGGGCTGTCCCGCTTCGGTATAGAGCCCGATCGTCGTCACCGGCGCGACGCGTTCGAGCAGCGGCTTGATGCCGTCGAGATAGGGCATCGCCAGGATGATGTCCGGGGCAAGCTGCTGCAGCAGTTCGAGATTGGGTTCCAGCAAGGTCCCGACATCGGCGATCTCCGGCGGCAGCGGCGGTTCGACCACCCAGTTCTCCCAAACGTCGCGACCGGCGATGGCCACCGGGTTGACGCCGAGCATGAGCAAGGTCTCGGCCAGCCCGTCATCCAGGCAGACGATGCGCAGCGGCTTCGCCTCGACCGTCGAGAGCACAATGCCGGTGAAGGGCAGCGCGAAAAGCCCGAACGCCGCGCGCCGGGTCATTCGGTTGCCAGGGTGGATGGCCGTCTGGATGTGACGTTCAGGCACGGTCCTTGGTCTCTCTCTTCATCGCGGTGTGGGCATTTCCGCAATTTGGCTGGCGTTCGTCGATACCGGTTGACTATGAAACATGACTTTAATAGTCAACATTGAAGATGAGTAAGAGAGTCAACATTTGTTGCGCAGGCCGAATCGATGCCGCGCGCTTCGCAGACGGTGAGGGTGATCGCGATGAGGTTGGGCGCATATCGTGCGGCAGGTCGGCGAAACGGCATTCCAAGCCAAGGCACCCTCATCGCTGCGATATGCCTCTCGACCCTGCTCTGCACCCAGGCCTTCACGCAGGAAGATACGGTCGAGCTCAACCCGATCAATATCGAGGGACAGACTGACAGCCCGATCGGCCCGGATGACGGCTATATCGCCAA
Source organism: Mesorhizobium robiniae (assembly GCF_040545535.1). Lineage (NCBI taxonomy): Bacteria > Pseudomonadati > Pseudomonadota > Alphaproteobacteria > Hyphomicrobiales > Phyllobacteriaceae > Mesorhizobium > Mesorhizobium robiniae. The sequence continues at coordinate 389,082 of NZ_JBEPMC010000002.1, forward strand.
GAACACCACCACCGGCTCAAAGACCGACACGCCGCTGAGGGAAATTCCGCAGTCGGTATCGGTGGTGACCCGCAAACAGCTCGACGACCGCCAGCCCGGGCAGCTAGAAGACGCGCTGTCCTATCTTGCCGGCGTCACCACTTCGCCATGGGGCATTGACCAGCGCTTCGACCAGTGCCTGATCCGCGGCTTCGACCTCTGCACCTCGGCGATCTACCGCGATGGTCTGCCGCAGAAAGTGATCGACTTCTCCGGATTCAAGATCGAGCCCTACGGACTGGAGCGCGTCGAGGTGCTGAAGGGGCCGTCCTCGGTTCTCTATGGCGAGAACGAGCCCGGCGGCATGGTCAACGCGATCAGCAAGCGGCCGACGGGTACGCCGATCTATGACGGCTTCCTCAGCTATGGCAGCTTCAACACGGTCGAGGCCGGGCTCGATGTCGGCGGGCCAATCGATGATGCCGGCGTGTGGTCCTACCGGCTGACCGGGCTGGTTCGCAACGGGGAGATCCAAACCGACTATTCGCGCAACGATCGCATCTTCGTCGCGCCGGCGCTGACATGGCAGCCGGATGCGCAGACCTCGCTGACCATCCTGGCCAACTATCAGTGGGACCGGCTGACGCCGATTCAGTTTCTGCCGGCGGAGTACCGCAATCTGCCGCGCAATTTCTTCACCGGCTCGCCGGACTTCGACCGCTTCGATGCCAACCACGGCTCGATCGGCTACCAGTTCAGCCATGAGTTCGACGACAATTGGACGGTGCGGCAAAACCTCCGCTATTCGCAGCAGGAGACCGATTACCGCCAGCTCTACTATGGCGAATGGCTTGGCGGCCCAGACATGATCAACGACCATACGATGGCGCGCACGCTGTTCACGGTGGAAGAAACGGCGAGGCTGTTCAGCGTCGACAACCAGGCCGAATACAAGGCGAACTTCGGCTCCGTCGAAAACAAGCTACTGTTCGGTCTCGACTACAACAGGCAGTCGGTCGACGGGCAAAATGGTTACGGCGAGGGTCCGCCGCTCGACACGCTGGACCCGGACTACTCAATCCCGATCACGCCGCCGAGCCTGATTATTACGGATCGCGTGCAGACGATTAGCCAGGTCGGTCTCTATGCGCAGAACCAGTCCAAGATCGACGATCACTGGATCCTGACCCTCGGCGGCAGGCAGGCCTGGGTTGACAATACCAACCGGGACCGGCTCAGCAGCGCAGGTAGCTACGATCAGAAAGATCACCCCTTCACCGGCAATATCGGCGTCGGCTATCTCTTCGACAACGGTCTGACGCCCTATGCCAGTTATGCCGAATCCTTCACCACCAATATCGGCCAGTCCCAGTTTGGAGGTGCATTCCAGCCTTCGCTGGGAAAGCAGTACGAAGTCGGCGTAAAGTACGAACCAAGCTTCTTCCCCGGTTTCATCACTGCTTCGCTGTTCGACCTGCGCAAGACCAACGTGCTGGCGACCGATCCAAGTGATCCCCTCTTCCAGGTCCAGACCGGAGAAGTCCGCCATCGCGGCCTCGAGATCGAGGCCAATGCCGACCTTGCTTTCGGCCTGAGCATGACTGCCGCCTACACCTATCTCGACGCGGAGATAACCAGCGATACCACCGACGTCGTTGGCAATCGCCCGTCGATGGTGCCGGAACACCAGGCCTCGCTGTGGGCCAATTACGAGGTCGGCAACGGAACGCTTGAGGGCTTAAGCGTCGGCGCGGGCGTGCGGTACATTGGTGCAAGCTTCGGCGACAACGCGAACGCAGTCAGTGTGCCCGGCCGCACGCTGGTCGACGCAGCACTGCGCTACAAGAAGAATGGCTGGCAGGCCGCGCTCAACGTCTCCAACCTGTTCGACAAGACCTACTATTCGACCTGCTATAGGGCCGGCAGCAATGAAGACCTCAGCTGCATCTATGGCGAAGGCCGCGTTATCAAGGGCAGCCTCAGCATGAAGTTCTAAAGGCATCCAGCTCCAGAGCGGCGGACGAATCGATTCGTACCGCCGCTCGAGCTTTTTTCTGAACACGGATTTTCGCAAACCGGCCCCACTTTGGGTCCGATGCTCCGGCATCATGTTTCCTCCATGAACGCACTGCATGCTGAAACGGCTCCGACTGGTGATTCCAGCTGGACAGATCCCCCTGGAACGGCAGGACGACCCAACATAAATCCAAAAAACCGGTAGCAAGCCGCCGCCAGAAAGTGTTGAAGACCGTGCCGATCGCATTCCACGCAGCGCGATCCAGTTGCGCTCGGCAAGGCTTGGTGATTTGTTGCCGCTTCAAGGAGAATGAATGATGCGCGAGCCTGTCGGTCAAGACGAATATGGGTCGGCCAACCCCTTCGACCCGGACGACCTGTCGACGTTGAACGCGATGGGCCCGGCTGTGGCCAGCAACGATTTCGAGAAATACGCGGTTGCCGTGATCATCGTGTTCGGCGCCCTCATCATCGGCGGCCTGATGGCCGCATCCCTGGCCTTGGGGCACCGTAACGGCTTCCTTTACGCGCTTGGCGGCGCCACCGCGGCCTGGATATCCGGAAATGCGCTCCTGCTCGACCGGCCCCGTATCTATGCCGTGTTTGTCGGCATCGCGGCGGTGATGCTGATTGCGTCCACCATCACCTTGGTCATCTGACCAGGCAAATCAATATCCGATTGCCTCGCCGGATGCGGCGCGGCTGTCGATGGCGCCATTGTAGCGGGCGCCGCCGCCCTTTTCGATCTCGGCCAGGCTCTTGCCGCCGACCAGGATGCCAGCCGCCTGGCCCCAGGTCGTCTCGGTGACATCGAGGTGGTAGCCCAAGCCGGCAAGCAGCTTTTCGGTATCCGGCGACAGGCCGAACGGCTCGATATAGACCGTATCGGGCAGCCACTGGTGGTGGATGCGCGGCGCGTCGATCGCCTCCTGGATGTTCATGCCGTGATCTACGACATTGACGATCGCTTCCAGCGTGATGGTGATGATACGCGAGCCGCCGGGGCTGCCGATGACCATGAACGGCTTGCCGTCCTTGGCCACCACAGTCGGGCTCATCGACGAAAGCGGCGTCTTCCTCGGGGCGATCGTATTCGCCTCGCCCTGGACAAGGCCATAGAGATTGGGCACGCCCGGTTTCTGGGTGAAATCGTCCATCTCGTTGTTGAGCAGGATGCCGGTGCCGTCGGCGACGACGCCGGCTCCGAACGAGCCGTTCAGCGTATAAGTCACCGCGACGGCGTTGCCGTCATTGTCGACGATCGAATAATGCGTCGTCTCCTGGCTCTCGCCAAAACCCTTCGGCATCAATTCCTGCGACACGCCGGCCCGGAACGGATCGATCTTCTCGCGGATTTCTTTCGCATAGGCCTTGTCCAGCAGCTTTTCGACCGGATTGTCGACGAAATCGGGGTCGCCGAGCGCCGAGTTGCGGTCGACATAGGCATGGCGCATCGCCTCGACCATGACTTTGACGGTTTCGGCAGAACCCGCGCCGAGATAGGATAGCGGGTAGCCCTCCAGCACGTTGAGTATCTCGCAGATGATGACGCCGCCGGAGCTTGGCGGCGGCGAGGAGGTGATCTCATAGCCACGGTAGTTGCAGGTCACCGGCTCGAGTTCGCGGACTGCATAGTTCTCGAAATCCGCCTTGGCCAGAATGCCGCCCTTCTCCCCGCTCGCCTTGACGATACCGTCGGCGATCGGCCCTTTGTAGAAGGCATCGCGACCGCGCTCCGAAATGGCTGAGAGCGAGGCGGCGAGATCGGCCTGAACAAGGCGCTCGCCGATGGCATAAGGCTTGCCGTCCGGCTTCAGGAAGATGGCGGCCGCGGCCGGGTCCTTGGCCAGCCGCTCGGCGCCGCCTTCGAGCGAGGCGACATCGCCCTGCTCCAGCACGAAGCCGTCCTTGGCATAGCGGATCGCCGGCGCCATCAGGTCCTGCCGCGTCAGCGTGCCGTACTTTTCCCGTGCGGTCTCGAAGCCGGCCACCGAACCCGGCACGCCGACCGCGAGATAGCCGTCCAAGCTGGCGCCCTTCACCGGCTTACCGTCCTTGTCGAGATACATGGTCTTCGTCGAGGCGAGCGGCGCCCGCTCGCGGAAATCGAGGAACGTCGAGCGGCCGTCCTTGAAGCGAATGGTCATGAAGCCGCCACCGCCAATATTGCCGGCGTTCGGGTAGACCACAGCCAGTGCGTATCCAACGGCGACCGCCGCATCGACGGCGTTGCCGCCCTTCTTCAGCACCTCGACGCCGACTTCAGACGCAAGATGCTGGGCGGTCACCACCATGCCATGCTCACCCTTCGCCGGCTGCGGCGAAGCGGCGAAGGCGGCCGCCAGCGGCGCAAAGGTCAAGGTGATGGAAAGGCTGATTGCGATTAGGGTGCGGCGGTGCATGGCCGTTCTCCGAGGGGCGTTGGATGCGCCTAAGAAAGCCGCTTGGAGAGGTTGAGTCTACTGACATTAATGAGGATTCCGCGAGGCTTGCACCTTCTACGAACTCTCAAGACCTGGTTCCTCGCCCCACGAAAGTGGGGAGAGGTGGCCGCGAAGCGGCCGGAGAGGGGCTTCGTAGAGCGCGGTCCCCTCTCCGTCTCGGCTTCGCCGAGCCACCTTTCCCCACTTTCGTGGGGCGAGGAACCCAAGCTGGAATGAAGCCGCGATCCTTCGCGCCCCTCCCTGTCCTGCTTGGCACAGCCATTTTGTTCTTGCTTTGTGCCGGCAGTTATGCTAGTAATTCCGGCACGATACTGATTTGCGCCAGTGACCCGCCTCCGGCGGGTTTTTCGTTTTCAGACCGACCCTGACATCAAACAATTCCACCGCTGCCGCCGGCAACCGCTGGCCGTTCCGCCGCGACCTTGGCCCGGTAACCGGCCGCCCGATAAGCGGCGACCGGATCGATGGCGCCGCCCGTGTTCAGCCGCGCCATGGCGAGGATCGGCTCGACATCGGTGCGATAGGCGGCTTTCAGCGTCTGCGTCGCCATCAGCGCGTCGTTGGTGTCCTGATAGCCTTCCAGCGCCTTGCGGTCGACCAGCAGCGCCTGCGCATAGGCGCGCTGCACCTCGACCGCCGACAGCATCAGGCTCTCTATCGGATCGGTGACGTTGTGACTCTGGTCGAGCATGTGGGCCGGATCGAAGCCGTCGGCGCCGGAAAGCTCGGCATCGACCAGCTCGTTGAAGACGAGGAACAGCCGGTAGGGGTCGATGGAACCAGCGTCGAGGTCGTCATCGCCATATTTGGAATCGTTGAAATGGAAGCCGCCGAGTTTCTTGAACTGGATCAGCCGCGAGACGATCATCTCGATGTTGACGTTGGGCGCATGATGGCCAAGGTCGACCAGGCAGAACGCCTTGTCGCCGAGCTCTTTGGCGATGATGTAATTGGTGCCCCAATCCTGCACGACCGTCGAATAGAAAGCCGGTTCATACATCTTGTGCTCGGTGAACAGCTTCCAGTCGTCCGGCAGTCCGGCGTAGATCTCCTTCATCGCGTCGAGATAGCGCTCGAACGCCCTAGCGAAATTGACCTGGCCGGGAAAGTTCGAGCCGTCGCCGATCCACACCGTCAGCGCCTTGGAGCCCAGGGTCTTGCCGATCTCGATGCATTCGAGGTTGTGCTCGACCGCCTGCCGGCGCGTTGCGGCATCGGCATGCGACAGCGAGCCGAATTTATAGGAAAGCTCCTGGTCCTTGGCGTCGGAGAAGGTGTTCGAATTCATCGCGTCGAAGCCGAGGCCGAAGCGGGAGGCCGCCTGTTTCAGCCGGTTTGGATCGGCTTTGTCCCACGGGATGTGCAGCGAGACGGTCGGCGTCGCCTGCGTCAACTGCCGGATGACGGCGCAGTCCTCGATCTTGTCGAAGATGTCGCGCGGCTCGCCGGCGCCGGGAAAGCGGGCAAAGCGAGTGCCGCCGGTGCCGACGCCCCAAGACGGGATGGCGACCGCGAATTTCTCGACCTTGTCGCGGATGGCGTCGATGGTGATGCCGCGCCGGTCGAGCCGTTCGCCGAGCGAGGCGTAGTCGCGCTTGAGGTCGGCCTTACGCGCGGCATTGCTCGTTTCGACGACATCGGCGGAGATGATGGTTTCGGACACTGCGGTTTCCCTCCTAAAAAGCACTCGGTCGGCGCTACCCTCATCCGCCCACCAAGCGCGTCATCCTCGGGCTTGTCCCGAGGATCCACAGGCCTATGGATCCGGATCGCGTCACATTCCCTTTGGAGCGCAGATCCTCGGGACAAGCCCGAGGATGACGGCGCAGGGCTTGTGGAGCCTCGCAACACGACCTCGACCAAATAGAACAACTGTCAGAGCCATGACGCTATCGCGTAAAGCTCTGGGCGTTGCCCGCGTCGACATTGACGATGTTGCCGGTCGACTTGGCCGACATGTCGGAGGCGAAGAAATAGATCGCCTCGGCGATGTCTTCGGGGAACACCGAACGCTTCAGCATCGAGCGCGAGCGGTAATGCTCCTCCAGGTCGTCGGTCGACATCTTGTAGGCGGCGGCGCGCTGTTCCTTCCACTCGCCGGTCCAGATCTTCGAGCCGCGCAACACGGCATCGGGATTGACGACATTGACCCTGATCTGGGCTTCCGCGCCTTCCAGCGCCAGGCAGCGCGCCAGATGGATCTCGGCCGCCTTGGCCGTGCAATAGGCGGCGGCGTTGGGCGATGCCGCAAGACCGTTCTTGGAGGCGACGAAGACGACGTTGCCGCCGATCTTTTGTGCGCGGAACAACCGGAAAGCTTCCCGCGAAACGAGGAAATAGCCGGTCGACAAGACGTCCATGTTCTTGTTCCACAGTGCCAGCGTCGTCTCCTCGATCGGCGCCGAGGTTGCCAGGCCGGCATTCGACACCAGAATATCGATGCCGCCGAACTCGACCGCCGTCTCGGCGAAGCCGGAGATCACCTGGTCCTCAGCGGTGACATTGATGACCAGCGGCCGCACGAAATCCTTGCCATAAGCCTGGGCCAACTCGTCATTGGCGCTGGCAAGTGCTGCTTCGTCGATGTCGGCCAGCACGACGCAGGCGCCTTCGCGCAGCAGCCGGTTGGCCGTTGCCCGGCCAATGCCGCCGGCACCGCCGGTGACCAGCGCGATCTGGCCGGCAAGAGCCTTCGGCTTCGGCAGGCGCTGCAGCTTTGCCTCTTCTAGCAGCCAGTACTCGATGTCGAAGGCTTCCTGCTCGGGCAGCCCGACATAGGTCGACACCGTCGAGGCGCCGCGCATGACGTTGATGGCGTTGACATAGAACTCGCCCGATATGCGCGCCGTCGCCTTGTCGCCGGCGAAGGTGAACATGCCGACGCCGGGCATCAGATAGACCACGGCGTTGGGATCACGCACGGGTGGCGAATCCGCATGCTTGCACCTGTCATAATAGGCCTGATAGCCAACGCGATATTCCGCCACGTCGTCGGCCAGACGGGCGATGACGGCATCTACATCCGGGGTTTTGGGATCGAACTCAATGACCAGCGGCCGGATCTTGGTGCGCAGGAAATGGTCCGGGCAGGACGTGCCTAACGCTGCCAGCGGACGCAAATCCTTCGAATTGACGAATTCGAGCACGGCGGGCGAATCGTCGAAATGGCCAAGCTTGTGGCTCTTCTCCGAAATCAGGCCACGGATCCTCGGCATCAGTTTTGCTGCCACGGCACGACGCGCCGGTGCATCGAGCGATTTGACCACCTCGCCGCCGAAGATCGGCTTGCCTTCAGACTTGCGCTCGAACCATTCGATCGCCTGGTTGATCACCGAGATCGTCGTCTCGTAGCATTCTCTAGGGGTGTCGCCCCAGGTGAACAGGCCATGGCTTGCCAGTACGACGCCCTTAGCCTCTGGGTTTTCAACGCAGAATTTTTCCAGCCACAGGCCGAGCTCGAAGCCCGGACGCTTCCATGGCAGCCAGCCGATCGCGTCGCCGAAGATCTCCTTGGTCAGCGCCTTGGAATCCTTCGCCGCAGCAATGGCGATGATGGCGTCGGGATGCATGTGATCGACATGGGGCTTCGGCACGAAAGCGTGCAGCGGCGTGTCGATCGAGGCCGCGCGTGGGTTAAGATTGAACGTACAATGGGGCAGATAGCCCACCATCTCGTCCTCGTGATCGAGGCCACGATAGAGGCCCTTCAGCGCCCTGAGCTTGTCCATGTAGAGCGTGGCGAAACCGTCCAGCTTGATCGAGGCGCTGTCGCCACCCGAGCCCTTGACCCACAACACCTCCACGCTCTGCCCGGTGAGCGGATCCTTTTGCCAGATCTTGGAAGAGGTGTTGCCGCCGCCATAGTTGGTGACGCGCTTGTCGGAGCCGAGAACATTCGAGCGATAGACGAGACGTTCCGGCTCGCTCATTGCCTGGGCTTTCGCCTCATCCCAAAGATTGGCGAGGCGCGTGCCGGAGCGCTTGTCGAGCATAGGTATCCTCCCGTGACGCGAGACCGCAAAACGGCGCGGTCCCTTTTTTCCGAATTTCTACGCAAGCGGCGGCGTTGTCAATCACAAACGATCAATATCAATCATATTGCATTGCACAAACAATTTATCTGATCGGAAATGATTGACACTGCGCGTTTTGGGTGCCTAGATGCTGAGGCAGGGAGGAACCATGCACGAAAAAGAGCGCCACAGGATCATTCTGTCCGCCGTCCAGGAAAAGCCTGTGGTGACGGTGCAGGAGATGGTCGACCTGACGGACTCGTCCGAGGCGACGATCCGGCGTGACATCGCCGCATTGCATGTGCAAAAGCGCCTGCGCCGCGTGCGTGGCGGCGCCGAAGCGATCACCCCACCGCAGTTCATCGGCCTTGCCGGCCGGCCCTTTTCGGTCAACGAGACGATCAACGCTTCGCAGAAGCGAGCGATCGCGCGGGATGCGGTGGAACTCTGCAAGGACGGCGAGCCGATCATCATCAATGGCGGCACCACCACCTTCCAGATGGTGCATTTCCTGACCGGCCGCCGCATGCCGATCTTCACCAATTCCTTCCCGATCGCCGAGCACCTGCTCAAGCATTCCAAGAACACGGTGATGCTGTCGGGCGGCACCATCTACCGCGAGCAGAACATCATCCTGTCGCCCTTCGACAATGACGTGACGCGCAATTTCTATGCCCGCCGCATGTTCATGGGCGCGCAAGGGCTCGGGCCGTTGGGCCTGATGGAAGGCGATCCGCTGCTGATTCAGGCCGAGCAGAAACTGATCGATCAGGCCGACGAGCTGGTGGTGCTGATCGATTCGTCGAAGTTCCGCAAACGCTCGAGCCTGATCCTGTGCGGGCTGTCGCGCATCGCCACCGTCATCACTGACGACGGCATCGAGGATCGCGAGGCCAAGATGCTGGAAGCCGCTGGAGTGGCCCTGATCGTCGCCCGCACAGCGCTAGGCGATAAGGAAGAATCTTCGCTGCAGGCCTGAGGCTCGCAGCGGCGATGGAATGCAACGCTCAAGGGAGGATTTTCGATGAGCTTTCTGAAGAAATTGATGGTTACGGCGGCGATCTCCGCCGCCATGTTCGTGAATGCCGCCTATGCCGAGAACGTCAAGATCGCCCTGGTGGTGAAGTCACTCGGCAACGGCTTCTTCGATGCCGCCAACAAGGGCGCCGAAGAGGCGGCCAAGGAACTCGGCGGCGTCGACATCATCTACACCGGCCCGACCAAGGCGACCGCCGAAGCGCAGATCGAAGTGATCAATTCGCTGATCGCCCAGAAGGTCAACGCCATCGCGATTTCGGCCAATGACGCCGACGCGCTGGTTCCAGCGCTGAAGAAGGCGATGGATCGCGGCATCACCGTCATCTCATGGGATTCGGGTGTCGCCCCGGAAGGCCGCCAGCTTCACCTGAACCCGTCCGACACCAACCTGATCGGCGAGACCATCATCAAGCTTGCCGCCGACTATCTGCCGGAAGGCGGCGATGTCGCCATCCTGTCGGCTTCGTCCACCGCGACCAACCAGAACGCCTGGATCGACGCGGCCAAGAAGGTGCTGCCGGAGAAATTCCCCAAGATCAACCTCGTCGCCACCGTCTATGGCGACGACGACTCGGCCAAGAGCACGGACGAGGCCAAGGGCCTGCTAAAATCCTATCCGAACCTCAAGGCGATCATCGCCCCGACCACGGTCGGCGTCGTTGCCGCCGCCCAGGTGGTGACCGACGAGAACCTGATCGGCAAGGTCAACGTCACCGGCCTGGCGCTGCCGTCGGAGTTCAAGAAGTTCATCGACAACGGCGCCAGCCAGGCGGTTGCGCTGTGGAATCCGATCGATCTCGGTTATTCGGCAGTCTACCTCGCCCATGACCTGGCGGTGAAGAAGGAAGAAGCCAAGCCGGGTGCGACGCTGTCGATCGGCCGCGTCGGCAAGGTCACGCTCGACGACACCAATTCGGCTGCAATGGCTCCGCCCTTCAAGTTCGACAAGTCGAACATCGAAGAATTCTCCAAGATCTATTGATCCTGGAGCCTTCAACCTTGCGCGGCGGGGCTCAGGCCCCGCCGCGCCTTCAAACGAACCTTGCTTCAGGGCTTGATACGACTATGGACACGACAGCCCAACTCAACCCGACGATCGAGCAGCCTTTGGCTCCGGCTCCGCGCCTGACGCTGTCCGGGATCTCGAAGAGTTTTCCCGGCGTGCGCGCGCTGCATGATGTCAGCCTGTCGCTCTATCCCGGCCAGGTAACCGCGCTGATCGGCGAAAACGGCGCCGGCAAGTCGACGCTGGTCAAGATCATGACCGGCATCTATCAGCCTGACACTGGCACCATCAGCATCGACGGCCAGGCCGTCACCTTGCCCAGCGCCCATGCCGCCTTCGGGCACGGCATCACCGCCATCCACCAGGAAACCGTGTTGTTCGACGACCTGACGGTGGCCGAGAACATCTTTCTCGGCCACGCGCCGCGCACCCGCTTCGGCACCATCGACTGGCGCACCATGCGCAAAAACGCTCGCGAGGTGCTGGACACGATGCGTGCCGGGCACATCGACGCCGATGCGCGGCTGAAGGACCTCGGCATCGCCAACAAGCATCTCGTCGCCGTCGCCCGCGCCATGTCTATCGACGCGCAGATCGTCATCATGGACGAGCCGACCGCAGCGCTTTCGCTGAAGGAGATCGAAGAGCTGTTTTTGCTGATCGAGTTCCTGAAAAGCGAGGGCAAGGCGATCCTGTTCATCAGCCACAAGTTCGACGAGATCTACCGCATTGCCGACCGCTATACGGTGTTCCGCGACGGCGAGATGGTTGGCGAAGGCCTGATCAAGGACGCCGGCCAGAGCCAGATCGTGCGCATGATGGTCGGCCGCGCCGTCGATCATATCTTTCCGCAGCGCAGGGCCGAGATCGGCGCGCCGGTGCTCACCGTCTCCGGCCTGTCGCATCCGACCGAGTTCGACGACATCGGCTTCGAGCTGCATAGAGGCGAAATCCTCGGCTTCTACGGCCTTGTCGGCGCCGGCCGCAGCGAAGTGATGCAGGCGATATCAGGCATCACCCGCACCAGCAGCGGCACGATCACGCTGGAAGGCAAGACAATCGTGCCGAAATCTGCGGCGGATTCGATCGATGCCGGCATCGTCTATGTGCCGGAAGAGCGCGGCAAGCAGGGCGTGGTGATCGGCCTGCCGATCTTCCAGAATATTTCGCTGCCCTCGCTCAAGCGCACATCCAAATCGGGCGTGCTACAGCTCGCGGAAGAGTTCGCGCTGGCCCGCTCCTATACCGAGCGGCTCGATTTGCGCGCCTCCTCGCTCAGCCAGGATGTCGGCACGCTGTCGGGTGGCAACCAGCAGAAGATCGTGATCGCCAAATGGCTGGCGACGGCGCCTAAGGTGATCATCCTCGACGAACCGACGAAAGGCATCGACATTGGCTCGAAAGCCGCCGTGCACGGCTTCATGGCTGAGCTCGTCACGCAAGGCCTGTCGGTCATCATGGTGTCGTCCGAACTGCCCGAGATTCTCGGCATGTCCGACCGCGTCGTCGTCATGCGCGAGGGCCGTATCGCCTCGGTCTACGACAATAAGGGGCTCGACGCCGAAACGCTGGTCAAGACGGCAGCGGGGATCGCGGCATGAAGGCTCTTCTCAAATACCGCGAAGTCTGGTTGCTCGCGGCAATCGTCGTGCTGATCGGGCTGATCTCGATGCGCTTTCCGGGCTTTGCCGCCCTCGGAAATCTGCGCCAGGTGTTCAACGACACCTCGATCCTGATGATCCTCGCGCTGGGACAGATGGTGGTGATCCTGACCCGCTCGATCGACCTGTCGATGGCGTCGAACCTGTGCTTCACCGGAATGGTGGTAGCGATGCTGAACGCAGCGCATCCGGCAATCCCGATCCCGCTGCTGATCGTCATCGCACTACTGGTCGGACTGGTGCTCGGCGCGATCAACGGCTTGCTTGTCTGGCGGCTGAATATCCCGTCGATCGTAGTGACGCTCGGCACGCTCACCATCTACCGCGGCGCCACCTTCGTCATTTCGGGCGGCGCCTGGGTCAATGCCGATCAGATGAGCCCTGATTTCATCGGCCTGCAGCGCGCTGCTTTCCTCGGCATTCCGGTCCTGTCGTGGATCGCCATACTGGTCATCGCACTGTTCTTCCTCTTGATGACGCGCACCGCGCTCGGCCGCTCGATCTACGCCATCGGCGTCAACCCGACCGCATCGGTCTATGCCGGCATCGATGTCGGCCGCACCAAATTCATCGTCTTCTGCATTTCGGGGATGATCGGCGGTCTCTGCGGCTATCTCTGGATCTCGCGCTACGTCATCGCCTCGGTCGAGGTCGCCAACGGCTACGAGCTCAACATCATCGCCGCCTGCGTCATCGGCGGTATCTCGATCGCCGGCGGCATCGGCTCGGTCGGCGGCGCGGTGCTCGGTGCGCTGTTCCTCGGCATCATCTCCAACGCGCTGCCGGTCATCAACATCTCACCCTTCTGGCAGATGGCGATTTCGGGCAGCGCCATCATCCTGGCAGTGGTGCTCAACGCGCGCGGCGAACGCCGGCAAGGCCGCATCATCCTCAAAAAGGCGGAAGCGGCATGACCGACACCCCTGCCCCACGCCACATTCCCGACCGGCTCGACAAGCCATTCAACGCGGCGATCTTCTCGTGGGAGGCGCTGCTGGTGGCGGTGGCGGTCGCCATCTTCGCCGTCAACAGCTTCGCCTCGCCCTATTTCCTCGACGCGTGGTCGCTGTCGGACTTGACCTTCAACTTCACCGAAAAGGCGCTGATCGCGCTCGCCATGGCGCTGCTGATCATTTCCGGCGAGATTGACCTGTCGGTCGCCGCCATCATTGCATTGGCGTCGACGATGATGGGCATGGCGGTGCAGGCCGGCGCCGGCACGCCGGTGCTGGTGGCGATCGGTATCCTGGTCGGGCTCGGCTGCGGCGCCTTCAACGGGCTGCTCGTCACCAGGCTGGGATTGCCGTCGATCGTCATCACCATCGGCACGATGAGCCTGTTTCGCGGCATCGCCTTCATCGTCCTCGGCGACCAGGCCTATAAGGGCTATCCCTCGAGCTTCGCCTTCTTCGGTCAGGGCTATGTCTGGTGGGTGGTGTCGTTCGAATTGGCGTTCTTCCTCGTCGCGGCCGTCATCTATTGGTTCCTGCTGCACCGGACGAGTTTCGGCCGCCGCGTCTTCGCCATCGGCAACAATCCGGTCGCGGCACAGTTTTCCGGCGTGCGCGTCGGCCGCATCAAATTCATCCTGTTCTGCCTGACCGGCCTGATGGCGGGCATCGCCTCGGTGCTGATCACCTCGCGCCTCGGCTCGACCCGACCGTCGATCGCGCAAGGCTACGAATTGGAAGTCATCACCATGGTAGTGCTCGGCGGCGTCAGCATTCTGGGCGGCGCCGGCAGCATAGTGGGCGTGGTGCTGGCCGCCTTCATCATGGGGCTGGTTACCTTCGGCCTCGGCCTGCTCAATGTGCCTGGCATCGTCATGTCGATCTTCATCGGCCTGCTGCTGATCATCGTCATCGCGCTGCCGATCGTCTGGCGGCGCGTGCGGCGGGAGCGCTTCAGCTGATGGCCGAGAAATACGCGTTCAAGATGAAGCTCAATCCCGGCATGAAGGCCGAATACAAAAGACGCCACGACGACATCTGGCCGTCGCTGATCACGCTGCTCAAGCAGGCCGGCGTTTCCGATTATTCGATCCATCTCGACGAAGAGACCAACATTTTGTTCGGCGTGCTGTGGCGCCGCGACGGCCACGGCATGGACGAATTGCCGAAACACCCGGTGATGCAGCGCTGGTGGGTCGAAATGGCCGACATCATGGAAACCAAGCCTGATAACGAGCCGGTGGCAGTGCCGCTGGAAACAATGTTCCATATGGAATGACCCGCCACGTCGCCGTCATCGACATCGGCAAGACCAATGCCAAGGTGGCGCTGGTCGATCTCGCCGATATGCGCGAAGTCGCGCTGCGCCGGATGGCCAACGCACCCGTTGCCGACGGTCCCTACCCGCACCACGATGTCGAGCTGCTGTGGTCGTTCATCCTCGACAGCCTCGCCGGGATCAATCGCGAACGGCGCATCGACGCGATATCGATCACCACCCATGGCGCGACGGGCGTACTGGTCGACGCTGCCGGCAAACTGGCACTGCCGGTGCTCGACTATGAATTCGCCGGACCCGACGCTCTTGCCGGGGACTACGCCGCGATCCGTCCGGCTTTCGCCGAGACGGGCACGCCGCGCCTGCCGGTCGGCCTCAATCTCGGCGCACAGTTCTTCTGGCAGCAGAGGAACTTCCCGGCGGAGTTCGCAAAAGCCGCCGCGATGCTGATGTATCCGCAATATTGGGCGTTGCGCCTGACCGGTGTCGCTGCCAACGAAGTGACCTCGCTCGGCTGTCACACCGATCTGTGGAACCCGTGGAGAGCGGAGTTTTCGTCGCTGGTCGACAAGATGCAATGGCGCCGGCTGATGGCGCCGGTGCGGCCGGCGAAGGATCGCCTTGGCCCGATCCTGCCCGCCCTTGCCACGCGAACCGGGCTCGACCCGCAGACGCCGGTGTTTTGCGGCCTGCACGATTCCAACGCCTCGCTGCTGCCGCATATTCTGTCCGACAAGCCGCCTTTCTCCGTCGTCTCAACCGGCACCTGGGTGGTATCGATGGCGGTCGGTGGCAGGAAGGTCGAACTCGACCCGACGCGCGACACGCTGGTCAACGTCAATGCGCTCGGTGATCCAGTTCCCTCGGCGCGCTTCATGGGCGGCCGTGAGTTTTCGCTGCTGACGGAGGGCCAATCGGAAGACTGGACCGAAGACGATGTCGAGGCGGTGTTCGCCAGAGCGGTCCTGCTGCTGCCGGCCACACAACAGGGCTCGGGGCCGTTCCCGCACCACGTTGCCACATGGCTCAACGCCGACGCCATCCGCAACGGCCAGCGCTTTGCCGCCGTCTCTTTCTATCTGGCGCTGATGACCGCGACCTGCCTCGATCTGATCGGCGCCGACGGCCCTGCTATCGTCGAGGGTCCATTCGCCCGCAACCGGCTTTTCACGCGCATGCTTGCTGCAGCGACAGGGCGCCCCGTCATTGCGTCCGAGGCAGCAACCGGAACCAGCATCGGCGCAGCCTTGCTGGCGTCGGACCAAAGAATGGTCCAAGGCAAAGGCGAACGGATCGAACCGCCGGCCGATCCAGCCTGGGCGAACTATGCCCGCTCGTGGCATGCGGCGGTCGACGCGCAGGGCCGAAAACAGACATGATGCGGACAGGGCGCCGCGCTCACTAGCCCTTGTAGGCCAGCCCTTGCGGATCGATCTCCGGCTTTCGGCCGGCGACCAGATCGGCGAGGAATTTTCCCGAGCCGCAGGCCATGGTCCAGCCGACATGGCCATGACCGGTGTCGAGATAGAGATTGTGGTAGCGGGCCCGGCCGATGACCGGCACCGAGTTCGGCATCATTGGCCGCAGACCGGCCCAAAGTTCGGCCTTCTTCTCGTCGAAGGCGCCCGGGAAAAGCTCCTTGCCGGTCCTGAACATGGCGGCGAAATCGCTCGGTTTGTGGCTGCGGTCGAAGCCGGTGAACTCGGCGGTTGAAGCAAGCCTCAGCCGGTTGCCGAGCCTGGAATAGGCGATGAGCTGATCCTCGTCGGCGCCGCCCAGGGTCGGCCCCTTGCTCTCGTCCTCCAGCGGGATCGTCGCGGTGTAGCCCTTTACTGGATAGACCGGAAGATCGATGCCGTAGCGGCGGCCGAGCAAGCCGCTTTCCGGCCCCATCGAGATGACCACGGCGTCGCCGGCGACCGGGCCGGCCGAGGTCATCACCGCGCGCACCCGATCGCCTTCGATGTCGAGGCCTTCGACTGATGTGCCGTAGAGAAATTGGACGTCGAGTTTCTCGGCGGCATAGGCAGCGAGGTTTTGGGTGAATTGGCTGGAATCGCCGGTCTGGTCGATCGGCGAATAGACGCCGCCGGCTATTCTGTCCTTGGCCCCGGCAAGGCCCGGCTCGAGCTCGACCAGCCGGTCGCGGCCGACGATCTCGATCGGCAGGCCGTGTTCGGCGAGATAGCGATAATTGTCGGTGCCGCTGTCAAAACTCTGCTGCGAGCGGAAGAAATAGAGGATGCCCTTCTTGCGCTCATCATAGTGGATGCCGGTGTCGGCGGAGATGGCGTTGATGCAGTCGCGCGAATAAAGCGCCAAGCGGAGCTTGACCTGGCTGTTTGCGCGCAGCCGTGCCTGCGTGCACTGCCTGAGGAAGCGCAGGCTCCAGGCGAGAAAATAGGGATCGAAGCGCAGCCGCACCTTGATGCCGAGATCATGGTTGTAAAGCGCGCGCAGGAATGTTTTCAGCGCGGCGGGCGAAGCCCAGGCGGTGGCGTCGCCTGGCGACACCAGCCCGGCATTCGATCGACTGGTGCCGCGCGCCGCCGCCGGATGGCGCTCGATCACGGTTACCTCGTGGCCGTCGCTGGCCAGGTAATAGGCAGCGGCCGTGCCGACGACGCCAGCGCCAAGGACCAATATCTTCATGCCGCCCCCAAAGGACCGAATACGGCCGAAACGCTCTCAGCTCCGCGCCGAATTCTTGCCGGTCAGGATGCGCTCCCAGGCGAGCGCGTCGGCGACAATCTGGTCGAGATCGTCGCGCTGCGGCGTCCAGCCGAGTTCGCGGCGCGCCAGCTCCGAATTGGCAACCACCGCCGCGGCGTCGCCCGGACGACGCTCGCCCATCCGCACCTCGAAATCGTGGCCAAAGACGCGGCGAACGCTGTCGATCACCTCGAGCACCGAATAGCCGTGGCTATAGCCGCAATTGGCGACAAGGCTGGTCCCGCCGGCGCGCAGCCGCTCGAGCGCCAGCCGGTGTGCTGCCGCCAGATCGCTGACATGGATGTAATCGCGCATGCAGGTGCCGTCGGGTGTCGGATAATCGGTGCCGAACACCTGCATGAACGGTCGCTTGCCGAGCGCCGTCTCGGCGGCGACCTTGATCAGATGCGTGGCGCCCGGCGTCGACTGGCCGGTGCGGCCTTTCGGATCGGCGCCGGCGACGTTGAAATAGCGCAGCGCCGTATAGCGCAAGCCGTAGGCAATTGCGGCGTCGCGCAGCATCCATTCGCTCATCAGCTTGGACAGGCCGTAGGGGGATTCCGGTGCAAGGCGGGCATCCTCGCGCACCGGTTCCAGCCCGGCGCCGCCATAGACGGCGGCGGTCGAGGAAAAGATGAAATTGGGCACGCCTTCGCGCACCGCGGTCTCGATCAGCGTGCGGGTCTTGCAGGTGTTGTTCTCGTAATAGCCGAGCGGATCGGCGACCGATTCGGGAACCACGATGGAGCCGGCGAAATGGATGATCGCATCGACCTTGTTGTCACGGATGATCGAGCCGACCAGCTCCTTGTCGGCGACATCGCCGACGACGAGCTTTGCCTCGGGCGCAACCGCCCATTCGAAACCGGTCGAAAGCCGGTCGAGGACGACGACGCTCTCGCCCGCGTCCAGCAGCTCCCAGACCATATGGCTGCCGATATAGCCGGCACCGCCTGTCACCAAAACCGTCATCCCATGTCCTCGCTGCTCAAGATTTGTCGGGAACTGTCTCAACACCCGCCTTACTGGAAAGACTGCCGCTAGGCCATTAGTACATGCCCATCAGTATCTGTGGTAACCGGTCTCATCGGCGCGTGGCATAGTCTTGAAACAAAATTCATGCACATCAAGGGAATAGGCCATGATCCGCGCTCGTTAGGAACAGGCCTTGGGCGTGGCATTTTGACCAAAAAGGCCAGGTGGACGTCGAATAGAGCAATGATTATGATCCCTCGCAAAAATTGGAAAGCCGATATGAATTACCAGCGGTTCTTCGAAGATGCGATCGACCAACTCCATGCCGAGCGTCGCTACCGCATCTTCGCCGACCTCGAGCGCATCGTAGGAAAATTCCCCCGTGCCATCTGGCGAGCCAACGGCCGCGCCCAGGAAATCACCGTCTGGTGCTCCAACGACTATCTTGGCATGGGCCAGCATCCAGATGTCATCACCGCAATGCAGAACGCTGCCGGCAAGATGGGATCTGGCGCCGGCGGCACCCGCAATATCTCCGGCACCAGCAACCCGCTGGTCGAACTCGAACTGGAACTGGCCGACCTGCACGACAAGGAAGCCGCACTGGTCTTCACCTCCGGTTTCGTCTCCAACGAAGCCTCGATCTCGACCATTGCGCGGCTCCTGCCCAATTGCCTGATCGTCTCGGACGAACTCAACCACGCCTCGATGATCGAAGGCGTGCGGCGTTCCGGCGCCGAGAAGAAGATCTTCCGCCACAACGACGTCGCGCATCTCGAAAGCCTGCTGCAGGCGGCGGGCCGCGAGCGCGCCAAACTGATCGTCTTCGAGAGCGTCTATTCGATGGATGGCGACATCGCGCCGATCAAGCAGATCGTCGATCTCGCCGAGCGCTATAATGCCATGACCTATATCGACGAGGTCCATGCCGTCGGCATGTACGGACCGCGCGGCGGCGGCATCACCGAGCGCGAAGGGCTGGCCGACCGTATCGACATCATCGAAGGCACGCTGGCCAAGGCATTCGGCACGCTCGGCGGCTATATCACCGGCACAAGTGCCGTGATCGATGCCGTGCGCTCCTATGCGCCGGGCTTCATCTTCACCACGGCGCTGCCGCCGGCCATCGCCGCCGCGGCGACCACGTCGATCCGCCATCTGAAGCGCTCGCAGGCCGAGCGCGACGCGCAGCAGCGCCAGGCGACACGGACCAAGGAGATACTTGGTGCCGCCGGCTTGCCGGTGATGGAGTCCGCTACCCACATCGTGCCGCTGCTGGTCGGCGATCCCGAGCTCTGCAAGATGGCCAGCGACCGCCTGCTCGGCGTCCACGGCATCTACATCCAGCCGATCAACTACCCGACCGTGCCGCGCGGCACGGAGCGACTGCGCATCACGCCGACGCCGTTCCATTCGGATCAGTTGATCGCGCAACTTCAGGACGCGCTGGTCGAGACCTGGGATGCTTTGGGCATTCCTTACGGCTCGGCGGGCGGGCCTTCAGTAGCCGAGAGCGACCGCGTCATTCCGTTGCTGGTGCCGAAGTCCGGCGGCTGAGGTCGCCTCAGGCTCCGGCGCCCTCAAGCAGTCTTCATCCACTTCGCCAGCCGGTGCGCCGCTTCCTCGAGTTGGTCGAGGCGGCGGTGGAAGCACAGCCTGAGGAAGGCCTCGCCGCCGGGACCGAAGGCGGTTCCGGGTGCCAGGCCGACATTGGCGCGATCGATCATGTCGAAGGCGGTGGCGCGTGAATCAGTGATGCCGTCGACCGCGAAGAACAGATAGAACGCTCCCTGCGGGACGGTAAAGCGTGCCCTGCCGGTCGCAGCCAGGATGCCGCAGACCAGGTCGCGCGCAGCCCTTGCCCGCTCCACCTGCTCAGCGATGAAGACGTCGCCTTCATCGAGCGCGACGACGGCGCCGCGCTGCATGAACTGGGCGACGCCTGAGGTCGAATACTGGACCAGGTTCTCGAACACCTGCTGCAGCGAAGGATGGATCTTGATCCAGCCGACGCGCCAGCCGGTCATCGCCCAGTTCTTGGAAAAACTGTTGACGAACAGGATACGATCCTCGTCGGCCATGATGTCGATGAAGGAAGGCGCGCGACTGTCGCCGTAGTGGAACAGCGAATAGATCTCGTCGGCGATGATCCACAGGCCCCTTTCGCGGGCAAGGTCGAGGATCGCCTGCAGCGTCTCCCTGTCGGCAGTCCAGCCGGTCGGGTTGGACGGCGTGTTGACGAACAGCGCCTTTGTCCTTGGCGTGATCGCCGCCTCGATCTTGCCGACGTCGCAGGACCAGCCATTGCCGGACTGGTCGAGCGTGACCGCGACCGGGATGGCGCCCGCCAGGCTGGCGGCAGCGGCGAAGTTCGGCCAGGCCGGCGACAGGTAGACGACCTCGTCGCCCTTCCCAGCGACGGCGTCGAGCGCCAGCTGGATGGCATGCATGCCCGAACCGGTGACAATGAATTCTTCCTCGGCGAAGCTCCTGCCGAAATGCCTGATGTAATAGCGGGCGAGCGCCTGCCTCAGCTCGGGGATGCCCCTCTGCCAGGTATAAAAGGTCTCGCCGCCGGCCAGCGCCCGGGCAGCGGCATCGGTGATGAAGGCGGGCGTCGGCAGGTCGCCCTCGCCGGCCCAAAGCGGGATCATGCCGTCGCGGTCGCGGCCGCGATTCATGACGGCGACAATGCCGCTTTCCGGCGCGGCCCGAGCCTCGGCGCGCAAATTCTCGATCAAGGTCATGATAGATCCGTTTTCGTCTTCCGGACTGCTAGCGTGTTTTGCGGCAGGCGAAAACAGAAAACCCGGCCGAAAACGACCGGGGTTTTGGTCCAGCGAACTGCCTTCGGATTATTTCCTGGCGAGGAGATCGCGAATTTCGGTGAGCAGCGCGACATCGGCCGGCGGAGCCGTAGGGGTGGCGGGCTTCTGCTGTTCTAGCCGCCTGCGGAGATTATTCACCGCCTTGACCATCAAGAAGATGATGAAGGCGAGAATGATGAAGTTCAGCACCACGGTGATAAAGCTGCCATAAGCGAAAACGGCGCCCTGCTTCTTGGCTTCGGCCAGCGAGGTCGCGTTGACGGCAGAGGACAGTGCCAAGAAGTAATTGTTGAAGTCCAGTCCGCCCAAAATCGCGCCCACGATGGGCATGATGATGTCGTTGACCAGCGAATCGACGATTCTGCCGAAGGCGGCGCCGATAATGACGCCGACGGCCAGGTCCATCACGTTGCCCCGGGAAATGAACTCCTGGAATTCTTTCAGCATTCGACCCTCCTGTCATGACGGACCGTGCCGGCGCCTCTGCCCGCTTCGTCCGGCCCACGCCACAATAGCAAAAACCTCCGGTTGCAACATGCGCAAAAGACGGTTTCCACCGGCCAGGATCGTCGAAGCCGCTGCCATCCTGCGCCGAAAGCCGCGATGGACTTGATCGCCAAGCTGTGATTGCGTCTCAGCAAGCCGGGTGCAAAATCGGCAAGGGAGGATTTTCAGGCCGTGCAGGGCTGGTTCATCGTCATCATCGCGATCGCCTATGTGACGTTGCTGTTCGTCATCGCCAGCCTCGGCGACCGACGCTCGGTGCCATCGGGGCCTGGCAAGGCCCGCCCCTTTATCTATGCGCTCAGCCTGGCCATCTACTGTACCTCATGGACATTCTTCGGTTCGGTCGGCCTTTCCTCCGAGCGCGGCCTCGAATTCCTCGGCATCTATACCGGACCGGTGCTGGTATTCGTGTTCGGCTTCCCGTTGCTTCGGCGTATCGTCAGGCTGGCCAAGACCGAGAAGATCACGTCGATCGCCGATTTCCTCGGTGCCCGCTACGGCAAGAGTTTTGCCGTAGCGGCGATCGCCACGTTGATCGCGACGGTCGGCGCAGTGCCCTATATGGCGCTGCAGTTGAAGGCGATTTCCGGCTCGGTCAGCCTGATGGTCGAGCATTATACCGGCTCGCCGCCCTCTTTCGATCCCTTCCTCAGCGACATCTCACTCGTCGTCGCCATGCTGCTTGCGCTGTTTGCGGTGCTGTTCGGCACGCGTCACGCCGACGCCACCGAGCACCAGGACGGATTGGTGCTGGCGGTGGCGGTCGAAACCGTGGTCAAGCTCGCCGCCTTCCTGGCGATCGGCCTGATGGTGACCTTCCTGATCTTCGGTGGCCCAGGCGACATGGTCGACAAGCTCGCCGAGAATACGCAAGTGCAGCAGGCGATGAGCTACAGCACATCGCTCGCCACCTGGCTGGTGCTGACATGTTTGAGCGGTTTCGCCATCATCATGCTGCCGCGCCAATTCTACGTCACCATCGTCGAGAACCGCAGCGAGGCCGAGCTGCGCACCGCGACATGGGTGTTTCCGCTCTATCTGGTGGCGATCAACCTTTTCGTGCCGCCGATTGCGCTCGCCGGCCTGGCGCTGGTCGGCACCAGAACCAGCAGCGATCTCTACGTCTTGTCGCTGCCGCTGCTCAGCGGTCACGATCTGTTGGCCATGGCGGCCTTCATCGGCGGCCTGTCGGCGGCGACCGCGATGGTGATCGTGGAAAGCGTCGCGCTGTCGATCATGATCTCCAACGACCTCGTCATTCCGCTGTTCGTGCGCCGCCTGCTCAGGACCACGACTTCCGAGAACGAGGATTGGTCGACACTAATCCTCAACGTGCGGCGGGCGGCGATCTTCATCATGCTGTTCATCGCCTTCCTCTACTATCGCGAGAGCACCGACAGCGCGCGGCTCTCCTCGATCGGCCTGATGTCGTTCGCCGCGATCGCGCAGTTCGCGCCGGCATTGATCGGCGGGTTGATCTGGCGCGGCGCCAACGGCAGGGGTGCAGCACTCGGCATGGTCGCCGGCATCGTCGTCTGGAGCTACACGCTGCTGCTGCCGTCGCTGGCTGCCTCCGATACCGGCATCGTCGTCCACGGCCTGTTCGGTTTCGAAGCGTTGCGGCCGCAAGCGCTGTTCGGCACCGTCGCCGAGCCGCTGAACCACGGCGTCTTGTGGAGCCTGTCGAT
This sequence comes from Mesorhizobium robiniae, assembly GCF_040545535.1. Taxonomy (NCBI): domain Bacteria; kingdom Pseudomonadati; phylum Pseudomonadota; class Alphaproteobacteria; order Hyphomicrobiales; family Phyllobacteriaceae; genus Mesorhizobium; species Mesorhizobium robiniae. The sequence continues at coordinate 412,178 of NZ_JBEPMC010000002.1, forward strand.
CAACACGCTGTTCTTCGTGCTCGGCTCGCTATCGCGCGCTTCTGTGCCGCTGGAACGCATCCAGGCGTCGATCTTCGTGCCGCGCGAGGCGAGCCCGATGCCGAGCCTGCGCCGCTTCCGCACCACTGTCACCGTCAATGACCTCAAGGATACCATCGCGCGCTATCTCGGCGTCGAACGCACCGAGCGGTCATTTCAAACGTTCGAAGAGAGCAGTGGTGCTTCGTTGCACGGCAACGAGCAGGCCAGCATGGACGTCATCCGTTTCTCCGAGCAGCTTCTGGCGAGTGCCGTCGGCTCATCTTCGGCGCGGCTGATCCTGTCGCTGCTGCTGCGCCGCAACGACCGCGAATCCAAGGATGCCTTCCGCCTGCTCGACGACGCCACCGAGGCGCTGCAGCACAATCGCGACCTGCTGCAGATCGCGCTCGACCAGATGGAGCAGGGAATCACCGTCTTCGACAGGGACTTCCGGCTGATCTGCTGGAACCGCCAGTATCGAGCGCTATTCGATCTGCCCGACGAAATGGGCCAGGTCGGCGTCTCGCTCGACCGCATCTTGCGCCACCTTGCCGAGCGTGGCGATATTCCGGCCGACCAGCGGGTGGCGATGCTCAACCGCCTCACCAGTTTCGTCAGCCCCTGGCAGATGGAGCTGAAGACCAGCGGCCGCATCCTTGAATTGCGGTCCAACCCGATGCCTGACGGCGGTATCGTCGCCACCTATGCCGACATCTCCGGACGCGTCGAGCAGGATCTGGCGCTCAAGCGCGCCAATGAATCGCTCGAACAGCGCGTCAAGGACCGCACCGTCGAACTGACCCGCGTCAACGAGGAGTTGGCACAGGCGCAGATGCTGGCAGAGGAGGCCAATCTCGGCAAGACGCGCTTCCTTGCTGCCGCCGGCCACGACATCCTGCAGCCCCTGAACGCCGCCCGCCTCTATTGCTCGTCGCTGATCGAAAAGGCCGGCAAGGGGCGGGCAGGCAAGGCGGCGATCAACATCGAATCCTCGCTGGAATCGGTCGAGACCATTCTCGGCGCGGTGCTCGACATCTCCCGTCTCGATGCCGGCGCGATGAAACCGGACGACACCGTCTTCAGCCTGGGCGAACTGCTGCGACAGATCGGCAACGACTTCCAGCCGCTTGCCGCCGAGAGGAAGCTCGGCCTGACGATCGTGCCGTCGTCGCTCAGCGTGATGACGGATCGCAATCTCTTACGCCGCCTGATCCAGAACCTCATATCCAACGCCGTCAAATACACACGCCACGGCCACGTCCTAGTCGGCGTGCGGCGGCGCGGCGAACTGGTCGAGATACAGGTGATCGACACCGGCATCGGCATTGCCGGCGACAAGCTGAACACGGTCTTCCGCGAATTCACCCGGCTCGACGAGGGTGCGCGCGAGGCCGAAGGCCTCGGCCTCGGCCTCTCCATCGTCGACCGCATCGCTCGCGTCTTGCGCCTGGAAATCCGGATCTTTTCGAACCCAGGCAAAGGTACGCGCTTTTCCGTCATTCTGCCGGTCGCGGCAGCGCAGGAGCCGCGGCGCGAGGTCGCGGCGAAGGCGCCGGTCCGCACTGCTGCTTCGCTTGCCGGGCTCCGCGTACTCTGCATTGACAACGACGCCCGCATCCTCGACGGCATGCGGCTATTGCTCGAAGGCTGGGGCTGCAGCGTCGAGACGTTTTCGGGCTCGGAGGATCTCGAGGGATCGGTCATGCGTCGCCCCGACATCGTGCTTGCCGACTACCATCTCGACGGCGAGACCGGTCTTGAAGTGATCGCTAAACTGCGCGCGATACACGGCCAGGACATGCCGGCCGTGCTGGTAACCGCCGACCGATCGAGCGAGGTGCGCGCCAGTGCCGGCAGGCTCGACGTGCCGGTGATGAACAAACCTCTCAAACCAGCGGTGCTGCGCTCGATGATGGCCAGGGTCAGGCCGCTGGCATCGGCGGCCGAGTAACGGTGTCAATCTGCATGCGAACTCAGCTGGCTGCCGGCAGCGGGTCGCTGCCGATCTTGGACAGCAGGATCACCGCCTGAGTGCGGCTGTCGACGCCAAGCTTCTGCAGAATGGCCGAGACATGCGCCTTGATCGTCGCTTCTGAGACTCCGAGTTCGTAGGCGATCTGCTTGTTGAGCAGTCCTTCCGCGAGCATGCCAAGCACGCGCGTCTGCTGCGGCGTCAGCGCCTGCAGCCGCTTGATCAGATCGGAGATTTCGGGATCACGCTCGACGCCGAGATCGATGCCCGTGGGCGCGGCAATATCGCCGGCAAGCACCGACCGCACGGCGCTGCGGATCTCCTCCATGCTGGCCGATTTGGAGATGAAACCCGAAGCGCCGAGATCGAGTGCGCGCCGGATGGTCACCGGATCGTCATGCGCCGACACCACGACCAGCGGCACCGTCGGATGGATGCCACGCAACGAGATCAGACCGGAAAGGCCGCTCGCGCCCGGCATGGACAGGTCGAGCAACACCAGATCGACATCCTCATTGGACAAGACCAGCGCCTTGGCACTTTCGAAATCGCCGGCCTCATGAATGCCGGCAACATTGCCGACGCCGGCAAGCGCCTCTCTCAGCGCGCCGCGAAAAAGCGGATGGTCGTCGGCGATGACGAAAGTGTAGCCTGACGGCACATGACCCTCCCCGAATCCCATTGATGATTGTCTGCTTCTTGCGGGATCTGTCGAACGAATATGCGGCGATATCAGCCGTTTTCAAGCGGCAAAGGCCATGCGCCGGGTTCCCGGCGCATGGTGCTCAGGTTTTTTGCGAATTGGGCTTGGCGCCATCTTCGCCGCTGTCCTTTTCCATGTCCTTGACGATACCCATGAAGCCGCGCAGGAAGCGCTCCATGTAGCTCATCGTCTTGTTGAAATCCTCCTCGCTGGGCAAGGTCGACTCGAGGCGGGCGGACAGTGAGTTTTCGAGCTTGACGACGCGCTCGTCGAGCGCTTTGACCGAACTTTGCAGTCGGTCGACCTCGTCCTGGAAGGCGGTGCGTTCGTCGGCCGCCATCTTGCAGACGAGCTGGCCGGAACGTTCCTCGCAGATCGACATCGCACCGGTCTGCGTGTCCATGCGGACATAACCGTTGGCCGACTTTTCCAGCCGGTAGCGGTCGGCTTCCTCGGAAAAGGCCGATGCCGCGACGAGCGAGACGAGCGCTGCGGGAATCAAGACGTGCTGCGGACGCATATTGTCCTCCATAGGCTAGCGAGCGCAATTATCGCATGTTTGCGCCGGAAATGGGGAAGAACTCTGGCGCACCCTTCCCCGCATGGTTGGTTCGGACTATAGCGCAATCATGTCTCAGATTATCTACAAGATAGTACCTGAACCGCTGTGGCGCGAGGCCGAAAGAGACGGCCGCTTCACCGGCGCGCCGATCGATGTCGCCGACGGCTTCATCCATTTTTCCACCGCCGGCCAGGCCAAGGAAACGGCAGCAAAACACTTTGCCGGCCAGACCGGGCTGCTGCTGGTCGCCATCGATGGAGCTAAGCTGGGTGATGCGCTGAGATACGAGGTCTCGCGCGGCGGCGCGCTGTTCCCGCATCTTTACGGGCCGCTCGAGCTGAAGACCGTCGTCTGGGTGCAACCATTGCCGCTCGGCAGCGACGGCCTGCACCAATTCCCGGCGTTGGAGACCGAATGAGCGTGTTTGACCGGCTCGGCCAGAGGCTCCTGTTCGCATTCGATCCTGAAGCCGCCCACGGCCTGTCGATCGCCGCGCTGAAATGCGGGTTGCCGGTCGCCGGGCGTCCCGTGCGCGACGACCGGCTGAAAGTCAGCGTCTGCGGCATCGATTTCCCCAATCCGCTCGGCATGGCTGCCGGCTACGACAAGAACGCCGAGGTTGCCGATCCCCTGCTTGGCCTCGGCTTCGGTTTTGCGGAGGTCGGCACGATCACGCCGCTGCCACAGGCGGGCAACCCGAAGCCGCGTATCTTCCGGCTGACATCGGACGAAGCGGTGATCAATCGGCTGGGCTTCAACAATGAGGGGCACGAAGCCGCTGAGAAACGGCTTGCCGCCCGCAAGGGTCGGCCCGGCATCGTCGGCGTCAACATCGGCGCCAACAAGGACAGCACAGACCGCGTCAGCGACTATGAACGCGGCGTTATCAGGTTTGCGCCATACGCCACCTATCTGACGGTCAACATCTCGTCGCCAAACACACCCGGCCTGCGCAACATGCAGGCGCGGCAGCAGCTCGGCGATCTCCTTTCGCGCGTCATAGCCGCCCGTGCGGGTGCGGCGGCGCAACCGCCCGTTTTCCTCAAGATCGCGCCGGACCTGGTCGAGGCCGAGTTGGAAGACATCGCCGCCGAGGTCACCGACAAAGCAATCGACGGCATCATCGTCTCCAACACCACGATTGCGCGACCGGATCTACGCAACGCCGAATTTGCCGGCGAGGCCGGCGGGCTTTCGGGAAAACCGTTGTTCGAGCGCTCGACCATCGTGTTGGCCAAGATGCGCAAACTGCTTGGCCCGCACCGCGCCATCATCGGCGTCGGCGGCGTCTCTACCGCTGAGACGGCACTGGAAAAGATCCGTGCCGGCGCCGATCTCGTCCAACTCTACACCGGCATGATCTATGCCGGACCTTCGCTGCCGGGCCGCATTCTTGCAGGGATGGTCCGCTTCGTGGAAAAAGAGCGGCTCAAATCTGTACGCGATCTACGTGACAGCCGCCTCGACTTCTGGGCGTCGAAGCAACTCTAAATTGCGCTTTAAAGCGTAATGTTTCAGTTCGAGACGCATCCGTTCACAACCCCTTTGCGCTCATTCGTCCAGGGTCAATTGCGACTGACGATCCGCTCGCAGGCGGCGCCGCCGATAGCAGGCAACAATCCAAAAAGAAGCAACTGAGCAGTTCCGCCGACGCCCAAAATTGCGGAAAGAATGAACGCAACGAGCAGCCCCAGCGCCGCGCCTAAGACGTATGGCAGGTAACTTCGCACAGGCTTCCCCCAGAACAATTGCTGCATCAAGCTGCCGAAAAACGTAACGAAATCGACTGGAAGTGCAAGCGGTCCGCTGACGCCAGAACTTATGGAGAATAGGATCGCTTTCCACCCTGCGCGAAAGTTGACCTAGGACACTGGCTAAAACGCCGTCCGCATCCGCAAGCGCAAAATGGCAAGCAGGCTGAAGCCACGCACCAGCAGGAAGACATGCAGCGCCGCCCATAGGCCGTGATTGCCGAAGGCCGGCGCCAGGACGAGCAGCGCACCGCTGAAGATGAGGAACGACAGAAGCATCATGTTGCGCATGTCGCGCGACCAGGTCGCGCCAATGAAGACGCCATCCATCTGAAACGCCAGCACGCCGCTGAGCGCGGTGAATGCCGCCCAGGGCAGATAGATGTCGGCAACGGCGCGAACATCTTGTGACGTCGTGATCAGGGCGATCAGGCCGGTACCGCCCAGCAAAAGGACAAGCGTCGCCGTGGCCGCCAGCCCGAAGCCCCAGAACAGGGTCAGCCGCACCGCCTGCCGGAATTGCATGGCGGCATGCGCGCCGACGGCGCGTCCGGCGAGCTGTTCGGCTGCCGTGGCGAAACCGTCGAGGAAATAACCGGCGATAAGGAAAAAGTTCATCAGCACAGCGTTGGCGGCCAGTGTCACCGTGCCGAATTGTGCGCCCTGGCGGGTGAACAGCGCGAAAGCAGCGAGCAGCGAGAACGACCGGATCATGATGTCGCGATTGAGCGACATCATGCGCAGGAATGCCGACAGATCGAGGATGCGATGGCGCGGCAGGCGGGGTGCTGCCGAGAAACGCCTGATGACGATCGCCAGGCCAAGCAGCATGGCGACGAACTCACCGGTGGCGGTCGCCCAGGCGACGCCGGCAACGCCCCAGCCGAGTTCCAGCCCCAGCAGAATGCAGAGCGCGATGTTGATGCCGTTGAGCACCAATTGCAGCATCAGTCCCAGCCCGCCCTCGCCGCGCCCCAGCACATAGCCGAGGATGGCGTAGTTGATCAGCGAGAACGGTGCGGCGAGCAGTCTGATGCGGATATAGACGGCCATCGCCTCGCTGACGCGCGGCTCGGCATCCATGAACCATTGCCCGGCGATGGCGACCAATGGCGCAAGGGCGGCAAGCACGATGCCGGCGACGACCGCGATCAGCACCGCGCGCCAGAACACCGCCTGTTCCTCCAGTTCGTCGCCACGCCCCAACGCCTGGGCGACGAGGCCGGTCGTGCCGGAGCGCAGGAAGTTGAAGGAGGTGAAGACGACGTCGAAGACCAGGGCGCCTGCCGCCAGGCCACCGAGAAGGGCAGCGTCGCCGAACTGCCCGACCACTGCGGTGTCGACGATGCCGAGCAGCGGCGTCGTCAGATAGGCGAGCGTCATCGGCACCGCGATAGTGAGCACCGAGCGGTTGGTGACGATAAAGGTCCGGCCATTGGCCGTTGCTGGCACCTGATCCAGTATCCGCTCCTCTATTGCGGCTTGATCGAACAGCCGATGTGCCTCAGTTTCCCGACGCCGTGCAACCACTCATCCCGCTACGGCCAACCGAAACTCGCCTCTGGCCTCTGCCGCTCATGCCCCTGCAGATCGTTCACCATCCCGACTACGACGCCGGTTTTGCCGTCAACCATCGCTTCCCGATGAGCAAGTACCCACTGCTGATGGAAGCCTTGAGCGCGCGCGGACTTGCCGTATCCGAGGCGTTCAACATGCCGAGCCCGGCGCCGGCATTATGGCTGAAGCTTGCCCATGCCGCCTGTTATGTCGATCAGGTGCTGGCCTGCGAAGTGCCTGAAAAAATCGAGCGCGAGATCGGCTTTCCGGTGAGCCCGCGGGTCTCGCTCAGGGCGCAACTGGCAACGGGCGGCACGGTGCTGGCGGCTCGGCTGGCGTTGCTGAACGGCATCGCCTGCAATACCGCTGGCGGCAGCCATCATGCGCGGCGTGCGCAAGGGGCCGGTTTCTGCACCTTCAACGACGTTGCGGTTGCTTCACTCGTGCTGCTTTCCAAAGCTGCCGCCCGCAACATCTTGATCGTCGATCTCGACGTCCATCAGGGCGACGGAACGGCGGATATTCTCGGCGACGAGCGGCGCGTGTTCACCTTTTCCATGCATGGCGACCGCAACTATCCGACGCGCAAGATCGCTTCCGACCTTGATATCGCGCTGCCCGACGGCACTGGCGATGCGGCCTATCTCGAAAGACTGGGCGCCATCCTGCCGGAACTCACCGCCATGGCGCCTTGGGACATCGTCTTCTATAACGCCGGGGTCGACGTCCATGCCGATGACCGGCTTGGCAGGTTGTCGCTGTCGAACGAGGGACTGCGCGCCCGCGACACCATGGTGATCCGTCATTTCCGCGGGCTCGGGATCCCGGTCTGCGGCGTTATCGGCGGCGGCTATTCGACTGACGTGGCGGCGCTCGCCGCGCGCCATGCCATCCTGTTCGAAGTGGCTTCAGGCTTCGCGTGAGGCCTGACCGATTGACGTGATCCTGCGAACTGCTGGTTCGGGACCATGTCCTATTTCCGGTAGTTGGCGATCCTGAGCAGGAGGAAGGCCGGAATGACGATCGCTGCGCCCAGCAGGATATAGCCGAGGAAACGGTCAATAGCGCGAAAACCCAGATTCCAGAGATCGACGAAGAAATTCCGGATGCCGTAGAGCACATCCGCCGGCGACCAGCCGAAAGCGTTCATCACCAGGCCGACGAGGAACGATACCACCAGCAGCTTCAGAAGCACCCGGAGCGGCGTATCGCCAAGAAAGCGCGTCAGTGCGGACAAGGCGTGTCTCCAGATTCGGTTAACCCGATTCGGGTACAGGTCCAGAAATACGCACTTGCCGCGCTGGCATCAAGGTGGTCGCTGAATCCAGTTGCTCAGCACGGCGGTTTGCGGATTGTGTGTTCGCCAAGCTTGACACTTATGTTGCAGTGCAGCAAAATTGGAGGACAGAGGGTAACCCGTTGATCTCGATCTGCCAGACTCATCGCCCTGTTGTGGACGGATTGCGCTGTGTCACCGTGACCTGCGAACACAGGGCCTCTTGAATGAAGTACAGGCGCGATATCGATGGCCTCCGGGCCGTTGCTGTACTGCCGGTTGTATTGTTCCATTTCGGAATCTCGGCAATTCCAGGCGGCTTTACCGGCGTCGATATTTTCTTCGTCATATCCGGCTACCTGATCACCGGAAGCCTTCTGGACGACCTTGAACGCGGCCAGTTCTCGATCGTCAGCTTCTACTGGCGCCGTGCCCGGCGCATTCTGCCGGCGCTGATCTTTGTCATGCTTCTCACCTGCATTGCGGCATTATTCATTCTTCTGCCGTCAGATCTGCACGAATTCAGCCTCAGCGTCATAGCGGCCTCGACGTTCTGGTCGAATATTTATTTTTGGAAAACGTCAAATTACTTCTCGATCGATGCCGAGCTGCGACCGCTGTTGCACACGTGGTCGCTTTCGGTCGAAGAGCAGTACTACATCTTTGCCCCAATCCTGATGTTCCTGATCTATCGCTATTTTGGGAAGCGCTGGCTGACGGTACTCCTGCCGATCATTGTCGGCAGCTTCGTGCTGGCGGTTATGGCGACATGGCTGGCGCCGAACGCCGGATTCTACCTGCTGCCGACACGGATCTGGGAGCTTATGCTGGGCGCCGTGCTCATGCTGAAACGACCCCCACCCCTGAGCAACCGGTTTCTTCTTGAACTGGTCGGACTGGCCGGATTTGGCCTTCTCGCCGTCGGCTTCTTCACGATTTCGGAGAGCGACCCATTCCCGGGCTACAACGCTTTGTATCCGTGCCTCGGAACGGCCCTCCTCATCTATGTCGGCCAGAATACCCCTTCGACGGTCGTTACCCGCATCCTCGAAGTCCGGCCGCTGGTCTGGATCGGTCTCATCTCGTATTCGCTTTATCTTGTTCACTGGCCGATCAACGCATTCGCGCATTATCTTTCATTGCAAAAACTCGAACCCTCGATGACCGTTGCGATGACGGTGGCAAGCTTCGCACTGGCGGCATTCTCCTGGAAATATATCGAGCAACCGTTTCGGCAGAAAAGGAGCTTCACCGCCCCGGTGCCTATCTTCGCCTTCTCAGCGGGCGCGATCGCTCTTCTTTGCGCTGGCGGGGCGGCCGGGGCGCTCGGCAACGGCTTCCCGCAACGGTTTCCGGACTACGCTCAACAGCAGATTCCTGTCGGGGATTGGCTCAATGGCACTTGTTTCAACGAGGGCTCCAGCCGGATCGAAAGCTGGAATATCGAGGATTGCACGCGCACTCGCGGCTTCTCAAGAACGGTGTTGTTGTGGGGAGACTCGTTCGCCGCCCACTATGTCTCAGGCCTGGACGCCAACGCAAATCAACTACAGGCCAACGTCGTGGAATATACTTACGCAGGTTGTCCGCCGATACTCTCCTACTTCTCCTACGCGCGCCCGGATTGCATGCGGTTCAACCAGCAGGCTTTGAAGGTTATTCAGGACGCTGGCATCAAGACGGTTGTGCTCAGCGGCCGGTGGACCGACTACGAGGCCAGGAGTTTCGACGGTCTCCAGCAAACGATCGATACGCTTCGCGAGCTGGGTGTGCGCGTGTTTGTCATCGGCCAGTCTCCTCAGTTCATAACCGATGTTCGGAAAATCGCGTTCTTCGCAAAGCGTGGAAACCTGGACGATACATCCTGGCCGATGGCCATGGATCCCGACATCAACAACCGTGTGCGCTCATTTACCAAAGGCGCCACCTTCATCGATCCGCTCGAATCCCTCTGTAGCGCCGGACGCTGCTCCTACGCCGACGCAGGCCAGTTTCTCTATTTCGACTATGGCCATTTCTCTTCAATCGGGGCCACGCTGGCAATTTCGAAATACTGGCCGGATTTTGCCGTAGACGATGCCCTTGCCACGACGGAGTAACGGTCGGGCGGCTGACAAGGCACGAATGCACGCTTAGCGATTGCCCGAACGCCGGCTTGCGTGGTAACGAGGCTGCTGCGCGGGTATGATGTAATGGTAGCTTGTCAGCTTCCCAAGCTGAACGCGCGGGTTCGATTCCCGCTACCCGCTCCACCTTGCTCCGCCTGAGGATGACGACCGTCGCGGTTTCGGGCCGGTCGGCGCCGGCACGCAGCGGTTTGGCCACCTGATCGAGTCTTGGTCGGCGGCGTATATCAGCTTCCAGAACATACCGTGATTCTAATAAGCAGCAGCAACAAAAGACGCTGATCCGCGTTGCGCTTGATCTGAAGGCCAGCAGGGAGGCACCAAAATGGCCGAAGACAAGAGCAATAGAGGTTCTGGCGGCGAAAACCGCGTCGCGAGTGACGGAGAATTTGAGTTCCGCTATTTCGCCAACAAGTTTGGCCTTTCAATACCGCAGATCCGCGAGCTTTTTGGCAAACACGGTAACGATCGCGAGACCCTGTATCGGGAGGCTCGGAAGCTCGGAACGCAGAGAACGGTTCTCGAACAATGATCAAACTTTCACAACCGGGACCCATTACCGGCGAGCGATATATTGACGAGTTCGAGCATAAGAGAAACCATTTCTATCCGTGTTCGACAGCCGGCAAAGTTGTAGATGCTGGGGACCTGCGGCAGGCCATCTGGCACGATCAGCCGAGGCGCGAGCCGCTGGAACTCGATTCCTGACCTAGTAAAAGGGACCGCGATGTTCGGCAAAGACCTCTTGGTTCGTATGCTCGACCGCCGCGACACCCTGCCGACAGACGAGATCGCGCTTATTGACGCTCTTCCGGTCCGGCCGGTAACTTTCGGACCCGATGAGGAGATCGTCAGGGAGGGTTCCCGCCCTGCCGAAAGCTGTCTTGTCGCGAGTGGTTTCGCAGTTCGAAACCAGGCCATTCGGGAAGGTAAGCGTCAAATAACGGCAATCCACGTCCCGGGAGACTTTGTCGATCTGCATAGTTTACTGCTAAAAATGATGGATCATAGCGTGAGCGCGCTGGGCTCGTGCGATGTAGTTTTCATTCGACACAAAGACCTGCTCACAGCGATGGATAGAAGTCCACATCTTACCCGGATGTTCTGGCTTTCAACCGCCATCGATGCCTCAATCCAGCGAACTTGGATAACCTGCCTCGGCCGTCGGTCCGCCAAACAGCATCTCGCACATATAATTTGCGAGTTGTATATCCGGTTAGAAATAGTTGGCTTGGCCTCTGACCAGTCGTTCGCGATCCCACTAACGCAAGCGGAATTGGGCGACGTGCTTGGTCTATCTGTAGTTCACGTGAACCGGACGCTGCAGGAACTTCGAGCAACGGACCTGGTTAGCTGGAAAGACAGGAGGATTGTTATCCTGGATTTCGAGCGGTTGGCGTTGCTGGCCGACTTTGATGCGACCTACCTAAATCTTTTTCATGAACCGCGGTGACTGCCTCGGCCAGGGCGCACGAATGCGGCATCAAGATTTCTGGCCAAATAAACAATGTGAATGAGCCCTCGCTCCGGATCGATTACTGCTGGGTTTAGTAAGCACGGTTCACGTCCAAGAAGGATTGCGCATGCGCGAGCTCGAAAACCTCATCGAACAGTACATAAATATTCGGAGGCGGCGCCATAGTTTCATATCGACTGGGCTCGCCGTAAAGGCCCTCAAACAGATTGTTCCGACATGTCCGGTCTCTGATTCTGACCTGGCAAACATGATTGCTGATCGTGCAATCGACCACGACCTTCCGGTGAGCTTTGACCTCAATGCGGGTTAGGCCTGGTGCTCCATAAAACCAGCCTGACCATGGGCCTTTGAAGTCCGATGCGCAAGACGCGGACCAGGGTCCGTTCCTTGGAACACCTACGTGTGCGAACTTTCCAGGAAGTCTGCCAGGCTCACATATCATTTAGAAATATCTAATTTAGTTACTAGTGATGGAACCTGTTTGCCCCAGGCAAGTTCGTTAGGCAATGGAGGAGATTGCCACCATGAACAGTGTCATTTATCTCATCGGCCTTGTCGTCGTCGTGCTTGCGATCCTCTCCTTCCTCGGGTTCCAATAGGAGAGATACCATGCAGCGCGAAGACGATCAGGGGCGTAAGCCGGCCGATTTCGAAATTGCCAAAAGCGAGTTGTCCGAGCGGTTTCAGCAGGAAGCGCAGACCGCGACGGAGGCACTCCATGGCGCTCGCGATAAGGCGGGCGATTATGCCTCGGAAGCGAAGCAGGCCTTACTCAGCCAGGCCGAGGGAACACAGCGCGATATCAGCTCCAACCTGAAGGCCTTTAGCGGAGCGCTGCGAGCGGCAAGCGAGCATCTGGCCAATAATGATCAACGGACCGCTTCGAAGTTCACCCTCGACGCCGCCGGCGCACTTGAGCGCTTTTCATCTTCGTTGAAGGACAAACCGTTCGAAGATGTTCTCGGCGAGATGCGGTCGTTCGGCCGCGAAAACTCGGGGGCGATGATCGCCGGTTCAGTATTGGCAGGCTTGGCGCTGGGGCGATTTATCAAGAGCTCGCCGCCATCTGCCCCGACCGAAACACAGCGTCGATCGGCAACAGATCGGCCTTCCGAAACGGCTTCGACCTCGGACGAGTCCGTATTGCGATCGGCAGAGGCCCCCGACCCGACGCCGCCCTCCAACCAGCGCGACGGTGACTTGGCCGGCGACGACTGGGCGGGGGCAAACCTGGAGCAGAACCCATGACCGACAATCAGGAAAGCCGTGGCCTCGCAACCCTGGTTAGCGATCTGGCACAGCAGGTCACGACGCTGCTTCAGACCGAAAGTATGCTGTTGCGGGCCGAAATGTCGGAAAAAATGAGCAAGGCCGGCGCTGGCGCGGCTGAGGTTCTGGGTGGCGCCATATGCCTCCTCGCGGCCTTGATGGTGCTTTTGCAAGCACTTGTGATTGCCCTGGCGAGTGCCGGGTTGGGAGCGGGATGGTCCTCGCTGCTGGTCGGGATCGTCGTCGCGATACTGGGAATCATTCTTTTGCGTTCTGGCACTAAAAGCATTGCACCTTCCGAGCTGGCCCCCGGTCGCACACAAGACCAACTGAAGCGCGACGCGCGCGTGATCAAGGATCAAATAAGATGAGCGACAAATCCGCAGCCGAACTCGAACGCGAGGCCGACATCGCCCGGGCGAAAATTGCAGACACCGCCGATTCGATCCGCAGCAAGATGACACCGGGTCAATTGATCGACGAATTTACCGGAATGTTCGCCGGCGGCGAAGGGCCTGCCATGCTTGGCAATCTCAAGTCGCAAGTCAGGGACAACCCGTTGCCGCTGACGTTGATTGGAGCCGGGCTGGCGTGGCTTATGCTTGGCAACGGCACGTCAGGAACCAGTTCAGCTGCTGCCACATATCGGACAGGCATGGCTCCCGACGCTTTCTCCGACCTGCGCGGCGATGATTTCAGCCAGGGCAACGAAGGGTCCGGTATAGGGGCGATGCTCTCCGATACCGCCGGTTCAGTGACCTCAGCAGCAAGCGGCGCGGCCGAAGCTGCAGCAAACGCTGCAACTGGCGCCAAGGAGAGGACGACAAAAACCGCCGGACAGCTCGGCTCAAGCGCCAGCGAGATAGCGGCTCGGACGCGCCAATCGGCACAAGACCTCTTCGAGCGCGAACCGCTGGCTATCGCCGCAGTCGGACTTGCGCTGGGCACTGCCATCGGGGTGATGCTGCCCCACACAGCCACAGAGGACGAGCACCTTGGCGCCTACCGCGACAAAATTCGCGACAGTGCGGAGGAGGTTTTCGAAACCGGTCTGGAGCAAGCAAAGCAAGTTGCCGCCGAGGCTTACGAAACGGTCAAGGAAGAGGCCGACCGGCAAAGCTGGGGTGGAGATGCCGACACACTGGCAGGCAAGGTCGGCAAAGTCATGGAATCGGGGGCAAAGCGAACCGAGGAAGCCATTCGCGATCGTTTGCCGGGGTCGTCGGACGGGTCTTCTGCAAGCTCATAGCAGCGCTAGCCTGCAAGAGCAGGACTGCTGGCCAATCGATTTTGCTACAGAGCAAACTCGTCGGCGGTGTGGGCGACCCGAGCGATATTCTGAATTGAAGCGGCTTGGCCGACGAGCCGTGCCGCGAAAGTACGATTTGTCGCCTGGATGCCAAGCGGAACAGCTGCGATAGCTATGCAACGAATCGCTTGAGTTAACAGCCTCCGGAGGGCACGACTAACCCGTTGGGTTCACTGATCCTGATGCGGGTTCGCTACCCGCTCCAGCCGTCAGCCCACCTCTCTCAAAATGAAGTCGTGCAGCATCTTGGCCGCCGGCGACAGCACGCGATTCTTCACGGTGATCAGGCTATAGGGCCTGACCTCGATGTCGAACTCGGTCTGGACGACGTCGATGGCGCCGGCCAGCCCCTCGGGGTTTTGGATGAATTTCGCCACCTGGATCGACACCGGCGCGATGGCATCCGACTGCGCGACCATGACCAGGGTGAGCAGCAGCGAGCTAGTGTTGAGGATGCGGTCCGGCAGCGCGATGTTGCGGTTCAGGAAATTGCTTTCCATCGCCTGGCGCAGCGGCGAGCCGCCCGACTGGAAAACCCAGTCGTACGCGGCGGTCTCCTCCAGCCCCACCGCCTTGCCCTTGGCGAGCGGGTGGCCGCGGCGCACGATCAGGCAGGCTTTTTCGACGCCGATGACGCGAGCCTCGAACAGCCGCGGATTGAGGTCGTCGGGGACGCGCGCGATGATGAAATCGTGACGCGTGGCGATCAGCTCGCGCGCCAGCACATTGGAGGTCTCGACCTGCATGGTGATCTCGATGCGCGGATAGATGCGCCGGATTTCGCGGATCGCCGGCACGGCGAGCTCGATCGCAGGGGCAGTTACCGCGCCCAGGAATACCGAGCCGCCCTTGCCAGCCTTGAGCTCTGAAATCTCGCGGTCGACCTCACGCATCTCGAGTAGGATCGAACGCGCGCGCCTCGCCAACGCCTTGCCATAGGGCGTCAGCGTGATGCCGCGCGGCAGCCTTTCGCACAGTTTCACATCGAGCACGGCCTCCATCTCGGCGATCATGCGCGAGGCGGCGGGCTGAGAAATGTTCATGACCTGGGCTGCCGCACTGACCCGGCCATGGTCGTCGAGAGCTGCGATCATACGCATGTGGCGCAGGCTGAGGCCGCTGCGCAGCAGGATCTCTCCGTCGCCGGAGAGTTCTTCGTAACTGGCTGAAAGTCCATCAGGATTCCGCAGCGCCGCCATGGTCTTTTCTTGTCCCGCTCGTGGCCGACCCGGCAATCCGGCCAGGTCTTCGTCGGCTTTCAATATATCAGTTTCGGTATAGCAACCATCAAAGATCGCATTTGACAGTTATGGCAAAGAGCCACACCCTTTGCCGGTCCTGAGGCTTGACCGTCGCCAGCGAGAAAAATCGCATCGACTGGAACCAGAGTCTCAGGGCCGATTGGGAGGATACCGGAGATCGATATGACGGCAGCGGCGCGTTTGGGCGCTCCTGCACGATCGCGCGGCCCACGAAACCCAGGGTGCGCGTCCATCAACCAGGGAGAGTTAATGTGAAGATCATCAAGACACTGGCCGCCGTCGCGGCCCTTGGCATCGCGGCCATGACGTTGCCTGCACAGGCAGGCGAAGGCCTCGTCGGCGTGCTGATGCCCACCAAGACCTCGCAGCGCTGGATCAACGACGGCGACGCCGTCAAGTCCCAGCTCGAGGCTCTCGGCTACACTGTCGACCTGCAATATGCGCAGGACGATATCCCCAATCAGCTCAGCCAGCTGGAAAACGAAATCACCAAAGGACCGAAAGCGCTGATCATCGCCTCGATCGACGGCACCACGATGTCGGACGCACTGCAGAAGGCGGCTGACGCGGGCGTCGTCGTCGTCGCCTATGACCGTCTGATCAAGAAGACGGCGAATGTCGACTACTACACGACATTCGACAATTTCGGCGTCGGCGTCATCCAGGCCAAATCCCTGCTCAAGGGCCTCGGCTATCCCGAGAACAAGGGTCCGTTCAACATCGAGCTGTTCGGCGGTTCGCCGGACGACAACAACGCCTTCTTCTTCTACAACGGTGCCATGTCGGTGCTGCAGCCGCTGATCGACGACAAGACGCTGGTCGTGAAGTCCGGCCAGATGGGCATGGACAAGGTCGGCACGCTGCGCTGGCTGGCGGCGACCGCTCAGGCCCGCATGGATAATTTGCTCTCCGCCAACTACTCGGATGGCAGCCGCGTCGATGGCGTGCTCTCGCCATATGACGGCCTGTCGCGCGGCATCATCGCCTCGCTGCGCGCCGTCGGTTACGGCACGGCCGACCAGCCATGGCCAATCGTCACCGGCCAGGACGCCGAGACCGCTTCGGTCAAGGCGATCATCGCCGGCGAGCAGTACTCGACCGTGTTCAAGGACACCCGCGAACTCGCCAAGGCGACGGTCGAGCTCGTCGACAAGGTGCTCTCGGGCGGCAAGCCGGAAGGCCTCGACACGACGACCTACAACAACGACGTCAAGGTCGTTCCCTCGATCCTGCTGACGCCACATGAGGTCGACAAGTCGAACTACCAGGCCCTGGTGGTCGACTCCGGCTACATCAAGGCCGACGAGCTGAAGTAATCTCTGATATGAAGACTGGGGTCCTGCGCAATGCAGGGCCCCTTTTCGTTAACCAGCGAGGCCGGTATGTTTTGCCGATCTCGGAGGAGCTTAATTCCTGATGACCTCGACGATTTTGGAGATGCGCGACATCACCAAGACGTTCCCCGGCGTCAAAGCGCTGTCCAACGTCAATTTGCGCGTCGAAGAAGGCGAGATCCACGCCGTAGTCGGAGAGAACGGTGCCGGCAAGTCGACGCTGATGAAGGTGCTGTCGGGCGTGTATGCGTCCGGCACCTATGACGGCGCGATCATCTACCGTGGCGAAGAATGCCATTTCAAAGGCATCCATGACAGCGAACACAAAGGCATCGTCATCATCCACCAGGAACTTGCGCTGGTGCCGATGCTGTCGATCACAGAGAACATTTTCCTCGGCAACGAACACGCAAAATATGGCGTCATCGACTGGAATGCCAACGAGACTCGCACAAGCGCCCTGCTGAAGAAGGTGGGCCTCAAGGAGGATCCCAAGACGCTGATCACCAATATCGGCGTCGGCAAGCAGCAACTGGTGGAGATCGCCAAGGCGCTCAGCAAGGAAGTGAAGCTGTTGATCCTTGACGAGCCGACCGCGAGCCTGTCCGAAAAGGACAGCCAGGCGCTGCTCGATCTATTGCTCGAATTCAAGCGGCAAGGCATCACCTCGATCCTGATCTCGCACAAGCTCAACGAGGTCAACCGGGTCGCCGACAAAGTCACGATCATCCGCGACGGGCGGACCATCGAGACGCTGGCCAAGAAAGACATCCGCGAGGACCGCATCATCACCTCGATGGTTGGCCGCTCGCTCGATAACCGTTTCCCGCCGCGCGAGCCGAAGATCGGCGAGACCGTGCTCGAAGTGAAGGACTGGTCGGTCTATCATCCGATCCACGCCGATCGGCAGGTGATCAAGGGCATCGACATCGACGTCCGCAAGGGCGAGGTGGTCGGCATCGCCGGGCTGATGGGCGCCGGACGCACGGAATTCGCGATGAGTCTGTTCGGCAGGTCGTACGGCCGCCGCATTACCGGCGAAGTGCGCCTCAAAGGCAAGCCGATCGATATCTCTTCGGTGAGCAAGGCGGTGGAACACGGCATTGCCTACGTCACCGAAGACCGCAAGACCTACGGGCTCAACCTGATCGATCATATCAAGCACAATATCACGTTGGCCAACCTTCCCGGCGTGTCGCGCCATAGCGTGATCGACGACATGCGCGAGCTCGCCGTCGCCAACGAATACAAGGCCAAGACCAACATCCGCTCGTCCAGCGTCTATCAGATGACCGGCAATCTGTCGGGCGGCAATCAGCAGAAGGTGGTGCTGTCGAAATGGCTGTTCGCCAATCCGGAAGTGCTGATCCTCGACGAGCCGACGCGTGGCATCGACGTCGGCGCCAAGTATGAAATCTATACGATCATCGCGCGTCTTGCCTCCGAGGGTAAGGCGATCATCGTCATTTCGTCCGAGATGCCCGAGCTGCTCGGCATCACCGACCGCATCTACGTCATGAATGAAGGGCGCATCGTGGGAGAAATGGCCGCGGCCGACGCAAATCAGGAAAAAATCATGCGCGCCATCGTCCGGGGAGAAGGAAAAGCATCATGAGCACCGAAAGCGCTCCGGGGCCGCAGAGCGGCGTCGCCCAGGACCTCCAACAGACACCTCGCGTTGCCGTCTCGGCCCTGGTCACCAATCTGCGCGAATACGGCCTGATCCTGGCGCTGATCGCCATCATGCTCTTCTTCCAGTTCACGACGTCCGGAACGCTGTTCAAGCCGGTGAACCTGAGCAACCTGGTGCAGCAGAACAGCTTCATCATCGTGATGGCGCTGGGCATGCTTTTGGTGATCGTCTCCGGCCATATCGATCTCAGCGTCGGCTCCGTCGCCGGCTTCATCGGCGCGCTCGCGGCGATGATGATGGTCATCTGGCCGCTTGGCCCTTTGAGCAATCCGCTGGTGGTGTCGATCATCTGCCTGATCGTCGGTGGCGCAATCGGCGCGGCGCAAGGCTACTGGATCGCGTATCACCGAATACCGAGCTTCATCGTCACACTGGCCGGGATGTTGATCTTCCGCGGCATCTGCCAGGCGCTGCTGGGTGGCGGGTCTTCCGTGGGGCCGCTTCCGGTCGGCTTCAAGGCGCTCAGCTCCGGCTTCATTCCTGATGTGATCGGTTCATTGACGCTGATCCCGCCGGTCGTGAACGCCGCCGGCAAGACGATCGTCGGCAGCGGGTTGACGCTGCACATGACGACGATCGTGATCGGTCTCGTCGCCGTATTCGCCTATGCCTACTTCGGGCTCAGGGCACGGCGCAGCCGCGAGCGGCATGGCTATGAAGCCGAACCCTTCATGCTGTTCGTCGTCAAGACCCTGGTGACCAGCGCCCTGGCGCTGTTCCTGGTCTACCAGTTCGCCACCTACAGAGGCCTCCCGATCGTCCTTGTGGTGATGGGCGCGCTGATCGCCCTGTTCGTCTTCGTCACCAAACGCATGACGATCGGCCGCCGCATCTATGCGATGGGCGGCAATGCCAAGGCGGCGCAGCTATCAGGCATCAAGACCGAAAGGCTGACCCTTCTAGTGTTCGTCAATATGGGCGTGCTGTCGGCGCTTGGCGGCCTGATCATCGCGGCGCGCCTGGGGCAAGCCGTGCCGGCGGCGGGCCTCGGCAGCGAGCTCGACGTCATCGCCGCCGTGTTCATCGGCGGCGCTTCGGCGATGGGCGGCGTCGGCCAGGTCATCGGCGCTGTGGTCGGGGGTTTCATCATGGGTGTCATGAACAACGGCATGTCGATCATGGGCGTCAATGTCGACTGGCAGCAGGTAGTCAAAGGCCTGGTGCTGCTCGGTGCCGTGGTCTTCGACGTCTACAACAAGAACAAGGGTTGAAGCCGGGAGAAACCTGGCCGGACGAGGAAACCATACGGGTCAGATCGCGGCTGCCGGCAAGGGCCGGCGCGAAGAAGTCTCCTGAGAGACCAGGCCAGCGAGCGCAATCCGGACGAAGAATTTCACCCGTGGCACGGATTGGTCCCGAGCCGCGCAGGTCAGGGTTTGCCAAATGGGCAGCCGGGCCAAAGCACCAGAGAGAGGGTACATCATGCTGATCTCCCAGATCCTCGACGAGGCCGAAACGATTCGCGTCGTTGCCCGCAATGGCGGCAAGACCAGGATCATTAACGGCGCCCGCAGCGTCTATTCGCTGGCAATGGAGGCTGCGCGCACCGGCAGCGGACTTGTCGCTCTCATCGAGCGCAAAGGGTTCGGTGAAGCGATCGACCTCGATGCCGCCTATAAAAAGGGACGGCTTTTGTCGCCGATCAACCATCCCGATCCGGCGCATCTCCACCTCACCGGCACTGGATTGACGCATCTCGGTTCTGCCGCGACACGCGATGCCATGCACAAGAAGCTCAGCACCGACGGCGAGGAGCAGCTCACGGATTCCATGAAGATGTTCCGCATGGGACTGGAAGGCGGCAAGCCGGCCAAGGGACAGACGGGCGTCCAGCCTGAGTGGTTCTATAAGGGCAACGGCACCATGGCGGTGGCGCCCGGTGCGGCGCTTCTGTCGCCCGCATTCGCCCAGGATGCCGGCGAGGAACCGGAGGTTGCCGGCATCTATGTCATCGGCGACGACGGCGCACCGTTCCGTGTCGGCTTCACGCTGTCGAACGAATTTTCAGACCACGTCACCGAGCGCGTGAACTATCTGTTCCTGGCGCACTCGAAGCTGCGCAACGCCTCTTTCGGGCCGGAGATCCTGATTGGCGATTTGCCGGCCGACATCAGGGGGTCCTCGCGCATCGTTCGCGACGGCAAGCTGCTGTGGGAAAAGCCGTTCCTGTCGGGCGAGGCGAACATGTCGCACACCATCGCCAATCTCGAACATCACCATTTCAAATATTCGGCCTTCCGGCAGCCGGGCGACGTGCATGTGCACATGTTCGGCACGGCGACGCTGTCCTTCGCCGACGGCGTCAGGACCGAGGCCGGCGACGTGTTCGAGATCGAGGCCAAGGATTTCGGCCTGCCGCTGCGCAATCCGCTCGAAATCGAGCAGCCGGTGAAGGTGGCGGTGAGGGCGCTGTGAGGCAGCGTCACAATTTGGGAGCTGGAAATGAACAGAATGCGGCTTGTCATTGTGTTCGCTGGCCTGGCCCTGCTCCTGATCCAGCCATCGGTGGTCTTTAGCGCCGGCCAATGCAGCCCGAAATCCTACCGTGAAGCCCGCTCGGCGATGACAAGCCGTCTTCTGGCAACCGGCTATTCGAAAGTGCAGGTGGGCTTTCTGATGCGCAACACGGATCGCATGACATCAGCGCTTCGCAGCGACAGGCTGAACGACAATGGCAGGGTTTGCGGTATCGACTCCGCCAGAGCCCATATTCTCGGTTGCCTCAACAAGCAGTTGTTCCTCTTGAAGCGCGGCTCAAAGGCGGCGCTCGACGAGGAAAAACAGACCGAAGGGTTTTGGGGCAGGAAGCGTTTGGCCATACGCGAACTGCGCTTTATCGGCCAATTTCATGGCTGCTTGGGCGCCGCGAAAGAGTATCTCTTTCGCGGCTGACCAGCGAAGCTGACTCTCAATAAATATCGAAGTCGAAATACTTGGCCTGGATCTTCTTGTAGGTGCCGTCGGCGACGATCGCATCGATGGCGGCGTTGAGCTTTTCGCGCAGCGCATTGTCTTCCTGACGCACGGCGATGCCTGCTTCCGTCTCGGTGCCCTTGACGTCACCGACCATCTTGCAGCAGCCGTCGCTCGATTTCTTCATCCAGTCCGTCAGCACGAACTTGTCTGAGAGGACGGCATCGAGGCGGCCGTTCATCAGGTCGGCAACCGCCTCCTCCTGGGTCGGATAGAGCTTTGCCTCGGCGCCGGCCTTGCCATAGACATCCTGGGCATAGTCGGCCTGGGTGGTCGAAGCCTGGGCGCCGACCGTCTTGCCGGCGACTGCGGCGGGTTCGGTCGAGGCAATATCGCTGTCCTTCAAGGCCACCAGCGAAAGCGGCGTCGTATAGTATTTGTTGGTGAAGGAGACCTGCTTCTTGCGCTCCTCGGTAATGCTCATGGACGCGACGATGGCGTCGAATTTTCTGGCCTGGAGCGCCGGGATCATGCCGTCCCAGTCCTGCGTGACAAGTTCGCACTCGACCTTCATCTGAGCGCAAAGCGCCTCGGCGATGTCGATATCGAAGCCGACGAGCTTGCCGTCCGCGGTGATGGTGTTGAACGGCGGATAGGCGCCTTCGGTGGCGATCTTCAATTTTTCCTGTGCTTGCGCCGACAAGGAGCCGGCCGATATCACCAGCATGGCGGCTGTTGCTGCCGATGCGATCCATCTTGAAATCTGCATTTTTTTGTTCCCTTGGTTCAGAGCCACCCTGACGGCTGGACACAGCCAAGCACGACCCGCAGGGTTCAGGCAAGCACGGTCTGATCGTGATCGGCGATCAGCGCGCGGCGCGGAAATGCTTGGACAGTTTCAGGCCCTGCGCCTGGTAGTTCGAGCCGAGATCGGTGCCGTAGAGTGCCTGCGGCCGCTTCAGCATGTGCTCGTAGACGAGGCGCCCGACGATCTGGCCGTGGTCGAGGATGAACGGCACTTCGTGGCTGCGCACTTCAAGCACCGCCCTGCTGCCGGTGCCGCCGGCCGCCGAATGGCCAAAGCCCGGATCGAAGAAGCCGGCATAGTGGACGCGGAATTCGCCGACCAGCGGATCGAAGGGCGTCATCTCGGCGGCATAGAGCGGCGGCACATGCACCGCCTCCTGGCTGACGAGGATATAGAATTCGTCCGGATCGAGCACCAATTCGCCGGCACCGCTCTTGTAGAGCGGCTCCCAGAAGTCGACGACATCCTGCGCGGCGCGCTTGTCGACGTCGACCAGCCCGGTGTGGTGCTTGCCGCGGTAACCGACCAGGCCATCCTTATCGCCATCGAGATCGATCGACAGCGCGATGCCACCACCGGAAATGTTGGGTGGCTCGGTGGCGACGAGCGTCTCGGCACGGTGCAATTCGTGCAGCTCGCTTTCCGACAAAAGCGCATTGCCGGTGCGGAACCTGATCTGCGACAGCCGCGAGCCGGCGCGGACGACGATCGGAAAGGTGCGCGGACTGACTTCCAGATAGAGCGGACCGTTGTAGCCGGCAGCGATCTTGTCGAACTCATGGCCGCGATCGGTCATCACGCGAGTGAAGATGTCGAGCCGTCCCGTCGAGCTCTTCGGGTTGGCCGAGGCCGAAATATTTGCCGGAAGCGCCAGGCTCTCGAGCAGCGGCACGATATATACGCAGCCCGTCTCCAGCACCGCACCGTCGGCGAGATTGATTTCGTGCAGCTTCAGACGGTCGAGTTTTTCAGCGACCCTGTGGTTTGGGCCGGGCAGGAAAGAGGCGCGCACCCGCCAGGCCTTGTCGCCAAGCCTGAGGTCGAGGCTGGCTGGCTGGATCTGGTCGGCGTCGAGCGCGCGCAGCGACGTCAGCGCACCCGACTGGAACAGTGCGGAAATGTCCTGATCGGGAAGAATGCCTGTCTGCCGCAAAGTCTGGCTCCGCTTGAAGGCCGGGCAAGGTCTCGTTTCTTGCAGTCTTATGCCGCAAAACCGTGAGACGCCCTCAGGTCAGACCCAAGGGCAGGCTTTTGCGGAACCTGCTGGTACAAACCTCTTAATCATGCCGGCAATTGACGCAAGCGAGGTCCGGGTCTAAAGGGTCGTTATCCCGTGGTGATTTGGCCGGTCGGCTTGCAGCCACGTTAAACAAGTCGCTAAAGGACCGTCGGGCCGCAAGGCCGTATGGACCGGTTGCGACTTTCGCGGCCGGTTTTTTTGTGTCTGGAACAAAAGTGATGACAAGCAAGAAGCGCAATTGGAAACCTCAGACAGCACTCGTGCATAGCGGGACCTTGCGTTCCGGTTTCGGCGAGACCTCCGAGGCGATGTACCTCACCCAGGGCTATGTCTACGACACCGCGCAAGCGGCCGAGGCCCGTTTCAAGGGCGAGGAACCGGGCTTCATCTATTCGCGCTACGCCAATCCGACGGTCGACATGTTCGAGAAGCGCATGTGTGCGCTGGAGGGCGCCGAAGATGCCCGCGCCACAGCGTCGGGCATGGCTGCGGTGACGGCGGCGCTGCTGTGCAGCGCCAGGGCCGGCGACCATATCGTGGCGGCGCGCGCGCTGTTCGGCTCCTGCCGCTGGGTGGTCGAGACGCTGGCGCCGAAATACGGCATCGAGGCGACGCTGGTCGACGGCACCGAAATCGCCAATTGGGAACAGGCGGTCAGGCCCAACACCAAGCTGTTCTTTCTTGAAAGCCCGACCAATCCGACGCTGGAAGTCGTCGACATCGCAGCCGTTGCCTCGCTTGCCAATTCGATCGGCGCGCGGCTGATCGTCGACAATGTCTTTGCCACGCCCTTGCAGCAGAAACCGTTGCAGCTCGGCGCCCATATCGTCGTCTATTCGGCGACCAAGCACATTGACGGCCAGGGTCGCTGCCTCGGCGGGATCATCCTGTCGGACAAGAAGTGGATCGACGAGAACCTGCACGACTATTTCCGCCACACCGGTCCCAGCCTGTCTCCGTTCAACGCCTGGACGCTGCTAAAGGGCCTGGAGACGCTGCCGCTGCGCGTGCGTCAGCAGACGGAAAGTGCCGGCAAGATCGCGGATTTTCTTGCCGAGCGATCGGAAATCGCCCGCGTTATCTATCCCGGCCGCGCCGACCACCCGCAGGCGGCGGTCGTCAAGAAGCAGATGTCGGGCGGCTCGACGCTGATCTGCCTTGACGTCAAGGGCGGCAAGCAGGCAGCCTTCGCCTTGCAGAACGCGCTCGATATCGTGCTGATTTCCAACAATCTCGGCGACGCCAAGAGCCTGATCACCCACCCGGCGACGACGACGCACAAGAATCTGAGCGATGAGGCGCGCGCCGAGCTCGGCATCGGGCCGGGCACGCTGAGGCTGTCCGTCGGACTTGAGGACACGGACGATCTGCTCGCAGATGTCGAGCAGGCACTCAAATCAGCCAAATAGCAGTCGCCGCGCGGCAGGGATTTCTCAGACGCTTTCTTCCAACTCGGTCATAGCCTTGGTGCGGATGGTCATGGCATTGCCGCGCCATTCGACAGCACCGCCCAGCCAGCCACGTGCCCAGATGGCGGGAAGCACCGTATCCCGCACGATCATCGCAGTGACGGTGCGTGGCGAGAGATACCAGCCCTTGGACCAGGCGAGCATGCATTCCGGCAGATAGGCAATCAGCAGTACGCATAAAGCCGTGGTGGGCAAGCTGACGCCGGCACTGGCCGCCGCGATCAGCGCCAACAGCAGTGGCATTGCCGCGCCGGTTAATATCTCGGGCGCGAAGAACAGCGGGAAGGTGACGCGGCGCAGCCGCGCCCAGCGGGCCTGTCGCGACCAAATTTCGCCAAATGTACGCTGGCCGAGCGGCTGCTCGAACGGTGAGGCGACGAGATTGACGCGCAAGCCGAGCCCATTGACCAGCTTGGTCGCAGCAGCGTCCTCAGCGATCTCGGCGGCGAGCGCGTGGATACCGCCGTTCGCGTCAAGCATCGGCTTGTTCCACAGCATGCTCTTGCCCTGGGCAAAGCCGAGGCCAAGTGCCTCGCCGGCATATTGCCAGCGCGCCTGCAGCGTGTTGAGAAAAGCGCATTCGACTTCGGCCCAGAAGCCATCCGGCCGCGAGCCGATCGGGGTCGAGCAGACAAGGCCTGTGGTCGGCCGCCATGCGGCCATCAGGTGCTGGATATAGTCTTTGGGCATCAACACGTTGGAGTCGGCAAGGATGACCCAGTCGTGGCGTGCGGCTTCCCAACCCTTGACGCAGTTATTGAGCTTGGGATTGGCGCTAATGCGGTCATCGCCGGTGAGCAGCCGCGCCGGCACATGGGGATAACGGGCAATAGCGGCGTTGATGAGATTGACCACTGGATCGTCGGCATGGGCGACGCAGAAGATCAGTTCATAGTGTGGCCAATCGAGCGAGAAGGCGCGCTGAAGCGTCTCCTCGGTGAACGGCTCGACGCCACGCGACGGCACGACGATCGAGAGAGGCGGCGGCTTCCCGGAGGGTGCAGCGATGACCTGCCGCTTCTTGAGCCGCGACGAGGCGAGCATGATGCTGGCGAGATTTGAAAAAAGAAGGGCTGAAGATGCAACGGCGGCTGCGAGAGTCAGTTCCATCGAGATCTGGTCACTCCGGAAAGGCCGCCTGCGGCCGTTTCATGAGAGCGCCGCGTCCATTTGGACGCGCCAAGGACGCTCTAACGCATTTGAGTCTACGCATCGGCCCGAAAATCAAACTCGATTTTCGGGCCGATGTGGTAGTCGACAGAGCGCCCGAGTCGCCCGGCACGGTCTGTGCACACCAGCATTGTCATGTGTCACTTAAATGACATTGTTTTTCGGCACGTGCGCTTTGAGGTCGGCAAACGGGGTCTGCGCTCCCGCATCAAACCGCGCAGCGGGACAAATGTTCCCTGCCGCAGCAACCGGAGTAATCCATGTACCGCGCCGTCACGCGCAACATCGAAGTGCTGGTCAGGCCGTTCTATCTGGAAGATCGCTCGGACCCGTCGGAGAACCGCTATGTCTGGGGTTATCACGTGACCATAGACAACCAGTCGGACGAGTTCGTTCAGCTTCTGTCGCGCTATTGGCATATCACGGACGGCGCCGGCCGCGTCGAGGAAGTGCGCGGCGCCGGCGTCGTTGGCGACCAGCCCGAGCTCAACCCCGGCGACAGCTATCAATATACGTCCGGTTGCCCGTTGCCGACGCCTTCCGGCATCATGGTTGGCCACTACACGATGCGCAACAAGCGGGGCGAGACGTTCGATATCGCCATCCCCGCCTTTTCGCTCGACCTGCCGGGCACACGGCGCACCGTCAACTGACAGCTGTCACTGCGCCGCGGTAAATTCCGCTGGGTCGAAGTCATACTGCTTCGAGCAGAATTCGCAGGCGACGTGAATGCCGCCATCCTCGGTGCTGTCCCTGATCTCGTCGGCGGAGAAACCTTCGAGAATGCCGCGGATCTTCTCCTTGGAACATGAGCACTGGTCGGCGACCGGAACGCCGCCGAAGACGCGGACGCCGTGCTCGTGGAACAGCCGGTAAAGCAGCCGCTCGGCGCCGATCGTCGGGTCGATCAGTTCCGTCGGCTCGATGGTGCCAAGCAGTGCCAGCAGTTCCTGCCAGGAATTGTCGACCGGATCGTGAATCTCGTCGCGCGGATCGCCGTCGCCGCCCGGAAGGTCGGGCACACGCATGCGCTCGGGCGATTGCGGCAGGAATTGCGCCAGGATGCCACCGGCACGCCACTGCTCGCGGGCGCCGCCGATGCCTGGGGTCAACAGCTTGGCCACCGAGAGCCTGAGATCGGTCGGGATCTGCTCCGACTGACGGAAATAGGTGCGCGCGGCCTCCTCCAGCGTCTCGCCGTCAAGCTGGACGATGCCCTGATAGCGCTGCGTGTGGGCGCCCTGGTCGATGGTCAGCGCCAGGACGCCGCTGCCGAGCAGCGTCTGCTGCGAGGACTCGCCGGCGGCGGTCAGCGCCTCCAGCCGGTCGGCATCGAAACGCGCATAGGCCCGTAGCGCCGACGGCGTGGAAAAATCCGCGACCAGCATGTCTACCGGCCCGTCGGTGCGGGTCTGCAGGATGAACTTGCCCTCGAACTTGAGCGAGGTGCCAAGCAGCACCGTCAGCACGCAGGCTTCCGCCAACAGGCGGGCGACCGGCTCGGGATAGTCGTGACGGCTGAGGATCGCGTCGAGCATCGGCCCGAGTTGGACGGTGCGGCCGCGCACGTCGAGCGGGCCGACCTCAAAAGGCACGACATGATCGTCGCCGGCGTAGCCGAATTCGCCGAGTTTGGGTTGATGTTCAGCCAATTGATGAGTTTCCAACATAACAAAGCTCCGGGGCGCGGCCATGCCGCCCTCCGGGGCGCATGCGTCGAAACGCGCTCGATTTGCGTGATGCGCCTGAGATAGGCACCACGCATTGCCGGATCAAGGTGGGCCGGATCAAGCTGGCCTGGATCAGGGTGGCCCGGATCAAGCGCCGAGGCACCAGGCCAAAACCGCCTTCTGGGCGTGGAGCCGGTTCTCGGCTTCGTCGAACACCACCGAATGCGGCCCGTCGATGACCTCGTCGGTGACCTCCTCGCCGCGATGCGCCGGCAGGCAATGCATGAACAATGCGTCCGGCTTTGCCTTCGCCATCAGCGCCGCATTGACCTGGTAGGGTGAAAAGACATTGTGGCCGCGCGCACGGTGCTCCTGGCCCATAGACACCCAGCAGTCGGTGACGACGCAGTCGGCCTCGTGCACCGCCTCCTCGGGCGA
The DNA here is from genome assembly GCF_040545535.1 of Mesorhizobium robiniae. Taxonomy (NCBI): domain Bacteria; kingdom Pseudomonadati; phylum Pseudomonadota; class Alphaproteobacteria; order Hyphomicrobiales; family Phyllobacteriaceae; genus Mesorhizobium; species Mesorhizobium robiniae. Next base: position 440,198 of record NZ_JBEPMC010000002.1, read on the forward strand.
GCGGGTGAAATTGAATTTACCGCCATGCGCCCTCGACCAGTCGATATGCTTCTGCGCCGGCTCACTGCCTTCCGGCACGGCGACATTCAGGTTGAAGCGGAACCGCGCCGAGGCTTCCAGCAGGGAATGCAGCACATTGTTGCCGTCGCCGGTCCAGGCGATGGTCTTGCCGGCAACCGGACCGCGATGTTCCTCGAAGGTCATGATGTCGGCCATCAGCTGGCAGGGATGGGTATCGTCGGTCAGCCCGTTGATGACGGGAATGGTGGCGTTCTCTGTCAGCTCGAGCAGCCGGTCATGCGATGTAGTGCGGATCATGATCGCATCGACATAACGCGACAGCACCTTGGCTGTGTCGGCGATGGTTTCGGAGCGGCCGAGCTGCATCTCGGTGCCGGTCAGCATGATGGTCTCGCCGCCGAGCTGGCGCATGCCGACGTCGAAGGACACACGCGTGCGCGTCGACGGCTTGTCGAAGATCATGGCCAGCACCTTGCCTTCGAGCGGCTTGGTCCGCTCACCGGCCTTGAGCTTTGCCTTCCGCACGACTGCATCATCCAGCATGAAGCGCAGATCGCCTTCGGAAACGGCGGAAAGATCGGTGAAATGGCGAAGGCTCATTTGGGGTCTTTCGACTGTTACTTCGCGGCAGCCGCGGCGATGGCGTCCGCCAGGCCCCGGGCACCGGTGCGGATGCGGTCGAGCGCTTCATGGATCTCAGCATCGGTGACGGTGAGCGGTGGTAGCAGGCGGATGACATTGTCGCCCGCCGGAACCGTCAGCAGATGCTGATCGCGCAGCGCCGTGTTCACCTTGGTGTTGGGCATCGCACATTTCAGGCCGAGCATCAGGCCGGTTCCCCTGATGTCTTCGATGACATCAGGGAATTCGTCGGCAACGCCCGCCAGCCCCTGCTTCAACAACAGCGCCTTGCGCTGGACATCCTCCAGGAAGCCGTCTTCCAGCACCACGTCGAGCACTGCGTTGCCGACCGCCATCGCCAGCGGATTGCCGCCAAAGGTGGTGCCATGCACGCCAGCGGTCATGCCGACCGCTGCCTCGTCGGTGGCCAGGCAGGCGCCCATCGGAAAGCCACCGCCGATGCCCTTGGCGATTGCCATGATATCAGGCGTCACACCGGACCATTCATGCGCGAACAGTTTTCCGGTGCGGCCGATGCCGCACTGGACCTCATCGTAAATCAAGAGCAGGTCATGCTGCTCACAGAGCTGCCGGAGCCGCTTCAGCGACTGTGTCGGCACCGGGCGGATGCCGCCTTCGCCCTGTACCGGCTCGATCAGGATCGCTGCGGTCTCCGACGTGATCGCCTTTTCGGCGGCGTCGATATCATCGAAACCGACCTGATCGAAGCCTTCGACCTTGGGCCCAAATCCTTCGAGATATTTGTATTGGCCGCCCGCCGCTATCGTCGCCAGGGTGCGGCCGTGGAAAGCGCCTTCGAAGGTGATAATACGAAAACGCTCTGGATGGCCCTTGACGAAGTGGTAGCGCCGCGCCGTCTTGATCGCACATTCCAGCGCCTCGGCGCCGGAATTGGTAAAGAACACCTTGTCGGCGAAGGTGGCGTCGACCAGCCGCTCACCCAGCCGTCTCTGCTGCGGAATCTCGTAGAGGTTGGAGATATGCCAGAGCTTGGCGGCCTGCTCTGTAAGTGCAGCGACCAGATGTGGGTGGCTGTGGCCCAACGAATTCACGGCAATGCCGCCAGCAAAATCGAGGTATCGTTCGCCCTTGTCGGTAATCAGCCAAGTGCCTTCCCCGTGGTCGAAGGCCAGGGGTGCGCGGGTAAAGGTCTCGAAAAGCGCCGAACCGCTCATTATATGCGTCTCCGGAACCGGAAAATCAAAAAGCCGCCAAAGCGGCGGCCTTTGCGGCTTATCGTGTTTTTCGGCCATGAAGTCAACGAAAACGTCGCGCAAAGACACGCGACAAGCCTCCCAGCCAGATGCCGGCTCATAAGCGACCGGGCAAGTTGGGGAAAACCGAAAAAACCGATTCGTGTTGCCCTCGGGACTCTTGTCACCGAGTCAGCGCATAAGGTAATTGTAGTCGAGAAATAACTAGATTTCGTGCGGCGGACCTAATCACCCGATATATGTGGTGTCTGCCCGGCAGAAGCCGGGTCGGGATTGGATTCCGATTGCCTCACGCCTCAGCAGGAGCGCGGTCATGAACTGGACTGACGAGCGAGTAGAACTTCTTAGAAAATTGTGGTCGGAGGGACTAAGTGCCAGCCAGATCGCCGCCCAGCTTGGAGGCGTCAGCCGCAATGCGGTCATCGGCAAAGTGCATCGGCTGAAACTGTCGGGCCGCGGGCGTTCAACCGCCACGCCGGCGCGTCAGAAAAAAAGTGTACAGGGATCGAGCATCCAGAAATCGGTGTCACGGGCCGCGAGCACCGCGCGGCATATCACCACGTCGATCGGCGCGACGGCGCTGCAGGCGCAATTCGACGCCGAGCCTGTCGCGCGTCATTACATCCGCCCGGTCGAGAATGTCGTCGTGCCGATTTCACGGCATCTGCAACTCGTCGAGCTGACCGAGCGGACATGCAAATGGCCCAATGGCGATCCGCTTTCGGAAGAGTTCCATTTCTGCGGCAACGACGCGGCCGAAACCGGGCCCTATTGCAAGTACCATGCTCGCGTTGCGTTTCAGCCTGCCTCGGAGCGGCGGCGCAGTAGGTAGTTAAGGGAATAGGGGAATAAGGCAGTACGGCAGTATGTGGTGAATTGCAGAGAAGCGCCTCACGAGGCGATGCCCTACTGCCCTTAGGCGGGCCGTTTACTTAGCGGGTAGCGCTGCCGGTAGAACAATCTTGTCCGTCTTGTCGCCCTTTGGCCGCTCGGCCGGCATCTGGTCGCCGGTGACGATGTAATAGATCGTCTCGGCGATGTTGGTGGCGTGGTCGCCGATCCGCTCGATGTTCTTGGCGCAAAATAGCAGGTGCGTGCAAGGCGTGATGTTGCGCGGATCTTCCATCATGTAGGTCAGCAACTCGCGAAACAGGGACGTGTACACCGCGTCGATCTGGTCGTCGCGGTCACGCACGAAACCGATCTTTTCCACCGAGCGCGATGCGTAGACGTCGAGCACTTCCTTGAGCTGCGTCAACGCCAGGTCGGCCAAGGCCTCGATGCCACGGAACAGGCTGGTCGGCTGGCGCCCTTCCGTGACGGCAACCACGCGCTTGGCGACATTTTTGCCGAGATCGCCGACCCGTTCGAGGTCCGCCGAGATACGGATCGCGCCGACGATCTCACGCAGATCCGTCGCCATCGGCTGACGCTTGGCGATGATGACAATCGCCTTGTCGTCGATCTCGCGCTGTCCTTCGTCCAGAACGAGATCGTCGCGGATCACCTTTTGGGCTAGGCCGGGGTCGGCGTTGACCAGGGCCGCAATCGCTTGTTCGACCATGCGTTCGGCATGCCCGCCCATGGCGGCGATGCGCTTCGACAGATATTTCAGCTCCTCGTCATAGGCGCTGACGATGTGCACGGACTGCATGGAAATGCCTTCCATAGTGAGTCGTTTCCTCGAATCCCCGCTGATACGCTAGCCGGATGACAGAAAAAAGAAAAAGCCCGTTAATACGTAGCGCAGCGCTAGTGTGCCGGCAAATGAACCGAGAAGGCAGCACCCTTGCCCGCCTCCGACTTGATCGAGAGTCTGGCGTTGTGACGTGTCAGGATATGCTTGACGATGGACAGGCCGAGGCCGGTGCCTTTCTGGGTCCTGCTGTTCTCGACATCGACACGGTAGAAGCGCTCGGTGATGCGCGGAATGTGCTCCTCGGGAATGCCGGGACCGAAGTCTCTGACAGTGACGTCGATGCCCGGCTCGGGGCCGGCATCGTTGTGCGCAATCGTCACCACGACACGCCCGCCTGACTGTCCATATTTGCAAGCGTTTTCCAGCAGATTTTCGAAGACCTGGAAAAGTTCGTCGCGATCTCCGGGCACATCGAGCGGCCCTTCCGCGAACTCCCGCTCGATGGCGATGCCGTTCTCCCTTGCAAGCGGCCCGAGCGAATCGATGACGCTGTCGAGGGTCTGGCGGAGGTCGACCTCGGTTCCCGGCTTCAGATAGGGTTTCATCTCCAGTCGCGACAGCGACAACAGGTCGTCGATCAGCCGCGCCATGCGGCCGGTCTGGTTCTGCATGATCTGCAGGAACTGCTCGCGTGCCGCCGGGTCGTTGCGGGCCGGGCCGCGCAACGTCTCGATAAAGCCGGAGATCGAGGCGAGCGGAGTGCGCAGTTCGTGGCTGGCATTGGCGATGAAGTCGGCGCGCATCCGGTCGATCCGGCGCGCCTCACTCTGGTCCTTGAAGACCAGAACATAGAGGTCGGTGCCATGGCCGACCGAGGACGCACTCACCCGGTAGGCACGTTCGACCGGTAGCTTTTCGGTATAGTCGACGACGTCCGAAGCGGCGACTCCCGTTAAAATGCTGTCCAGCAAGGCCTGCATCTCTGGCGCACGGAATTTCAGCGACAGCGACATGCCCGGTGCGATGCCGCCGAAGGCAGCAAAGGCGGCAGCGTTGGCATGGACGATCGTGGCGGCGCGATCGAAAATGATCAGAGGATCGGCAACGGCCGCCGCGAGATATTCTCCCGACAGCTGTTGCAGCCCGCTCGTCTCTATCGCCGCGGCATCCTCGGCGGACTGGCGCGGAGCGCCGGTCGGCAGCATCGCGGCGACAAGCAGCAACCCGGCACATGCCAGCATCACCACGTAGCCGGATGCGAAGACATAGACCGTCAAGACCGCGACGATGCCAGCAGCCAGCAGCCAGCGGCTGTTCCACAGCCGGACGGCAATGGCTTGAGCCGTGCTTCGCTGTTCTGCGCCCATGTCAGCCATTGTCAGCCATTCGCGCGCGCCGTGCCTCCGCCTCAACCGGCCGGCCGGTTGGAAACTTGCCACTGGACCGGCATTAGGGTGCTGTGCGTCCAATCGGACGCACAAGAACGCTTTACCAGCTTTAGTCCGCTGCATCGTTCTTTCCGAAAATCGATTCCGATTTTCGGGCTGATGCAGTAAGGCTCCCAATAGCATGAGTTCGGAAGCTGGAAAGGTTCGTCTCGATGAAAAATCCCAAGGAAGATGCCGCCGCGCCCGTTGCTGGTCCGCTGAAGATACGGATCGACGGCAAGGAGTTCGAGTTCGACATCGAAAATCCCGAGCTTCCGGATTGGGTCGAGGACAACAAGCTGACCGCCGGCGGCTATCCCTACGACAAGAAAATGAAAAGCGACGAGTATGACGAGACGCTCGAACGGCTGCAGATCGAGCTGGTCAAGGCGCAGGCATGGCTGCAATCGACCGGCAAGCGGGTGATGTCGCTGTTCGAGGGACGCGATGCCGCCGGCAAGGGCGGTACGATTTTCGTGCTGCGCCAATACCTGAACCCCCGGACAGCGCGCAACGTAGCGCTGACCAAACCGACGCCTACCGAACTCGGACAGTGGTATTTCCAGCGCTATGTTGCGCACTTTCCGACATCCGGCGAGTTCGTCACCTTCGATCGCTCCTGGTACAATCGTGCCGGCGTCGAGCCGGTCATGGGCTTCTGCACGCCGGAGCAGCATCAGAAGTTCCTGGACGAGACGCCGAATTTTGAACGGATGATCTGCAACGAAGGCATTTATTTCTTCAAATTCTGGCTGAACATCGGTCGGGAAACACAGCTTGAGCGGTTTCACGATCGCCGTTGGAGCCCTTTGAAAAGCTGGAAATTCTCGCCGATCGACGTTGCCGGCATCGCCAAATGGGACGACTACACCAAGGCGCGCGATCTCATGTTCGAACGCACGCACCAGGAATTCGCGTCCTGGATTATCGTGCGGGCCAATGACAAGCGGCGCGCGCGACTTGCCGTCATCCGGCGCATTCTGCTGTCGCTTCCCTATGAGGGGCGCGATCTCGACACCATCGGCAAAGAAGACAAGAAGATCATCGGAGAAGGACCTTCATTCCTGGGAACGGGGGCCTGAGCACTGCCGCGCGCCTCAAGGACGCGCGGCATGATTACGGAATATTCTTGTCATTCTCCCGAATGACTTATCACGCCGCCAGCCGGGCAATCCGCTGCAGCCGCCGCAGTGTGGTGTCGTCCTGCAACGCCTGCTGAAACAGCGAAATCTCCTGGTCGATGCGATCGCAAAGCGCGCCTGTGTCGCCCTTGAGCAGGTCGCGCGTCTGCAACAGTGCGGCGACCGGCTTCTTGGCGAGTTGCCTGGCTCTGCCAAGCGCGGCTTCCTCGACATCGCCCATCACGATCTCCGTGACCAGGCCAAGCATCCTGGCGTCCTCGGCACTGAGCGTGTCGCCCAGGCAGAAGAAACGGAAAGCGCCGGCATAACCGAGTTTCTGCGGCGCCAGGATGCTGGTCGCTGCGTCCGGCACGAGGCCGAAATCGACGAACGGCACCCGAAACGTGCTTTCATCAGATGCGATCACCATATCGCAATGGAACAGGATGGTGCAGCCAACGCCGACGGCGTCGCCATCGACACAGGCAAGGACCGGTTTGGGGAACGTCGCCAACGTGCGGAACATGTCGGTGACGGCGGCGATCAACCGTTGATGCTTGGTGGCATCGAGGAACTCGGAGAAGTCGCCCCCGAGGCAGAAGCAGCCGGCGAGGCCGCGCAGCACCACGACGCGTACATCGTCGTCGACGGCGGCTTCATGGAAGGTCTTGGCCAGGCTTTCATAGGCTCGCCTATCCAAGACCGGCCGGCCGTCATCCGACGACACCGTGACGATCAGCGTATGGTTGCGGAACTCTGTTTGCGTGTGGACGTTCATGGCCATCTCCATCTCACGAGGCCTGCCTCAGTCCGAGCCTGTCGGGATACCCCCTGGCCAGCACCGGCGCGAAATGACTGCGACGCGAACGGATCACCTCAAGCGTATGCTCGTTGAAGGTGAGCAGCGTGGCGACGACCTGCTGGTTGCCATAGGTGCGCTGGTAGCCAAGCGGCTTCGCCAGGAAGTGCAATTGCAGCGCCCGCAGGACCCACATCGGCTCGAACTCGATGATCACCTGATTGACGTTGCGTTTCAGCCCCCACTCGACGAAGCCGGCAATGAGCTCGGTGCCGACCGTCGATACGCCGCGCTTGCCGTCACGAAAGCCCGGGGCCACAGCATAGCGGGTCAGTTCCCAGACGCTGGGCCCGGACGGCGGCGTCCCTTCATAGAGGTCCGCCAGCACCTCGGTCAGAAGATGCGCCCGCGTTGTCGGCAACATCCGCTGATAGCCGGCAAGTTCGCCGTTACGAATGACGAGCTGATGCACCGCCTCGTCGTGGTCGAACTGATCGACCTCAAGGCCGTCGGGACGCTGCAGGTCGGTCCACCCCATTTCCTCGACGAAAATCTTGTAGCGCAAACGATGAACGGCCTCCCAAAGGTCGGGGCGTTCCATAAGTTCCTGTGTGGTAAGGGAAAAAAGCATCTGCCGTCTCCTGGGTTCAATAGGAAGATACGGCCGGGCTTTCCCCAGAAAATTACGCGATCACGTAGGCAAGAATTTCTAGGCCGGCGCGGCCGAGCTAGCTAATATAGCCGCGCCTTATCGCTTCCGCGACCGCCTGCACTCGGTTGACGGCGCCGAGTTTGCTTTTGGCGTTAAGAAGGTGTTTCTCTGACGTGTGTTCCGAAATGCCGAGAATTTGTGAAATCTCCCATTCGGACTTCCCGACGGCGGCCCATTGCATGCATTCGCGCTCACGCGGCGTTAGTTCGACGTGGTCGATGGTCTTGGCCGCCATCGTATGGAGTTGCATGGCGCGGCCGATCGCATAGGTCGCCGCCAACGAGACCTGCCCGAACTCGGCCTCCGACAGTTCCACGGCCTCGCCGCCGAGCGACACCATGACGATCTGACCATCGAGCGTGACCAGCGGGAATGCCATGCCGTCGCGCAGCTTGAATTCGCAGGCGTCGCCCATGACCTCGCCACTGCTCTTGTCGATGCGAATGCCCTGAGACGCTTCCCGCCATTGGAACGGCGCCTGGAGCTGCTTCATATGGCTGACGACGGGGTCATGATCGACGTAGTTGCGCGCCACATAGCGCTCCAGCCACTCTCCCGGCCAGTCACAAAGCAGCACATGGTTCTTTTGCTGGCCTCGCGGCGTGCCTGGCTGCGGAACCGTCCCGGCCATCAGCGCCGTCAGGCCGAACTCCGAGGTTATACCAAGCAGTTTCTCGCAGACCGCCGCCGCCGTACTGGCGTGCTGCAGCTGATCTATGAATTCCAGTGTTCTATCGAAGTGGCCCATCGCAACATCTACCCCATGTTGCCTTCCGCGTTGAGATCAACGGGTCCAGTGCTTGGCCTGCACCTTGCCATCAACCCCGGATTACAAACCTGCTCTCCTCTGTTTACAGCGCCTTGCAGCTGCCCTTCCAGCCGACGCCACACATGTTTGCAAGCTCGCCAAAGCATATCCCTAAATCGGCGTGATGAAATCAAAAACCGTTGTGCCTGTGTCATTTTCGTACCAAAAGCCACATTGGACAGGACAGGACGGAGCTCGATCGTGGTAATTCGGTGGATGTCCATCGTCTTGATGCTGGCAATGACGGGAGCACAATGGCTCACGGGTGCGCGTGCCGCGGAGCCGCAAGTGCCGGTGCTGTGGGATGCCAAGGAGCGGCTGCCGAAGCCCGATCTTTCCGCGCTGCCGCGTCTGAGATTCCTGACCACCACCGATTTCCCGCCTTTCAATTTCCTCGACGGCGCAGGCCGCTTGTCCGGCTTCCACGTCGATCTGGCGCGCGCCATCTGCACCGAACTCGGCGTGGCGGAAAAATGCCAGATCCAGGCGCTGCCCTGGGCCGAGCTCGAAGGGGCACTGCAGAAGGGCGAAGGCGAAGCGATCATTGCCGGCATCGCCGCCACGCCGGAGTCGCGGTCGAAATATGCTTTCTCGCGCTCTTACCTGCAGTTTCCGGCGCGCTTCATCATGCAGAAGACAAAAGCGCTCACAGAACCGATCTTCGACAGACTTCGCGGCAAACGCGTCGGCGTGGTCGTCGGCTCCGCGCATGAGCGGATGCTGCGCGATTATTTCGGCAGCGTTCAGGTCGTCCCCTTCGACCGGCCGGAAGAGCTCTACGATGGTCTCAAGGCCGGCAAGGTCGACGCGGCGTTCGGCGACGGCATGCGCTTCGCCTTCTGGCTGGGCGGTTCGGATGCCGCGGCCTGCTGCCGCTTTGCTGGCGGCCCCTATCTTGCGCCCGAATATCTAGGCTCGGGCATGGCCATCGCCACAAGGGCCGGCGATCCGGCGCTGGCCGCGGCGTTCGATTACGCATTGCAAGAGATTTCGGTGAAGGGCATCTTCGCCGAATTCTATCTGCGCTATTTCCCGGTCAGTTTTTTCTGATCCGGCCCGGTCAGTTTTTTCTGAACCTTCGGGACCCGGATCAGGTCAGCGTGCGAAGGCGAGCCTTGGCGGCCCGGGCGATGGCGGCGACGGTGAGCGTATCGAGATCGAGCTGGCGACGAATGAGTTGCAGCACCCTCACCTCCTCCAAGCGCATTTCGAGGTCGACGGCCGCAACCTCGAAAGCTGCAGCATAAGCGGTGTCAAGCAGCCGCTCGGGCAGTGCCTCCGAGACGCGCGCTAAAACGCCTTCCAGTCCGTCCTTTTCATGCAGCATCTTCTGGCAGTCCTGGGCGACGCCGACCAGCCGGTCGTGGTCGAAATCCTCGAACACCGGCCACGAGCGAACGACGTCGCCAATTCGCGCTAATTCGACATCGGTCATGTCGCGATCGGACGCGGAGGTGATGACCATCAGATAGATCAGGGCTTCATGCGGCGGCAACGACATTTAAAAACTCCTCAAATGGGCTCCGAAGTTAGGAACGAGGCATCGACGCCGCAAGGAAAAAGAGCTGCGATCGTTGACGCCCACGGCACGCGCGCCTAGAGACCGGTTGAAAAACCTGGTCCGGCCCCCTTGTTTGCGGCGATGCCGGCGAATGATTTGGAAAACAGTGACATGGCGGGATCAAACATCATCGATCTCAATCCCGAGGTGCTTGCGGCAGCGGCTGAAAGCAAAGCATGGCCGTTCGAGGAAGCCAGGAAGATCGTAGAGCGCTACAAAGGCACTGACTTTCCCGAGATCGTACTGTTCGAGACCGGGTACGGTCCGTCGGGGCTGCCGCATATCGGTACTTTCGGCGAGGTCGCACGCACCTCGATGGTGCGCCACGCCTTCCGTGTGCTCACCGGGGACACGGTCAAGACCAAGATCTTGTGCTTTTCCGACGACATGGACGGTATGCGCAAGATTCCGGACAACGTCCCCGATCGCGCCGCACTCGAACCGCACCTGCACAAGCCGCTCTCGTCCGTCCCCAACCCTTTCGGCGGCGACTATGCGAGCTTCGCAGACCACAACAACGCAATGCTTTGCCGCTTCCTGGACACGTTCGGCTTCGACTACGAGTTCGCCAGCGCGACGGAATACTACAAGGCTGGCCGTTTCGACGAAGTCCTGCTGCGTGCTGCCGAACGTTTCGACAAAATCATGGACGTGATGCTGCCGACGCTCGGCGAAGAGCGCCAAGCGACCTACAGTCCGTTCTTGCCGATTTCCCCCAAGAGTGGCCGCGTGCTTTACGTCCCCATGAAGCATGTCGACGCCAAGGCCGGCACCATCACTTTCGACGATGACGGTACCGAGACGACGCTTCCCATAACCGGCGGCAATGTGAAGCTGCAATGGAAGCCGGATTTCGGCATGCGTTGGGCGGCGCTCGGCGTCGATTTCGAAATGTTCGGCAAGGACCACCAGACGAATGCGGTGATCTACGACCGTATCTGCAACATCCTGGGTGGGCGGGCGCCGGAGCATTTCGTCTATGAGCTATTCCTGGACGAGAACGGCCAGAAGATCTCGAAGTCGAAGGGCAACGGACTGAGCATAGACGAGTGGCTGACTTACGCGCCGACCGAAAGCCTCGGGCTCTACATGTACCAACGCCCGCGGCAGGCCAAGAAGCTTTATTTCGACGTCATTCCGAAGGCGGTGGACGAGTATTACGCGTTTCTGTCCGCCTATCGCCGGCAGGAGTGGAAGGAGCGGCTGGGAAACCCCGTCTGGCATATGCATGATGGTAACCCGCCTGTTGTCGATCTGCCCGTGTCGTTCGCGCTGCTGCTCAATCTGGTCAGCGCTTCGAACGCGCAGAACAAGGACGTGCTGTGGGGGTTCATTTCGCGTCATGCACCGGGCGTCACGCCGAAGACCCACCCCGAGCTCGACCGGCTGGCCGAATATGCGATCCGTTATTTCGACGATTTCGTGAAGCCGGCCAAGGTGTACCGCGCCGCCGACGCGGTCGAGCGCGAGGCGCTGACGAAGCTCTCCGAAGCGCTCGCTGCATTGCCGTCAGGCGCCGATGGCGAGGTGATCCAGAACGCCGCCCTCAACGTCGCGCGCAAAATCGAACGCTATCAGGACCATTCGAAGCAGAGCCCGGAAGGCGGTCCCGGCGTCTCCGTCGCCTTCTTCCAGATGATCTACCAGGTGCTGATCGGACAGGAGCGCGGCCCGCGCTTCGGTTCCTTCGCCGCGCTCTACGGCACCGCAGAAACCCGCGCGCTCATTCAGAAGGCGCTGGCTGGTCAGCTGGCGGCGTAGCCGCCGTCTCGGTTGGCGGTGTAGCCGTCGTCGCCGATGGATCGAGAATCGGCTGCGACGTAGCCGCGACAGGGGCTGGCGCCGGAGGCAGGCCGGAGAGACTGGGCGCCGGCCCGAAAATGCCCTTCCTCGCCGTACGCGCCTTCTCGCCGGCCTCGACGTAAGGACCGTTCTTGGCGGCGCGCGCCCAGCCGTTTTCGATCAACCACTGGCCGACATCCTGGTTGCCGACGCGGCATTCAGCGGCGATCAGATCACGGCCGCCTTGGGGCGGCACCGTGCAGACCACCGCCCGGCCGCGCAGGAAAGCACGGAACGCCGTTCGCGCCCGGGTGCCGCACGTCCAGGACTTGCCGCCGTCGATGCAGGTCTCGTCCTGCCTGACAATCTCGATACCGGAAATCGCGACCGAGTAGCCCTTGGCCTCGATCACTCCTGCGGCCGGCGCGACCGGCTGAAACAGTTTCGTCCCGTTCCAGTCGTCGGGCATTTTCGGCTTGGGCGGTTTGGGCGGTCTGGCCAGCGCCAGCTCGCTCAGCGGCGCACGCGGCTCGACCCGTTCAAGCTCTTCGGCCTGAAGCTGCGGCGGCGCGATGACCTCGGGATCGATTGCCCTCGAATGCGCCTCCGGCCTTGCCACCTCGGGTCGGGGAATCGCTGATGTAGCAGGCGCTTCGGATTGCGCCGCCATGCCGGCCTGCGCCCGAGCTGCGACACGGACGTTTTCGTCATGCAGCACGGCGCGACCGCCGGCGACGATCGCGGCCCCCGTCGCCAGGATCGTCAACACCGCCGCGGCGGCATGGAGCGGACGCACCGGCGGCCCCTACTGGCTTGCCCAGACAATCCGCGCCACCCATTCGACATCACGCATTGGGATGTCGCGGTCGGGGTGATCAGGATTGAGCGAGACCAGCATGATCGACTTGGCCGTCTGACGGTCCAAGACCTTGGCCATCACCTCGCCGGCATTGGTCTTGACGACGACCCGGTCGCCCTTGCGGGTGGCGGCGCCCGGCTCGACGATCAGGACGTCGCCGTCGCGGTAGAGTGGCAGCATGGAATCGCCCTGGACCTGCAGCGCATAGGAGGTTTCGGTCGCCTGTGCCGGAAGCTCGATCAGGTCCCAGCCCTGCCCCGCCGGAAAGCCGGCATCGTCGAAGAAGCCGCCGGCGCCGGCCTGGGCGAAGCCGAGCAGCGGCACGGAAGACCTCTGCGCGGGCAGGGATCCGAGCCCGGGCTTGCCCCGGCCCTCGACCAATCCCGTGAATTCGTCGAGCGAGGCGCCCGTCGCCTCGATGATCTTGGCCAGCGATTCGGTCGACGGCCAGCGCGGTCGCCCGTCCGAGGACAGCCGCTTCGACTTGTTGAAGGCAGTCGAATCGAGGCCCGCGCGCTTCGCCAGCCCCGACGCCGAGAGCGAATAGCGCTCGGCGAGAGCGTCGATAGCGGCCCATACGCGATCATGCGAGAGCACTTTCGCTCTCCTTCAGAACAGGAAAAAATACCTTCCCCGTTCTAACCGGTGGCCGAGATTTTGTCCACCACCGAAGGCGGCGTCATGCCGCCTTCTTCACCTCGCCCTTCGCGTAGGGATCGAAGCGCTGATAAAAGGTCTCGCCCTTCTCCGCCATGTCGAGCAGGAGCTTGGGCGCCTTGAACTCGGCTCCGTACTTCTTCTGCAGACCCTTGGCGATCTTGACGAATTTCTTCGCACCGAAGCCGTCGATGTAGGACAGCACGCCGCCGGTGAAGGGCGCGAAGCCGAAGGCGAGGATCGAGCCGACATCGGCTTCGCGCGGATCGGTGACGATGCCCTCCTCCATCACCCGCACCGCCTCCAGCGCGATGGTGACCAGGAGCCGCTGCTTCAGTTCCTCGTAGTCGACTTTTTCGGGTGCCAACTGCGGATAGAGATCCTTCAGCCCCGGCCACAGCTTCTTCTTGGCAGGCTTTTGCGGATAGTCGTAAAAACCCTTGCCGTTCTTGCGGCCGAAACGGCCATGCGTATCGACCAGCGTGTTGATCAGCGCCATCTGCTTCGGGTCGACCGCCTTTTCGCCGAGATCGCGCATGGTCTGCTTCATGATCTTCTGGGCAAGGTCGATCGCCGTTTCGTCGGTGAGCGCCAAAGGACCGACCGGCATGCCGGCGGCCTTCGCCGCATTCTCGATCATCGGCGCCGGAACGCCCTCGATCAGCATCTTGTAGGCTTCCGACATGTAGCGCAGCACGCAGCGGTTGACGTAGAAGCCGCGCGTGTCATTGACGACGATCGGCGTCTTCTTGATGGCGCGGACGAAATCCATAGCGGTGGCCAGCGCCTTGTCGCCCGTCTTCTTGCCCAAAATGATCTCGACCAGCATCATCTTGTCGACCGGAGAGAAGAAATGGATGCCGATGAAATTCTTCGGCCGCGCCGAATTCTTCGCCAGCGATGTGATCGGGATGGTGGAGGTGTTCGATGCAAAGACCGCCGACGGCTTCAGCACGGCCTCTGCCTTTTCGGTAGCGTCCTTCTTGACGCCTGAATCCTCGAACACCGCCTCGACCACCAGGTCGCAGCCGGCAAGATCGGCATAGTCCGCCGTCGGCGTGATCAGCGACAGCAGTCTGTCCTTGTCCTCCGGCTTGGCGCGGCCTTTCCTGACCTGATCCGAGATCAGGTTGTCCGAATGCGCCTTGCCCTTGGCGGCAGCTTCCGTATCGCGGTCGAGCAGCACCACCGGAATGCCGGCCTTGGCCGTGACATAGGCGATGCCGGCGCCCATGAAGCCGGCGCCGAGCACGCCGATCTTCTTGAACTTGGTTTCCGGCACGCCGGCCGGGCGGCGCGCGCCCTTGTTCAGTTCCTGCAGCGAGACGAACAGCGAGCGGATCATCGCCGCCGCTTCCCTGGTCTGCATGATCTCGGTGAAATAACGCTGCTCGATGCGAAGGGCGGTGTCGAATGGGACCAGCAGGCCTTCATAGACGCATTTCAGGATGGCAGCGGCAGCAGGATAGTTGCCATAGGTCTCGCGACGCAGGATAGCGATTGCCGGCGGCCACAGATTGGCGCCGGCCACCGAATAGACCGGGCCGCCGGGCAGCTTGAAGCCCTTCTCGTCCCACGGCGCCACCGGCTTCAAACCATTTTTGATCATGGCCTTGGCGGTCTCGACCAGCTTTTGCGGCTCGGCGATCTCATGGATCAGGCCCATCGACTTGGCCTTCTGCGGCGACAGCGTCTGGCCGGAGGTCAGCATCTGCAGCGCCTGCTGCTGGTCGGTCAGCCGTGGCACCCGCTGGGTGCCGCCAGCGCCCGGGAAGATGCCGATCTTCACTTCGGGGAGCGCCATCTTGACCTTGTCGGAATCGGCTGCGACACGGCCGTGGCAGGCGAGCGACAGCTCGAACGCGCCGCCCATGCAGGTGCCGTTGATCGCCGATACCCACGGCTTGCCTGAAGTCTCTAGCTTGCGGAACAGGCCGGTCATATAGCCGGCATTGTCGAACAGCGCCTTGGTCGCCTTTTCCAGGTCCCTGGCTTTGTCGGCTGCGAACTTCGACAGCATCTTCTGCAGCATGGTGATGTCGGCACCGCCGGAAAACGTGTCCTTGCCGGAGGTGATCACCGCCCCCTTTATCGCCGCGTCGCTCGCCACCTTGTCGACGATGGCGTTTAGTTCCAGCATCGCGTCTTCGGTGAAGACGTTCATCGACCGGTCGGGCATATCCCAGGTGATCAGCGCGATGCCGTCTGCGTCGGTGTCAAGGGTGAAATTGGTGTAGCTCATCGGTCTCTCTCCCGTCAGACGCGTTCGATGATCGTTGCGGTACCCATGCCGGCGCCGATGCAGAGCGTGACCAGCGCGGTGTTCAGGTTCCGGCGCTCCAGTTCGTCCAGCACCGTGCCGAAGATCATCGCGCCGGTGGCGCCGAGCGGATGGCCCATGGCAATGGCGCCGCCATTGACGTTGATCCTGTCGTGCGAAATGTCGAAAGCCTGCATGTAGCGCAGCACCACCGAGGCGAAAGCCTCGTTGAGCTCGAACAAGTCGATGTCCGTCAGCTTCATTTTGGCGCGCTTCAGCAGCTTCTCGGTCACGTCGACCGGACCGGTCAGCATCAGCACCGGTTCCGAGCCGATATTGGCGAATGCGCGGATGCGTGCGCGCGGCTTCAGGCCGAGCGTCTTTCCAGCCTTCTTGGACCCGAGCAGAACGGCCGCCGCGCCGTCGACGATGCCAGACGAATTGCCGGCGTGATGGACGTGGTTGACCTCCTCCACCTCGGGGTGCTTCTGCACCGCGACGGCATCGAAGCCGCCCATTTCGCCGGGCATGACGAAGGACGGGTTGAGTGCCGCCAGCGACTGCATGTCGGTCGAAGGCCGCATATGCTCGTCATGGTCGAGGATGGTCAGACCATTCTGGTCCTTGATCGAGATCACCGAATTCTTGAAGCGGCCCTCGCCCCAGGCCTTGGCGGCGCGCTTCTGGCTCTCGACCGCATAGGCGTCGACGTCGTCGCGCGAAAAGCCGTATTTGGTGGCGATCAGATCGGCCGAAATGCCTTGCGGAACGAACCAGCCTGGCAGGCCAACCGAAGGGTCCATGAACCAGGCGCCGCCGGATGCGCCCATGCCGACGCGCGACATCGATTCGACGCCGCCGGCAATCACGATCTCGTCGGCACCTTGCGCGATCTTGGCGGCGCCGAAATTGATGGCGTCCAGGCCCGAGGCGCAGAAGCGTGAGATCTGCATGCCGGGCGCCGTGGTCGCATAGCCGGCCTCGAAGGCGGCAGCGCGCGGAATGACAGAACCGGCCTCACCGACCGGATCGACGCAGCCGAAGATGATGTCGTCGACGGAGCCGGTGTCCAGCCCGTTGCGGTCGCGGATCGCTTCGAGCACCTTGGCGCCGAGCCGCACCGCCGGCACTTCGTGCAGCGAGCCATCCTTCTTGCCCCTGCCGCGCGGCGTGCGCACGGCGTCATAGACGTAAGCTTCGGCCATTTTCCTGCTCCTTGGGTTTGCTGAAAAGTCGCTCAGAGAGAGCGCCCGATCAGCAATTTCATGATCTCGTTGGTGCCGCCGTAGATGCGCTGGACGCGGGCGTCGCGGAACATACGGGCGATCGGGTACTCATTCATGTAGCCATAGCCGCCATGCAATTGAAGGCATTCGTCGACGACTTTTCCCTGCAGGTCGGAAAGCCAGTATTTGGCCATCGAGGCCGTGACCGGGTCGAGGCCGCCATCGATGTGGCGGGCGACGCAGTCATTGTAGAAGACGCGGCCGATGGTCGCCTCGGTCTTCAGTTCGGCCAGCTTGAACTGGGTATTCTGGAAATCGATGATCGCCTTGCCGAAGGCCTTGCGCTCCTTGACGTAATCGATGGTCAACGCCAGCGCCCGCTCGACCATCGCAATAGCGCCGGTGCCGATCTGCAGCCGCTCCTGCGGCAATTGCTGCATCAGCTGAACAAAGCCCTGGCCTTCCTCGTGGCCGAGCAGATTGGAGGTCGGCACGCGCATATCGTTGAAGAACAGTTCCGACGTGTCGTTGGCCTTGAGCCCGATCTTGTCGAGGTTGCGGCCGCGCTCGAACCCTTCCACCTCGTCGGTCTCGACGACGATCAGCGAAGTTCCCTTGGCGCCCTTGTCCGGGTCGGTCTTGGTAACGACGATGATGAAGTTGGCGAGCTGGCCATTGGTGATGAAAGTCTTCGAGCCGTTGACCTTGTACTGGTTGCCATCCTTCTCGGCTCGCGTCTTGACGCCCTGCAGGTCGGAGCCGGCGCCGGGCTCGGTCATGGCGATGGCGCCGATCAGCTCTCCGGTCGCCAGTTTCGGCAGCCACTTCTTCTTCTGCTCTTCCGAACCGTAGTGGAGGATGTAAGGGGCGACGATCGAATTGTGCAGGCCGATGCCAAAACCGTCGACGCCGACATGACCGATCGCCTCGATGATGGCGCTCTCATGCGCGAATGTCCCGCCCGAACCCCCATATTCCTCCGGCATCGATGCGCAGAGCAGGCCGGCCGCACCCGCCTTTAGCCAGCACTCGCGGTCGACCATCTCATTCTTCTCGAACTCGTCATAGCGCGGCGCGATCTCTTCCGACATGAAGCGGTGCGCCATGTCGTAGAGCATGCCGACCTCGTCCGCAGCCCAGGCGGGTTTGGGTAAAGCAAGCACTTCGGCAGGATTTGTCGCCACGATTTCCTCCGCGTATCGACAGATTAAGGGCCTGATGTACCGACCCCGTCGAACTTAGAACGCTTCCGCCGGCAGTGCCATCAACGTATCGGCGCCGCTGGAGATGCGGGCGAGATGCGCCGACGTCTCCGGCATGATCCGCTCCATGAAGAAGCGCGCCGTCACCAGCTTGCTGTCGTAGAAGGCCGAAGAACTATCGGCACCATTCGCCAATTTCGCCCCGGCTGCCTTGGCCATCTGCGCCCACATGTAGCCCAGCGCCACAAGGCCGAAGAGATGCATGTAGTCGGTCGAGGCGGCACCGGCGTTGTCGGGCTTGGCCATGCCGTTCTGCATCAGCCACATCGTCGCCGCCTGCAGATCGTTGAGACCCTTCTTCAGCGCCTTGGTGAAGGGCGCCATCTTCTCATCAGCGCGGTTTTCCTCGCAGAATTCGCCGACCTCCTTGAAGAAGGCCTGCACGGCGCGACCGCCATTCAGGCCGAGCTTGCGGCCGACGAGGTCGAGCGCCTGGATGCCGTTGGCGCCCTCATAAATCATCGCGATTCGGGCATCGCGCACGAACTGGCTCATGCCGTGCTCTTCGATATAGCCGTGGCCGCCGAACACTTGCTGCGCCATCACAGCGTGGTCGAAGCCCTTGTCGGTGAGCACGCCCTTGATCACCGGCGTCATCAACCCGGTGTAGTCGTCGGCAGCCTGGCGGTCGTTGTCGTCGTCCGAGCGGTGGGCAATGTCCGACTTGATCGCCGTCCACAGCGCCAGGGCGCGACCGGCCTCGTTGAAGGCCTTCATCGTCATCAGGCTGCGGCGGATATCGGGATGAACGATAATCGGGTCGGCTTTCTTGTCCGGCGCCTTCGGCCCGGACAGCGAGCGACCCTGCAGGCGATCCTTGGCGTAAGATACAGCGTTCTGATATGCGACCTCCGACAGCGAAAGCCCTTGCAGGCCAACGCCGAGCCGGGCCTCGTTCATCATCGTGAACATGGCCTTCAGCCCGCCATTGGCCTGGCCGAGCAGCACCCCTTGCGCCTCGTCATAGTTCATGACGCAGGTCGAATTGCCATGGATGCCCATCTTCTCTTCAATCGAGCCGCAGGAGACGGTGTTCTTCTCACCCGGATTGCCTGCTGCATCGAGCTTGAATTTCGGTACGATGAACAGCGAGATGCCTTTCACGCCCTCCGGTGCGCCCTCGATGCGGGCGAGCACCAGGTGGACGATGTTGGCGGACATGTCGTGCTCGCCGGCCGAGATGAAGATCTTCTGGCCTGAAATCCTGTAGGTGCCGTCGCCGTTGGGAACCGCCTTGCTGCGCAGCAGCCCGAGATCGGTACCGCAATGCGGTTCGGTCAGGTTCATAGTGCCGGTCCAGACGCCTTCGACCAGCTTTGGCAGCCATGTCGCCTTCTGCTCGTCGGTGCCATGGGTAATGATGGCCGCGATCGCGCCCTGCGTTAGGCCGGGATACATCATCAGCGACATGTTGGCCGAAATCATATACTCGGAAACAGCCGTATGCACCGCGTAGGGCAGGCCCTGGCCGCCAAATTCGACCGGTGCGGCCAGCCCCATCCAACCGCCCTCGCGGTACTGGTCGAAGGCTTCCTTGAAGCCTTTCGGCGTCGTCACCAAACCGTCGTCATGGCGCACGCAACCCTCCATGTCGCCGACGCGGTTGAGCGGTTGCATGACGTTTTCGGCGAGCTTGGCGCCCTCGGCGAGGATGGCTTCGACCACATCCGGCGTCGCGTCGGAAAATCCGGAAAGATTGGAGTAGCGTTGGTACCCAAGCACCTCGTTCAGCACGAACAGCGTGTCCTGGACCGGCGCCCTGTAGATCGGCATGCGTTTCCTCCACCATGCGGCCTTAGCCCCGAAATCAGGCCCCAAAATCATGTCGGGGACAGCATGCGGAGCACTACTGGGCTCGGAATAGCAAAAGTTGACGTTTGCGTAAACGTCAATCTTTTGCTGCGGCAAATTTTCCCGGCGTCTCGCCCGTGAGCGTAGCGGTGCTACGCCATTGAAGCCAGTGGCAACGATTGGAACGTATTCTTCCAACGCGGCCGGGAGACAGCGGAAACAGCCTCGCAGCCAAGGCCGCGCGGCTCTCACTCGCCAGAAGGACGTTGCCGGAAGCCGGCGAAGCCGAACTATCTGGCGGCGCTGGCCTGGAGCGCGGAACGTTCGCTTAGCATCTGACGCACTGCCGCCATCGAGTTGCTCAACTCGTTGATGGCGTCGTCGATCAACGCCCGCTGCTTCTGCAAGCGGGCAAGCTGCTTCTCCGACTTGTCGAGCGCCAGCCGCAACTGCTTGGTGTTGGAACCGGTCGGGTCATAAAGGTCCATCATCTGCTTGACGTCGCGCAGCGAAAACCCGACCTTGCGACCGAGCAGGATCAGCTTCAGACGCGCCTTGTCGCGGCGCGTGTAAAGACGGGTCGAGCCGTCGCGCTGCGGATTGAGGAGGCCCTTGTCCTCGTAGAAACGCAGCGTGCGCAGCGTTACTCCGTATTTCTTGGCCATCTCGCCGATGCGGACAAAATCCTCGCGGGCTTGATCAGACATGTCATTGGTATTGGCCGCGGCTTCGCCGGGCGAAACAAGTTTCATGGTCACTGGCTTTCCCCGTCTGGTGGCGCCGCGGTCCCGGACCAAGCGTCGCCTGAGTGGAAGCAGGGGCATGCTTCCAGTCGTGGTTTCAACAAACAAATCGCAAACGGCACGGTCTGTGCACCTTTACGTTTACGTCAATTCTATATCGATAGCCGCCTCACGACGCAAGGGTGTTGTATGGGCGGAACTTTATGCCGCATCCGCCAGCGCAACAGCTCGGCGCTTTAGGGGTCCACCAACACAACGTTGCAACTTCTTAAGCTTGGTTAACGCGTTGTTTACCACGTTGGGCGAAATGTGCGCATGTCGGTGACCCGTGTTTATCCTGTAGCGAATTTTTCACGGTTTTTCGGAGCGCGGGTGAAACCCGGGAAGATCGCCTTCCACCGCAGCAAAGCCGCGGCCGCCTTCGTTTCCGGCAGGACTTGGGAAACTGGTCATAAGCCAGAGATTAGACGGACCAGTAATTCTGAACGGGCGCATCGATGAACAGCAAGCGGTCCTATCTCGATACACTCAACGCCGGCAGGCAGCGCAGGCCGCACACCACGCTTGAACAGCTCAACCGCTCCCTGGAAACCCTGGAGCAGCGGCTGGAGCGGACGCGCGAGGACATGAGCGAGCGTCCCGATCCGCGCCGGCCGGGCGCGGAGCCGCGCTATGCCAGCGCACGGCCCTATGATGATCCGCGCCCCGCGCAGCCGCCGCATAGCCCGGCGCCGGCTGCTTTCGACCAGAATTACCAGGCGATCGCCCGCGACATCGACCGCGTGCGCGGCCAAGAAGACAGCGTTGCCGTGGTCGGCAAGATCGCCGGAGAATTGCGCGGCTTGCGCGAGGAACTGCGCCACCAGATGACCACCGGCCTGCAGCGCGAATTCGAGGCGCTGCGCAGGGACATCGAGCGGGCTTTTCAGGCAAGCAATCAGCCGGGCGGCCAGTCTGGCGGCGGCAAAGGCAGCGCCGAGCTGGCCGTCGAGTTCGAGCGGCTTTCCGGCGCGATCCAGACTCTGGCCGAAAAGAGCGACGACAGAAGCGTCAACATGCTCCGGCTCGAGTTGGAGCAGGTCAAGGCCGCGCTCGACACGCTGGCGCGCGAGGAGAGCGTGCAGGCGGTCGGCCGCCGCTGGGACGATTTCGACCGCCGCTGGACCGCGTTCGAGGATCGTGTCGATGCCGATCAGCGCAAGCGGTCCGATGCACCCGGCCTTGCGATGCTGACCGACCGGCTCGAACAGATCAGCAATGCCGTCAACAATCTGCCGGAATCGCTGTCGTTGCGGTCGCTTGAAGAGAAGGTCCGCACTCTTGCCGGCGCCGTCGATCATTTCGCCAGGCAGCAGGACAGCCGCGGCAGCGGCACATTCGGCATGATCGACGAGCGGCTGGACGAAATATCCCGCGCCATCGTCGCCTCGACGGTCGCCGCGCAGTCCAATTCATTCGATCCCGAACTCTTCGAACGCATCGAGACGCGGATTGCCTCGCTTGCCCAACAGATCGAGGAAGTTACGCAGGTTCACCCCGATGGCGAGGTCATCGACCGCCTCAATATGCTGTCGAGCCGGGTGGACGAGCTCGCCGGCAGGGCCAAGCTGCCGGAACAGGCGATGGAGCGTCTCGACAGGCAGATCGCGCTCATCGCCGACAAGATCGACCGCGCGCCTGCCATGCCGGACGCCGATTACATCTTCCAGGGGCTGGAACAGCGTTTCGACGTGCTGTCCGGCATGATGGAGCGCCGCCACGGCGACGCGATCGAACAAGGCAACATGCTGTTTCGCGATCTCGAGCGCCGGCTCGACGAAGTCGCCGACAGGCTGGACCAACGCATGCCGCAGATCGAAGGGTCCGGCATCATGGACGCCATCGACGCCCGCTTCGATGCGCTGGCCAAGCGCATGGAGACGCGCGTTCCCGATCTCGCAGGCGAAGCGGCGATTCGTGGCCTGGAAAGCCGGCTCGAAGACATTTCAAGCCGGCTGGATTCATCCGCGGCGCAAGTCGCCGGCATCGACCCGGCCCTGATCCGCAGCCTGGAAGCGCAGGTTGCGGGTCTGTCGGCGCATCTTTCGAAGCCCGGCACGCCACTGCCGGAATTCGAGGACATCAGCCCGCGTCTCAACGAAATCGAAAAGTCGCTGGCTGGCACCCGCGATTCCATCCTCAGCGCGGCGCGCGAAGCAGCCGAGAGCGCTGTGCGTTCGCTGGCCGGCTCCAGTGCCAACACGACGGCCGTTTCTGGCCTCGCCCAGGATCTGAAGACGCTCGAAGCCCTGACGCGCCGTTCCGACGAGCGCAATTCGAGGACCTTCGAGGCTATCCACGACACGCTGCTCAAAATCGTTGACCGACTGGGTTCGCTAGAGACCGGCGAACCGACCGAAGCCGCGAGCGAGTTTACGAAGGCTGCCGCGCCAGAGCGCGCGCGGGCGGCACGAGCCTCCAAGATCGCGGTCCGGGACGCGCCATCGATGGATATCGACCAGCCATTGCCGCTGACGGGCGACATGGCCGACCTCGACAGTCGTGCCGCTGCCATCATGCGCAATGAGCCAGGCTCGCGTAGCGAACCGGGCACGCGCACACCGGCCGAAGCCGCTGCGGCCGCGGCAATGGCGGCGCTTGGCTCGGACACGATCACGGACAGACGCGAGCAGACCGGCGGCCGGAAGTCGATGCTCGGCGGACTGGCACGCGCCTTCAAAGGCAAGAAAGAGCCAGACGTTCCACCGCTTTCCGGCTCCGCTCCTGAAGTCGAGATACCGAGTGCCGATCTCGACGAACCCCTGGATCCGAAGATTGCCAACCGGCCGCTGGAGCCCGGCTCCGGCCCACCCGATCTGAACGCCATCATGAAACGTGTACGCGACGAACGCGGACCGCCGGTCAGGACCGGCAATGCCGATGCATCGAAATCCGACTTCATCGCCGCGGCCAGGCGCGCAGCGCAAGCGGCCGCTGCCGAGGCCGAGGCTCTCAAGCGGCAATCGACGACAAGCGGCCCGGTGAAGGCGCTCAGGATCGGCGACCTGCTCAAGGCGCGGCGCAAGCCGATCCTGATGGCCGCCGCCGCGGTCATGCTGGCGCTTGCCGGCCTGCAGCTGGGCAAGGCCTTTTTCTCCGATCCCATCGAAGTGGCCGGCAACGATGCGGTGTCGATCGTGGCCGCGCAGCCAGCGGAAACCGCGTCGGCCGGTACTGCCAGCGAGCCGAAGACGGACGCACAAACTGTCGTGCAGGACAGTGCGCCGGACCGCGTCGTCCGGCAGGCGGAGCCTTCCGAACCGATAGCCGAGGACGATATCCCAGCCCGGACCGCCCTCGCCGCGCCGTCGGGCGCCGAAACGCCGATGGACACCGGACCCGAGACCGAGCCTGTTCCTGCGCCCATGGCTTCAGCTGCATCGCCCGATCCGGCAGACGCAGCAGCATCGACACCTGGGGCCCCTGCGCCTTCAAACACCGCGCCAATGGCTACAGCGCTGGTCGCCACGCCGGCGACCCAGGAGAGGACCGGCACGGTCACGCCCGCGGATGCTTCGACGGCCGCGCCCACTGCCAAGATCGACATCCCAGCCGATGCCGGTCCGGCTGCATTGCGTGACGCAGCGGCCGACAGCGACGCCAAGGCGCTGTTCGAAATCGGCTCGCGTTACGCCGAATCGCGCGGCGTCAAGCAAGACATGGCAGCGGCCGCCAAATGGTACGAGAGATCAGCCGAACTCGGCTTCGCACCGGCGGAATACCGCATCGGCAATTTCTATGAGAAGGGCATCGGCGTCGCGCGCGACATCAAGAAAGCGAAGACCTGGTACCAGCTCGCCGCCGAGCAGGGCAACGCCAGCGCCATGCACAATCTCGCCGTGCTGTTCGCTATGGCGGCGGACGGCGTGACCGACAATGATTCGGCCGCGCACTGGTTCCAGGCCGCCGCCGATCTCGGCGTCAAGGACAGCCAGTTCAATCTCGGCATCCTGGCGGCGAAGGGCGTCGGCATGAAGCAGAATCTCGAAGAATCCTACAAATGGTTCGCGCTCGTCGCCAAGACCGGCGACAAGGATGCGGCGGCAAAGCGTGACGAGATCGCCAAGGCGCTCAGGCCCGATCAACTCGAACGTGCGCGCGGCGCGACCGAACTGTGGAAGGCGAAGCCGCTCGATCCTGCGGCCAATTCGGCCGACATTCCCGAATCGTGGCAGGACGGCACGCCGCAGACGACCGCCAGCGTCGACATGAAGAAGGCCGTTCAGAACATCCAACGTATCCTCAATAAGAACGGCTATGAGGCCGGCAATGCCGATGGCGTGATGGGCCAGAAAACCAAGGACGCCATCATGGCTTTCCAGACCGACAACGACATGAAGGCGACCGGTACGGTCGACGAAAAGCTGGTCAAGGCGCTGCTTGCGCGCAAATAACGGCAGATGCGTCGTTTACACGATGCCCTTGCCACACATTTGCCTGTTAACTGATTGAGTTGTTTTTTGTTTCGGCTGTACGGCGGGGTTTGACTTCGCCGTCCTGCCAGCGCAAGAACAATTTAGCTTTTTGGCGCAAAAATGCCCGCAACGGTTGCATTCGCCGAGAGGCAAACTGATCGAGACTGACGGGTGGGCATCTATCTCCCGATCGCGGAAATTTCCGTCAACATCTTCGTGCTGCTGGCCATGGGTGCGGCAGTGGGCTTCCTGTCGGGCATGTTCGGAGTGGGCGGCGGCTTCCTAATCACGCCGCTGCTGATCTTCTACAACATACCACCGGCGATCGCGGTCGCCACCGGCGCCAACCAGGTTATCGCCTCCTCGTTCTCCGGCGCATTGTCGCACGTGAAGCGCGGCACGCTCGACTTCAAGCTCGGCGGTGTGCTTTTGGCAGGCGGCATCGTCGGCTCAACCGGAGGCATCTTTGTCTTTGGCTTCTTGCGCCGGCTCGGCCAGCTCGATCTGTTCATCTCGCTGCTCTATGTCGTACTGCTTGGAACCGTCGGTGGGCTGATGCTGGTCGAGAGCGTCAATGCGTTACGCGCCACCCGCAGCGGCGCGGCACCGGTGCTGAAGAAATCCGGCCAGCACAACTGGATCCACCGCTTGCCGCTGAAGATGCGGTTCAGGGCCTCGAAACTCTTCGTCAGCATCATCCCGGTGCTCGGCCTAGGCGCCGGCATTGGCTTCCTGTCATCGATCATGGGCGTCGGCGGCGGCTTCATCATGGTGCCGGCGTTGATCTATCTTTTGAAAGTGCCGACCAATGTCGTCATCGGCACTTCGCTGTTCCAGATCATCTTCACCTCGGCCTACACCACTCTGGTCCATGCCACGACCAACCAGACGGTCGACGTCATGCTCGCCTTCCTGTTGATGGCGGGCGGCGTCGCCGGCGCACAATACGGCGCCAAGGCCGGTCAAAGGCTGCGTGGTGAGCAGCTCAGGGCGTTGCTGGCACTGCTGGTGCTGGCGGTCGCCATCCGCCTTGCCATCGATCTGTTCGTGACGCCGCCCAATGTCTATTCCCTGTCCGGCGTGGATCTGACCTGATGGCGGGCTTGAGGGCGTTCTTGGCCGTTGTCTCGCTGTCGCTGTTCGCCGCCATGTCACCAGGAAAAGCGCAGACGCCAGCTACCGAAAACATTCAGATCGGCCTGTCCACCGACCATGTCTCGATCACCGCCGGCTTTTCCGGTGCCGACCTCACCATCTTCGGCTCATTGGAAAATGCCGATCCACGTGTGGCACGCCAGGGTCGCTACGACATCATCGTCGTGCTGGAAGGGCCGGCGCGGCCAGTGGTCGTGCGCCGCAAGGACCGGGTGCTCGGCATCTGGATCAATCTGGAGTCCGAGACCTTCGAAAATGTGCCAGTGTCATATTCGGTGGCGACAACGCGCCCGCTGCAGGACGTCACCGACCCCAACAGCTACAAGCAACTGTCGCTCGGCGCCGCCAACCTCTACATGCAGCCGGCCGACGATGGCGACAGCCCGGCGACGATCCAGGAATTCACCGCAGCGCTGCGCGAGCGCAAAACGGCGACCGGGCTCTATAGCGAGAATGTCGGCGGCGTGCAGTTCCTGTCGCAGAACCTGTTCCGCGCCACCGTGAGACTCGCCCCCAATGTTCCGGTCGGCACCCACAAGGCACGCGCGTTCCTGTTCAAGAGCGGCCTGTTCATTAAGGAAAGCTCCGCCCAGCTCGAAATCCGCAAATCCGGTTTCGAACAGTCGATCTTCCGCATCGCCCATGATTATTCTTTCCTTTACGGCATATTCGCCGTGTCGCTGGCCATGCTGACGGGCTGGCTCGGAAGGCTCGTCTTCCGGAAAGATTAGATCCTTTCCAAAAGTTGGTTCCCCTTTTTGCGTTCGTGGGTTAGACCGCGCCCCGGCCCGGCCGGAGTCGAGCTGCTGCTCCCGATTCAAAAATATAGGAATTCGCGATGCGACCAGCATTCGGCGGTATCGACTTCGGCACTTCGAATTCCACCGTGGGCGTGATCAGGAACGGGCAGCCGCGGCTCGTGGCGTTGGAAGACGACCAGGTCACGCTGCCCAGCGCCGTGTTCTTCAACTTCGAGGACAACCGCACCTATTTCGGCCGCCGCGCCATTGCCGACTACACCGACAGCATCGAAGGCCGGCTGATGCGCTCGCTGAAGAGCGTGCTCGGCAGTTCGCTTGTCCATGAAAAGACGCGGATCAGGGCCCGGTCGATCGCCTTTACCGAGATCATCGGTCTGTTCGTCGGCCATCTCAGAAAAAAGCTGGAAGAGAATGCCGGCGACGTGGTCGAGAGCGTGGTGCTCGGCCGGCCGGTGCAGTTCGTCGACGACGATGCCGAGGCCGATGCCAAGGCCGAAGGTGAACTCGAAAACGCAGCCCGCGCCCAGGGCTTCAAGCATATCGCCTTCCAGTTCGAGCCGATCGCGGCGGCGCTCGACTACGAGCAGAAGGTCACGCGAGAAGAACTGGCGCTGATCGTCGACATGGGCGGCGGCACGTCCGATTTCTCGATCGTGCGGGTCTCGCCGCAGCGCGCCCGCTCTCTCGATCGCAAAGACGACATTCTGGCGAGCCGAGGCATCCACATCGGCGGCACCGACTTCGACCGGCTGTTGAGCATCGCCCATGTGATGCCGCAACTCGGCTATCTCTCGCCGACCAAGGACGGCAAACGAAACTTGCCGGCTAGCTACTTCATCGATCTGGCGACTTGGCAGCGCATCAATCTCGTCTACACCGCCCGGGCGATGACTCATCTGCGCCAGATCCGCTACGAAGCGGAACGCGCCGACCTGGTCGACCGTTTCATCCATATCGTCGAGCATCGTTTCGGGCACGCGCTGGCCGCTTTGGTTGAAAAGGCCAAGATCGAGCTGACGGAGCAATTGTCGGCACAGGTCGCGGTTGCGTTGCCCGGAGCGAAGTTCGCGGCAGAAATTTCACGCACCGGGCTTGAGGGCACGATCGCCAGGGACATCGAACGGGTTGCCGCAACGGTTGACGAGACTATCCGCGACGCGCAGGTGAAACCGTCCGACATGACCGCGGTATTCCTGACCGGCGGATCGACCGCCATCCCTCTGGCGAGGCAACAGATACTCGCCTTGGTGCCGCAGGCGTCCGTTATCGAAGGCGACATGTTCGGATCGGTCGGGCTTGGGCTGGCGCTCGATGCGCAGCGGAAATTCGGCTGATCCAGCTTATCCCCGGACGGTCTCGTCGGCCTTCTCACCCAGATGTGCCTTGAGGGCCATCTGGGCTAGGCTTGCCTGCCGGTCACGATGCGTGATCATGGCGAAATCGCGCTTCGGCAGATCGATCGGCACGGACCGCAAGCTGCGCTCGGCTACCGCGCGCGCGACGACAAGCTCCGAAATGATGGTGGCGCCGGCGCCGGCCTCGACCGCCTGACGGACCGCCTCGTTGCTTGGCAGCACCAGGAATATCCTGAGGTCCGCGAACGAGATTCCCTCACGGCGGGCAAGATCTTCCAGCACCTCGCGCGTGCCCGACCCGCCTTCCCTGATGATCCAACGGAGCTCCCTGATGTCGGGATGCCCGCGCGAGACTTCAGCAATCTCTGGATGCGAATGCGCCACGACCAGCATCAGGCGATCCACATCGACCTTGGCACGCCGCAATATGTCGGATTCGGTTCGCCCCTCGACCAGGCCAAAATCCGCGGTGCCGTCCAGGACGTTGGTCTCGACCTGCCTGGTGTTGCCGATGGTCACGCTCAGCCTGACTGCGGGATAGGCCTCGTGGAAGGTGGCCAGCCGGCGCGGCAGCCAATAGCTGGCGATGGTCTGGCTGGCGGCGATCGAAAGGCTGCCTGATATCGTTTGCGAGACGTGCTCCAGCACATTGTTAGCGGCCGCCGCTCGTTCGAGCACGGCCTTGGCCTCGGGCAGGAACCGGCGGCCGGTCTGCGCCAGCTCAATGTTGCGGCCAACCCGGTTGAACAGCTGGACGCCGTGCTGTTGTTCGAGCGAGCGGATGGCGGCCGACGCCGCCGACTGGGAAATGCCCAGTAGCTCCGCCGCCTTGGTCATGTGTCCCCGTTCGGCGACAGCAACGAATATCCGCAATTGGTCTAGGGTCATGAGCGAATTAAGAAAGAAATTCGATTGGAATTACAAGAGCAACTTGTTAGACGGATCGATCGTTTTGTTCTAAGTTTTTGCGAGAAATTGGAAAAATATCGCGGCTAATCCGCAAAGGGCAGAAAGTGATCGGGCGGTTCAAATCCCTGTTAGCCCATTGGACGCGCGGCTTGCGGCGGCGGCTCTCCAGCGACGGCTATCATCCGGAAGAGCATTATATGCGCGGCCCCGGGCCAAAAACGCGAGCCAAACACTCGGACCGCAAAAGTAGATCATGAAGAACGGAGCGCCGCGCGGCGCCAATTCCGCACCGTCCCAACGGTCGCTTGCCGATACGCGCGCGCCGGACGAGGGCGACGGTGTCGACACCTCGCCCGACGTCTCCGACAGCATCGCCAAGACAACCTGCTACATGTGCGCCTGCCGCTGCGGCATCGACGTCCACATCAAGGACGGCAAGGTCCGCTACATCAACGGCAACAAGGACCATCCGGTCAATCGCGGCGTGCTGTGCGGCAAGGGCAGCGCCGGCATCATGCAGCACTACAGTCCGGCCCGGTTGAAGAAGCCATTGTTGCGCACAGGTGCGCGTGGCTCGGGAGAGTTTCGCGAGATCGAATGGGAGGAAGCATTTTCCATCGCGACAGAACGTCTTTCAAGGATCCGCCGCACCGATCCGAAGGAACTCGCCTTCTTCACCGGGCGCGATCAGTCGCAATCGCTGACCGGCTGGTGGGCGAGCCAGTTCGGCACGCCGAATTTCGCCGCCCATGGCGGATTCTGCTCGGTCAACATGGCGGCCGGCGGCCTCTACACGATCGGCGGCTCGTTCTGGGAGTTTGGTGAGCCTGACTGGGACAACACCAAATACTTCATGCTGTTCGGCGTTGCAGAAGACCATGATTCCAATCCGATCAAGATCGGCCTCGGCAAGCTCAAGACGCGCGGCGCCAAGGTCGTCTCGATCAATCCGTGTCGCACCGGCTACAATGCCATCGCCGATGACTGGATCGGCATCCAGCCCGGCACCGATGGCCTGTTCGTTTTCGCCCTCATCCACGAATTGCTGAAGGCCGGCCGCGTCGATCTCGATTATTTGCTGCGCTACACCAACGCCCATGTCCTGGTCATTCAGGACCCGGGCGCTGCCGATGACGGGCTGTTCGCACGCGACAGTGACGGCAATCCGCTGGCCTGGGACAGGATGGCGAAAGTGCCCGTCAACGCCACCTATGCCGATGCAAAGCCGGCGCTGACCGGCAACTTCCAGATCGATGGCCGCCGCTGCGTGCCGGTGTTCCAGCTTATCGCCAACCGCTACCTGGACGAGAGTTATTCACCGGACGCGGTTGCGGAGCGCTGCGGCGTTCCAGTCGACACGATCCGACGCGTTGCTGCGGAGCTCGCTCATGTCGCTTTTGAGCAAGCAATCGAACTGCCAATAGCGTGGACCGACTGGGCCGGCCGCCGGCACGAGACGATCAAGGGCCGGCCGGTGTCGATGCATGCGATGCGCGGCATCTCGGCCCATTCGAACGGGTTTCACACCTGCCGCGCCATCCACCTGCTCCAGGTGCTTCTCGGCACGGTGGACGTGCCGGGCGGGTTTCGCTTCAAGCCGCCCTATCCCAGGTCGGCGCCGCCGGGGCCGAAGCCGGCAGGCAAGGACGTCAGACCGATGACGCCGCTCGAAGGCATGCCGCTTGGCTTCGTCTGCGGACCGGACGATCTGCTGGTCGATGACGCAGGGACGCCGATCCGTATCGACAAGGCCTATTCCTGGGACGCGCCGCTTGCCGCCCACGGGCTCATGCACACGGTCATCCGCAACGCCTGGGCCGGCGATCCCTACCCTATCGACACGCTGATGATGTACATGTCCAACATGGCCTGGAACTCGTCGATGAACACCGTCGAGACGATGGCGATGCTGACCGACAGCGACGAGGCCGGAAACTACAAGATCCCCTTCATCATCTATTCCGACGCCTATTATTCCGAGACCGTGCCGTTTGCCGATCTCGTGCTTCCCGACACCACCTATCTCGAAAGGCATGACTGCATCAGCCTGCTCGACCGGCCGATCAGCCATGCCGACGGGCCGGGTGACGCCATCCGTCATCCCGTGGTCGAGCCCGATCGAGACGTCAGGCCGTTCCAGTCGGTGCTGATCGAGCTCGGCGCGCGGCTCGGCCTGCCCGGTTTCGTCGACGACGACGGCTCGGCCAAATACCGCGACTACGCCGATTACATCGTCAATCATCAGCGCACGCCGGGCATCGGCCCGCTCGCCGGCTGGCGCGGCAAGAACGGCGCCTCGATCGGCAGGGGCGAGCCCAATCCTGACCAATTGCAGCGCTACATCGACAATGGCGGCTTCTGGCATCATGATTTTGCGGACGACCAACGTTATTACAAGATGGCCAACCGCTCCTATCTCGACTTCGCCGAGAACATGGGCTTCATCCCGAAAGCCGAGCCGATCGTCTTCCAGCTCTATTCGGAACCGATCCAGCGGTTTCGCCTTGCCGCGCGCGGCCATGGGCGGGTGCTGCCGCCGGAGGCGGAGCGCAGCCGCATCGAGACTTATATGGACCCGCTGCCGTTCTGGTATGCGCCGTTCGAGGAAGCGGCTGTCGACCTGGAGAACTATCCGCTGCATGCGCTGACGCAGCGGCCAATGCACATGTATCATTCCTGGGGGTCGCAGAACGCCTGGCTCAGACAGATCACCAGCCAAAACAGGCTGTTCGTGCACGACCGAACCGCCGCTGACCTCGGTCTTGTCGACGACGACTGGGTGTGGATCGAGAGTATCAACGGCAAGGTCAAAGGCCAGATCAAGCTGGTCGACGGCGTCAACGCGGATACGGTGTGGACCTGGAACGCCATCGGCAAACGGCGCGGCAGTTGGGGGCTCAAGGACGACGCCGCCGAGAGCAACCGCGGCTTCCTGCTCAACCATATCATCGGCGACCAGACCTCTGCCGATGCGAACGGCAAGCGCTATTCGAACTCCGATCCGGTCACCGGCCAGGCAGCATGGTTCGACCTGCGCGTGCGCATCGTCAAATGCGCGGCAGAGGAAGCCGGCTTCACCGAGCCGCAGTTCGAGCGCTTCCGACAGCCACCGCATTTCGAACCCTCGCCCGACAAGCTCAGTTTCGGCGCCGAGTTCCGCCGGGAAAGAGAAGCTTCCAGATCATGACCTGCCTTCCCACCCATACCGACAAGAAGCTCGGCCTCGTCATCGACCTCGACACCTGCGTCGGCTGCCAGGCCTGCGTCACCGCCTGCAAGGAATGGAACACCGGCGGCCACATGGCACCGCTGACCGACATCGACCCTTATGGCGGCAATGCCGACGGGGTCTGGTTCAACCGCGTGCACAGCTATGAGCACATGACGGAGATGGGCGGCCGCACGGTCAATTTCCCGCGCTCCTGTCTGCATTGCGAGACACCGGCCTGCGTCACCGTCTGCCCGACCGGAGCCTCCTACAAGCGGGCCTCGGACGGCATCGTGCTGG
Source organism: Mesorhizobium robiniae (assembly GCF_040545535.1). Classification (NCBI taxonomy): domain Bacteria; kingdom Pseudomonadati; phylum Pseudomonadota; class Alphaproteobacteria; order Hyphomicrobiales; family Phyllobacteriaceae; genus Mesorhizobium; species Mesorhizobium robiniae. The sequence continues at coordinate 472,864 of NZ_JBEPMC010000002.1, forward strand.
TCGACGAGGACAAGTGCATCGGCTGCAAATTGTGCAGCTGGGCCTGCCCCTATGGCGCGCGCGAATTCGACACCGATGTCGGCGTGATGAAGAAATGCACGCTATGCGTCGACCGCATCTACAACGACAATCTGGCTGAAGAAGATCGCGTGCCGGCCTGCGTCGCCGCCTGTCCAACCAGCGCGCGGCATTTCGGCGATCTCGGCGACCCGGCGTCGGCGATCTCGCAACTGGTGACTGAGCGCGGCGGCGTCGACCTGATGCCCGAACTCGGCTATCACCCGACCAACAAATATTTGCCGCCGCGCGCCCATACCAGACGTGCCGCATCGGTGCCGGCACCGGCGCTCGAAGCGGTGCGGGCTGAAGGTGGTTTCCTCGGCTGGGTCGACCGCATGCTTTCGAACTGACCAGCAACCAGCCTCATGCATCCAGCCTTCTCCGTCGTCTTTTTCACCACCGCCACGGGCGCCGGTTACGGCCTGCTCGCGTTGCTCGGCGTGCTGGCGGGACAAGGATTTGTCCCGCCCTACTTCTGGCTCGGCCTGGTCGGCATGGGGCTGGCGCTCGGTCTGATCTCAGCCGGCCTGTTGTCATCGGCTGGCCATCTCGGTCGGCCCGAACGCGCCTGGCGCGCGTTTTCGCAATGGCGCAGCTCATGGTTGTCACGCGAAGGCGTGGCGTCGGTCGCGACCTTCGTGCCGGCAGGACTGTTCGCCATAGGCTGGGTGGTCCTTGGCCGCACGAACGGCTGGGTGGCCGTAGCCGGGTTGCTGGCGGCTATCGGCGCAGTCGTCACCGTCTGCACCACAGGAATGATCTACGCCTCGCTGAAGCCTATCGCCCAGTGGCACAGCCGCTTCACTCTGCCCGGCTACCTGATCTTTTCGGCGATGAGCGGCAGCGTGCTTCTCAGCGCGCTGCTGCAGGGTTTCGCCCTTGGATCGACCACCGTTCTTGCAGGTTGCATGCTGCTGACCTTGTTCGGCTGGGGCTGGAAGCTGGCAACCTGGCGATACAATGACAGGCTGGAAATTCCGACCAATGCCAACACCGCGACCGGACTTGCCGGCGGGACGGTGCGGTCAATGGAATGGCCGCACACCGAGGAAAACTACCTGCTCAAGGAAATGGGTTTTCGCATTGCGCGCAAGCACAAGACGCGATTGCGCCGGATCACGCAAGCGCTGGCCTTCGCCCTGCCCGCCTTGTTGCTGATTGCCGCTGTCGCCCTCCCGTGGCCGTATGCGGCGGTGCTGTCGGCACTCGCCGCAATCGCCCAATTCGCCGGCATGCTGGTCGAACGCTGGCTGTTCTTCGCCGAGGCGAAGCACACTGTCGCCCTTTATTACGGTCGGTAGAGCTGCTCAGCCAGGCCTTAGCATCGCGTGGGAAATGGCGAAAATGCGCTCCGCGCCGAGCATGTAGGCCATCAGCGTTTCGCGACGGAATAGCCCGGCATAGGCGCGGTCGAGCACATTGAGCGAGCCGGTATAGGCGCCGAAGGCCGGCATGATCATGCGGCCACCGTCGCCGGCAAAGCAGCGCCGCCGCACCGAGCGGCCTTGCTGCACGATGCGGGCGCAAGGGTGCAGATGGCCGGCGACCTCGCCCTCCACCCTCACTGCCGAAGGCTCATGCCGGAATACGAGTGAGCCGATAGCCAGCTCGCGCACCGTCTCGCCGGGCAGGTCGGCCGGCGCGTCCGGGTCGTGATTGCCGGCGACCCAGAACCAGTCGCGGCCGGCCATCAGCCCCTCCAACCGTTCGCGGAAGCTCGAATGCATGCGCGCCGCGCCGCCGCCATCATGAAAGCTATCGCCCAGGCTGATGACGATAGCCGGCTGATAATCGGCAATCACCGCCTGCAGCCGCAGCAACGTCGCACCGGTATCATAAGGCGGGATCAACGTACCGCGTCGTGCCAGCGACGAGCCCTTTTCCAGATGCAGGTCGGACACGGCCAAAAGCCGAAGCTCGGGGAAGTAGAGCACGCCGCGCCGATCGCAGATCGGGCGCTCGCCGGCGATACCGATGTAGTGGGTATCCGTCACGGACTCAGTCATGGCCAGCGCAAGCATCATTTCGTCCCATGGCCTCCTCGACCAACGTTGCCGCATCCATCAGCAGTGTATCATCGGCCTCGCCATGCACCGGCATCTTACCGATTTCGAGCATAATCGGCACGGCGAGCGGCGAGATCTGTTCGAGATTCTTATGCACGATTCGTCCCTGGATGCGCGAGAGCATCTCGGCAAGTCTGCTGACATCCAGCAGACCCGTGGCCGCATCGGCACGCGTCGCCTGCAACAGGATGTGGTCGGGCTCATGACTGCGCAGAACGTCGTAAATGAGGTCGGTCGACACGGTGACCTGACGGCCGCTCTTCTCCTGGCCCGGATGGCGTTTTTCGATCAGCCCCGAGATCAGCGCGCAGTTGCGGAAGGTGCGCTTCAAGAGCCAGCTGCCGGCCAGCCAGGCTTCGAGGTCATCGCCCAGCATGTCCTGGTCGAAAAGTTCGCTGAGCGAAGGTTTCTTCGCCCGGAACATCCCGCCCATATCGGCAAGCGACCAAATGGCAAGTGCATAGTCGGTGGCGACGAAGCCGAGCGGCCTGGCTCCCGTCCTGTCGAGACGGCGGGTGAGCAGCATGCCGAGCGTCTGGTGCGCCAGCCTGCCCTCGAACGGATAGGCCACCAGATAGTAGCGGTTGCCGCGCGGAAAGGTCTCGATCAGCAGGTCATCGCGTTTCGGCAGTACCGATTTGTCGGCCTGGAAGCGTAGCCAGTCGGCCACCTGTTCCGGCAGCTTCTTCCAGCGCTGCGGGTCGTCCAGCATGATGCGGACCTGCTCGGCGAGGTAGGTCGAAAGCGGGAATTTGCCGCCGCCATAGTATGGCACCTTGGCGTCGCTGCCAGGTGCATTTGATACGAAGCACTCATTCTCGCGGATGCCTTCGAAGCGCAGTACTTTGCCGGCAAACATGAATGTGTCGCCATGCGTCAGCGTTTCCAGGAACGCCTCCTCGATCTTGCCGAGGACGCGACCGCCGCGCGAGGCAGAGCCCTTGCTGCCAGCCTTGGTATAACGCACGTTGAGCGCCGGCACCTCGATGATGGTGCCGACATTCAGCCGATACTGCTGAGCAACCCGAGGATTGGACACGCGCCATAGCCCGTCCTTGTTCCGGCGGATACGGGCGTAGCGCTCATAGTTCTTCAGCGCATAGCCGCCGGTAGCGACGAAATCGACGACGCGGTCGAATGTCGGCCGATCGAGTTCGGCATAGGGCGCGGCTGTTCTTACTTCCTCAAAAAGCACGTCGGCATGGAATGGCGCGCCGCAGGCGCAACCAAGCACATGCTGCGCCAGCACGTCGAGCCCGCCGTTGACCAGCGGCGGCGTGTCCTGGGCGCCGAGATAATTGGCGTCGAGCGCCGCCCGGCATTCCAGCACCTCAAAGCGGTTGGCCGGAATCAGGATCGCCTTGGACGGCTCATCCATGCGGTGATTGGCGCGGCCGATGCGCTGCGCCAGCCGGCTCGCACCCTTCGGTGCGCCGACATGCACAACCAGGTCGACATCTCCCCAGTCGATGCCGAGGTCGAGCGTCGAAGTGGCGACGATGGCGCGCAACGCATTCTCGCCCATGGCTTTTTCGACGCGCCGGCGCTGGGCGACATCGAGCGAGCCGTGATGCAGGGCGATCGGTAATGTGTCTTCATTGACCCGCCACAACTCCTGGAACAGCAACTCGGCCTGGCTGCGTGTGTTGACGAACAGCAGGGTCGTCTTGTGTCGCTTGATCTCGCTATAGATCTCCGGCGTCGCGTAGCGGGCCGAATGTCCAGCCCAAGGAACACGCTCTTCCGAGTCGAGAATGGAGATCTCGGGCTTGGCGCCGCCCGTCACGACGATCAATTCGGCCATGCCGCCGGGTGGGTTCTGGCTGACCAGCCAGCGCCGCAATTCGTCGGGCTCGGCGACCGTCGCGGACAGGCCAATCGTCTGCAAGCCCGGAACAAAGGATCGCAGCCGGGCCAGACCGAGCGACAGGAGATGCCCGCGTTTCGACGTCACCAGCGAATGCAGTTCGTCGAGCACGACATAATGCAGGTCCTCGAAGAAGCGCCTGGCGTCGGGCGCCGCGATCAGCAACGCCAGTTGCTCGGGCGTGGTCAAGAGAATGTCGGGTGGCGCCAGCTTCTGCCGCTGGCGCTTATGCGCGGGCGTGTCGCCGGTGCGTGTCTCGATCGTGATAGGCAGACCTATTTCTTCGACCGGCTTGCCGAGATTGCGCTCGATGTCGACGGCAAGCGCCTTCAGGGGCGAGATGTAGAGGGTGTGGATGCCGCGACGCGCCTGTCCGGGTTTCTTCCTTGGCCGGCCTGCCAACTCGGTCAGCGACGGCAGGAATCCTGCCAGCGTCTTGCCGGCGCCGGTCGGTGCGATCAGCAGCACCGACTGCCCGGCTTGGGCAGTCGTCAGCAATTCGATCTGATGGGCACGCGGCGACCAGCCTTTTTGCGCGAACCATCTGAGGAATGGCTCGGGCAAGTGCACGGCGGCATTCTGTTCGGCAAGGCGCGGCTGCTCTGTCACGCGCCAGAGGTAGCGCGGCGGCGTGCAATCGCCAAGAAGAATCGGAACAAAAGGTGATCGAACACCTTCCTCTCGCCTGAGAAGAGCCGCTCTCGCGCTAGGGTCGCCGAAATCCTGTCGGCCCGCCATAGAGGTAGCCGATACGGGCGACGGCTGCTCGGAACCCTTCGCGCGAGACTAGCATGGTGTGGCCGTTGGCATGGATCATCGTTTCTGGGTCGGTCATAACAGCGACATGGCCTTTCCAGAATACCAAATCGCCGCGCTGCAATCCGGCAAAATCCGGGCCCGGGTCGAGCGGTTCACCGATGGTCGCCGCCTGCATGTCGGTGTCGCGCAGCACTTGCCTGCCGGCCATGTGCATTGCGAGTTGCACGAGACCGGAACAATCGATGCCGAAGCCGGAGGCGCCGCCCCACAGATAGGGCGTGCCGAGAAACGCCTCGGCAACCGTGACGTAGTCGGGGGCAACCTCGGCGACAGGCCTGAGATGGCCAGATATGACGGCCTCGCCGGATGGCAGCAGAGCATAGCGCGTGCCGCGTGTTTCAGCCGCGCCCGTCACCGTTACCGCCGATCCCATCGAGAGTTGTCCGCTGGCCGGGAACCGCAAATCCGGTCCCGGATAGAGGAAAGTGCGCGGCACCGAGACAACATGGGCGGGCGCATGGTCCCGACTGCCCAGCACGGTGTCGGCGACATAGCCGACATAGCCGTCGCGCTCGGCCTGTATCCAGGCCCAGCCCTCAACGTCTTCGAAGACGAGGACGTCGTCGCCGAACAGAAGCTGGGTATCGACGCCGGCATCCGGGCGCGGAGCCCTGCGAACATCGGCCACGGAGGCTGATATGCGCGCCGGCCGCCCGGCGACGAAGCGATCGGCAGCAATCTCGCCTTTCAGCCTGGCATCGGCGAGATCGGAACGGAAGGCGTGAAGGCGGGCGTCCCTGGCGGTCAAAATCGGCAACTCGTTCAGAAAGGGCGGTTCGGTCAGATGGGAAGTTCCTGGGCTCTGGCGATGATAACATCGCCGAAGCGCTCGACAAAGAGAGCACCTTCGACGGTGCGCTTGACCAGCACGTTGCGCTTGTCGAGCTCGTCGCGATGGCGCGATACCAGCTTCAGCGCTCCCATAGTATCGAGCGCGCGGGTGATCACCGGCTTGGTGACATTGAGCCGGGCAGCGAGCCCGCGCACCGTGTGGGGCGGCGGGTCGAGATAGATGGTGAATAGGATCGCCGTCTGGCGCATGGTGAGATCGGGCGTGTCGTCGCGCACCTGGGACAGCATCACTTGCTGCCACAGTCGCAAGGCTTGGCTCGGGCGCATGGAAATCGACATCCAGCCAGCATGCCGGCAAATTGTTTCGGTTCCGTTTCAGTTTGGAGAATTTCTGGTTGGACGGCAACCTTCAGGCGAAGCGCTTCGAAATGATCCTTTCCAGCGCCCGGATGCCTTGCGCCTCGCCGCCGGCGAGACCGTACGGACGATCGGACGGGCTCCAGGCGAAGATGTCGAAATGCGCCCAGCCCACGGTCTTCTCGACGAAGCGCTTCAGGAACAGCGCCGCCGTGATCGAGCCGGCGAAACCGTCTGACGTGACATTGTTGATGTCGGCGATCTTCGAGGACAGCTTTGCGTCATAAGGCTTCCACAGCGGCATGCGCCATAGCGGATCCTCAACCGCAGCGGAAGCCGCCGCCAGATCGGACGCCAGTGCTTCATCGCCGGTGTAGAAGGGCGGCAGGTCGGGGCCGAGCGCGACGCGCGCAGCCCCCGTCAAGGTCGCCATGTCGATCAGCAGCTGCGGCTCGTCGTCGTCGGCCAGCGCCAAGGCGTCCGCCAGCACCAGCCGTCCTTCGGCGTCGGTGTTGCCGATCTCGACAGTGATGCCCTTTCGGCTCACCAACACGTCGCCGGGCCGGAAGGCGTTGCCGGCGATCGAATTCTCGACCGCCGGGATCAATACACGCAGCCGGACGTTCAGCCCGGCGGCCATGATCATCGCGGCAAGGCCCAAGACATTGGCGGCGCCACCCATGTCCTTCTTCATCAAGAGCATGCCCGAGGACGGCTTGATGTCGAGACCACCGGTGTCGAAGCAGACGCCCTTGCCGACCAGCGTCACCTTCGGAGCGTTCTTCGGCCCCCAAATCATGTCGATCAGACGCGGCGCGGCGACCGATGCGCGGCCGACCGCATGGATCATAGGGAAATTCTTCGTGAGCAGATCGTGTCCCTTGGTCACCGACATTTCGGCCTTGTGCTTTTCAGCCAAGATCCGGACCGCCTTCTCCAGCTCGTCCGGTCCCATGTCGCTGGTCGGGGTATTGACCAGATCGCGCGTCAGGAAGACGCCATCGGCGATCCGGCGAACACGCGCCGCTTCAGCGCCGGACGGCAGCGAAAAACGCAGCGCCTTGCCGGGTTTCTTGCCGTAGCGGGTAAAGACATAACCACCGAGCGCCAGCGCGATGGCCGCAAGTTCCGGCTCGGCAAGTGCCGAGGCGAAATGCCAGTCGCCCTCCGGCAACAATCTCGCCAGCGCGCCGAGGGCAAGCGCGCCTTCGCTATCGCCCGTGCCAAACAGTGCTCCGGCAACGGCACCATTTTCGCCGGGTATTATCAGCGTCCTGCCGGCCTCACCGGAAAAGCCATTGGCTTTCGCCCAGGCGAGCGTCGACGAAGCAAGACCAGCCGCCTCCAGACTGTCCTTCGCCACCAGGTGGACCGGCAGCGCGGTCTCAAGTTCTTTCTCGACGAATTCGACAGGCATTCGATGGTCTCCGGCTTTCCCGAGTCGGCGCTTCTTAACTGTCCGTTAGGGTTAACAGAATATTTCTGCGGGAGGAAAGATGGCCACGCAATGGCCACGTCTACGAATGGAGGCCTGGTGCAGATGCCGACCAACCGCATGATGAGTGCCACAGGAAAGCGACTGATTACCACGGCGTTGGTGGTGGCGCTTGCGGCCAGCGTCGCCGGCTGCGGAACCAGCAAATTGACGACCGGTTCTATCTCGCGCCCCAGCGGCAAACCGCTGGAAACCATGTCGGCCGGCGAGTTGCACAATGCGACAGTAGCGCTCGGTCAGTCCTACGCCAGGAACCCCAGTGACAAACGGATAGCGACGAACTATGCGGCGGCGCTGCAAATGGATGGCGACGCCGACCAGTCGCTCGCCGTGATGCGCAAGCTGGCGATCGCCCTGCCGAAGGACCGCGACGTGCTCGCCGCCTATGGCAAGGCGCTCGCCGCCAACGGACAGTTCGAGCCGGCGCTCGACGCGGTGCGGCGCGCACAGACGCCGGAATATCCCGACTGGAAGCTGGTCTCGGCGGAAGCCGCGATTCTCGACCAGCTTGGCCAGAGAGACGAAGCGCGCCAGCATTATCGCAAGGCGCTGGACCTCAAGCCGAACGAACCTTCGATCCTTTCCAATCTCGGCATGTCCTACGTGTTGGAAGGCGATCTGCGCACGGCCGAAACCTATATGCGTTCGGCCGCACAGCAGCCGAATGCCGACAGCCGCGTGCGCCAGAACCTGGCGCTGGTCGTCGGCCTGCAGGGTCGCTTCGACGAAGCCGAGAAGATCGCTTCGCAGGAGCTCTCGGCCGAGCAGGCGCAGGCGAACGTGGCTTACCTTCGCCAGATGCTTGCCCAGCAGAACGCCTGGAGCCAGCTCAAGGACCAGGACAAGGCAAAGCCTGCCACCAATTGAAGCGGGCGGCCTCAGTCCCGCCATTACTCATGCCGGAATACCAAAGCCGCGTTGCATCAGCACCGCGGCTTTCGCATGTATTGTCGCCTGGCGAGACTATTGGCCGCTGGATGTCGACGGATCACCGAAGATGCCGCGCTGGCTCACCTGGATGCCTGCGGGGCCTAAAATGATGGCGAACAGCACCGGCAAGAAGAACAGGATCATCGGCACGGTGAGCTTCGGCGGCAAGGCCGCGGCCTTCTTCTCGGCAGCGTTCATGCGCATGTCGCGGCTTTCGCTGGCAAGCACGCGCAGCGCATGCGCCACTGGCGTGCCGTAGCGCTCGGCCTGGACCAGCGCCTGCGCCACCGACCTGACCGACTCCAGGCCGGTACGGCTTGCAAGGTTTTCGTAGGCCTGCTTGCGTTCCTGCAAGTAGGAAAGCTCGGCATTCGTCAGGATGAACTCTTCGGCAAGTGCCACCGATTGCGCGCCGATCTCGTCGGCGACCTTGCGAAACGCCGCCTCCACAGACATGCCTGATTCAACGCAGATCAGCATCAGATCGAGTGCGTCCGGCCACGCCATCTGGATCGACTGCTTGCGCTTGGTGGCGCGGTTATTGACATAGAGCACCGGCGCATAAAAACCGGCATAGGCGACGACCACGCAGACGAATAATTTGACCAGAACCGGCTGCTCCGGCAATCCGCCGACCACGAACACGTACATTGCGGCCAGCGCGAAGCCGACAAAGGGCAGAACCAGGCGGAAGAAAAGGAAGCGCGTCAGCGGATTCTGCCCGCGAAAGCCCGCCACCTTGAGTTTCTGCAAAGTGCCCTCATCGGCGAGAGCTCGCCTCAGGTCGAGCCGGTCGACAATATTGCGCATGCCGATCGACTGTTCCTCGCGCAGACCCTTGCGGCGGCGATCGGCTTCGACGGCAAGCCGCGCACGCTGCTTGGCGCGCAATTCCTCGCGCTCCAGCGCCACGGATTTCATGCGCGCCTTGAGCTGGTTCCCGCCAAACGCGGGCAGCAGCGTGAAGACAGTCGCAAACACCGCGATGCCGACTAGCAAGGCAATCAGGAATGTCGGGTCGGTAAGGGTTTTGATGACGCTCTCAGTCATGCGCTCGATGTCCTAAACTTCGAAGTTCATCATCTTGCGCATCACCAGGATGCCAATCGACATCCAGACCGCCGAGCAACCGAGGATCAGATTGCCGACGCTGGTGGTAAACAGAGGCATGATGTAGTTCGGGCTCGTCAGGTAGACGAGAAAGGCGACGATGAAAGGCAACGCGCCTATGATCACGGCGGATGCCTTCGCTTCCATGGACAGCGCCTGAACCTTGGCCTTCATTTTCTTGCGATCACGAAGCACGCGCGAAAGATTGCCCAGCGCCTCGGAAAGATTGCCGCCTGCCTGGGACTGGATCTGGATGACGATGCCGAAGAAACTCGCTTCCGAGCATGGCATCGTCTCGGCCATGCGCAAGCTTGCATCGGGGATCGACAGGCCCATCTGCTGCGAATCGACGATGCGGCGAAACTCGGACTTGACCGGTTCGGGAGATTCGTTGGCGATCAGGCGGACGGCGTCGTTCATCGGCAAGCCTGATTTGACAGCACGAACAATGATGTCGAGCGCGTTCGGAAATTCGTTGAGGAACGCCTTGATCCGGCGCGCTCGGCAAAACGAGACGAACCAGCGCGGCAGGCCGAGGCCGCCGACCAGCAGCACACAAGGCAAGACAAGCAGCGGCGCACCTATGAAATAAACAAAAAATGTCAGGACGATGCCGCAGACGGCCGAGTAGAGATAGAAGCGCTCGAGCGAGACCTTCATGCCCGCCTGACGGATCTGGGCCTTGAGTGGCGGCTTCTTAACGATGCTCTGGCTGGTTTTCTGCCTCTGTTCGAGCTCCTTCAGCGAATCCTGGACCGATTTGCGCCGCTTGGCCGCTTCCGCCACGCGATCGCGCGAGGCCTTGACGACGGCACCGTCAGTTTCTGCGGTCTTGATCGTTTCAAGCCGCCTTCCGACTTGCTTCTCGGTGCTGATCCGGTTGAACAGGAAAGCATAGGCGACCGCGCCGGCGCTGAAGCCAGCGAGCACGACGAACGCCAATACGGTGCCGTCAACTCCGAACATCGATCTTAGCCCCTACGCCTTCGAATGCATCAGTCAGCGCGTTTCTCCATCGCCTCGAGCGCAATGGCGAGGCGCTGTTCCTCGCCATAGTAGCGGGCGCGCTCCCAGAAATGCGGACGACCAATGCCTGTCGACACGTGCTCGCCCAGCAGCCTGCCGTTCGCGTCTTCACCTTTTATGTTGTAGAGGACGATGTCCTGCGTGACGATGACATCGCCCTCCATTCCGATCACCTCGGTGATGTGGGTGATGCGCCGCGATCCGTCGCGCAGGCGTGCGGCCTGTATGATCACATCGACGGAACCGACTACGATTTCACGCACGGTTTTTTGCGGCAGCGTATAGCCGCCCATTGCGATCATCGATTCGATACGGTTCAGGCATTCGCGCGGGCTGTTCGAGTGGATCGTGCCCATCGAGCCGTCATGGCCGGTGTTCATCGCCTGCAGAAGATCGAACACTTCAGGTCCGCGCACTTCGCCGACGATGATGCGCTCGGGGCGCATGCGCAGGCAGTTCTTGACCAGATCGCGCATAGTCACCTCGCCCTCACCTTCGAGGTTTGGGGGGCGGGTTTCCAAGCGCACGACATGCGGCTGCTGCAATTGTAGCTCGGCCGAGTCCTCGCAGGTGATAACGCGCTCGTCGCGGTCGATATAATTGGTCAGGCAGTTGAGCAGCGTCGTCTTACCCGACCCGGTGCCGCCCGAAATGACGATGTTGCAGCGGACGCGGCCGATGATCTTGAGAATCTCCGCGCCATGCGGCGAAATGGCGCCGAACTTGACCAGCTGATCGAGCGTCAGCTTGTCCTTCTTGAACTTGCGGATTGTGAGCGCGGCGCCGTCGAGGGCGAGCGGCGGCGCAATGACGTTGACGCGGGAGCCATCAGGAAGGCGTGCGTCGCAGATCGGGCTCGATTCGTCGACGCGGCGGCCAACCTGGCTGACGATGCGCTGACAGATGTTGAGCAGCTGCTGGTTGTCGCGAAAACGAATGCCGGTCTGCTCGACCTTGCCGTTGACCTCGATGTAGACGTCTTTGGAACCGTTGACCATGATGTCGGCGATGTCGTCGCGGGCGAGCAGTGGCTCCAGCGGGCCGTAACCCAGGACGTCATTGCAGATATCCTCGAGCAGCTCTTCCTGCTCGGAAATCGACATCGCGAAATTCTTGATCGCGATGATGTCGTTGACGATGTCGCGGATTTCCTCGCGTGCGCTTTCGGGATCGAGCTTGGCGAGTTGGGACAGGTCGATCGTGTCGATGAGCGCCGAGAAGACCTGGCTCTTGGTATCGTAATAGGTTTCGCTCTTTTCGCGCTGGATTCTTTTCGGCGGCTCCGGCGCCTCGACGACGCGGCGCGCAGGCGGTGCGGCAGACGCGCCGAGCAACGGCGCGGGCCTGGCAAGAACCGACGTTTCTGCAGGACTTACCGGCGGCGCGCCAGACGCAGGTGCCGGCTGACGGAATTCCGGGGTGAACCGGCTGCCGTCGTCGCTACCTCTTTTGCCAAACATGATCGACTACCAATTCCGCCGCGGAAACATCATTTCTTGCTGCGCGAAAGCTTGCCAAGGAGATTGCCGAGGCCCGCTTTCTTTCTTGCCTTGATTTCGCTGCGCCCAGTCAAAACGTGTGCGATCTCGTTGATGGTGCCAACCACCTGATTTCTCGCATCCATTTCGCCGAGCATGCGCCCGTTGTTGGCGGCATTTCCAAACAGCAGCGGCTCGAATGGAATGACCGACATTGGCGACAGGCCGAGCGAGTCGGCGAAGTCGGATGAGGCAATCTCCGGACGCTTTGGCACGCCCGCCTGATTGATGATCAGCTTGGGCGGCGGATCGTTCGGGCGAAGCCGTTTGAACATGTCGACCAGATTCTTGGTGTTGCGCAGATTGGCCAGCTCCGGCGTCGCCGTGATCACGATGTCATCGGCTTTGGTCAGCGTGTTCTTGGTCCAGCCTGTCCAGATATGCGGGACGTCGAGCACCAGAAGCGGCACGCTGCGCTGGGCCATGTCGATAAGCTGCGTGAAGGCTTCTGGATCGAAGTCGTAGACCCGATCTAGCGTTGAGGGTGCTGCAAGCAGCGACAGGTGCTCGGCGCACTGGGCAAGCAGCCGGTCAAGATAGACCTCGTCGACGCGCTCCGGTGAGAAGACGGCCTCGGCAATGCCTTGGGCCGGATCCTGATCGAAATTGATGTTGGCCGTCCCGAACGCCAGGTCGAGATCGGCGACGACCACTTCGGACTTGAACAGGGACGACATCGCCCAGGCCACATTGTGGGCGATGGTCGAGGAGCCGACGCCACCCTTGGCGCCGATGAAGGCGATCGAGCGGCCGATCGGCTCGGCTTCCGGATCAACGAAAATCGACGATATAACGCTGACAATATCGGCCATCGATACCGGCGCGATGACATATTCGGAAATGCCGGACCGGATGAGCTCGCGGTAAAGCCCGACGTCATTGTAGTGGCCGATGACCACGACCTTCGAGGTCGGATCGCAATATTCGGAGAGTTGCGTGAGTTGCTCGAGCAATTGCGTCGGCTCACTGCGCGATTCCAGCAGGATCAGGTTCGGTGTCGGCGCCGACTGGTAAAATTCGATGGCGGTGGCGATGCCGCCCATATGGACTTTCAGATGGGTCTTGGTCATGCGGCGATCTTCGCCGGCGCGCTCGACCGGATTGGCGACGCCCTCGGTCTCGCAAAATGCCTGGATCGAAATGCGCGGAATCGGCCGCAACGCCTGCATGGCGGTCATGTCCCGCAGCGAGGTTTCGCTGCCGTCTATCGCCGCGTCGTAGGCAAGATTGCTCATTGTCATTTCTTTCCGTGACCTAGGCTGCTCAAGCTCAATACTCAACTTCCGAATTGCCGAGGAACTCGTCCGAAATGCCTCGCTGGCGATAGACGTCGATCACCTCGCCGCGATTTTCCGCGTCGATATCGGATTGCTTGCGCGGTCCGATCAGATCAGCTGGGTTGGCCATCTGGGCGGCAAGATTGTTCTGATAGGAGCAGCCGAAATCGGCGTAGTGCTTGTTTTCCGACGTCTCCAGCAGATCTTCGGGCCAGCGCCCGCATCCATCCGTCTGCGCCTTCACCGAGACGAAGGCGACGCGGATCGGCGCGGACGCTTCGGCCGAAGCCGACTGATAGGTGGTCATGATGATCCGGTTCCGGCTGATGCCGCTGGCGATCGCAAGCTTGGCGAAATCGCGACCGGCCGCGGTGGCGGCAATCTCGTTGGCCGAACCCCTCGGGATCGAAATCGTCAGGGCGGGAGCGGCGCTTTTGTCGTAGTCGTCCAGGAAACCCAGAAGCGTGTCGCGCTGAGAACCGGTCATGCCGCGATCGCCGGCGCCGACCGGAAGGTCGATCTTCTGGACCTTCTCAGCGATCACGATCGGATGGGTGGTGCGATAGTCGTCCGGAACGGCACCAACCGTGATGCTGTCCCGCTTGGCGCAGCCCGCAAGCAATGCCGCGACCGCAATCGCCAGGAGCGGAATAGCTAGCCGATAGGTCCGCGAACGGCCCGACGGCATCGTTGCGGTGATCGCCCTTGCCTTCAACGCTGACTGAGACATGTCCGTTTCCCCGCTACTTGTAAATGAAGCCGACGACGCCGTGATAGCGGCCGTTGGGCTTGTCGGTCTGCATGGTGCCGTAGACGCGATTGACCCGACCAAGGAACATGCCTGCGCCATCGCTGGCAGCGTTGAAATTGTCGTCCGGCTTGGCAAGAGCGTTGCGTGCCACCGGCTTCACCAGGTAGGGCGTGATGATGATGACGAGTTCGGTCTCGTTGCGGACGAAATCCCTGCTGCGGAAGAGAGCACCGAGCACTGGAATCTTGGTCAGTCCAGGCAAGCCGTTGACGGCTTGCCTGAGATCGTCGCGGACAAGGCCGGCAATCATCATCGAGCCGCCCGAAGGCAGTTCCACCGTCGTGTCGGCCAAGCGTTTGCGGAGCGAGAGGGCATTCATGCCGGGGCTTGTTACGCCCTCGGACAAAGATATTGAACCCTCCGTTGTCGGCTCGGAAACCGATGTCCTGACCTTCAGGCTGATGCGGCCAGGAGATAGCACCACCGGCTGGAATTCCAGGCCAATGCCATATTCGATCTTCTCGACTGAATACGTCTTCAAACCGGTCTGGTTATCGTTTGATACGGCTTGGGAGACGCTAGTCACCATATTGTATTCGCCGCCGACTTTGAAGGTCGCCTTCTCGCCGGATACGGCCGTCAATGTTGGCTCGGCCAGGGTTTTCATGACGCCTGACTGCTCCATGGCGTTGATGTAGGCCTGCAGCGTCGAGCTGCCGATAGCGAGACCCGAGTTGGACAGCGACTTGCCTAAACCGGTGAAATTGTCGCTTACCGCGCCCCAGCTGATGCCGTTGCTGCTGCCGTCGCCAATCATGTTGACGCCGAGCTGCTTCATCACCGAACGGCTGACTTCCGCAACCGTCACCTTCAGCGTCACTTGGTCGTCGCCGATGATCTGCAGCAGGTTGACGATCTTACTGACACGACGCTCGGAATCCGGATTGTCGATGTCGACACCGCCTTCGGACGAGCCGCCGGAGGCGGTCTGCGAATATTGTCCCGTGGTCGCTTCACCGCCGGACACGAAAATGGTAGCCAGATCGACCGCGCGCTTGGCGTCCAGGGGCGTGTCCACGGTTCCGGTCAGGACGACGTTGTCGTTCAGCAATTCGACCTGGATGGTCGAAGACGGGATGAAGCGTCGGATATAGTCTTCCAGCCCGGCGACGTCGCGTTCGACCGCCAGATCCAGGCTGACGATCTGTTCGCCATTGGGGCCGAAGACGAAAATGTTGGTGTCGCCCACTGCCTTTCCGAACAGATAGATACGCCTGGCGGTACGGGTCACCGCATCGGCGACCGCCGGATTAGCGACGAGAATATCATAGGCATCGCTCGGCAGATCGATGACCACCGACTTGTTGAGACCGAGCTTGACGCGCTGGGTGGCGGTCGAAGCCGTGACCTCGGCATTCTTGCCTGCCGCATTCGCGTCGACGACACCAGGCACGCTCGTTCCAAGGACAAACAGGCCTATTGCCGCAGCCAGGGTGACGGGCAGTCCAGCGTTTAGCCTCATTGCCTTGCCCCCACTTCGGAAACTTCGCCCGATTTGATCAATCGTACCGTTCCGCGACGCCCATTGCCGGAAACGAGATAGTCGGCTTCGCCCAGGTTTTTCTCCTGTGTGTCGCTGATCGACCGCAGCGCCAATGTCAGACGATCCGCCATCTGCTGGGCGACTGTGATGATTTCCGCCTGCTGCGGTGTCAGCTCCAGCGTGGCGGTCTGGCCGACCCTGGTCCTCTTGCCTTCCTCGTCCTCCTGGATCGTCTGGTCGATTGCCAGGACGCGAATGTTCTTGAGGATGGTTTCGGTCGTAAAGCCGCTGCCGCCACCACCGGCGTCTGCTCTGCGGGTCATAATGACGTCGACGAAATCGTTGGGAAGAATGAAGCCGCCGGCCGAAGTGTCGGCCGATACCGCTGTGGCGACGGCCCGCATGCCGGAAGGCAGGATCGACGACATGAAGCTTTGTCCCTCGCCAATCAGCTTGGAGCGCCGCAACGGCTCGCCGGCATACAACGCGACACGGGCGACACCGCCTTTCAGCTTCTCCAGCGCATCGGGTTCCGCGGCGCGGGTGATGAAATTCGCGTTGACGCCGTCAGCCGGCCAGGACTGCCAGCTGATATTGTTCTCAAGCGGATTGCCCATCGGAACGTCACCCGACAGGACAAGCACGTCCTGCAGCGCGATTGCCGGCGCCTGGGGGCCGGAATCGACGATTTGAGGCGGCGGAACCGCCATGTTCTTCGCAACGTATCCTGCACCACCCGCCGCAGCCACCGCCACGCCCAGTATGATCAGTCGGGATGCTGGCATCTGTCCGAACCTCGTACTTGGCAAACCACCTAGCCAAGCCGGACCTTGCAGCGGCAATCGTCAAAACAAGGTTAATATAATGCTTACGATCGTGATTAATTTAACGTTTACATAAATTTGAGGCATCGCCCCCGGCCCTGAAAATGCGGGCGAGCGGCAGGCTCCAAAGTCAGTTTGAATACTGGAGGTCTGACGAGGGGACGTATGGCGGCGAGAAACTAGGCCGCCAGCCTTGCGAGTGCCCATGCCATCAATGGCGAATTCGGAAAGGTGAGCAGGCCGCCAATGCCGAGCGCGATGCCATAGGGAACGCCAGCCGTCCCGTCGGCGAAGTGGCGTAGGAACGGATTATGGCTGGTAACGGCTGCAAGCGGGGATTTGCGATAGACGAGGATGGCGAGCGTCAGCAATCCACCGATAAAGGCCGAGGCTACAAGATATTGAACGAGATGGACATTGAGCCCCATCCAGAGGGCGGTGGCGGCCAGCAGCTTGGCGTCGCCGCCTCCCATGCCGCCGAGCGCGAACAAACCGAACGTCACCGCGAGAACCATGCCGCCGGCGGCAAAATGCCAGCCATAAGTAGCCCAGTCCATCCCCGTCAACGGCGCGACCAGGGCAAAGACGGCCACAAGCAGAACCGGCACGCGATTGGCGATCGTCATCGACAGCATGTCGGAGATCGCGGCAAAAACCATGCAGAACGGAAAGACGACGAAGATCAGAGCTTCAAGCATCGGTGCGGCGCCTGTATTCGGCCTGTCTTGGTGTCAGCTTAGGCATGTTCGATTAACGAGTGATGAGCCGTGAATTCAAAATCGCCTGGCACAATGAACAAGGGCCGCCAATGAGGCGGCCCTTGATGCAACAAAGACCCGACGTCACTATCTGTTACGGCGCCGTCTGTGTGGGGACTTTGACGCCATTGACCGACTCGCCGATCACGTTGAACTTCTGGTTGATGCTATTGCCCAGCGCACCGGCGCCGACCATGATGGCGAGTGCGATGAGAGCGGCGATCAGACCGTATTCGATAGCGGTCGCGCCGGATTCGTCCTTCACAAAACGTGCAATGAGATTAGACATTCGAGAGCTCCTACTCCACGTGTTACAGCAATTCCGTCAACTTCTCTTGGCGGCTGATCGGATATTGCCAATCTATGGAGAAGCTCTTTCGATCGGCTTAATAAACAGTCTTACCGATTCCTTTCGGGGTTCGATGACATTGCGTGGTTAACCGTATCTAAGTGACGCCTCATGGACCCGACAGGCGCATCAACGGCCGCGAAAGGCGCAATTTGGCGACTTGGCAAAGGACGACCCGATCGAGGCGATCACGACGCCGATCCCGACATCATCGCGGGTTGCCGCCCGCTTAACTGTTGCTTCACCAATCTCGTTCATGTTCCGTTGAGCAGTTTGCCGCCGTGGAGCGCTTGAATGACCGGGCCGAGATCGTCCCTTCCGATTGCCGCGCTTCTTGCGGCCGCGGCCTTCGTTTTGCCGGCCAAGGCTGGCGCCGGCATCGAGGTCACGATGAACCAGGCGAAGATCGTCAAATTGTCGCGGGCCGCCGATACGATCGTCGTCGGCAATCCGGCGATCGCCGATGCCTCCGTGCAGGACGCTTCGACGATCGTGCTGACCGGCAAAGGCTTTGGTGTCACCAACCTCGTCGTCCTCGATCAAGAGGGCCGTCCGATCGTTGACGAGCAGATCACCGTGGTGCGACAGGACGCGTCGTCGGTACGCATCTATCGGCGTGCCGAAATACAGACCATGTCCTGCACGCCGTATTGCGAAAGCTCGTATAAAAGCGATGCGGAGAAGGCCTCCGAAGCCGAGATGAGCGCCGGCAGATAGCGACTGGGCGGTTTTCGCCCCGCTGAAATACCGCTCCGTTATCAGCCGGTTAAAAGCACTCCGTCAAATTTAGCGATCATCCAAACCGCACTTCAATGGGTTTCCGCTAATGTTCCCGCCGACACCCCTTCAGGATCAGCAGGCACGGGACATGAGCAAGGCACGACGAGCAAGCTTTTCGGTGCAATTCCTTGGCGATCGGCGCGGCAGCACGGCCATGGAGTTCGCCTTTCTTGCCGTACCGTTTGCGCTCCTCGTCTTTGCCATACTGGAGAGCTGCATTTCATTTGCCGGGCAAGAGGTGATGGCCAACATCACCGACGACGTCGCGCGCCAGATGCGGACGGGCCAGATAAGGCAGGCCGACATGAACGAGACCACGCTGAAGACCATGATCTGCAGCCGGCTGGAGATCATGGTCGCCAAAGGCTGTCCCGGATTGGAGGTGGATCTGCGCGAATATCCGACCTTCGCCGATGCGGCCAAAGCGGGCTTCAAGATCCAGGACCGCGAACCAGAAATCGTGCTGACGGGCACCGACCCCGCGACTTTTACGGTATCCCCGGGTCTGGCGGAGTCAATAAACATGCTGCGGGTTTTTTACAAATGGCCCGTCATCACCGATTTCATGGCCAGGTCGATGGCCAATCTGAAAGACAGCAAAACGCTGCATTTCACATCGGTGACCTGGCAAAACGAGCCGTTCGACAACTGAAACCGCATCGTTTTGTGAGTGGGAAGGGACGAGGGAATGGGGCGCGTGGGGGCATATTTGGGGACGGTTGGGATTGGCACGAAAGCCATCCGGTTCTGCTGCGATGCCCGCGGTGTCGCGGCCATTGAGTTTGCCTTTATCGTACCCGTCCTGTTGATCATGTACTTCATGACCATGGAAGCCTCGCAAGCTATCGAGACCAGCAAGAAGGTCAGTCGCATCGGCAGCATGGTCGCAGATCTCGTCACCCAGCAGCGGACCGTCGAGGCAGCCGAACTCGATGCGATCATGCAGATCGGCAACTCCACCCTTCGGCCCTACAACCGGTCGACCCCGGAAATCACCATCACGGCGATAGAGGTCACGCCCGACACGCCACCGCAAGTAAAGGTCGTTTGGTCACGCAAAATGGTTGGCGGCGCTTTTAGCGCCGGCGCTGCCAAGAAATCCATCACGACGGTTCCACCGGCGCTTGAGATCGAGGGCACCTTTCTCATTCGCGTCGAAAGCAATCTTGCATACGAACCGATCATCACCTGGTCGGCGGACAGTGAGAAGCGGATTGGATTGAGTTCGGCTTTCAGCTCGATATCGATGGGCGAAACCTATTTTCTCAGGCCCCGCGGGAGTCCGACGATCCCCTGCAGCACTTGCTGAAACGACCGCGCCGATTCCATTGCTATGGCCGATGGCTGACACCAGGCGCACGATGGCCGCGGCCATCGCGTAATCCTTCGGGCTGGCGAAGGCGAAGCCGGACGCGCCCAGCATCGTCATGATGGCCGCAGAGGCCTTCAAGGCACGCCTCATGTGCTCCCCCCGCTGTTTTTTGTCGATCATGCCACGCCGGCACTTCGCCACATCTCAACTATCGCGCCAAGCCGTCTGGTTCCGAATTGCCAAGGGCGGCGCGGAACCCTATGTCTGGGCAGACAAACAACAATAATGAAGCCCTGCAATGGCGCGCGCCTTTCTTTTCGTTCTCGATTCCTTCGGCATCGGCGGCGCGGCCGACGCCGAGCGCTATGGCGACGCCGGTTCCAACACGTTCGGACACATCGCCAGCGCCTGCGCGGATGGCCGGGCGGATCGCGAGGGGCTTCGCAAAGGGCCGCTTTCGGTGCCCAACATGCTCTCGCTCGGTCTCGGTCACGCGGCGAAAACCGCGATAGGATTAAGCGGCGAAAATGGCGGCAAGGCCAAGCTCGCCTCCGCCTTCCATGGCGCGGCGCAGGAGATTTCGAGCGGTAAGGACACGCCATCGGGCCATTGGGAAATCGCTGCCTTACCAGTCCGCTTCGACTGGGGTTATTTCCCGAACACGGTTCCCGCCTTTCCAGCCGACCTGACCGAAGCGATCATCCGCGAAGGAGGAGTGCCGGGCATTCTCGGCAATTGCCATGCCCCGGGCACCGAGATCATCGAGCGGTTCGGCGAGGACCATATCCGCACCGGCAAACCGATCTGCTACACTTCGGTCGACTCCGTCCTGCAGATCGCCGCGCATGAAATCCACTTCGGGCTGGAGCGGCTCTACGCGTTCTGCAAGGTGGTGCGCAGGCTGGTCGATCCGCTGAACGTCGGACGGGTGATCGCGCGGCCTTTCATTGGCGAAACCGCCGCCAGCTTCGAACGGACCCACAATCGCCGGGACTATTCGGTGCCGCCGCCCGAACCGACCCTGCTCGACCGGCTGACGGCGCGCGGCGGCCGGGTTATAGCGGTCGGCAAGATCGGCGACATCTTCGCCCATCGCGGCATTTCGGAAGTGCGCAAAGCCGCCGGCAATATGGCGATGTTCGACAAGGCCCTCGGCGCGATGGATGATGCGGGCGACGGGGATCTTGTCTTTGCCAATTTCGTCGATTTCGACACCGAGTTCGGCCATCGGCGCGACGTTGCCGGCTATGCCGCCGCGCTCGAGGCCTTCGACCGGCGGCTGCCGGAGGCGCTTGCACGGTTGAGGCGCGGCGATCTTCTCATCCTTACCGCCGACCATGGCAACGATCCGACCTGGCACGGCACCGATCATACGCGCGAACGCATTCCGGTGATCGGCACGGGACCGGGTTTTGGCGGCGACATCGGCCTCAGAACCACCTTCGCCGACATCGGTGAAACTGTCGCCGAACATCTCGGGCTGGCACGCGGCCGCCATGGCATCTCCTTCTACGCAACGATAGGCGGCCATGCCCGAGTTGCCTGAGGTCGAAACGGTCCGGCGCGGCCTGCAGCCGGTCCTGGAAGGTGCCCGCATCGCCCGCGTCGAGGCACGCCGGCCCGACTTGCGCTTTCCGTTTCCCGCGAAATTCTTGGAGAGGCTGACCGACAAGACGATTACGGCGCTCGGTCGCCGGGCCAAATACTTGACGATGCATCTGGAAGGCGGTCCGGTGCTGATCTGCCATCTCGGCATGTCGGGTTCGTTCCGCATCGAAATGTCTGATGACAGTGAAATGCCCGATAGCAGCGAAATGTTGGGCGCGTTTTATCACGAGCGCTCGAAAAGCGCAGTGCACGACCATGTCGTCTTCCATGTCGTTTCTCCCGGAGGCGGCCGATCGCGCGTAATCTTCAACGACCCGCGCCGTTTCGGCTTCATGCTGTTTTCGGAAGGGGCGCCCGACACGCATCCGATGCTGGCGGGGCTGGGCGTCGAGCCGACAGGCAATGCGTTGGACGGCAGGCTGCTCGCCTCGCTGCTGAAGGGCCGGAGGGCGCCGCTGAAGGCAGCACTTCTCGATCAGCGGCTGATCGCCGGGCTCGGCAATATCTACGTGTCGGAGGCCCTGTGGCGTGCCGGCCTGTCGCCGCTGCGCGAGGCGGGCACCATCGCAAAGCCTGGAAAAACTGCCAAACAGCAGAGCGACGCCTTGGCCGAAGCAATCCGCGCGGTGATCGCCGACGCGATCGCCGCCGGCGGATCGTCGCTGCGCGATTATGTGCAGACCGACGGATCGCTGGGCTATTTCCAGCATTCCTTCGCGGTCTATGATCGCGAGGGTGAACCCTGCCCCAAGCACGGCTGCGGCGGCCACATAGAGCGCATCGTGCAAAGCGGGCGTTCCACGTTCTATTGCCGGACCTGTCAGGTGTGAACCGCGAGAGTTGCACGCCGGATGTAAGCTAGATGACCGAGCGAGGAGATACAGTCATGGCCTATGAAACGATCATCGTGGAAGCCCGCGGCAAGGTCGGGCTGATCACGCTGAACCGGCCGAAGGCGCTCAATGCGTTGAACTCCGAGGTTCTGGCGGAAGTGGTCGCGGCCGTGAACGGCTTCTGTGCGAATGCCGACATCGGCGCGATGGTCATCACCGGTTCCGAAAAGGCCTTCGCGGCGGGTGCGGACATCAAGGAAATGCAGGCGATCTCCTTTGCCGACGCCTATGCGCAAGATTTCTTTGTCGGGTGGGAAGAGTTCACCCGCGCGCGCAAGCCTGTTATCGCGGCTGTGGCCGGCTATGCGCTCGGCGGCGGCTGCGAACTGGCGATGATGTGCGATTTCATCATTGCCGCCGACAACGCCAAGTTCGGCCAGCCCGAGATCACGCTCGGCGTCATGCCGGGTATGGGCGGATCGCAGCGCCTGACCCGCTTCGTCGGCAAGTCGAAGGCGATGGACATGTGCCTGACCGGGCGAATGATGGATGCGGCGGAGGCCGAGCGTTGCGGCCTGGTGTCGCGTGTCGTGCCTGCCGGCGAGTTGATCGACGAAGCGTTGAAGGCGGCGGCCAAGATAGCCGATTTTTCGCTGCCGTCGGTGATGATGGCGAAAGAGGCCGTCAACCGCGCCTATGAAACGACACTGGCCGAAGGTCTGCGGTTCGAGCGCCGGCTGTTTCATTCGCTGTTTGCGCTCGACGACCAGAAGGAAGGCATGGCGGCCTTTGCCGAGAAGCGGAAGCCGAATTTTGCGAATCGGTAGATCGTGCAGCAGCGGCTGGACCCGAGCGACAGCGGCAGCCAAAAAGAAGGCGAAGCAGCGTTGACGCGCCGGAAAAGCTGAACTATAAGCCGCACCAACCGAGGCGGCCCTGTGGCTGCCCGTTTGTTTTTTGCGCCCTGCGGCATCTCGCATGCGCCACCAGATCAGAAGAGAGGCATCATGGCCAATACCTCCTCGGCCAAAAAGGCAACGCGCAAGATCGCCCGTCGCACGGCGATCAACAAGAACCGCCGCTCGCGCGTGCGGACCTACATCCGCCAGGTCGAAGAGGCGCTCGCCTCGGGCGACAAGGCTGCCGCGCAGGCCGCTTTCAAAGTGGCGGAGCCGGAGTTGATGCGCGCCGCGAGCAAGGGCGTGGTGCATAAGAATACGGCATCCCGCAAGGTGTCGCGCCTGGCCCAGCGGCTCAAGGTGCTGTCGGCCTAATATAGCTTTCCCGAACTGGTGTTCTTCAAACCCGGCCTCTCGCGCCGGGTTTTTTCGTTTGCCGGCAAGTACTTAAAAAGAATGCTCGCAAACCACACCTCTGCGCGGACTTCAGTGTTCGAAATGCTTTGCCGGCATATACATGCCTGCTGATATTCGAGGCCGCTGAAAGCGTCCGCAACCTAAATATCTGCTGGCAAAAATTACCATTATTTTTCAAATGGTTATCTGTGGTCCGTCCACAACTTGTTCACATCGCATGCGGGGGATGGGGGACAATTGCCTGTCAAGAAAATTATTTCAGAAAATTTCGCGCGACGCGGGCTTTTTCATATTCGCCGGAAAAGGGTTTGAATCACAATGGCTTTGTCAAAATACACCCGTGCAACGCAAGGTCCGAACCCCTCTGCGCTAACCACATTCCTTAAAAATCCGTTAGTCGTGGCCTTGCCCTATCCACAACGATTTCGTTAATGTCGGTCTATCGAGAGGGACGGGCCGTTGGCCCTTAACCCAGCCTGAATCGGCCAGCAAAAATGGCAGAATTCATGACGTGGATCATTTCCGCGTACGGGTTGGGTTTGTCTTTCGATACGGTAGGGGATTGGCGTAATTGTATGGCAGCTCAATGACGCCGGCGTTTCGCCGGACGGCATTGTATTGCCCCGACATGTCCAAACGGGCTGGCTCTGAGGAGCCGGCGCCGACCCCCTGACAACGAGGCGACATCATCTGCCGGCGGCGGCAGTGGTGTCGCAGCGAAGACACGGTCGCCGGAAACATGGATGCAGGAGGCGTATCCCCGGCGGAAAAAGGTACAAAAGGACAAGGAACTCGATCATGCAGAGCGGCGTCGAAAGGGAGCTTACGGGCGACCTCCCATTCCCTGGAACCTTAACCGGAGGGGAGACAATGTCGGCTTCCAACGAGGCGGAACAGAAGTTCGACCGGGTCAAGGCCCAGTTGAAGGCGCGTCTGGGAACCGAAGTCTATTCGAGCTGGTTCGGGCGCATGAAGGTCGCGGAAGCATCCCGGGGCATTGTCCGCATCTCGGTGCCGACTGCCTTCCTGCGCTCGTGGATCAATGGCCACTATCTAGACCTCATCGCCGAGTTGTGGAAACACGAGGACCCCGAAGTCCTCAAGATCGAGATCGTCGTGCGTACCGCCACCCGCCCGGGGCGCAACGGCGTCGAGCCCGAAATGGCCCCGGCGCGCAAAATGACCCGGCAAGCGCAAACGGCGCTGGCCGCGGGAACAGCAGGCCCCGGCAGGGTGGAGCGGATGCCGGCACCTCGGCCCGGAATGCCTGCAGAGACCGAGTTCAGGCACAATGTGCTCGGTTCGCCGCTTGACCCGCGTTACACGTTCGGCTCCTTCATCGAGGGGCCATCGAACCGGGTGGCCTTCGCCGCAGCCAAGGCGGTGGCGGAATCGCAGTCGAGCGCCGTGCGCTTCAATCCACTCTTTCTTCACGCGACGGTGGGGCTGGGCAAGACGCACCTGCTGCAGGCGATCGCGGCGGAATCACTGAAGCAGAATCCAAAGTCGCGCGTCGTCTATCTCACGGCTGAATATTTCATGTGGCGGTTCGCCACCGCGATCCGCGACAACAACGCGCTGACGCTGAAGGAACAGCTGCGCGACATCGACCTCCTCATCATCGACGACATGCAGTTCCTGCAAGGTAAGTCGATCCAGCATGAATTCTGTCATCTTATCAACATGCTGCTCGACAGCGCCAAGCAGGTGGTGGTTGCCGCCGACCGGCCGCCGTCGGAACTGGAATCGCTGGAGCCTCGCGTCCGCTCTCGCCTCAACGGCGGCGTCGCACTCGAAATGTCGGCGCCGGACTTCGCCATGCGCATCGGCATGCTCAAGCTGCGCCTTGCAACTGCCAAGGCCGACGATGCATCGCTCGACATCTCCGAGGAGATCCTCAACCATGTCGCTCGCACGGTGACTGGCAGCGGCCGCGAACTCGAGGGTGCGTTCAACCAGCTTCTGTTCCGCCAGTCGTTCGAACCGCAGATCACCATCGACCGCATCGACGAGATCCTCGGCCACATTTATCGCTCGGGCGAGCCGAAGCGCGTGCGCATCGAGGACATCCAGCGCATCGTCGCGCGCCACTACAATGTGTCGAAGACAGAGCTTCTGTCCAACCGGCGCACGCGCACCATCGTCAAGCCGCGGCAGGTTGCGATGTACCTGTCGAAGGTAATGACACCGCGTTCCTTGCCGGAGATCGGACGGCGTTTCGGTGGTCGCGACCACACGACGGTGCTGCATGCCGTGCGCAAGATCGAGGATCTTTCCGGCGTCGACAACACGCTGGCGCAGGAGCTCGAATTGTTGAGAAGACTGATCAACGATCAGGCGTGACCCACCAAGACGAAGCGCGTCGCGTTTGGATAGCTGCGACGCGCTTGAAACTTTTGTTTTTATGGATAGGCGTTCGACCAAAACCGCTGCGCACTTTTGGTCGACAACCATTGGCTTGCGGGCTTCGCCAGCTTTATCCCCAAAAAGCCCATGTAGCCGGCCCGAACCGGCAGCGCGGGCTTGCGTTTGCGGGTTTTTTCCTGTCAGTTTGTGCAGATTCTGAGCCTGTTCAGACCTTTCGCGGGGCGCCGCTTGCCGGAGACCCGCTCATTCATTCAAGCGAGCCTGTTTCGTCATGCGTGTTATCCTGGAACGGTCAAATCTCCTGAAGTCACTCAACCACGTTCATCGCGTGGTCGAGCGGCGCAACACCATACCGATCCTGTCGAACGTGCTGCTGAGCGCCGAAGGCGCCACCCTCGAAATGAAGGCGACCGACCTCGATCTGGAGGTGACCGAAGCCACGCCCGCCAAGGTCGAGCGCGGCGGGGCGACGACAGTTCCGGCGCATCTGCTCTACGACATCGTGCGCAAACTCGCCGACGGTGCGGAGGTCATGCTGAAGACCGACGAGGACGGCAACGCCATGACGGTGACCTCGGGCCGATCGAGCTTCCGTCTCCAGTGCCTGCCGCAATCCGATTTCCCCGAGCTTTCGGCCGGATCGTTCTCGCACATCTTCCGGCTCGATTCGGTCGCGCTCAAGGGGCTGATCGAGAAGACCCAGTTCGCCATCTCCACCGAAGAGACACGCTATTACCTGAACGGTATCTATCTGCACACGCATGACGCAGACGGCAAGCTGAAGCTGCGCTCGGTCGCGACCGACGGCCATCGGCTGGCGCGCGCCGAGATCGACGCACCGGCAGGGTCCGAAGGCATGCCGGGCATCATCATTCCGCGCAAAACGGTCAGCGAGCTGCAAAAGCTGGTCGATGACCCCGATGTCGCCGTCACCACCGAATTGTCCGACACCAAGATCCGCTTCACCATCGGCAGCGTCGTTTTGACGTCGAAGCTGATCGACGGCACCTTCCCGGACTATCAGCGGGTCATCCCCACCGGCAACGATAAGAAGCTGATCATCGACCGTCAGAGTTTCGCGGCCGCCGTCGACCGCGTCTCGACCATTTCTTCCGAACGTGGCCGGGCGGTGAAGCTTTCGATTGGGGAAGGCCAGGTCACGCTTGCGGTCAACAACCCGGATTCGGGTAGCGCCACCGAAGAACTGGCTGCGGATTATTCGTCCGACGCGATTGAAATCGGCTTCAATGCCAAATATCTGCTCGATGTCGCCGCCCAGTTGACCGGCACTGAGGCGAAATTCATGCTGGCGGATGCCGGCTCGCCAACGTTGATCCACGATATGGCCGATGAAACCACGCTCTACGTGCTGATGCCGATGCGGGTATAGGCCTGAACGAGGCCATCTTGCTGTCATGACCGGAGCTGCGAAGCAAGCTGAGCGCGACCAGCAGCAGACTCACATAAGTAAGTTATCACTTACGAATTTCCGCAATTATGCAACGCTGTCGATCGATCTCGATCCTGGCGCCGTGGTTTTTTCCGGAGACAACGGCGCCGGCAAAACCAATCTGCTCGAAGCGATTTCCCTGCTGACACCGGGTCGCGGCCTGCGCCGTGCACCTTATGCCGATGTGGCGCGCGAAGGAGGCGACGGCGGCTTTGCCCTCCATGCCCGGCTCGATGGGCCGGACGGCGCGGTCGAGATCGGCACCGGCTTTGCCGGCGGCGACACCGCCGGCGAGGGCGGCCGGCGGGTGCGGATCAATGGCGCGGCAGCGCGCTCGGCGGAGGACATGCTGGAATGGCTGCGTGTCGTCTGGCTGACACCGGCGATGGATGCACTGTTCACCGGGCCGGCCGCAGACCGCCGGCGTTTTCTCGACCGGCAGGTGCTGGCGATCGATCCCGGCCATGGCCACCGCGCGCTCGACTACGAGAAAGCCATGCGCGGCCGAAATCGCTTGCTCGCCGAAGGCTCGCGTGACGGCGCCTGGTTCGATGCGATCGAGGCGCAAATGGCCGAAACCGGTGTGGCGATTGCCGCCGCGCGTGCCGAACTGGTACGCCTGCTTGCCGCGATGATCGACAGGCTGCCAAGCGCCGGTCCGTTTCCGCAAGCCGACATCGGCCTGTCGGGTGCATTGGAAAGTGAAGTCGCCACTTCCGCAGCTGTCGATGTCGAGGAGCGGTTCCGCCGCGCTCTTGCCGAGGGCCGCGAGCGCGACCGCGCCGCCGGGCGCACGCTCGACGGCCCGCACCGTTCGGATCTCGTGGTGCGGCACCGGCCCAAGGCGATGCCGGCTGAACTTTGTTCGACCGGCGAGCAGAAAGCGCTGCTGGTCGGCATGGTCCTGTCGCATGCCCGGCTGACCGGCGAGATGTCGGGCATGACGCCGATCTTGCTGCTCGATGAGATAGCCGCACACCTCGACAGCGGCCGGCGTGCCGCGCTGTTCTCGATCCTGGAAGAGCTGAACTGCCAGGCTTTCATGACCGGAACCGATGCAGCGCTGTTTTCCAGTCTCAAAGGACGCGCGCAGTTCCTGACGGTCGATCATGGTACGGTTGAGCCAACCAAAGACGCCTGACAAGATATCTCGGCAGCTATATTGTCTAGCAATGACGACCACCCTCACCGACGAAGAGCTTGAACGCTACGCCCGCCACATCGTGCTGCCCGAAATCGGCGGCGCCGGCCAGCAGCGTCTGAAGCGTGCGCGGGTCCTGGTCATCGGTGCCGGCGGGCTGGGAGCGCCGGTGCTCGAATATCTTGCCGCCGCCGGTGTTGGCACGCTCGGCATCATCGACGACGACAGCGTCTCGCTGTCAAACCTGCAAAGACAGGTGATCCACGGCACCGACACCGTCGGCATGGCGAAAACCGACAGTGCCAAAGCGGCAATCGCCCGCATCAATCCCAACGTAGCCGTGGAACTGCACAATCTCAGGCTGACGGCGGACAACGCCCCTGCCCTCGTCGCCCTCTACGACATCGTGGTCGACGGTTCCGACAATTTCGAAACACGCTATGCGGTCGCCGATGCCTGCGCCGCCGAAAAGCGGCCGCTGGTGCATGCCGCTGTCGGCCGCTTCGACGGTTCGGTAACCGTGCTGAAACCGTTCGAGACCGGCGCGGACGGCAGGCCGAACCCAAGCTATCGCGATCTTTTTCCGGAGCCGCCGCCATCTGGCCTGGTGCCGTCCTGCGCTGTGGCCGGCGTGCTCGGCGTGCTGACCGGCGTCGTCGGCACGCTGCAGGCGATGGAAGCGATCAAGCTGATTGCCGGCATCGGCGAGCCGCTGGTCGGCCGGCTGCTGCTTTACGATGCGTTGACGGCGCGCTTTGATACGATCCGCTACAAGAGAAACTAGATCTTGGGCAGCCCGGTTTCCGTCGAGCAGCTTCCGGCCGATTTCGATCGTTGGGACGAGGTGCTGGCGCTGATCATGCGCGCCTTCGCCTCGATGGACGGCGTCATCGATCCACCATCCTCGGCGCATCGGCTCACGGTGGAAAACCTCCGGGACAAGGCCAGGCAAGAAACGGCTTTTGCAGCGCTGAACGGCGACGGCGTCGTCGGCTGCGTTTTCGTTCTGGAACGGGCCCATGATTTCTATGTCGGAAAGCTCGCGGTCGAACCCGGCTTTCAGGAACAAGGGATTGGCAGGCAGCTGATGCAGGCGGTCGAGGATCTTGCCCGCCATCGCGGCAAGCCTGCTATCGAGCTTCAGACGCGGGTCGAACTGACCGCAAATCACGCGGCCTTTGCCCGCCTCGGCTTTCGCGAAACGGAGCGGACGGCGCATAAGGGCTACTACCGTCCGACCTCGATCACCATGCGCAAGGTGCTTTCGTAAGTTTGCGCTGACGTTAAGTCACGTCCGCAGCGGCAGTACACGGTCCGGCGGGCGGTGGCCATCGAAGAAGGCGCGGATGTTGATGATCACCTTCTCGCCCATGTCGATACGGCCTTCGAGCGTCGCCGATCCCATATGCGGCAACAGCACGACCTTGCCCTTGGCGGCGAGCTTCAGCAATTTGCTGTTCAGCGCTGGCTCATGCTCGTAGACGTCGAGGCCGGCGCCGGCGATCTTGCCGTCCTGGATCAGCTTGACCAGAGAGTCTTCGTCGATGATGTCGCCGCGCGCCGTGTTGACGATGTAAGCCGACGGCTGCAGAAGCGCCAGCCGCCGCGCCGAGAGCAGATGGAAGGTTGCCGGCGTCGACGGACAATTGACCGAGATGATGTCCATGCGGGCAAGCATCTGGTCGAGACTTTCCCAGTAGGTCGCCTCCAACTCGTCCTCGACCGCCGGCAGCACGCGATGGCGGTTGTGGTAGTGGATCGACAGCCCAAAAGCCTTGGCGCGCCGGGCGACAGCGGTGCCGATACGGCCCATGCCGACAATACCGAGACGTTTGCCCCAGATGCGCCGGCCGAGCATCCAGGTTGGCGACCAGCCCGCCCACTTCTTGTCGCCGGTCAGAACGTTGGCGCCTTCTGCCAACCGGCGCGGCACCGCTAGCATCAGCGCCATGGTCATGTCGGCTGTATCTTCGGTCAGCACGTTCGGCGTGTTGGTGACGGTGATGCCCTTCTTCGCAGCCGCCGCCACGTCGATCTTGTCGACGCCGTTGCCGAAATTGGCGATCAGCTTGAGGTTGTCGCCGGCCTGGGCGATCAGCGCTGCGTCGATATGATCGGTTATGGTCGGCACCAGCACGTCGGCTTCCTTGACCGCCGCAACCAGTTCCGGTTGCGTCATCGGCCTGTCTTCGACATTCAGCCGGGCGTCGAACAGCTCACGCATGCGGGTCTCGACCGGGTCGGGCAGCTTGCGTGTGATGACGACGAGGGGCCTTTTTCTGCCTACCATTGTTTCCTCGAACCCGACCTCGTTGAGACCTCTTTAACCAAGACAGGCGAAACTGGAGGCCGGTCGCGGTGCCAGTTCTCCATGTAACAAGAGGTTCCGCCGAAGACAAAGAAAAAGGGGCGCCAAGGCCGATGAGCCGGCGCCGAAAGGAATGAAAGTGTCTGGTTTCGCGTCGCTCCGCCTGGCCCTCAGCGCAGCATTTCTCGGCGCCCTTCTTTGTTCTCCGCATGCGGCGGCACAGAATGCCGCAGCACCCGCCCAGAGTGTCACGCTCGGGCCGAGCGGCCTGCCGCTACCGCGTTTCGTCAGCTTGAAATCGGCCCGCGTCAACTCCCGCGTTGGACCGGGCGTCAACTATTCCGTCGACTGGATGTACATGAAGCCCGGCCTACCGATGGAGATCATCCAGGAATTCGACACCTGGCGTCGTGTGCGTGATGCCGACGGCTCGGAAGGCTGGATCAACCAGTCGCTGCTTTCAGGCCGCCGCACGGCGATCGTGGCACCCTGGCAGCGCGGCAAGGATGCCCGAATCAATCTTCTCGACGACCCGCAAAAGGACGCCAGCATCGTTGCGATCATCGAGCCGGGCGTTATGGGCACGATCAAGTCCTGTGACGGCCAGTGGTGCGAAATGACCTTCGACGGCCACACCGGTTGGCTGGCTCAGTCGCTTGTCTGGGGCGCCTATCCGGGCGAACGGGTCAAGAACTGACTTCTTCTCGTCGGGTCGGGATCATGATCCCGCGGCCGGGAAGTATCTCGCCCAATGAAGCGCCGGTCAATCGCAGCGTTTGGGACGCAGCCTCACCACGATATCGACATTGGCGATCTCCATGCCTTCCGGCGGCTCCGGCAGGTTGGAAACCGTCACAGGACCGCTGGCGATATCGAAGATCCTGTTTTCGCCTTCAATGTAGAAATGATGGTGATCAGAGGTGTTGGTGTCGAAGTAGGTCTTCGACCCCTCGACGGCCAGGATGCGCAGAAGGCCCGCTTGCGTGAATTGGTGAAGGGCGTTGTAGACGGTGGCGAGCGACACCGGCACGCCGGCGGCAATCGCCTCCTCATGCAGCTCCTCGGCCGACAGATGGCGGTCGCCCTTGGCGAAAAGCAGATCGGCCAGCGCAATGCGCTGACGCGTCGGCCTCAGGCCAGCTTCGCGAACCCGCTTGTCCACAGCGACGTTTTCCTTCCGGCAGCCCAGATCCATCTATCCGTCCAAGCTCACAGTTTCGCCCCAACGTATGCCCAGAATGGCAAAAAACGAGCGTTGGCCGAAACTGGACACACCCCGACATATATTCTGTCGGCCGAATACGATCAATAGCGCGCATTGACCCAGGCAGACGGGCAGGTTAAGCGCAAACGCCGGTTTCCGGCCTGAAATAGATTGTGTTAGGAAACCAACGACAAGGGCGCACTACCGCCCGGACGATTACGGGGAAGAGATTGATGGCGGTTTCGAAATCCAGTTACGGCTACGAAGAACTGCTTGCCTGCGCCCGCGGCGAGCTGTTCGGACCTGGAAACGCCCAGCTCCCCTATCCGCCGATGCTGATGTTCGACCGCATCACCGAAATCAGCGAGACGGGCGGTGCCTTCGACAAGGGGTTCATCCGCGCAGAATTCGACATCAAGCCGGACCTGTGGTTTTTCGCCTGCCATTTCATCGGCAATCCGATCATGCCGGGATGCCTGGGCCTCGACGCCATGTGGCAATTGACGGGATTCTACCTCGGCTGGCTCGGCGAGCCGGGCAAGGGAATGGCGCTGTCGACCGGCGAGGTGAAGTTCAAGGGAATGGTGACGCCGTCGGTCAAGAAGGTGGAGTATGGCGTGGACTTCAAGCGCGTAATGCGCGGGCGGTTGGTGCTTGGTATCGCCGATGGCTGGCTGAAGGCGGATGGCGAACCCATATACGCAGCAACGGATCTAAAGGTGGGTCTGTCCAAGCAATCGGCTGCCGCCTGACCGGCGCCGCCACAGCGTCGCGAGTCCACGGGACGCGCAAAAGGAAGCTGTAGAACTTTAATTTGCGCATGATCCTTGTCCGACAGGTTTCATGCACTGGAAGGAGTTGCGAATGAGACGGGTCGTAGTGACAGGCCTCGGCATCGTGTCGTCGATCGGCAACAATGCCAACGAGGTGCAGGCCTCGCTCCACGATGCCAAGTCCGGCATCAGCTTCTCCGATTCATTCGCAGAACATGGTTTCCGCTGCCAGGTGTGGGGAGCGCCGACGCTCGACCCCTCCGCGATGATCGACCGTCGCGCCATGCGTTTCCTGTCGCAGGGTGCGGCCTGGAACCATGTCGCCATGGACCAGGCGATCGCGGACGCGGGACTTGGCGAGAGCGACATCACCAATGAGCGCACAGGCATCGTCATGGGATCGGGCGGACCATCGACCCGAGCCATCGTCGAAGCGGCCGAGACCACGCTCAAGAACGGCAGCCCCAAGCGCATCGGCCCGTTCGCCGTGCCGAAGGCGATGTCGTCGACCGCTTCGGCGACGCTCGCCACATGGTTCAAGATCCACGGTGTCAACTATTCGATCTCTTCGGCCTGCTCGACCTCGGCGCATTGCATCGGCAATGGCTACGAACTGATCCAGTGGGGCAAGCAGGACATGGTCTTCGCCGGCGGCCATGAGGATCTCGACTGGACGATGTCGGACCTGTTCGACGCGATGGGTGCCATGTCGTCCAAATTCAACGACAGGGCATCGGCCGCTTCGCGCGCCTATGACGCCGACCGCGATGGCTTCGTCATTGCCGGCGGCGCCGGTGTTCTGGTCCTGGAAGAGCTCGAGCACGCCAAGGCACGCGGCGCCAAGATCTACGCCGAGATCGTCGGCTATGGCGCTACCTCGGACGGCTATGACATGGTGGCGCCCTCCGGCGAAGGTGCGGTGCGCTGCATGCGGCAGGCGCTGGCGACCACCTCTTCGCCAGTCGACTACATCAACACACATGGCACTTCGACGCCGGTCGGTGACTCCAGGGAAATGGGCGCGATCCGCGAGGTGTTCGGCGAAAAGATGCCTTTCATCACCTCGACAAAATCGCTGACCGGCCATTCGCTGGGTGCGGCCGGCGTGCAGGAATCGATCTATTCGATCCTGATGATGCAAGGCGGCTTCATCGGCGAGAGCGCCCATATCGAGCAGCTCGATCCGGAATTCGAAGGCATGCCGATCGTGCGGGAGCGTATCGACAACGCGAGGATCGACACTGTTTTGTCCAATTCGTTCGGCTTCGGTGGCACCAACGCAACGCTGATTTTCCAGCGTTATTCCGCATAAGGCCCGCGTTTTTTAAGGATTGCCAACCATGGACGGATTGATGAAGGGCAAGCGCGGGCTTGTCATGGGTGTAGCCAACGACCATTCCATCGCCTGGGGGATCGCTCGGAAACTGTCCGAACATGGGGCGGAACTCGCCTTCACCTATCAGGGCGAAGCCTTCGGGCGGCGGGTCAAGCCGCTTGCCGATAAGCTCGGCTCCACGCTGGTGGTGCCTTGCGATGTCGAGGACAGCGCATCGGTTGCCGCTACCTTCGAGACCTTGGGCAAGGCCTGGGGTGGGCTGGACTTTGTCGTCCATGCCATCGGTTTTTCCGACAAGAACGAGCTGAAGGGCCTTTACGCCGACACCAGCCGTGACAATTTCGTCCGCACTATGGTCATCTCCTGCTACTCCTTCACCGAGGTCGCGCGTCATGCCGCGACGCTGATGAAGGACAGCGGCTCGATGATCACGCTGACCTATGCGGGTTCGGTCCGCGTCATGCCGAACTACAACGTCATGGGCGTGGCCAAGGCCGGGCTGGAAGCCAGCGTCCGCTATCTCGCCAACGACTACGGCCCGCGCGGCATCAGGGTGAACGGCATATCGGCAGGACCGGTGCGGACGTTGGCCGGCGCCGGGATTTCCGACGCACGCCACATGTTTTCCTACCAGCAGCGGAACTCGCCGCTGCGCCGTACCGTGACCATCGACGAAGTTGGTGGTTCCGCGCTGTACCTCCTGTCAGACTTGTCGTCGGGCGTCACCGGCGAAATCCACTATGTCGATTCCGGCTACCACATTGTCTCGATGCCGGCGCTTGACGAGTTGAAGCAGGCCGACAACGGCCGGGAATAATTCGGCCGTAGAAGATGCCTTGGTCCGGTAAAACTTCGCCTCAGCATCGCGCTGCGAGAATCTTGAACATCCCGTCTCGGGCGATCTCGGCATGGCTGGAGAAGGCGGCCGCCAGCACCGGCTCGTAGGGCAGCTGACGGTTCGCCACCATGAACAGCCGCCCACCCGGCTTCAGCGCCTTCGCCGCTGCGCGGATCATACCGGCGCCGATCTCCGGCTCTGCCGCGCGGCTGCGGTGGAAGGGCGGGTTCATGACGATGGCGTCATAGCGGCGCTCGACCGGCTCGCTCAAAAGATCGATCCAGAAGAAATTTGGTTCGGCCGCTGTGTTGCCGATATTGCCCTTCGCCGCCTCCAGCGCATCGAACTCCGCCTCATAGAGATCGAGCGCCGAGATGCCGGGTGAGCGGGCGGCGACCTCGGCCGCCACATAGCCCCAGCCGGCGCAGAAATCGGCAATATTGCCACGCAGGTCGCGGGGCAGATTGTCCACCAGCAATCTCGAACCTGCATCGATCTTGTCGAAAGAGAACATGCCCGGTGCGGTGCGGAAACGGCCCTCGACCAGAAGGGCTGGATTGGCGGCGTAAAGTGCTGCAGCGGCCGCGGCATCGGCCGGCCGACGGAACCAGAAGGCGATGCCGTGATGTTTCGGCAAATGGCCATCGAGCGGCACAAGTTCGTCGGTGCGCTTGCGCAGGCTGGCAATGCCATCGTCCTTGGCGCCAGCGACGATAATCGATCCGCCCGGCCTCACACGCTCAATCGCCTCAGCGATGCGCAATTCGTTTTGCCCGCGATGACGGCCGGCAAGCACCAGTGCCGCATCGAAACCTTCGCCCTCCAGGCGCGGCGTGACCGTGAAGCCGGCCCTCTGCAGCGTGCGAAAATGCGGGCGGAAGCCTTGCACCAGATGCAGTGTTGCATCGAAGCTTTCGGGCAGGCGGAAACCCGGTTCAGCGCCCAGAAAGAGCACGCGCTCGCCTTCACGCGGCACGGAGGCAGCCCCGGCCTCGAATGGGTGGAACAATGTTTTCAGCGGCTCGGCGGACATTTTTCGATCTCGAAATGCAGCTGGCTTGTCTTGAAAATGAAAACGGGCGCGCCCTGTCGGCGCGCCCGCTTCGATTATAGTGTCAGATCGCTCAGGCGGCGTCTTCTTCGCCTTCGGCCTTCTTGTCGCGGGCGATTTCCTTGCCCGTGGCCTGGTCGACGACCTTCATCGACAGGCGGACCTTGCCGCGCTCGTCGAAGCCCATCAGCTTGACCCATACCTTGTCGCCTTCCTTGACGACGTCGGAGGTCTTGGCGACGCGATCGTTGGCGAGCTGCGAGATATGGACGAGGCCGTCACGCGGACCGAAGAAGTTGACGAAAGCGCCGAAGTCCGCAGTCTTGACGACCGTGCCCTCGTAGATCTCGCCGACTTCCGGCTCGGCGACGATGGTGTGGATCCACTTCTTCGCCGCCTCGATCTCCTTGGCGTTGGACGAAGCGATCTTGACCGTGCCGTCGTCCTCGATGTTGATCTTGGCGCCGGTCTTTTCGACGATCTCGCGGATGACCTTGCCGCCCGAGCCGATCACGTCGCGGATCTTGTCGGTCGGGATATGCATGACCTCGATGCGCGGCGCGAACTCACCGAGTTCGGAACGCGCGCCGGAGAGCGCATTGCCCATTTCGCCGAGAATATGCTGGCGGCCGTCCTTGGCCTGGTCCAGCGCGATCTTCATGATCTCCTCGGTGATGCCCTCGATCTTGATGTCCATCTGCAGCGAGGTGATGCCATTGGCGGTGCCGGCAACCTTGAAGTCCATGTCGCCGAGGTGATCCTCATCACCGAGGATGTCGGAGAGCACCGCGAAGCGCTCGCCTTCCTTGATCAGACCCATGGCGATGCCGGCGACCGGCTTGGCCAGCGGCACGCCGGCATCCATTAGCGCCAGCGAGGTGCCACAGACGGT
This sequence comes from Mesorhizobium robiniae, assembly GCF_040545535.1. Classification (NCBI taxonomy): domain Bacteria; kingdom Pseudomonadati; phylum Pseudomonadota; class Alphaproteobacteria; order Hyphomicrobiales; family Phyllobacteriaceae; genus Mesorhizobium; species Mesorhizobium robiniae. The sequence continues at coordinate 509,635 of NZ_JBEPMC010000002.1, forward strand.
GGCCATCGACGACGAACCGTTGGATTCGGTGATCTCCGAGACGACGCGCAGCGTGTAGGGGAACTGGTCTGCGCTCGGCAGCATCGGCCGGATGGCGCGCCAGGCGAGCTTGCCGTGGCCGATTTCGCGGCGGCCGGGCGAACCCATGCGACCGGTTTCACCGACCGAATAGGGAGGGAAGTTGTAGTGAAGGAGGAACTTCTCCTTGTACATGCCGGTCAGCGAATCGACGTACTGCTCGTCCTCGCCGGTGCCGAGCGTGGCAACGACCAGAGCCTGGGTCTCGCCGCGGGTGAACAGCGCCGAGCCGTGGGTGCGTGGCAGGACGCCGACTTCGGAGACGATCTTGCGGACCGTCTTCAGGTCGCGACCGTCGATGCGCGAACCGGTGTCGAGGATGTTCCAGCGCACGACCTTGGCCTGGAGCTCCTTGAATACGGTGCCGATCTGTTCGGACGTGTATTTTGCTTCCTCGCCTTCGGCAGGTACGAACGCAGCCTTGACCTTCGCCTTGACGGCGTCGACGGCGGCGTAGCGCTTCTGCTTGTCGGTGATCTTGTAGGCATCGCGAAGCTCGCCTTCGACGATCTTCAACATCTCGGCTTCAAGCGCCGAATAGTCCGGCGCGGTAAAATCGCGCGGGTCCTTGGCGGCAACCTCGGCCAGCTTGATGATCGCGTCGATTACCGGCTGGAAGCCGCGATGGCCGAACATGACGGCGCCGAGCATCAGATCCTCGCCGAGTTCCTTGGCTTCGGACTCGACCATCAGCACAGCATCGGCAGTGCCGGCGACGACCAGGTCAAGCTTGGATTCCTGCATCTCGTCGACATGCGGATTGAGCACATATTCGCCGTTGATGTAACCGACGCGGGCGCCGCCGATCGGGCCCATGAAGGGGACGCCGGACAGCGTCAGGGCCGCCGAGGTGGCGACGATCGACAGGATATCCGGATCGTTCTCAAGGTCGTGCTGGACGACGGTGACGACTATCTGCGTGTCGTTCTTGTAGCCGTCGGCGAAGAGCGGGCGGATTGGGCGGTCGATGAGGCGGGAGACCAGCGTCTCCTTCTCGCTCGGACGACCTTCGCGCTTGAAATAACCGCCTGGGATCTTGCCGGCGGCATAGGTCTTTTCCTGGTAGTTGACGGTCAGCGGGAAGAAATCGAGGCCGGGCTTCGGCTCCTTCATCGAAACGACGGTGGCGAGAACCTTGGTTTCGCCGTAGGTGGCGAGCACTGCGCCGTCAGCCTGGCGCGCGATCTTGCCGGTTTCGAGGATGAGCGGACGACCGCCCCATTCGATTTCCACTTTGTGGTGATTGAACATATCTTGTCCTTTATATGCGGAAAGGGCCGCGCCGTTTCACCGTGCGCGAATGCCCCTTCCCCCTTGGCTTCGTTTCTCGGGCAGCCACGGGCAAGACAACGGGAAGCTCAGGTAAATCCGGCGCGATTGCCGTGCGAGCGTCCTGCAATCCTGCCCCATGACCGTCCATGGGCGGTTTCGAAAGGCCCTGTGCTATTTCGAAACCGGGTCTGGCCAATCGATTCAACTGGCCTTACGCATGATCCCGAAAGCCGCGGCCTTCGGAAGGCACCATGCGCAAATTCAAACTTTCAGAGCGTCCCTCTGCGCGTCCAGGTGACACACGGCGCCCTGTTCCTTGATCGGAGCGTCGGATAAATCCGATGCTCCAATGCGCGACCGGCGGGCTCTCGAAAGAGCCCGCCGGTCAATTCGTCAACGGCGCAGACCGAGCTTCTCGATCAGCGTCTGATAGCGCGCGTCATCCTTGCGCTTGAGATAGTCAAGCAGGCTGCGGCGCTGGGAGACGAGAGCAAGCAGACCACGGCGGGAATGATTATCCTTCTTGTGGTCCTTGAAATGGTCGGTCAGGTTCTTGATGCGCTCGGAAAGGATGGCCACCTGGACTTCCGGAGACCCGGTATCGCCCTTGGCGGTTGCGAATTCACCCATCAATTCTTTTTTGCGCTCGGCAGTAATCGACATCGTGTTTTTCCTTTATCTGTTTGAGGAAACGGGACGCCCTCAGCCGGGATGTCGTCCAGCAGGGGCCGGTACAAGCAACGTGTCATTGCACGATGCTGCGGCGCATATAGTGCAATTCAGGCAAAAACACCAGCCCAATTCACAAGCCGGCTTTTTGATGCCCAAACGAAGATTTCCCTTCGGCTATAACCACTTCTTCCATCTGAAGAAAGCGATAAGCCCGAGCGCGATAAGCGCCATGAACACGAGCGCCGCCGGGTAGCCGTACTGGGCCTTCAATTCAGGCATGTTCCACGGCGAGCTTTCGGGATCGAAATTCATGCCCCAGACGCCGACGAGAAAGGTGAGCGGGATGAAAATTGCCGAAACGATCGTCAGGACGCTGATGACGTCGCTGGTGCGCGCCTGACTCAGCGACAGGTGCATTTCGATCAGGCCGGTCAGCATGTCGCGCTGGGTTTCGACCAGTTCGATGAGCCTGAGCGAGTGATCGAGCGTGTCGTTCAGGAAGACCTTGGTTTCGGCCTTCACATAAGGCACATCGTTGCGGATCAGCGTCGCCAGCGCATCGCGCATCGGCCAAAGCACTCCCTTCAGCACATTGGCGTCGCGCCGCAACTCGTGAAGCCGCCGCATCTGGTGCTTGTCCGCCGCGCGCAGCATCTGGTCCTCGATGCTGTCGACCAATTCGCCGGCAGTCTCGATCGGCGGGAAATAGCTGTCGACGATGGCGTCGATCAGCGCATAGGCGAGATAGTCTGCGCCGCGTGCGCGCAACCGATTGGGCATCGAGCTTTCGATGCGCTTGCGCACGGGATCGAACGGATCGCCTTCGCGCTCCTGGAAGGTGACGACGAAGTTCTTGCCGAAGAAGACGGCGATTTGCTCGTAACGATGCGCGGTGACGTCGTCGATCATCCTGACGACGACAAAGGCATGGTCCTCGAAGAAGTCCACCTTCGGCCGCTGGCCGGTGTTGACGACGTCTTCAAGCGCCAGCGGGTGTAGGCTGAAAATCCGGCCGATCTCCTCGATTAGCGGGATATTGGCGAGGCCGGTGCAATCGAGCCAGATGACCGGCCACGTGTCGCAATTGGCTTTGACGTCGTCGATGCTGGCATCGTCGATTGTCTCGAATTTGTCGGGCGACATCAGTGTCAGTCGCAGTTCGCTACGCCGCGCGGCCGGGTCGGCGATGAGCGTGCCCGGCGATGCGCCGACCGGCGGCCGCCGTGCTGTCACCGGCGCCCGCTTCTTGATCGTCTCGGCCTTTGCCATGTGCCCCTCGGATGTTTAAGTCTCGTCGAGATTAGACGAGGGGGCTCACCCGGCAAAGACCCGCTTCGGCTTGAACATGCCTTGCTCGATGGCGCCGATGGCGACGAGTTTGCCGCGTGCCGTGGCGCAGGCTTCCTCGGCTTCCACCGGCGCGTCGCGGCCACGAATGATAACCGGATTGCCGAGCCGGATTTTTGTTGCCGCGTCGTCGCTGATCGCGATCTGCGGCAGGCAGTCGAGCGCGGCTGATGTATCGACCAGAAGCGCATCGATGGCGTCGAAATCGACCGGCAGATCGGGAGCGTCAGATGCGTCATCGGCCGTATCCGGATCCTCGTCGCCCCGTTCGCCAAAGCGGGCGGCTTCCAGCTCGGCGATGGTGACGAAGTCTTCCTGCGTGAACGGCTCGACCTCGATCCGGCGCAGTTCGGCGATGTGGCCGAAACAGCCGAGGTCGCGGCCCATGTCGCGGGCCAGCGAGCGCACATAGGTGCCCTTGCCGCATTCGACCTCGAAAATGGTGCGATCGGCATTGTGCTCTATTAGGTCGAGACGGCCAATCTCGACTTCCCGCGCCGGGATGTCGACCGTCGCGCCGTCGCGGGCAAGGTCATAGGCACGCTCGCCTGCGATCTTGATGGCGGAAAACTGCGGCGGCGTCTGCATGATGACGCCGGTATATTTCGGCATCAGCAAAAGCACATCGGCTTCTGCCGGACGCTGGTCGGAGCTTTTCGTCACCGGCCCTTCGAGGTCATCGGTCGAACGCTCCTCACCCCAGGCGACCGTGAAGCGGTAGACCTTGGCGCCATCCTGGACATAGGGCACGGTCTTGGTCGCTTCGCCGAGCGCGATCGGCAACATGCCGGAAGCGAGCGGATCGAGCGTGCCGGCATGACCGGCCTTTTCCGCCTGGAACAGCCATTTGATCTTGGAGACGGCTTCGGTCGAACCCATGCCGACGGGCTTGTCCAGCACCAGCCAGCCGGAGATCGGCCGGCCCTTCTTCTTGCTGCGACGCGCCACTATTTTTCGTCCTTGTCGTTGTCTTTATTCTGGTCGTCAATCTGGGCATCTGGGCCGAGATCACGCGCCACTTCTGGCGAGTGCAGCAATTCGTTGATCTTCTGGAAATTGTCGTAGCTGGTGTCGAGCCGGAAGCGGAATTCCGGCATGTACTTCATCTGCCGAAGCGCGCCGGAGACGCGGCCGCGCACGAATTTCGCATGCTTGTTGAGCGCCTCGACCACCGCATCGGGATCACTTGCGCCGAGCGGCGAGACAAAGGCGGTGGCGATCTTCAGATCGGGCGACATGCGCACTTCGGAGACCGAAACCACGGCGTTCTCGATCAGCGGATCAATGATCTCGCCGCGCTGCAAGGTTTCCGACAGTGCATGGCGCACCTGCTCGCCGACGCGCAGCATGCGCTGGGATGGGCCTGACGTGGTTGAACGGGGCATTTTTCTCTATCCTGAAATCGTGAAGCGCGGGATGGGACCGCGCCGCATGTCTCATATGGTTTGGGCGGCGGTCTTTCGACCACCGCCCGGTCTCAGTAGATGTTCGAACTCAAGATGCTCGAACTCAGAGCGTCCTGGTCACCATCTCGACGCGGAAGCACTCGATGACGTCGCCGACGCGCATGTCTTCGTAGTTCTGGAAGGCCATGCCGCATTCCTGGCCGCCCGGAACTTCCGCAACTTCGTCCTTGAAGCGCTTCAGGGTCTTCAGCGTGCCTTCGTGGATGACGACGTTGTCGCGGATCAGGCGAACGCCCGCGCCGCGCTCGACCTTGCCTTCGGTGACACGGCAGCCGGCGATCTTGCCGACCTTGGTGATATCGAAGATCTCGAGGATCTCGGCATTACCGATGAAGGTCTCGCGACGCTCCGGCGAAAGCAGGCCGGAGAGCGCAGCCTTCACGTCATCCACGAGGTTGTAGATGATCGAGTAGTAACGGATCTCGATGCCAGCCGCCGCGGCAGCCGCGCGCGCCTGCACATTGGCGCGAACGTTGAAGCCGATGATTGCGGCACCCGAGGTTTCCGCCAACGACACATCGCTTTCGGTGATGCCGCCAGCACCCGCATGGACGATACGCGCACGAACCTCATCGGTGCCGAGCTTGTCCAGCGCCGCGTTGATCGCCTCGATCGAGCCCTGCACGTCGCCCTTGATGACCAGCGGGAATTCCTTCAGCCCGCTCGTCTGCAGTTGCGACATCATCTGTTCGAGCGAGCCACGCTGGCCAGCATGCTTGGCCACCGCCTTCTCGCGCGCCAGACGCTGGCGGTATTCGGTGATCTCGCGGGCGCGGGCCTCGTTGTTGACCACGGCGAAGCGGTCGCCAGCCTGCGGGGTTCCCTGCAGACCGAGCACTTCCACCGGCATCGCCGGCGGCGCTTCCTTGATCTGAGCGCCACGGTCGTTGACCAGCGCACGCACCCGGCCCCATTCGTTGCCGGCAACTAGGATGTCGCCGGGCATCAGTGTGCCGGTCTGGACCAGCACCGTGGCGACCGGACCGCGGCCCTTGTCGAGTTGGGCTTCGATGACGACGCCCTCGGCGGTGCGGTCCGGATTTGCCTTCAGGTCGAGGATTTCGGCCTGCAGCAGGATCGCTTCGAGCAGCTTGTCGAGATTGGTGCCCTTGGTCGCCGACACTTCGACGTCCAGCACCTCGCCGCCCATCGATTCGACGAAGACTTCGTGGCGCAGCAGTTCCGAGCGCACCTTCTGCGGGTCGGCGTCATGCTTGTCGATCTTGTTGATCGCCACGATGATCGGAACGCCGGCCGCCTTGGCGTGGCTGATCGATTCGATCGTCTGCGGCATCACGCTGTCGTCAGCCGCCACCACGAGGATGGCGATGTCCGTCGCCTGGGCGCCGCGGGCGCGCATCGCCGTGAAGGCGGCGTGGCCGGGCGTGTCGATGAAGGTGATCTTGTGACCATTCTTCTCGACCTGGTAGGCGCCGATATGCTGGGTGATGCCGCCGGCCTCGCCGGACACGACATTGGCATTGCGGATGGCATCGAGCAGCGACGTCTTGCCGTGGTCGACATGGCCCATGATGGTCACCACCGGCGGACGCGGCTCGAGATCTTCGGGACGATCGGCGATGTTGAACAGGCCTTCCTCGATGTCGGACTCGGCGACGCGGCGAACCGTGTGGCCGAATTCGGTGGCGACCAGCTCGGCCGTATCGGCGTCGATGACGTCGCCCGGCTTGAGGATTTGGCCCTGTTTCATAAAGAACTTGACCACATCGACGGCGCGCTCGGACATGCGCTGCGCCAGTTCCTGGATGGTGATGGTTTCGGGCAGTATCACTTCGCGCATGACTTTCTCGCGCGGTTCGTTATGCAGCGCGCGCTTGAATTTCTCCTGGCGCCGACGCATCGACGACAGCGAACGTGCACGCGCATCCTCATCGGAAAGTGCGGCATTCAGCGTCAGCTTGCCGCGGCGGCGATCTTCTTCGCCCTTGGTCGGCTTGGCCGGCCGCGCCACTTCGGGCGTGACCGGACGGCGCACCGGGGCACCGGCGCCGGTCCGCTTCGGCTTGATGTCCTCGTCGTCGGCTGTCGCCAGTTCGGCGGCCAGCGGCGCGCGGCGGCGCGCCTCTTCTTCGGCCCGCCGGCGGGACTCGGCTTCGGCCTGCAGCCGGGCTTCTTCCTCGGCTTGGCGGCGCGCGGATTCCTCGCGCTCGCGACGGCGGCGCTCTTCATCCTCAGCGCGGCGCTTGGCCTCGTCGATGGCGCGCTGGCGATCCTCAACGTCGCGCACCTTCGAACCCTCCAGGGCCCTGCGGCGCGCCTCCATTTCATTGCGCGACAATTCGTTCAGCACCATGCCGCCGCGTTCGACAGGCGGCGGAGGCGGCGGCGCCTTGGGCGCTTCCTGCACGACAGGCGCTGCCGCAACCGGCGGCTTCGGCGTGAAGACGGACACAGGGGCAGCGGCCGGCTCCGGCTTGTCGCCGGGCAGCGAGAACTTGCGCTTCTTGGTCTCGACCACGACCGCCTTGGTACGGCCATGCGAGAAGCTCTGGCGCACGGTGCCCTGTTCCATACCGGGGCGCTTCAGCGTCAAGGTCTTCTTCGGCGTCACACTCAACGTCTTGTCGTCGCCCGATTTCGTATCGCTCATTCCATATCCTCTGCGGCATCATCTTCGTCAGCAACGGCCGCAAGCATTGCCAGATCGTCCGGGGAACCGCCCCGATACCGGTCGAGCGCAACCATGCGCTTCTGGACCGCCCTGCCCGCGTCTCCCGCGAGAACGGCAGCATGTATCACATTTGTACCCCCCAATGCCAAGCTCAACTCGGCCTCGGAGAAAAGTTTGTAGGCAAGGATGGCGGGGCCACCAAGGTGGACGGTTGCCCGTCGCGCCTGGCTGATCTTGCGGACGCCGTCATCTGACGCCTCGGTCGCATGCAACACGAAAAGCGCCAGCCCACCACGCACCGCGCTCTCGACCTTGGTGGCGCCGAGCGCGATCGCGCCTGCCTTGCGGGCAAGACCGAGCATGCCCAGAGCGGATCTGGAAAGCAGCCCGTCGACCATGCCGCCGAGATCGGTCGGTACGGTCACCTGCGCCTTGAAGGCGCGGGCGAACAGGTTTTTCGCTGCCGCCTTGTCGATATGTAGGCGGTCGGCAGTCACCCAGCAACCGCGGCCGGGCAGGTTTTTCTTGATATCCGGAACGACGGCCGAATCGGGGCCGACGACGAAACGGATCAGTTCATCCGGTTCGGCCTGCCTGCGCGTAACGATGCAAGTGCGATCGTTCATCTCGTCCAAGGGCGGGTTGTGTGCGATGCGGTTTCACCTCACGCACCAACGGCTTCGTCAGCCGGCACGTCTTCGGCTGCTAGCTCGTCTTCGGTGATCCAGCCGGCCTTGAGGCGGGCGGCCAGAACCATCTGCTCGGCATCGGCGCGCGACACACCGTGGCTGGCGAGCACACCGGGAAACACCTTCGTCTCGCCGTCCTTGCGTTCCTTCCAGCCGGTCAGGTCGTCAGCCGCATAACCGGCGAAATCCTCGATCGTCTTCACGCCGTCCTCGCCGAGCGTCACCATCATGGCGGTGGTCACGCCGGGAATCTCACGCAGCTCGTCCTCGACGCCCAGCGCCTTGCGCTTCTCGTCATGCTCGGCTTCGATCTTCTCCAGGTACTCGCGGGCGCGGGCCTGGATTTCCGAGGCGGTGTCCTCGTCGAAGCCGTCGATCGACGCGATCTCGTCGGCATCGACATAGGCGACTTCCTCGACGCTGGTGAAGCCCTCGGAGGCGAGCACCTGGCCGACCATCTCGTCGACGTTGAGCGCATCCATGAACAGCGCCGAGCGCTCGACGAACTCCTTCTGGCGGCGCTCGCTCTCTTCCTGCTCGGTCAGGATGTCGATATCCCAGCCGGTGAGCTGCGAGGCAAGCCGGACGTTCTGGCCGCGGCGGCCGATAGCCAGCGACAGCTGGTCGTCCGGCACCACGACCTCGATGCGTTCGGCGTCCTCGTCGAGCACGACCTTGGCGACTTCCGCCGGCTGCAGCGCATTGACGATGAAGGAAGCGGCCGAAGGCGACCACGGAATGATGTCGATCTTCTCGCCCTGCAATTCGCCGACCACCGCCTGAACGCGGCTGCCGCGCATGCCGACGCAGGCGCCGACCGGATCGATGGAACTGTCACGCGAGATGACGGCGATCTTGGCGCGCGAACCCGGATCGCGGGCGACCGACTTGATCTCGATGATGCCGTCGTAGATTTCCGGCACTTCCATGGTGAACAGCTTCGCCATGAACTGCGGATGGGTGCGCGACAGGAATATCTGCGGGCCGCGCTGCTCGCGGCGCACGTCATAGACATAGGCGCGGACGCGATCGCCATATTTGTAGTTCTCGCGCGGGATCAGCTCGTCGCGGCGGATGATCGCCTCGCCGCGGCCGAGATCAACGATGACGTTGCCATATTCGACGCGCTTGACGGTGCCGTTGACGATCTCGCCGATGCGGTCCTTGTACTCGTCATACTGGCGGTCACGCTCGGCCTCGCGCACCTTCTGCACGATGACCTGCTTGGCCGACTGGGCAGCGATGCGGCCGAAATCCATGGGCGGCAGCTGTTCGGCAATGAAGTCGCCGAGCTGCGCGTCGGGATTGCGCTCGCGCGCCGAGGAAATGGCGATCTGCGTCGCGTAGTCGTCGACCTTCTCGACCACTTCCATCAGCCGTTGCAGCTTCATCTCGCCGGTGTTCGGATTGATGTCGGCACGGATATTGGTTTCCTGGCCATAGCGCGAGCGCGCAGCCTTTTGGATCGCATCGGCCATGGCGGCGATGACGATCGACTTGTCGATCGACTTTTCACGCGCGACCGCGTCGGCGATCTGCAGCAGTTCAAGCCTGTTGGCGCTTACAACCATCTTTTTTCTCCCGAGCTTGTTGCCGAGCCCTTAGCGCCCCGGCAGCCCAATCACATTTCCTGTTCGGTTTCATCTTCCGCGCCCGCTTCCCCGCCCTCTGGCGTGTCTTCGGGTTCGCCGCGGCGCTTCTTGGCTTCCTTGCGGGCCCTGTTGTCCTTCGACAGTGCATCGCGAATAAGGTCGTCGGTCAGGATCAGCCGCGCTTCTGCAATCGCATCATAGGGCACGCGCACCGTCGGCTCCTCGCCATAGGCCGCCTTGTCGCGCTCGATCAGCACGCCGTCTGCGTCGCTCTCGGCGATCTTGCCCTTGAAGCGCTTGCGGTCGGCGACAAGGACCGAGGTTTCCATCTTCACCAGATGGCCCGTCCAGGTTGCAAAATCCGATTTGCGAACCAGCGGCCGGTCGATACCCGGCGACGACACTTCAAGATGATACGCCTTTTCGATCGGATCATCGACATCGAGCGCCGGCGACACTGCCCGGCTGACCTCTTCGCAATCCTCGACGGTCATGGTGCCGTCCTCGCGTTCGGCCATGATCTGCAGCGTCAGCCCGTTCTGGCCCGTCAGATGTACCCTGACGAGGCGGAAGCCGATGGCACGCAGCACCGGCTGCACGATCAGCGCGATGCGCGCATCGATGCCGCTTTCGCGGATGATGCGGTCGTCGCTGTCGGTTTCCGTTGCAGTCATTCGATTCCTGTCGTGTCATTGGTGGTCGGAAGGTAATAAAAAAGAGCGGGACCGGGTGGACCCACTCTTCGCCATACCGACCAAGAATTTGAAGCTGATATAGACGATCGCTGCGGTCGTTTCAAGTCCGCATGCAGGGCAGGACGAAAGTGCCGGAGGCGACAGCCTTGCACAGGACGCATGGCGGCCATGCGGCAACGCCCCTGTGACATCAGGCAATACGCGCTTATCTATGTTGCGCTGCACAAATTCAATCACGCATTGCAGCAGGCGAAAGGGCATATCATGACCAACCGCAAGGTTTTCTCGGCCATCGGCGATTTCTTCACTGTGTTCGGCAGCGCCGTCGCCGCTTCGCACGCCGTCGAAGCCGGCCGCAAGCCGCGCGCGCACGATCTGCGCAATCTCGGCGTTGATCCGGCTGCCTTCGACAAGATCGGCCGCTTCTAAGACCAGTGACGCGGGGCGAGGACATCCTGGTCCTCGTTGACGGCGAAGCGCGCAATGCGCGCTGACTAGCGCAACATCCCTATCTTCGAACGAAGGTGAGATAGGCCGGCCGCCGGCCTTGGCGAATGGCCTTCGCCTCGTAGCGCGTGCCCGGCCAGCCCTCATAGGGCCGATGCCAATCGGCTGCCTCTTCGGCCTGCCACGCAAAGGCACCATGTGCCCGACAGTGCCGCAACGTCCAGTTCACATAGCTATCGATATCGGACGCAAAGCGGAATTTTCCGCCTGACTTCAGGACGCGCGCGAAACGGTCGAGATTGACCGGACTGACGAAACGGCGCTTCCAGTGTTTCTTCTTCGGCCAGGGATCGGGATAGAGCAGGTCGATGCCATCGAGCGAGGCTTGCGGGAGCCAGTCGAGCAGGCGCGTGGCATCGTCGTCATAGACCCGAAGATTGGCAAGCGGCCGTTCGCTGACCGCCATCATCATCTTGGCCATGCCATTGACGAAAGGCTCGACGCCGACAAAACCGGTCTCAGGAGCTGTCGTCGCCCGATGCAGCAGGTGCTCGCCGCCACCGAAACCAATTTCGAGATGAATGGCGCAGACATCGGCTTCGAACAGGCTGCGCAGTTCGGCCGGCGGTCCGGCCGTCAGATCGAGCCGGTAGGTGCCGAAGCCGTTTTCCAGCGCCGCCGCCTGCTGCGGACGGATGGTCTTGCCGCGCCGGCGACCGAAAAATGCTTCGGTCGCACGGCTTGGCCGGTCTTTCCGATCCATGTCTTCCGGATCTATGGACGCCGCGGCTAGGCCGCGACTGCTTCGGTGGGCGCTTCGGCGAGTGCGTCCTTGAGCGCCTTGGCGAGATCGGTCTTTTCCCAGGAGAAGGACCCGTCGCGGCCGGCCTTGCGGCCGAAATGGCCATAAGACGACGTCTTGGCATAAATCGGCTTGTTGAGATCAAGGTGACGGCGAATGCCGGACGGCGACAGGTCCATCACGGTGCGCAGCGCTTGCTCGAGCTTTGCCTCATCGACCTTGCCGGTGCCGTGCAGGTCGACATAGACCGACAGCGGCTGAGCGACGCCAATGGCGTAGGAAAGCTGGATGGTGCAGCGATCGGCGAGCTTCGCCGCCACCACGTTCTTGGCGAGATAGCGCGCCGCATAGGCTGCGGAACGATCGACCTTGGTGGTGTCCTTGCCGGAAAAAGCACCGCCGCCATGGGGCGCAGCACCGCCGTAAGTGTCGACGATGATCTTGCGGCCGGTCAGCCCGGCGTCGCCGTCGGGTCCGCCGATGACGAACTTGCCCGTCGGGTTGATGTACCAATTGCAGCTGTCGGCGATCTTCAGTTCGCCCAGCGCCTCGCGGATATAGGGTTCGACGACGTTGCGGACCTTCTTCGAATCCCAGCTGGCTTCGAGATGCTGGGTGGACAGCACGATTTGCGTCACTTCCGCCGCCTTGCCGTCGACATAGCGGACGGTGACCTGGCTCTTGGCGTCCGGCCCGAGCCGGCCGGCATCGCCATTGCCCTCATGGCGCGCGGCGGCCAGCAGTTCGAGGATCTTGTGGCTGTAGTAGATCGGCGCCGGCATCAGATCTGGTGTCTCGCGGCAGGCATAGCCGAACATGATGCCCTGGTCGCCGGCCCCTTCTTCGCCTTGCCGGTCGGAGGCATTGTCGACGCCCTGACCGATATCCGGCGACTGGCCGTGCAGCAGAACCTCGATCTTTGCCGTCTTCCAGTGGAAACCGGCCTGTTCATAGCCGATCTCGCGGATTGCCTTGCGAGCGGCCGACTTGAACTTCGCCGGGTTGACGAGCGGATGACCGGCCGCATCCATCAGGATGTTGCCGGCTTTGTCCTTCTTGAGCAGCGTCTCGGGGACGCGCACCTCGCCGGCGATGACGACGCGATTCGTGGTCGCCAGCGTTTCGCAGGCGACGCGAACCTTCCAGGGATCCATGCCGGTCTTTCTTGCCTCGCGATAGACCAGATCGACGATCTCGTCGGAGATACGATCACAGACTTTGTCGGGATGACCCTCGGCAACGGATTCCGAGGTGAATAGATAATTTTGCCGCGTCACGGGTGTCCCCTCTTGAAAAAATATCGGCACGCTGCCGATTGGCGCGCCACGTGTTAGCTGTGCCGGGCGGCGCTCGTCAAGCGGCGCGACCATTCTGGCATCAAAATCGCGCTATTATCTTGTCCCGCTGTAACCGGCGGCGGGATGCCGCCAACGAGCTTAGTTCCAGCACGTCGATGAAAAGGAACTTTGAGTGTGGGGTGTCGAGCAAAATCGATTCCATCTGCGGCCTGCCTGCCGGATCTAAAATTCCTTGACATGCGAGATCGCGAGAAATTTTGCGAGCCCGCGAAGACGGGTTCACCATTTTCCGGCTTTAAACGACCCGCCAAATCGATCGGCTCAGATCAACCTGCCCTGTCAATCGACTTCGTCGGCGGAAAGGGCCTTCACAAGCTCAATGATCTTGCGGCGTATCTTCACGTCGGCGATTTTGACGAAGGCCCGGTTGAGTTGGAGACCTTCAGGACTGCCGCAGAATTCGACGGCAAAAGCCATTGACGTGTCTTCGGCAAATCCGCGGTTGCCCACCGCTTCCTGGCCCGGCGCATCCTCGAAAAAGAAAGCGACAGGCACGCCGAGTATCGAGGCGATTGCCTGCAAACGGCTAGCGCCTACGCGATTGGTCCCCTTCTCGTATTTCTGTATCTGCTGAAACGTTATGCCGAGGTTCTCGCCCAGCTTCTCCTGACTCATTCCCAACATGTTGCGGCGAAGTCTGATGCGACTCCCAACATGGATGTCGATAGGATTCGGCTTCTTCTTGTTCTCTTCTGTCATTTTTTCCTCGCCGAATTTTTCCGGCTTTGTGTTTTTTTCTGCCCAAACAAAGCCGGCGGCCAGTGCCCCAACACAACGACGTACCGACTTCGAGAAATTTTAGGCCGTTACAGTATGAGTTTCTAATGTGTCGACTGTCAATTCACCCGTAGCCTTTGCCTTACATTCGAGGTGAAGGCAGCCAAGGCAAACAGCAACATGATCAGCAGTCCGTTAATGCGTCTTTGGCTGGAAGAAACGACGGCTTGATTGGAAATCGGCACATCGACATCGATGGCTCCGCGTGCGTCGATCGCCAGCGCATCAAGGATCTGCCCGCGCGGATCAACTACAGCGGAGATGCCGTTATTGGCTGCGCGCAACAAGGGCACCCCGTTCTCCACCGCACGAATCTGCGCCTGCCTGAAATGCTGGTATGGACCCGGCGTGTCACCGAACCACGCGTCGTTCGTGACATTCACAATAAGCTCAGCTGACGTAGCGTCAACCGCTACCAGATCGGGAAAGATGACTTCGTAGCAAATGAATGGAAGCGCGCGGATGCCGCCGGGCAGCGCGATGGGGTGCCGCTCATTGCCCGCAGCGTAAGTCATCGGCCCGGCGACGAGCTGTTTGAGCCCGAGGCGGCCAAGCAGGTCGGCAAAAGGCAGATATTCGCCAAAGGGCACCAGATGGACCTTGTCGACGGCGTCTGTGATTTCACCCTTGTCGTCGATCGCCACCACCGAATTGTAGTACCGCCTGTCGGCGTTCGCCGCCGAGCCGCCCTCTTCCCGGACAACGCCGGCGATCAGCATTTGGCCGTCGCCAAGCATTTCTCCCAGCGCGGCCAGCGCATCGGGACGTTGGGCGAAAAAAAACGGCACTGAAGTTTCCGGCCACAGGATCAATTGCGGCTTGTCATGGCCAGCCTCAGGCGACTTGGCCGAAAGCCCCATCAGCGTGGCGAAGATCCGGTCGGGCACCGAAGCGTCCCATTTCTCGCTGAGATCGACGGCCGGCTGCACGATGCGGACGTCGATTGCGCCCGTTGCGGGCTCGACCTTGGCAGCAAGCCTGATAAGGCCGAAGCCGACATGGACGGCGACGAGAGCGATAAGCAGCGCTGCCCCCAGGCGGACATGCCGGCGCGCCGCAAGAAGAGCCGGCAATGCAAAGACGAAGACCGCCAGCGCGTTCATCCCGATCATGCCGGTCACCGACACGCTCTGCATGAGCAAAGGCACCGGCATCGCCGCGTAGCCGACGGCATTCCAGGGAAAGCCGGTGAACAGAAAGTCGCGCAGCCATTCCGCCAGGCCAAAGCCGAAGGCAAGGGCAGCGATGCGGCCTATGTCGTTGCTCCACAGCAGCCGGGCAACCGCGGTCGCGAAGCCGTAGAAAAAGGCGAGCGCCAGCGGAATTCCGACGACGGCGAAGGGAAGTGCCCAGGCGAAACTGTCGGCCTCGACCAGAAGCGCCGAGCCGATCCACCACAGGCCGGCGAGAAAATAACCGAAGCCGAACCACCAGCCGATGGCGAAGGCCGGCCGCAGACGCCGGAACCAGCCGTCGGAGGCTTCGCCGGTCGCGCCGTCGAGGAGCCAGACCAGCAGCGGGAACGAAACGAAACAGACGGCGAAGAAATCGTAAGGCGCCTGGGCAAGAACCGCCAACGCCCCGGCAAGAAACGCCACAAGCGCACGGCGCCAGCCCCACAGCAGAATTATCCGGCCGGCCAGGCGCTTCATCGATGCTTCCGAGTCGTGCGAATCACGGCGCAAGATTTATCAGGCCGCAGTCCGCGCTCCAAACTGCCAGCGATTCAGCCGGCGTGCCGGATTGAATTTCGGCGCACGATCCCGAACGGAAGCCCGTTTGCAGCGAAACTGGTTGCGCAAGGGGCGAGTTCGCATATTCTGCTTGTGGGAGAAGATTTTGCAACTATGGGAGGAATAAATGTCCGACAACAAACTCTCGCGTCGTAGGTTCCTGGAAAAGTCCACCGCCATCACGGCCGGTGCGGCCGCAGCGACGACGCTCTCGGCCCCGGCCGTGCTGGCGCAGGCGCCGGTCACCATTAAGATGCAGACCTCCTGGCCTGCTTCGGACATCTGGATGGATTTCGCGCGGCTATACATAGAGCGCGTCGAAAAAATGTCGGGCGGCCGGCTGAAGTTCGAGCTCCTGCCCGCGGGTGCGGTCGTCGGCGCGTTCCAAGTGCTGGATGGCGTCAATGACGGGGTCATCGATGCCGCGCATACCGTCCCCGTCTACTGGTACGGCAAGCACAAGGCCGCGTCGCTATTCGGAACTGGCCCTGTGTTTGGCGGCAGCGCCACCACCATGCTCGCCTGGTTCCACCAGGGCGGCGGCAAGGACCTCTACCGCGAGCTGACGCAGGACATCATGGGTCTCAACGTGGTCGGCTTCTATGGCTTCCCGATGCCTGCGCAGCCGTTCGGCTGGTTCAAGAATCCTGTCACGACCACCTCGGAATTGCAGGGATTCAAGTACCGGACGGTGGGTCTTGCCGCCGATCTCATGCAAAACCTCGGCCTCAGCGTGGCGCAGCTGCCCGGCGGTGAAATCGTGCCCGCCATGGAGCGCGGAGTTATCGACGCCTTCGAATTCAACAATCCGTCATCCGACCTTCGCTTCGGTTCGCAGGACGTCGCCAAGAACTATATCTTGTCGTCATATCATCAGGCGAGCGAGTCATTCGAATTCCTGTTCAACAAGGACGTATTCGACGACCTCGACGACGATTTGAAGGCCATTCTCGAATATGGCGTGGAGGCGG
The DNA here is from genome assembly GCF_040545535.1 of Mesorhizobium robiniae. Taxonomy (NCBI): domain Bacteria; kingdom Pseudomonadati; phylum Pseudomonadota; class Alphaproteobacteria; order Hyphomicrobiales; family Phyllobacteriaceae; genus Mesorhizobium; species Mesorhizobium robiniae. The sequence goes on from NZ_JBEPMC010000002.1 coordinate 526,166, forward strand.
CCAGCACCGCGACCACCGCAGTCGCCCTCGACAACTATTCGGCCGACCTGCAGAAACTGCAGTCCGAGCACGGTGTCACCGTGCACCGCACCTCCAAGGAGATTCTCGACGCACAACTCCAGGCTTGGGACAAGATCATCCCGACGCTGGAGGCGGATGAGTTCATGAAGCGGGTGCTCGACAGCCAGCGCCAATGGGTCGAACGCGTTGTCTATTACGAGCTCATGAATTCAGCCGACCTGACACTGGCATATGAACATCATTTCCCCGGCAAGCTGAAGCTCTAATTCGCGCCTCCGCTTCGGCAAATCCGGCGGTCTTCCCGACCGCCGGATTGTACCTGACGGAACCCTGCACATGCTCCGTTACATTGCATTCGCCGATGAACTTTCGGCATGGTTTGGAAAGGTGTTCGCTTGGAGCGTCGTCATCATGACGCTGGGCGTGAGCTATGAAGTTGTCGTGCGATACCTGTTCAGCGCGCCGACCGCCTGGGCATTCGACCTCAGCTATATGCTCTACGGCACCATGTTCATGATGGCCGGCGCCTACACCCTGTCGCGAGACGGGCACGTGCGCGGCGACTTCATCTACCGTCTGTGGAGGCCGCGTACGCAAGCGGCGGTCGAACTTGTCCTCTATATCATCTTCTTCTTCCCAGGCGTGACGGCGCTGGTTCTGGCCGGATCGAAGTATGCCGCACGCAGCTTCCGCTATCTCGAGGTAAGCTCGAACAGTCCGGCCGGCATTCCGATCTTCCAGTTCAAGGCCGTCATCGTGGCGGCAGGCATCCTGCTCTTTGTGCAGGGGATTGCCCAGGTGTTCCGCTGCGTCGTCTGCCTACGGACCGGAACATGGCCGCGCGCGGCTGAAGACGTGGAAGAGACCGAGAAGGTGCTGATGGAAGCCAAGACGCTCGATGTTCTGCATCACGGTTCGGAAGCAGTCGACCTTCCATTCCTCCACCCCGACAATCAAACCCGCCGCGACGGAGAAGACAGATGAGCGATCCTCAGGTCGCCGTCGCGATGCTGCTCATTCTGCTTCTGGCGATCTTCCTTGGCTTCCCGGTTGCGTTCACTTTGATGGCGCTCGGGGTCGCGTTTGGCTACTATGCTTATTTCGATCCGGGGCGGATGTGGCGCGCCTACCAACGGGCGGTTGAGGATGGTGCCGACGCCTGGACGCTCACGGAGCATTGGATCGGCGGCTTCTTCAACAACCGCATTTTCGATCTGTTCGTGAATCAAACCTATTCAGTGATCTCGAACGACGTGCTGACCGCTATCCCGCTGTTTCTGTTCATGGGCTACATCGTCGAGCGGTCAAATATCATCGAGCGCCTTTTCAGTACCCTCTATATCGCCACCCGGCGCGTTCCTGGCTCCATGGCGGTCGCTGCCCTCATTACCTGCACCCTTTTTGCAACGGCCACAGGCATTGTCGGCGCGGTCGTGACACTCATGGGCTTGCTGGCGTTTCCCGCCATGCTGAAGGCGCGTTATGACGTCAGATATGCCTCGGGAGTGATCTGCGCGGGTGGAACCCTCGGCATCCTCATTCCGCCGTCCATCCTGCTCATCGTCTATGGCGCGACCGCGGGTGTGTCGGTGGTCCGTATGTATGCGGCAGCCCTGTTTCCAGGACTGCTGCTTGCAGGCCTCTATCTGATCTATGTGGTGGCGAAGGCGGTGCTGCAGCCACAAGTGGCGCCGAAGCCGACCCAAGACGAGGTAGGGCACTATTCGGTCCTGCAAATCAGCTGGATGCTGCTGACGTCCTTCGTGCCTTTGGCGGTGCTGATCCTCGCGGTGCTCGGTGCTATTCTCTTCGGCTTCGCCACGCCTTCAGAAGCTGCCGCCATCGGCGCGCTAGGTGGCGTCGTGCTGGCGGCCGCCTATCGGGCCCTGACCTGGCAACGCCTGAAGGAGTCCGTCTATTTGACGGCGCGCACGACTGCGATGGTGTGCTGGCTGTTCGTCGGCTCCGCGACCTTCGCGTCGGTCTTTGCCTATCTGGGAGGCCAGCAACTGATCAGCGATTTCGTCACCGGCCTCGACATGTCGCCGCTGATGTTTCTGATCGTCGCCCAGATCATCATCTTCATCCTGGGCTGGCCGCTGGAATGGACGGAGATTATCGTGATCTTCGTTCCGATCTTCCTGCCGCTATTGGCGCATTTCCAGATCGATCCGCTGTTTTTCGGCGTGCTCGTCGCGGTCAACCTTCAGACGGCCTTTCTGTCGCCGCCCATGGCGATGTCGGCCTACTACCTCAAGGGCATTTCGCCGCCGCATGTCCAGCTTTCGGACATTTTCCGCGGAATGATGCCCTATATGCTGATCGTTATCCTATGCATGGTCATCATCTACATCTTCCCGCAGATCGTGTACGGGCTGCCCAACCTGATCTACGGGGGCTGAGACGGGGATGCCGCGGCGAGTGGAGGACGAGAGATGACCTTGAGCCGTATCCTGGCCGTCCTGGCATTTGTTGTTTTCCTGGCGTTTTTCGGCGTCGTGATCCGGTTCGTCCCGCATCCCGATCTGGGCGTTGCGATCGGCATCGGCATCCTCCTTGCGGGCTACGATCTCTGGAGCCAACTGAGGTCTCGCGCAAAGTAATCGCCAGATTGGGAGGCGGGAAGCTCGTGCTGCAGCGTCGATCAACCAGTGTGCCGACGCCGCGAGTCCTGGCTTCCGAGTCGTGAGAGTCGCGGCAGAAGATTCATCAGGCCGCGTCCACGCTCCAAACGGCCCACCGCCTCAGCCGGCGTGACGGATGAATTTCGGGTCACGACCCATTCCAGTGCCCCCTATGCCTTCAACCAGCCAACTTTCCGCAGAATAGTTTCGGCAAGTTCCTGAGGCGCCTTGCCGTCCGTGGGGACAACCAACGCACCTCCGGCATCTTCGCTCGCCATGCGCCTGGCCTGCCGAAGCGAGCGCTGCACCTGCTCTTGCGCCCCTGACCCAATCTCACGCTGCGCCAGACGCGCCAATATCGTAGGCTCCCTGGCGACCAAACGAACCACCGTGATCCGTGCATCAGGTATGGCAGCAAGAATCCACCGTCGGTCGAAATCAAGGTGTAACATTACGCCCGACATAATCAGGCGCGAATGCCCCAGGGCGCGGTATGTCGACCAGATAGCGGCAAGGTTGATGCTGCTTACGTCAGTGGTTCCGGGCCAGATCCTCTCAAGATCCTCGGCACTGGGGCGCGGAAACACCCTATCAAGTTCATCCGTCTCGATGACGGCGTGGGCGACTTGCGCCGCGGCGAGTTGAGCGCTCATTTCCCAGCAGAGCGTCGACTTGCCGACGCCGGCTGGCCCGGTAATCAACACGATCTGCACGTCGTCTCCATCATCAGAGCCCCAAGCGAAGACGTTTCCGCGAAAAAGGACGTCTGCCTGCGAAGCGCCGTCAAGTTATCGCGGTTTTTGGCGGGAAGCCACGGATCGACGTGACTTGAGCTAGGCTGCTCGCGCGTTGCAATATCGAAAAGGCGACGGAAAATTCTTTGCTTCCACATTGGATCCATCAGTTTTCGCCGTCGCACGATAGAAATGCGTTCAGCCGCTCCAGAACAATATTCGGGGCTTCGAGTTGGGGTAAGTGACCGACGCCAGGCAATGTTTCGAACGATGCCTGCGGGATCAGCGCATGAAGCGCTTTGCCTCGCTCCAGCGGGATCCACGGATCGTCCTTGCCCCAGATTATCTTTACCGGACACCTGATATCCCCGAACGCCGGCTCGATCTCGGCGGTATATTTTTCGTCGGCTTGCGCGAATTGCCGATAGAAGCTTCGTCGTCCCTCCTCGGCAAGCCAGGGCTCGACAAGCTTCTCGAAATCTCCGGAATCGATGCCGTTTACGATCGCTCCTTTGATATAGGCCTCCACGACCGCTCTGTGGATATGCGGCGGCAGGCCCAGAAAGGCATCCACATGGCGACCGACATGATCGAAGAACTCCGATCCCCAAGGGCGCATGGCGACGACATTCATCAGAACGTACCGCTCGAACTCGCAGCCGTGCAACAGATGCGCCCGTAGTGTCGTCGCTCCGCCGAAATCGTGGGCAACGACCATAGGCTGCTCAAGGTCCCAATGCGCAAGCATCTCGGCGAATACTTTTCCTTGCACATCGAGTGAGGTGCGCTGCTCCGCGCCTTTGTCGGATCGCCCATATCCGGGCATATCGTACCAATGGACACGATACCGCCTTGCAAGGTCTGGAATGATCCGATGCCATGAGAATGAAGACCACGGCCAGCCGTGGGCCAGCACGAGCGCGGGGCCACTGCCAAATTGACCCGCTGCCACGGCACCCGCGGATGTTTCGACGGTCTCATCGAGTTTCCACGACATCGGACATTCTCCTAGAGCACCGGCCCCAAAAGGGAAAACGGGTTTTTGGGAAACCCGATGCTCAACAAAAAGCTAGTTCGAGACCGTCCCACCCATCGCTGAAGTTCAGACCGAGACGCTACCGGTGCCAGCCTTCGATCTGCAGATTGCCCAGCAGCTCGGCCTCCTCGCGTGGAACGGAGCGTCGGCTGGGAAAAGGTCCGGACGTGCCTTCAGGATCGCGCGCCCTGTACTGCCGTTCACCGTAGAACTGATCAGGCCGGCTCCTGGACGATCTCGGCTGCCGCCGCCCGCGCATGCTCGCAAAGGACCATCATCGGGCGAGCGGCGTCTTTCAAACCTGCTCGGCGCGGGCCGCGCGCCGGCGGCGCTCGCTCTTCTGGGTCTCGACGATGCGCACCCGCTTGACGCGGCGCGGGTCGGCGTCAAGCACAAGGAATTCGAAACCGGGTATGGCCTGCACCACTTCGCCGCGGGCCGGAACACGGCCAAGCGTGTTGAAGATCATGCCACCGATCGTGTCGACATATTCGCCATGCTCCCCGGCGGCGAAATCCTCGCCGATCATCTTGGTAACATCCTCGATCTCGGCCTTGCCGTCGACGACGAACACGCCCTCGCCGGTCTGGGTGATCATCGGCTCGTCCTCGTCATGCTCGTCCTCGATGTCGCCGACGACCATCTCGACGATATCTTCGAGCGAGACCAGCCCATCGGTGCCACCATACTCGTCGATGACCAGCGCCATCTGGGTGCGCATCGCCTGCATCCGTCCCATGAGATCGGAGGCAAGCATCGACGGCGGCACGAAAAGCACTGGGCGGATGAGATTCAAGTCGCCGATGGTGCGCGCGAGATCGACCTTGGCAAGATCGAGAAGCGTGGTGGCGGCGGCTTTCCTGGTCGTCCTGCCCCTTTTGACACGGGCGATCTTGGTGATGTGAGCGAGCACGTCGCGGATGTGGACCATGCCGCGCGGGTCGTCGAGCGTCTCCGAATAGACCGGCATGCGGGAATGGCCGGACTGCTCGAACAGTCCAAGAAGATCGCCGAGGTTGGTCGTGATCTCGACCGCCTCGATGTCCGCGCGCGGCACCATGACGTCCTCGACGCGCACCTCGCGCAGGCGCAGGATGTTGTTGAGCATGGCCCGTTCGCCGGGCGAAAAGGCGCCGGCATCGCTCGCCGTTTCGGCAAGCGCGTCGGCTATTTCCTCACGCAGGCTGGTGCCGTTGCGTTGCCTGAACAGGCCGAGCACGCGATCGAACAGGGAAGGACCGGCAGGCGATGGCTCGCTGGCGAAGCTGCCGGTCGTGGTACTCGGACTAGAGCCCTCTTCCGTCTGTTCGGATGGCTTGGTCGCACTGCCGGCGTCTGGGCGGGCGGCAGTCTCTGGTTTGTCGTTCATCGTCGTCCGGTCATTTGATCTTTTTAGTTACGCGTAGGGATCGGGAATGGCAAGCCTCGCAAGTGCTGCGCGTTCAACGGCTTCCATTTCCTCGGCCTCGGCGTCGGTCTCGTGATCGTGGCCCAGCAAATGCAGCAGGCCGTGAATGACGAGATGGGTGATATGGTTGTCGAGAGGCTTGTCTTCCAGTGCGGCCTCCCGCGCGACGGTCTCGGCGGCCAGCACGATGTCGCCCAGCATGGGCGGTAGCGGTCCGCCCTTCGCGAGCGGAAAAGCCGGGAAAGACAGGACGTTGGTCGGTTTGTCCTTGCCGCGCCAGCCGGCGTTGAGGTTGCGGATATGGGCATCGTCAGAAAAGACGATGCTGAGCTCGGAACGCCCGGCAGCGCCGGTTTGGGCAAACGCAGCGGTAACAGCGCGATCGACCAGCCGCGTCAGCGCGGCCTCATCGGGCCAGTTGCCCGCTTCGACTGCTATATCGATGTCGACGGGAACCGGAAGATCCCCGCCTACAAACGTTTTGTCCTCAGCCATAAGGCCTCAGCCTTCGGTGCCCAAGCCCCGGGCCAGCTTGCCGTCGCGGTCGTAGGCCTTGACGATCTCGGCGACCAACGGATGCCTGACGACGTCGCCTTCGTTGAAGCGCACCGTCACCATGCCGGTTACGCCGTCGAGGATCCTGAGCGCCTCGACCAGACCGGATTTGGTGTTTTGCGGCAGGTCGATCTGGGTCGGATCGCCGGTGACGATCATGCGCGAATTCTCACCGAGACGCGTCAGGAACATCTTCATCTGCATCGGCGTGGTGTTCTGCGCCTCGTCGAGGATGACGGCGGAGTGGGCCAGCGTGCGGCCGCGCATGAAAGCCAGGGGCGCGATCTCGATCACCTCGGCAGCAATCGCCCGCTCGACCTTGTCGGCCGGCATCATCTCGTAAAGCGCGTCGTAAAGTGGCCTGAGATAAGGATCGACCTTCTCCTTCATGTCGCCGGGCAGGAAGCCGAGCCGCTCGCCGGCCTCGACGGCCGGCCGCGACAGCACGATGCGCTCAACCATGCCGCGTTCGAGCAGCATCGCCGCATGCGCCACCGCCAGGAAGGTTTTTCCCGTACCAGCCGGGCCGATGCCGAAGACGAGTTCGGACCGCTCCAGCGCGCGCATATAGGCGTCCTGGTTGAGCGAACGGGCGTAGATCGTCTTCTTGCGCGTCGATATCTGGGCGGCGGACACCTTGCCCTTGCGCTCCAGCGTTGGCAGCGTCAACTGGTCGTCGGCAGCGATCGCCATGCGCACGGCACCGTCGACGTCCGACTGGCCGATGTCAGCGCCTTTCTGGAGAATACCGTAGAGATTATCCAGGGCGCGGCGCGCCTGTTCGGCGGCCGAGGCGGAGCCCTTGATGGTCAGCTGGTTGCCTCGCGAACGGATATCGACGCCAAGCTTTTGCTCGAGCCTGGCCAGATTCTCGTCGAACTGGCCATAAAGGGCGCTGGCAAGCTTGTTGTTGTCGAAAGTCAGAACGATGTGCGCCATATCCGAAGCCCCCGATGGTAGGTTTTGGGGCAGGTTCTTCACTTCCGCAGCGCTCAACCGTCTCTCCTCATCTGCCGAGACCCTCAGGCCAATTCGGCGAACAGGCTGTTGTAACCCGTTTTCGTGATTCGTACCTTGATAATCTCACCGATTTCGCCGGAGTTTTCATCAACAATAACCGGCTGCAGCCACGGCGAGCGGCCGACCTTCTGGCCGGCCTGGCGGCCCGGCTTCTCGATCAGCGTGTCGATGGTGCTGCCGACCAGGCTCGCGCCGAAATCCTGCTGCTGCTTCAACAGCAGCGCCTGCAGCCGCTGCAGGCGCTCGTCCTTGATGGCTTCCGGCACGTGATCGGCCATTTCTGCGCCCGGCGTGCCAGGGCGGGGTGAATATTTGAACGAGAAGGCCGAGGCATAGTTCACCTGGCGCACCAGCTCCATCGTCGCCTCGAAATCCGCTTCGGTCTCGCCGGGAAAGCCGACGATGAAATCGCCCGAAAGCGCGATATCGCTCCGCGCGGCGCGGATCCGGTCGAGCAGCGTCAGATAGTCCTTTGCCGTATGCCTGCGGTTCATCGCCTTCAGGATGCGGTCGGAGCCTGATTGCACAGGTAAGTGCAGATAGGGCATCAGCGCCGGCAAGTCACGGTGAGCGGCGATCAATTCGTCGTCCATGTCGCGCGGGTGGCTGGTGGTGTAGCGCAAGCGCGCCAGCCCGGGAATCTCGGCCAGCCGGAACAGCAGGCGGCCAAGACCCCATTCCTCGGCGTTTTCGCCCTCGCCATGCCAGGCATTGACGTTCTGGCCAAGCAGCGTCACCTCGCGCACGCCGGCTTGCGCCAGCCGCTCGGCCTCAGTGACGATCTGCGCCACCGGCCGCGACACTTCCGAGCCTCTGGTATAGGGCACGACGCAGAAGGTGCAGAACTTGTCGCAGCCTTCCTGCACGGTCAGGAATGCGGTAACGCCGCGCTTGATGATCTCGGCGCGCTTCGGCTGCGGCAGGTGCTCGAACTTGTCCTCGATGGCGTAGTCGGTCTCGACGATCTTTTCGCCGCCTCGCACCCGTGCCAGCACGTCAGGCAGCCGGTGATAGGTCTGCGGGCCAATGACGAGATCGACGGCCGGCGAACGGCGGATGATCTCTGCCCCCTCTGCCTGCGCCACGCAGCCGGCGACACCGACCAGCATCTCGCGGCCGGCCCGCGCCCGTTCGGCCTTCATCTCACGAATGCGGCCGAGTTCGGAATAGACCTTTTCGGCGGCTTTCTCGCGGATATGGCAGGTGTTGAGCAGCACCAGATCGGCCTCGCCGATGGCATCCGTCGCCGTATAGCCATCAGCGGCCAATGCGTCGGTCATACGCTGCGAATCGTAGACGTTCATCTGGCAGCCATAGGTCTTGAGGAAGACTTTTCTGGTCGCGGCAGATGGTGCGGCCTCGGCCGCAGTACCGATGTCGTCCAGCTCAATCGTGATCGTGTTCAAGTCCATCCGGCGGCTTCTAACGCCTTTTGGTGACAAAAAACAGACGATTCTGCCCTACAGCGCCGCGCGTCGTCTTGGACGCGCAAAGGCCGCTGTAGCACTCTGATTTTGAGTCCACTGTTCCGGCTTACCGGCTCGGGCGTGGATCGGCGAGCGCCGCCCGCATCATGTTACGCACCTGGCTTTCCATCAGCCTTGCCGTTTCCTTGCGATTGGAGCCCTTTGAAAAGGCGACCGGCTCGCCGAAATGCACTTCGACGTCGAGCCCGCCTTCCGCCATCAGCACCTTGAGATGCGGCATCAGATCCTCGTCACCGATCCAGGCGGCAATCGGCCGATGCCTGCGGCCGAGCGGCACGCCGTGCAGGCGCGTGTAGACGATCGCCACCGGCTGAATGAAGACCTGTTCCGCCGCGCCCTCGGAGATCGCCATCGAAGCGGCGCCGAACAGCGTGCTCTTGAACGGCAGGACCATGTTGCCGTCGCCGGTCGACCCTTCGGCGAACAGCACCATGGCGTCGCCCTTGGCCATGCGGTTGGCGATTTCGCTCGCCTGGTCACCCGACGAACGTTTGCGCTCGCGCTCGATGAAGACGGTGCGCTGCAGCTTCGACAGCATGCCGATCAGCGGCCACCCTTCCATGTCAGCCCTGGCGATGAACTTCACATCGACCATGGAGCCAAGCACCATGATGTCGGTCCAGGAGATGTGGTTGGACGCAACCAATAGCGGGCGCTGGTTGGACAACGTACCCTTGACATGGATGCGCATGCCCAGCGCCCGGATGATGAGCCGGTGCCAGATCTTGAGGATGAACGTTTCCGGCCACCAACCGGTCTTCATCGACAGGATCTGCAACGGCACGAGGATCAACGAGCCGGCGATGACGAGGCCCATCGCCAGGAAAGTCCTGATTTTTCCGATCATGCGGTCTTGGCCCTGCCCCGGTTTCTAGATTGTTTTTGCGCAACACCAGGAAAACCGCTCCACATTTTTCCTGGAATTGCTCTAGAACGACGTGCGTCCACTTTCGGGCCTGCGCTAGCGAAGATCGCGGCGCATGACAAGCGCTCCGGTCGGGCCATGCTCGGGGGACCTGTAATAGTTGGCACGTTTGCCGACCTCGCGGAATCCCAGCCGCCGGTAGAGCGCGATCGCGGCGACATTGGTCTCGTCGACCTCTAGGAAAAGCGCCTCGGCGCGTTGCGCATGCAGTTCGCGCAGCACGGCGTCCATCAATTGCCAGCCGAGCCCCTGGCGGCGATGGGAGCGCGCCACAGCGACGGTCAGAATCTCGCCTTCGCCGGCAGCCAGGCGTGCCAGTACGAAGCCGACCGGCGGCTTGGCACCCTGTCCGGTTTCGCGCGCGGCATAGCCGAAAACCGTGTCCTGCTCGAGTAGTGCGGCGAATTCGCCGTCGGTCCAAGGCCGGACGAAATCCTCGCGATGCAGCACCGAAACGGCCGGGCTGTCGGCAATCGTCAGCGGCTCGAGCGCATAGTCCCTGCGGCGCGGCTGGAAGAAAGGAATGCGCATCAGTTTTTCTTCCTCGCCAGCGTAAAGCCCGCCTGCGGCTTGGCGTCGGCGCCGCGCAAATAAAGCGGCTTTGGCTTTTCGCCGTCGCGCTTCCCACCGGCAATTTGGGTGGCGGCCAGCCGGGCATAGACGGCGATGTCGGCCGTGGCACTAGTCGGGCCGATGTCGAAGGCGCCCCCGGCCGAGACAGCGATTTGCGTGGCAGCCGTCCCGGCCAGAACCGGAAAGCTGTCCGCCGCAATAGTGGCGGCGTGCGAGAGCCTCGTCACGGCCGGACCATAGCGCAGGACCGACACTTCGTCGTAAAGCGCGGCGTGGATCTCCTCACGGCCGGCGTCGAGGGCGGCCAGCACCGCGCGGCCGGGAAAGGTCTCTTTCGCTTGCGCCGCCAGCGCTTCCAGCGTCGTCACCCCGATCGCCGGGATTTTCAACGCCAGCGCCAGGCCCCGCGCCGCCGAGACCCCGACCCGCAGTCCGGTGAAGGAGCCCGGCCCGGTGGAGACGGCGATGACGCCGAGGCCGGCATAATCGGTCCCGCCGGTCTTCAACGCCTTTTCGATCACGCCCATCAGATGCTCGGCATGGCCCTTGCCGAGATCGAGCACCGAACGGCCGAGCTCTTTGCCGGCTGCCGCGTCATAGACGCAAGCGGCGCAAAGATTGGCGGCACAGTCGATGGCAAGCAACTTCATGAGACGGCCAGTTGGAGCACCCGCTTGGGCGCAGGGGTTCGAAAAACAATTTCCCTGTGCCCGCCATGGCTCATCCCCGCAAGGGAATAATGCATAAAATCGTTTGGCGGCTTCGCTTCGACCCCGCCTGAAAGCGTAATTTTTGGCGAACGTAACCGTCAGGAAACCGGTGCCGGGAGTTATCCGACCCGCTCGATGCGCAGCATGTGATTGTCCCAGACGTAGTCCGGCTCGGACCGTATTGCGCCACCGGCTTCGACGATTTCGCCGGTGCCCGTCGTCGCCATGAAGCTCGTCTTGTCAGGCGCCACGCCGCAGACCTCGGCCAATGCGCTGGTGGCGACGATCCGGCCGCTGGCCGTATCGATCACCGCAAGCGAGTTGCCTTCCGGCGAGGACACTGCAACGGTGCCGGCGGCGGGGTTGGCGGCGACCGAGCCGATGTAGTTCCTGAAGCCGGAAAGCACGTCCTGCGGCATGTCGAGCAGTTGCAGATCCTTGCCGCGCGCGGCGCGGCCGACCAGCAGCGGACGATCGGTCCGCGGCCCCCTATACTGGCAGCCGAACCAGATCGTGCCGGATTTATCGGCATCCATGTGACGGATCGAAAGCTGGTGCAGCTCCGGCGGCAGTTCGTGCTTTTCGATGAGGTCGCCGGTGAGGCGGTCGACCAGCACATAAGAAGGCTTCATCGTCGCGATGTTGAGTTCGGCGCGGCCATAGTCCGGATGGGTTTCGATGCCGCCATTGGCGACGGCAATCGTCCTGCCGTCGCCCAGCAGCAGAAGCTCGTGCGAGCCCATGCCGTAGGTCGGGAATTCACCGATGCGCTTGAATTTCGCGCGCGCGTCGTAGACGCCGACCACGCCAGCGGCATTGTCGAAATCGTTCTCGGTGGCGTAAAGCAGCGCACCGTCGGTCGAAAACACGCCGTGACCGAAAAAATGCCGGCCGCTGACGCTGGCAATGGTCAGCGGCTCATCGCGGCCTGTGTGGTCGAAGACCACGGCGAAGGTGCCGGGTTGCCTGGCAAAGACCACGGAGCGCTTCGACACCGGATCGAAGGTGACGTCGTGACCACGGGCGGGCAGGTCGATGGCGTGCAGGACCTTGCCGGCCTCGGACAGGATGGCCGCGCCATGGCTGCCGTCGCGCTTGACGAAAGCCGTGGCGAAGACGGCGTCCGTGCTAAGCGTCTTCGCCCATGCCGACGGTGCCATCGCGGCAACGAAGCCAATGCCTGCGGCCCTGAGGAAATCACGGCGATCGATCAGCGGCGTGCGCATGCTCAGTCGCCGTCGAGCGACGAGAAGCCGGCGGTCAGGCCGAATTCGGCGGTCAGCCTGGTGCCGATCAGGGTCGTCAGGCTGGATGTCACCAGCGAGAAGTGATCGAGCTTCTGGCGCAGCGCCGGGTCGGCGAGCGCCTTGTCGATCGGACCTCTGATGGCCGTGGCGTCGGCGGCTCCGTTAACGAGCTGGATGTGGATCGATTCCGCCATCCAGCGCGCGTCAGGCGACAGCGCATCGCCAAGCTGTGAGGCCTGGAACAGCGCGTCCATGCCCGAAAGATTGCCGGTCAGCGAACGCGCGGTGTTTTGCGAGCGCCAGTAGATCGCCTGTTTCGGCTTGTCGGCTTGCGGATTGCTGCCCAGAAAGCTCTTCAGGCGCACGTCGCGGACCATTTCCAACTCGTTGATGAAGACGCCGACCAGTTCGGTTACCGCTTCGGTGCCATCGCGGTAGAGCGCGTTTTGCGGCCCCGGATTGGCCCAAAGCGCTGCAAAACCGTCGGGCTTGTTCCAGGCGTCGCTGACGTCGGCGGCAATCGTCTCGATGTTGCCGGCGACGGCGGCGCCGTAAGCGCAGCGATAGGGATCGTCCTTGTCGGCCAGCTGCTCCGCACCATCGCCGTAAAGCACGAATTCCAGCGCGCCGAGCCCTTGCATGGCGACGCTCTTTGTTGCCAGCTGGGCCGGATCGGCAGCGGTCTGATCTTTATTGGCCAGCGCCGCCTGCACCTGCCTCAGGCCGATGCTCTTGCGGTCCGGCCAGAACAGCATGCGCTCCAGCCGGTTGTCCTGCGTGATCGGCCCGATGCGGATGATCTCCACGACCGACCAGGCATCCACGGTGCCGGAGAATTCGGCGCGCGCCGCATCGAGATGGTCTTGCGAGGGCGCATCGCAAAGCGTGCGCATTGCCTTGGTCAGGCTGTCAGCATGGTCATGCAGGCGTGCATAGGCCGGGCGGACAAAGCCGTCGATCGCCCGCTGGATCACGTCGGAGGCCTTGACTGCTGCGGACGTAGGCAATGCGCCAGCGAGGACCAGCGGGAGAACCAGAGCAAGCGCAAGACGCGACATCACAACGACTCCAGGAATTTGACCAGTGCGTCGCGATCGGCCGCATCGGCGGCGGCAAAGCGGTCGCGCGCCTTCTGCCCCTCGCCGCCATGCCACAGGATCGCCTCGGCCAGGGTGCGCGCGCGCCCGTCATGCAGGAAGAAGTTGTTGCCGTTGACGGTCTCGGTAAGACCGATGCCCCACAGCGGCGGCGTGCGCCATTCGCTGCCGGTAGCCTCGCCCACCGCCTGCCCGTCGGCGAGCCCGGGCCCCATGTCATGCAGCATAAAGTCGGAATAGGGCCAGATCAACTGGAAGGCCTGCGCCTTGTTGGGGGTGCCGCGACGGGTAACGAATTTCGGCGTATGGCAGGAAATGCAGCCCATGTCGTAAAACAGCTTCTTGCCGGCCAGCACTTCGGGCTTGTCGAGATCGCGCCGAGCCGGCACAGCGAGGTTTTGCGAATAGAAGGTGACGAGGTCCATGACCGGCGGCGGCGCCTCGACCGGGCCGAGGCGCTCCTGCACGCCGTTTGGCATGGCAAAACATGCCTTTTCGGCCGCGCTGCAATCGCCCCAGTGGTTCGGCACTTCCGGGGTCGAAATGCCGATGTCGCCGGCGAATGCGTCCGCCGCTTGCTGGCGGATCGATGGGGTCTGCCCCTTCCAGCCGAAGCGGCCGAGGGTCGGCTCGCCGCTCTGGCTGTCGCGCACGATGTTGGGCTTGCCGGAAATGCTGTCGCCGTCACGATCTTCGGGATCGGCATTGGCGAGAATGTCCGCCGGGGCGATCTGCTCGACCAGGCCCAAGCCGATCATCGGCGGCGTCAAGCGCGGCGAAAGCGTGGTATGCGGATCGAGCGGCCCGTTGGCAAGATCATCGACCGAATAGCTCGGCTTGCGCAGCGAAACCACGGTTCCGTCCGGCAGCGTGACCTTCTGCTCCTGATAGTCGACACGCATCCTGCCTTCGCCGCGAAGACCCGGAACGGCCAGATCCTGCAATTGCGAGCCATAGACCGGATCGGGGAAGTTGAGCACCTTGCGGGCGGCGAGCGCTGCTTTCTCCTCCTCGGTGCTCGCCTGCCGCGCCAGCCGCAGGAACATGGAGGTGGTCCCGCGGTCGCCCTCTGGCGGGCGGCCGCGGCCGTCCTTCAGATGGCAATTCTGACATGCCCGTTCGTTGAACAGCGGCCCAAGCCCGTCCGATGCCTGCGTCGAAGAGGGCGACGACACCCAGTTCTTGCGGAAAATGGCGTTGCCGAGCTTGAAGGTGCCTTCTTCCTCGAAGGTGATATTGGCGGAGGATTGCGAGAAGGCGTCCTTGTTGACATCCTTCCGCGATGTGCCGGCGCCGCCCTGCATCGGCTCGAACTGCTCAGGCTTGGAAAAATCCTTGGTCGGCCTGGTGATGGCAATGACCCGCGCCAGATCCTTCGGCGTCAGATCGGTACGGCTGGTGGCGAGGCCGGCCGGGTCGGGTGCGCCGGCCAGCGCCGAGGCCGTCAGCGCAACCACTAAGGCAAGCGAAAGCCCGCGAAGCCATCTGTATCGCGGGTTTTGCTGGGGCGGCAGGCCGCAATCCTCGGCCCGCCGCAAGCGGCGCAAGAAATCTAAGGGGCGCCGCATTCCCGCATGTCCCTATTCCGCCTCGTCGGCCGATGCGGCGTTGAGCTGGCCATATTTTTCCTCGCCGATCGAGGCGAGCAGGTCGAGTTGCGTCTCGAGGAAGTCGATGTGACCTTCCTCGTCTGACAGCAGATCCTCGAACAGCTTCATCGTCACGTAGTCGCCTGCTTCGTTGCAAATCTCGCGTGACCGTTTGTAAGCAGTGCGCGCGTCATATTCGCCGGCAAGATCGGATTCGAGCACTTCCTTGACATTCTGTCCGATGCGCAGCGGCGCTACCGACTGCAGGTTCGGATGACCTTCAAGGAAGATGATGCGGGCCACGAGCCGATCGGCATGGTGCATCTCCTCGATCGACTCTGCGCGTTCCTTCTTCGCCAGCTTGGCGTAGCCCCAGTCTTCCAGCAGCCGGAAATGCACCCAGTACTGATTGACCGCTCCAAGTTCCAGAAATAGAGCCTCGTTAAGCCGCTCTATGATCTGCTGTTCGCCTTTCATGGGTTCTGCTCCCGTATTGGACGCGCAGGCCTCTGACGCGATCCAGGTGTGAAACGACATCCACGCCGCTCGCCTCCGAGCGGGCGTGGTAATTTTCGGTTACCCGAATGATCGTTTCGACCACATTTGGGAAGCAGCCGCAACAGCGACCACGCTTCTGCATGGCATGATAGATCTTCGCCGGCACGATAAGCTGCCAGGGATCCTGGTCCAGCAGCCCGACGATCGTCTGCTCAATCTCCTTCTCGGTGATGATGTTGCAATGGCAGATCAGCATTATTTGCTCTGTATGGCTGACGGCGCTTGCTCGGCGCCGTGTGGCTTGTTTCTTGGCCGAGCCGACCCCGAAAACCGGTTCGGGATCGTGCTCAGGGCTTTTGACGCCTTACTGGAACACCTTGTCGGGCGCGTCGAGGCTGTCCGAACCCTCGAAGGCGATGGCATTGAGTTTCAGGGTGCCGACGGCGCGTTCGATCGACTTGGTCTGGTCGACCAGTGCGTCGATCGCCGCCTGTACGGTGGCGTTGCCTTCGGTGTTGCCTTCGCCGATCTGCTGGTCGTAGGCCTCGCCGCCAAGCGCGCGCGCCTTGATGGCCTCCATCTTGGCGACGGTGACATCGAGCTTGTCCGACAGTTCCTTGTCGATCGCCGCATCGGCCTCCTTGACCATGTCGGATACCGAGGGGCCTTCGACGACGGTGCCGTCGAGGCGCGTGTAGCTGCCACGATAGGCGGCGCGAATGCCGACGGCATCGTAGAGATGGGAATCGTAGGTGTTGTCGGAGAAGCAGTCATGCTCCTCTTCCGGATCGTGCAGCAGCAGGCCGAGCTTCATGCGCTCGCCCGCGAGTTCGCCGTAGGACAGCGAGCCCATGCCGGTGAGGATGGTCGAGATGCCGGTCTTCGGTTCGCCATCGATGAGGTTCTTGCGGGCGGCGCCGCCTTCCTTCCAGTCATTGACCATGTCCTGCAGATCGGAAACCAGAAGCTCGCTCGCCGACTTCAGGTACTGCGCGCGACGATCGCAATTGCCACCGGTGCAATTGGCGAGATCATAGTCCGTATAGGGCCGTTCACCGGCGCCCGGGTCGGTGCCGTGCAGGTCCTGGCCCCACAGCAGGAATTCGATGGCGTGATAGCCGGTCGCGACATTGGCCTCGATGCCACCGGCTTCCTGCAGTGTGCCGGAGAGGAATTCCGGAGTAAGATTGGTGGCGTCGATCTTCTTGCCGTCGACCTCGATCGACTTGTTGGCGATCACGTTCGCGGTGTAGAGCGCATTGGCGTCCGACTCGGTGCCGTAGCCGGCGGCGACATAATCGATCAGGCCTTCGTCCAGCGGCCAGGCATTCACCTTGCCTTCCCAGTCGTCGACAATGGCGTTGCCGAAGCGGTAGACTTCGGTCTGCTGATAAGGAACACGCGACGCCCTCCAGGCCTCGCGGGCGGCAGTCAGCGTTTCCACCGAAGGCTTGGCGAGCAGCGCATCGACGGCCTTGTCGAGCGCCTGCGCCGTGGTCAGCGAATCCTCATATTTGGCGAGCGCAATGTCGGAATAGGTCTTGATGACCGCCTTGGCATCGGTCTCCGCTTTGGCCGGCAACACGAATATCGCTGCCGTCAATGCCGCCGTGGCGCCGATCGCTGCAAACCTGCTGCCATATCGCGCCGTGATCATCGCTCTCATGATTGTCATCTCCCTCAAGAATTCAGTGAAATGCCGGCGCCAAAGGCGCGTCAGCAGGCAATCGGCGCCAAGGCAGGTCCATGCCATTGGGCGAGAAACAGGCCGCGGCATGGCGCGGTTTGCGGAAGAAAGACATCGAAATGCCTCCAATCGAAAGGGTTCAAGGCCCAGACATCAAAGGGATGCGCTTGACACGCAAGCTTCCATAAAGCGATGAAGGCGCCGGAAGTCAATCAATTTCAGAAAGAAAAGCCAATCGAAACAACAGTTTAGAATTATTCTAAACTGCAAGTGTCAACTTTAGCTGCATATATTGTGCCGTCATTGAACAGCACTCTTGGCGGAGCGCCGTTCCGGCTGCGACCCGCAAAGGCGGTCTTGCGGCGGCGTCAGACAATTGCCACTTGGCGAGACGTCCTAGACTTGGATCAAGGAATTGGGGCTACGATGAAAAACGGTGTGGTCATTGTCGGTGCGGGTCATGCGGGCGTGCAAGCGGCCGCCAGCCTGCGCGAGGACGGTTACGACGGGCCCATGACCCTGGTCAGCGACGAGAACGAGCTGCCCTACCACAAGCCGCCGCTGTCGAAGACCTTCATCAAGGATCAAGAGGCCAAACCGCAGCCGCTGCGCGGCGAGGCCTTTTATACCGGCAGCGCGGTCGACTACCGGCCGGGCATTCGCATCGATCGCATCGATGCCGGCGGCCGCAGGCTTGAGACGTCAGATGGCAGAGTGCTGCCGTTCGACCGGCTCATCCTGGCGCCCGGTTCGCGACCGCGCATCCTGTCGCTGCCGGGTTCGGATTTTTCGGGCGTTGTGTCGCTGCGCTCGCTCGCCGACGCGCGCCTGGTCCGCGAATTGAGCGCGCAAAGCGAGGATGTCGTCATCCTCGGCGGCGGCTTTATCGGGCTGGAGATCGCCGCGACGCTCAAAGCGGCCGGCCGCAAGGTCACCGTGGTCGAGGCGGTCGACCGGCTGCTCGGCCGGGCGGTGGCGCCGGTCATCGCAAGCCATGTGCGGCAGCGGCTGGAAGCAACCGGTGTCCGCATCCTCACTGGCACCACCATTGCGCGGCTGGAAGGCGAGAACGGCCGTGTCTCGGCTGCAATCACCGCATCCGGCGAGCGGCTGCCGGCGCAGATGGTCATCATCGGCATCGGCGTCGTGCCGAATGTCGAACTGGCCGAGGCAGCAGGCATCACGATCGCCAACGGCATCCGCGTCGACCCGCAGATGCGCACCTCGGTGCCCGAAATCCTCGCCATCGGCGACGCCGCCTCCTATCGGCACTGGCTCACCGGCGGCGATGTGCGGCTGGAATCGGTGCAGAATGCGACCGACCAGGCGCGTCTTGCCGCGCGCACGATCCTCGGCCATGCGGACGCCTTTGCGGCGGTGCCATGGTTCTGGTCTGACATCGGCGACATGAAGCTGCAGATGGTCGGCCTGATTTCGGGCGGCGACAACCATGTCGTGCTGGGCGACGTCAACGAGAACAAATTCTCCATTTATCACTATGCTGGAAATCGTCTGCTCGGCATCGAATCGGTCAACCGGCCCGGCGATCATATGCTTGGCCGCAAGATGCTCGGCGCCGGCTTCTCGCCGACGCCGCAGACGGTTGCGACGGGACCGGACGGACTGAAGGCGGCGCTCGCCGCCTTCCAGCTGGAGGAGCCTGTCCGCGCCGCCGAATAGGATATGTTGATATTCAGGTGATGCCAGCCTGCGAACGGCGGTTTCCTGCGCTTCCGGTACTCACGTACCCAAAAGTACGCTCCGTTCCGGTTCTCGGAATCCACCATTCTCGGCTCGGCCTGACCTGAATCTCACCACATCCCGGAGCAGACGAGGGTCAGGCGGCGCGAACTTCGCGGATCGAGCTTTCCAGGATGTCGAGCGCTTCGTTCATGACGCCGTCCTGGATGGTGATCGGCGCCAGGAAGCGAATGACATTGCCGTAGACGCCGCAGGTGAGCAGGATCAGGCCCTTGTCGAGCGCCTTCAGCCGGACCGCATTGGCGATCTCGGCCGACGGCAAGCCCTTTTTCACATCGTTGAATTCGACCGCGTTCATGAAGCCGGGGCCTCTGATATCGACAATCTCCGGCGTGTCGTCGCGGATCGATTGCAGCCGCTGCTTCAGCCGGTTGCCCAGCGTGTTGGCGCGGTCGCAGAGATTTTCCTCGTCGATCACATCGAGCACGGCATGCGCCGCGGCAACGCCGATCGGGCTGCCGCCATAGGTGCCGCCGAGGCCGCCGGGATTCGGCGCATCCATGATCTCGGCGCGGCCGGTGACCGCCGATAGCGGGAAGCCGCCGGCCAGGCTTTTTGCCATGGTCGTGATGTCGGGCGCCACCTCGTGATGATCCATGGCAAACATCTTGCCGGTGCGGGCAAAGCCGGTCTGCACCTCGTCGGCGATCAAGAGCATGCCGTGCTGGTCGCAGATCTTGCGTAGCGCCGTCATGAACTCGCGCGGCGCCTCGTAGAAGCCGCCCTCGCCCTGCACCGGCTCGACGATGATGGCGGCGACGCGGGCCGGATCGACATCGGCCTTGAACAGCCGGTCGAGAGCCGCCAGCGAATCGGCGACCGAGACCCCGTGCAGCGCCACCGGGAACGGCGCGTGGAAGACATCCGCCGGCATGGCGCCGAAGCCGACCTTGTAGGGCACGACCTTACCGGTCAGGGCCATGCCCATGAAGGTGCGGCCATGGAAGCCGCCGGCAAAGGCGATGACCGCCGGCCGGCCGGTGGCGTTGCGGGCGATCTTGATGGCATTCTCCACCGCCTCGGCGCCAGTGGTGACGAAGATCGTCTTCTTGTCGAATTTGCCCGGCAGCATGCCGTTCAGCCGTTCGGCCAGCCTGACATAGCTCTCATAGGGCACCACCTGATGGCAGGTATGGGTGAAGCGGTCGAGCTGCGCCTTGACCGCCTCGATCACCTTCGGGTGACGATGGCCGGTGTTGACGACCGCGATGCCCGACGAGAAATCGATGTAGCGGCGGCCTTCGACATCCCAGATTTCCGAATTTTCGGCGCGGTCGGCATAGATCTGCGTGGTCATGCCGACGCCGCGCGAGATCGACTGGTTCTTGCGTTCGGAAATGGCTGAATTCTTCATGATGTCCCTCACCGGGCGGTGCCGGTTCTCGTTTGGATTATTGCAGGGAATTGTTCTGACCTTATTTCACGTTTTCCTCAAGTTGGCACTGGCGGCAGGCGATTGGGCCTGTCGCCTTGACCGGTCGGCGTACAAAAAGGTTCCCTTTTCCGTCGTGGCAGTGGCGACTTGCCGGATCATTCGTTGTCATTGGAAGGTACAGGGCGCGACATGGCACGCTGCCATGGTGATGATTTTGAGCTACGCCAAGCATGCCAGCCCTCTGGCAAGTCGGCCAACGCCAGGATGCTTTCATCCCGCTGCAAAACGTTCTGCAAGCTGACGATCATTATGTCGACTTCGTCAACTGGCCCAGTTTCGCTGTTGTGGAATTGCCAACTGCCGTCGTCATCGTCATGCGAAACGTATGCAATCCAGTCGCCGCGGGTAACTATGCCCCTATCCAAAAACACCGCCACATTGGGTGGATCTGGAAATTTCCACTCCTCCTTTGGGAATTTCCTGAAGCCGGTTGATCCTATGCACGACGAGAACGTTCAAGCAGTTCTCACAAACCCGTCGCTGGCTCGCAACAGATTACGCGTATAATCTTTTGTCACATGCCGCTTGACAAGGTCGTCCGCGCTCAGATTTTCCACCGCCTCGCCGTTCTGCATCACCATCAGGCGCTCGCACATATGGGTGATGATGGCGAGATCGTGGCTGACCATCAGGAAGGTCAGCTTGCGCCGCCGCCGAACCTCTTCCAGCAGGTTGAGCACTTCCGCCTGCACCGAAGCATCGAGCGCCGAGGTCGGCTCGTCGAGCAGCAGGATCGAGGGTTCGAGGATCAGGGCACGCGCGATTGCCACGCGCTGGCGCTGACCGCCCGACAATTGATGCGAATAGCGGAAGCGGAAGCCGGTTCCCAGGCCGACCTCGTCGAGCGCCCGCTGGATGCGCTTTTCACTATCGGCAAAGCCGTGGATGGCGAGCGGCTCCTGCAGCAGCCGGTCGACGGTCTGGCGCGGATGCAGCGAGCCGTAAGGGTCCTGGAAGACCATCTGCACCTCGCGATAGAAAGCCTTGTCACGGCGCGCGCCGAGTCTTTTTCCGTTGACGGTGATGCTGCCCGAAGCGGCCGGTGCGAGACCGGCGATTGCCCTGAGCAGCGTCGATTTGCCGGAGCCGGATTCGCCGACCAGCCCGAAGGATTCGCCTGATTGCACATCGAGGCTGACGCTCTTCAGTGCGCGAAACCGGTCGAAGATCACCTCCAGCCTGTCGATGGAAAGTGCTGAAGTCATGCCGCCCACTCCGGCTTGCGGTCGAGCACCGGCAGCGGGTGGCGGTCGGCACCGATCTTGGGCATGCAGTTGAGCAGCCCGCGCGTATAGGGATGCTGGGCGTGGCCGAGTTCCGACGCCTTGAGCTGCTCGACCACCTTGCCGGCATACATGACGATCACCCGGTCGCAGAAGGAGGAAACCAGGCGCAGATCGTGCGAGATGAAGATCAGCCCCATGCCGCGCTCGCTGACCAGCCGGTCGAGAATGCCGAGCACGTCGAGCTGCACGGTGACGTCGAGCGCCGAGGTCGGCTCGTCGGCGATCATCATTTCCGGCCCGGCGATCAGCATCATGGCGATCATAGCGCGCTGGCCCATGCCGCCCGAAACCTCGTGCGGATGCAGGTCGAAGACACGCGAGGGATCGCGGATCTGCACGGCCTCCAGCATGGCGAGCGCGCGATCGCGGGCTTCGGCATGGCCAACCTTCTCATGCGTGCGCAGCGTCTCGACGATCTGGCGGCCGATGCTCATCACCGGGTCGAGCGAGTATTTCGGATCCTGCAAGATCATGGCGATGCGCTTGCCGCGCAGCGCCCGGCGAGCGCGAGGCGGGGCCGCGAGCAGATCGATGCCGTCGAAGGCAAGTTTGTTGGCGGTGACCTCGGCCTGCGGCGGGGTCAGGCCCATGATGGCGCGGCCGGTCTGCGACTTGCCGGATCCGGATTCACCAACGATGCCTAGCCGTTCGCGGCCAAGCGAGAAGGAGACGCCGCGCACCGCCTCGATCCGGCCGGTGCGCGTCGGAAAGGTGACGCGCAGATCGTCTACCTCCAGAAGTGTGCTCATTGATAACCGCTCATGGGGCCGCTACTCATTGATCACCACTCCGGGGGTCGAGCGCGTCGCGCAAACCGTCGCCGAGCAGGTTGAAGCCGAGGCTGACGATGAGGATGGCAAAGCCCGGTGCACCCGCCACCCACCACTGGTCGAGCACGAAGCGGCGGCCCGACGCGATCATCGCGCCCCATTCCGGCAGCGGCGGCTGCGCGCCAAGGCCGAGGAAGCCGAGACCGGCGGCGGTCAGGATGATGCCGGCCATGTCGAGCGTCACCCTCACGATCAGCGACGAGATGCAGAGCGGCATGATGTGGCGCAACACGATGCGGAACGGCGAAGCCCCCATCAATTGCACCGCCTTGATGTAATCCGAATTGCGCACGGTCAGCGTCTCGGCACGCGCAATACGGGCATAAGGCGGCCATGAGGTGATGGCGATGGCGAGCACCGCATTCTCGATGCCGGGGCCAAGTGCGGCGACGAAGGCCAGCGCCAGAATCAGCTTCGGAAAGGCCAGAAAGATGTCGGTGATGCGCATCAGGATCGCATCGATCCAGCCGCCGGCATAGCCGGCGACAGTGCCGACCAGCAGGCCGATAGGGGCGGCAATGACGGCGACGAGAATGACGACGTAGAGCGTCCATCTTGAGCCGAAGATGACGCGCGAAAAGATGTCGCGGCCGAGGTCATCGGTGCCGAACCAGTGCTCGGCACTCGGCGCCAGCAGGCGCGAGCCCTTGAGGTCGCCGAATGTCGGCGAATAGGGCGCCAGCACATTGGCAAGGGCGGCGACCACCAGCAAAGCGATGATGATGAGCAGGCCGAGAAACGCCAGCCGGTTGGCAGAAAAGCGCCGCCACGCCACATAGGCGCGGCCGAGCCTTGCCTGCATGCGCGAGGCCGGCCGCTCGCTGAGCAGCCAGTCGCGACGGCTCTGGATCGTCTCAGCGCTCATCGTACCTTGGTCCTTGGATCGAGCACCCGGTAGAGCAGGTCGGACAGGAGGTTGATGCCGATGAAGACCGAGCCGATGACGATGGTGCCGCCGAGCACGGCGTTCATATCGGCGTTCTGCAGGGAATTGGTGATATAGAGGCCGATGCCCGGCCACGAAAACACGGTCTCGGTCAGCACCGAGCCTTCGAGCAGGCCGGCATAGGAAAGCGCAATCACGGTGACCATCGGCACCGCCGCGTTGCGCAGCGCGTGGCCCCAGATGATGCGTGTTTCCGACAGGCCCTTGGCGCGCGCCGCGACGATATATTCCTGCGCAAGTTCGTTCAGCATGAACGACCGCGTCATGCGGCTGATATAGGCGAGCGAGAAATACCCAAGCAGCGAGGCCGGCAGGATGATGTGGCGGAAGGCATCGCGAAACACATCCCACTGCCGCTGCCACAGCGCATCCAGAAGATAAAAGCCGGTGATCGGTGTGAAGGTGTATTCGTAGACGATATCGAGGCGGCCCGGAAATGCCACCCATTGCAGCCTGGCATAGAACAGCACGAGCGCCAGCAACCCTAGCCAGAAGATCGGCACGGAATAACCAACCAGGCCGATGATCCGCACGACCTGGTCGATGATGCTGCCGCGCTTGACAGCGGCCAGCACGCCGAGCGGCACGCCGATGAGTGCACCGATCAGCGTGCCCAGCGTCGCCAGTTCGATCGTCGCCGGAAAGGCGCGGCGGATGTCGGTCATGACAGGATTGGTGGTCAGCACCGATGTGCCGAAATCACCATTCAGGGCATTCTTCACATAGATGTAGAATTGCTCGATCAGCGGCAGGTCGAGCCCCATCTCGCGGCGTGTGCGCTCGACGACATTGGCCGGCGCCCGGTCGCCGAGCACTGCCAGCACAGGGTCGATCGGGATCACCCGGCCGATGAAGAAGGTCACAGCGAGAAGCCCGAGATAGGTGGTTATCGCGATGACCAGGAAACGGGCGATCGACGATGCGACAGCGACGGCACGGGCGCTACCGCGCCCTGCCGTCACTTCGCTTTCAACAGTACTCATGCGGCGCGTCCGCCGGCATCATTCCTTGGAGATCTGGCCGACGAAGTTGGTGTCGAAGCTCGGGCCGAGCGCGAAGCCCTTGAGGTTCTTGCGCAGGCCGGCCACTTCCAGCTGCTGGTGAACGATGATGAAAGGGCTGGTCTCGAGGATCTTCTTCTGCAGGTCCTGGTACATTGCGGCGCGCTTGGCCGGATCCTTCTCCAGCAGGGCCGCTTCGGTCTCCTTGGTCAAGTCCGGAATGTCCCAGGCGTTGCGCCAGGCAAGGGTCTTGGTCTTGCCTTCATCCGAATTGTCGGGATTGCTGGCGAACGTCTGCGCATTGGAGTTCGGATCGAAATAATCCTGGCCCCACTGGCCGATATAGATGTCGTGGTTGCGGGCGCGGTATTTGGTCAAGGTCTGCTTGCCGTCGCCGGGAATGATCTCCAGCTTGACGCCGGCCTGTCCCAGCGTCTGCTGGAACGATTCCGCCATGCCGGTCACCGGCTGGGTGTTGCGCACGTCCATGGTGACGCTGAAGCCGTCGGCGAGACCGGCCTTGGCGAGCAGTTCCTTGGCCTTGGCGACGTCGAATTTGAACGGATTCTCGTCCAACTCGCCAAGCACGCCTTTCGGCAAGAAGCTCTGGTGGATCTCGCCGATGCCCTTGAGAATGGTCGTGCTCAAGGCGTCGTAGTCGACCAGATATTTGAAGGCCTGGCGAACCTCTGGCTTGGCGAGGTTCGGGTTCTTTTGATTGAGGCTGATGTAGTAGACCGTGCCCTTCGGCGCGCTGGTGGTGGTAAGATCGGCATTCTTGGCAATGGCGTCGAGGTCGTTCGGCTCGAGATTGCGGGCGACGTCGATGTCGCCGGCCTCGAGTGCCAGGCGCTGGCCCGAGCTTTCCTTCATGTTGCGATAGATGACGCGGGCAAGCTTGGCCTTTTCGCCGTGATAATTGTCGTTGCGCTCCATGACGACGACTTCGTTGGCCCGCCATTCGCGCAGCTTGAAGGCGCCGGAGCCGGCATAGCCGGTCTTCAGCCAGGCGTTGCCGAAGTCGTTGTCGTATTTATAGTCGTCGCTGGGCGTGACCGCGGCGACATGTTCCTTGACCAGCTTGGCATCGACGACCGAGGCGACCGTTGCCGACAGACAGTTCAGGACGAAGCTCGGCGCATAGGCCTTGTCGACGGTGAATTGGAACGTCGTATCATCGACGGCCTTGGCCTTCTCGGTGACGTTGTCGCCATTGATGCCGAACTGCCCGATGATGAAGGCCGGGCTTTTGTCGAGCTTGATAACGCGCTCGAACGAATAGGCGACGTCGGCTGCGGTGATCGGATTGCCCGAAGCGAACTTCAGGCCGGGCTTTAGCTTGAAGGTGTAGACCAGGCCGTCATCTGAGACAGCCCAGCTTTCAGCGAGGTCGCCTTTGACCTTGGACGTATCGCTCAAATCGAGGCGGACAAGAAGATCGTAAGTGTTGCCGGTGACTTCGGCGGTCGAAAGCTCGAAGGCCTCGCCCGGATCCATGGAGATGATGTCGTCGATGGCGAAACCCTCGACCAGCGTGTCGGCGGGCGTGACCGCAAGGGCAGGAGCACCGGCCAGAAGCAGCGCGGACATGGCCGCACCCGTAAGCAGGAAGCGGGTGCGTAGAGCAAGCTTTTCCATCATCATTTTAATTGTTCCCTGTTTTTGTTGACCTGAGTTCCCGGCTCAGGTTGCAGCGTTCTTTGCCTGGCCGAACGACGGCCGCCCCGGACCGTTGTCACGGCAATTTTTGTCCAGTTGGTCCATTACCATATCCGGCGGTTTCCAAGCCGGCAACGAGCATTTGCAACTGGGTTGATCGGGCCGGTATCGGCTGCCTCCGACCATGGGACGCAGGGGTGATGCGCTACTTCAACGCAGTGACCAGATCGGCATCGGGAAAACAGGTGGCGGCGCGACCGTTCTTTGCCTGCCAATTGCCAATCGAGCGGCGCGTCTTGAAACCGGGCAGGCCGTCGGCGCTGCCGACATCGTAGCCCTCGGCTTCCAGCACCCGCTGCAGGGCGGCGATGTCCGACCTGTGGAGCCCGCCGACCGCGCCCCAACTGCCGGAAAAATTATTGTCGCCATGGGCGATGCGGTCGGCCCCGTGACCGATGAAGAGGGCGTAGAGATCGCTGGTATTGTACTGCTTCAGCACGTAGAAATTGGGCGTGACGATAAAGGCCGGACCACTGCGCCCGGCCGGCATCAAAAGAAAGCCTTCGGCCTTCAACTCGCGCGCCGGAAACGGCCTTGCCGCGACGCGCTTGATGCCCAGATCAGCCCATTCAGAAATCCTCTTGCCCTGGTCCGGACCTTCGAGCGAGCAGGAAACCGCCTCAGGCACAGTCACTTCGAAACCCCAGCCGCGGCCCTTCACCCAACCATAGTGGACGAGATAGTTGGCGATCGAGGCCAGCGTGTCCGGCACCGAATTCCAGATGTCTGTCCGACCGTCGCCGTCGAAATCGACGGCATGGTTCAGGAACGAACTCGGCATGAACTGCGGCTGGCCGAGCGCCCCTGCCCAGGACGATTTCATCGCGCCGACCGGGGCCAACCCACGCTCGACGATCTCGAGTGCTGCCAGCAACTCGGTGCGAAAGAAGTCCTTCCTGGTCGCCATGAACGCCTTGGTGCCCAGCACTTCGAAAGCATCGTAAGGCATTTTCGCTGCGCCGAAGCCGCTCTCGCGGCCCCAGATCGCCAACAGCACCTCGCCCGGCACGCCGTAGCGCTTCTCGATCGCGGCGATCGTCCGGGCATTGGCCGCCTTGCGCGTCCGCCCGCCTGATGTGACGGCGCGAACCGTCTTTTCGGCGAAATAGGCGCCAGGCGAACCGAACTCCGCCTGATGCTGCTTCTGCGGAGTCGTCGGCTTTTTGCCCGGCATCACCAGGTCGGGCAGTTTGAGGTTCGGCTTGACGCCGTCGAAGGCGGTATCGAAGGTTTTTCTGGAGATGCCTTTGGCGCTGGCTTCGGGCCAGAGATCATTTTGCAGCCAGGCGTGAAACTGGTCGTCGATTTTCGCGGCGGAGGCGGGGGTGGCGAGGAGAAGGGCAACGAGCGTAGCAAGAAAGACCGCCAATCCGCAAAGTCGGCGTTCTGTCGCGCCCCCCTCTGTCCTGCCGGACATCTCCCCCACTTGGGGGGAGATTGGCAGCTTTGACGGCGGCGCCCTTTCTCCAGCGCTGGAGGTTGGCGAAAGCCGGCGTGACATCCAATCTCCCCCCTTGTGGGGGAGATGTCCGGCAGGACAGAGGGGGGCGCGAAGGAATGCAATCATCTCAAGTGCCCCTCCCAGCAACCACCTCAAAACGCCGTCCGCGAGCGCAGCGCCGCGGCCAGCGTGCCTTCATCGAGATAGTCGAGTTCGCCGCCGACCGGCACGCCATGCGCCAGCCGCGTCACCTTGATGTCAAAGCTGGATAGCTGGTCGGTGAGATAATGCGCAGTGGTCTGGCCCTCGACCGTGGCGTTGACGGCGAGGATCACCTCCTTGACCTCGCCGCCGGCGACACGGTCGACCAGCGAGCGGATGTTGAGCTGCTCGGGGCCGATGCCGTCGAGCGGCGACAGCGTGCCGCCGAGCACATGGTAGCGGACATTCATGGCGGCCGCCCGCTCCAGCGCCCATAGGTCGGCCACGTCCTCGACGACGATCAGCGTGCCGGCGTCACGGCGCGGGTCGGTGCAGATCATGCAGGGGTCGGACGTGTCGACATTGCCGCAGGTCGAGCAGATGCGCACCTTGTCGACCGCCTCGCTCATGGCGGCGGCAAGCGGCGACAGCAACTGTTCCTTCTTCTTGATGAGGTGAAGCGCGGCTCGCCTGGCCGAACGGGGGCCTAGGCCCGGCACCTTGGCCAGGAGCTGGATCAGGCGTTCGATCTCGGGACCGGCGATTCGCTTCGACATCGCATTGATCTAGGATTTTTCCGCCCGCTTTGGAACAGCGTCTTCGGACACGCAGGACTGCTGCTGCCACGCAATTGCTTCAGGTCGGCGCTGCCCCTCATTGCCCTGCCGGGCATTTCTCCCCGTGTAGTGACGGGGAGAAAGCGCCTTCGCAAAAGGCTTTCGCCAATCTCCAGCGACGCGGAAGGGGTATCGAGGTTTGCGGCTGGCCCCTTCTCCCCGTCACTATACGGGGAGAAGATGGCGGCAGCCAGATGAGGGGCGGCGCCGACCTCGAAAGTTGCTCGCTCAGTTTTCTTCCAGCGGCCGGGTCTGGCCGGCGATCATCGCGCCGATGGCGTCGGTGTTCTCCGGTGTCGATTCAAACGCCATTGTCGGCTCGGCCGAGGCGGCTGGAAACGAGGCGACAGGCCGGGTGTCGGCCGTGCCGCCGAAACGGGACGCATCCGGCTCCTGCATCGGCTCTTGCATCGCGACAAGGGTCGCCTTCTGTGGCGTCGCCTTCTCCAGAGTTGCCTTTGCCGGCTGCGATGCGACCGCGGTCACATAGGTTGCATCGGCGGATGTGGCAGCTCTGGCGGTTGTCGCCTTGGTGGCGCGTAGCGGTGCCGCGGAGGCGACGAGCGTCGCCGGAGCGGTGGCTGCGGCCGCCGGCGCCCGCGGCGTGGCTTGTGCCACGGCGACCGTGGGCTCGTCGGGCAGAGGCTTCCAGTTGCGGCCGCGCTTTTCATAGAAGGCGTTGCCGCCGGCAACCATGGTGTAGTGCATGTTCTTGTAAGGGAAGCGCAGGCCAGCGGTGTGAAAGAACATGGTGTTTTTCAGCTTGGCCTTGCGCTCGCCCTTGAGCACCGCCTCGGCGGCCTCTTCGACATCGGGCATCGCCTTCGAATTCATCCGCCGCGTCATTACGCCCGGCGCGAACTGTCCGCGCTCGCCGACCACCTGACAGATGGTGTTGCCGTGCTTGCCGGAGCGCAGCCGGTTCATGACCACCGTGCCGACGGCAATCATGCCGTCACGGCTAGACCGGTTGGATTCGAAGAACATCGCGCGCTGGAGGCACTCCTTGTCCTTCGCTGTGTGACTGTAGGGCCGGGACCTGACGGCATCGGTCAGACTGGCGACGGACAGGCCGTGCGAGGTGGTCTGACTACAGGCGGCCAAAAACAGCGGAGAGGTGATGACGCCGAGCAACAACGGCGTCTTCCATCGGGTAGAGATCAACAGATATCCCCTCGTTTCTGCTGCCAGCCCGCCCAGGCTGCGGCAAGAATGAGACACTTTCAGGCAAAAAGATGGCTAAAGGGTTATTAAACGACGAGAGTGGCCGAATCAGCACATCTGGCGGCCAAATCTGGTCGGCAATGACGGTACGGGGCCTACCTGCCGGCCGGAACGGCGATCGGTTGCCCTGGTTCGGATTCGTCGAATTCCTCTGAGAACAGGCCGCGCCTCAGGAATAGCGTCCGCGCTTCCCGTGCCTGGGGCGCAATCTGCTGAGGCCAGCCGCTCTCGATGAACTCGGCTTTGGTGAAGTCAGGGATTGCCGCGCAGGCAGCCTCCAGCAAATCGGCCAGTTCCAGCACGATCGCGCGTTCGTCCTTCGACAGGACCGACATGCAGGGTTCGACGGACGGGCGATGGAGGAAATCGTCGAAGAGATTGAAATAGCCATTGATTCCAACGAGATTCACGCCGGCATCGCAGTCGGCCAGGATTTCCAGGATCTCATAGATCCGGTTTCGGAGGCGCTGCTCTATCAACCTGGCTGATGGCTCTTTGCTCATGGCGCCGCTGAAACGCTAAAGTTCAGATCTAGAATGGCAGCTTCATTCCCGGCGGTATCGGCAGCCCTGCGGTCAGCGCCTGGGTCTTTTCCTGCATGATCTGCTCGACCTTGGCCCTGGCATCATTGTGGGCGGCGAGAAGCAGATCCTCCAGGATCTCGACCTCGTCCTCTTTGAACAGCGACGGATCGATCTTCAGCGCCTTCATCTCGAATTTGCCGGTCAGCGTCACGCTGACCAATCCGCCGCCGGCCTGTCCGGTGGCTTCCAGCGTGGCGATCTCGTCCTGCATGGCCTGGAACTTGGCCTGCATTTCCTTCGCCTTGCCCATCAGGCCGAGAAGATCTTTCATCGTGGGGTCCTCTACAAATTAATATCAGGTTTCGTCGTCGTCCGCCGCCGGCTCAACCGGAACCTCGGCCTCGACCGCATCGGCTTCCGGCGCGTCGGGAATGCGCACATCGATGATCTTGGCGCCTGGAAAACGCGCCAGGATAGCGGCGACGGTCGGGTCGCTCTTGGCATCGAGGAGGGCGTTTTCGCGTTTGGTCGATTCCATCTCGGCCAGCGTCTGGCCGCCCTCTTCCTTCGACAGCGACACCAGCCAGTTGCGGCCGGTCCAGGCGCGCAATTTGGCGGTCAGGTCGTTGAGCAGCATCTTCGGCGCGTCGTCGGTCAGGCTGACGTCGATGCGGCCCGGCTCGATGCGCACCAGGCGTACGCAGCGCTTCACCAGCACCTTGAAGGCCATGTCGCGCTGGGCATCGGCAAGGGCGACGATGTCGGCCAGCGATTTCACCGGCACCGGCGGCGCATCCGCAACCGGCTCCGGCGCCGGAACGAAGGCTGCAGGCATCGGCTCGGGTTCGACCAGCCGCATGGTCTGCGTGCCGCCATTGGCCGCCGGCATCCGCGTCTGCGCCACGGCGCTGGCGCCGCCGCCGCCGTTGCTCGGACCTGCGGGGCCAGTATTTGCGGGGCCAGCATTTGCCGGGCCAGAGCTTGCGGGCGCACCATTCGAGCGTGGCGCGCCATTCGGCACCAATGCTGCGCCCTCCAGCGATTTCAATGCCTCGTCCAATGTCGGCAGGTCGGCGGCATGGGCCAGCCGGATCAGCACCATTTCGGCGGCGCTGACCGGCCGATTGGAAGACTGCACCTCGGGAATGCCTTTCAACAGCATCTGCCAGGTCCGCGACAGCACCCTGACCGACAGCGCCTTGGCGAAGTCGGCGCCGCGCCGGCGCTCGTCCTCGGACAGCGAGGCGTCGTCGAGGGCCGTCGGCACGAAGCGCAGCCGCGTGACAAGATGGTTGAATTCGGCAAGATCGGTCAGCACCGCGGCCGGATCGGCGCCGGTATCATATTGGTTGCGGAATTCGGCCAGGGCTGCCGCCACGTCGCCCTTCATCACATGTTCGAACAGGTCGACGATGCGGGCGCGGTCGGCCAGCCCGAGCATGGCGCGCACCGCTTCGGCACTGACCGAGCCGCTGCCATGGGCGATCGCCTGGTCGAGAATGGACAGCGAATCGCGCGCTGAGCCTTCGGCCGCGCGGGCGATCATCGCCAGCGCGTCGTCGTCGACCGCAATGCCTTCTTTGCCGGCGATCGAGGAGAGATGCGCAACCAGCGCGCCGGCATCGATACGCCTGAGATCGAAGCGCTGGCAGCGCGACAAGACGGTGATCGGAACTTTTCTGATTTCGGTGGTTGCGAAGATGAATTTGACGTGCGGCGGCGGCTCTTCCAGCGTCTTCAGCAGGCCGTTGAAGGCTTGGGTGGAGAGCATGTGCACTTCGTCGATAATGTAGACCTTGTAGCGCGCCGACACCGGCGCATAACGCACGCGCTCGATGATGTCTCTGATGTCGTCGATGCCGGTATGGGAGGCGGCGTCCATCTCGATGACGTCGACATGGCGGCCTTCCATGATCGCCTGGCAGTGCTCACCCGGAACCGCAAGGTCGACCGAAGGCTGGTCAACGGTCGATGTTTTGTAGTTCAGGGCCCGCGCCAGTATGCGCGCCGTCGTCGTCTTGCCGACGCCGCGCACGCCGGTCAGCATCCAGGCTTGGGCGATGCGGCCGGTGGCGAAGGCGTTGGTAAGGGTGCGAACCATCGGCTCCTGGCCGATCAATTCGGAGAAATTCGCAGGACGGTATTTGCGCGCCAGAACACGATAGGCAACCGCCTTTTCCGTTCCCGAATTTCCGGCTTCGCTCATTCGCCCGTAAAGCTCCAAGGGCCGCGCCTGCAGGCGGCCGATTCCTGCGCATAGTTTCGCCCGCCGGGCTTGGCGCCGTCAATGTCGCCGAAAAAAGGCGGGGTCGCCAAAAAAGGCGGGGTCGCCAGAGAAAGGCGGGTCGCGGGAGAAAGGCGAAGGCGGGAGGCTGGAACAATGACCCGTTCCGGGCTCGTTAGGGCTGCTTCCTTCCGGACCTGACCCGGTTGGCGAGTGGACCGTCCACCACCAACCTCCCGCGTTCCATATCGGCAATTCGGCGATGAAATGCAAGGGCGCAGGATCAATCAGCCGGGATGGCGCCGAAAGCCGACATAATAAACCCGCCTCGGGGGCGGGTCGTCATCGCGGATGATTTGGGGCGGATGATTTGGGCGGATCGCTGGCGCAAATCAGCACCATGGGCAAATCAATAGCATAACTGCCGTCACAAAGCAATGATTCGCTTGCCGCCTCTTGCGGCCCCCCGGCAGCCGCTCTAGCGTTCACTGGTCTAAAAATACAACAAAAGTGAAGGAAACGCCGATGTTGCCGGGCCTCAAGGCCGGATTCACGCTGGATGCTCGTCTGGAGACGGACAGCGAACAGTTGATGTGGCTCGGCCTATGCGAGTTGCGGGTGATGAACGACCGCCGCTGGCCGTGGCTGCTTCTAGTGCCGCAGCGGCCGGGCGTAGAGGAAATCCACGACATGACGCCACTCGACCAGGCGATGCTGACCTTCGAGACCAACATGGTGGCGCAGGCACTGAAAAGGGTGACCGGCTGCACCAAGATCAACACCGGCGCGCTCGGCAACATCGTGCGCCAATTGCATGTCCATGTCATCGCGCGCTCGGAAGGCGATCCCGGCTGGCCGGGCCCCGTGTGGGGGCATGGCATGCGCGAGCCCTACCAGCGCCCGGATCTGCGCCGGTTTGCGCAACAGATAAAGGCGGCGCTATAAGCCTGTCCCGTGTCCATCCTGAAATCCAGAGTCTCCCATGAGCTTCCGCCTGTTTGACGCGCCTTTGCGCGAGCCGAGCCAGTTCGTCGGCTTCGCCGGCAATGTGATCGATCGGCAATCCGAAAACCGCGCCGACGATTCCGTCGAAAAGGCGCTCGCCGACCCCTCAGCCCGGCTTTTGCTGATGCATGGAGGACGCCTCTATCTGAAGCCCATCGGTGACGGCTTCGATCCCTGGTTCGGCGCCGAGGAAAGCCAGCCGCTCCAGGCGTCGCTCTACCACGGCGTCCTGCTCGGTTTTTCCGACAGCGGTCCGGTGCTCGCCGTACCGGCCGGCATCGGTCCCGAACAATTGCCGGAGACGATCAAGGCCATCGATTATCGCTCGGTCTACATGCAGGGGCTGATCGACGAAGCCGCGGCCGGCGCCATGGCGCAAGGAGCCGCGCTGCTCGCCTGGCATGCGAGCCATCGCTTCTGCAGCAAATGCGGCAGCGAAGCCGAGATGCGGGCCGGCGGTTACAAGCGGCTTTGCCCGGCCTGCGCCACCGAGCATTTCCCGCGCACCGATCCGGTGGCGATCATGCTGACGGCGACGCGCGAAAAATGCCTGCTTGGCCGTGGCCGGCATTTCGCGCCGGGCATGTATTCAGCACTTGCCGGCTTCATCGAACCGGGCGAGACGATCGAGGCGGCGGTGCGCCGCGAAACGCTGGAGGAGGCCGGCATCAGGCTTGGCCGGGTCGTCTATCATGCCAGCCAGCCCTGGCCGTTTCCCTATTCGCTGATGATCGGCTGCTTCGGCGAGCCGCTCAACGACGACATCCAGGCCGACCTCAACGAGCTGGAAGACTGCCGCTGGTTCTTTCGCGACGAGGTGCTCTCGATGTTGGCCCGCGAGCATCCGGGTGGCCTGGTCACGCCGCCGAAGGGGGCGATCGCCTATAACCTCATCCGCGCCTGGGCCGACAGCGCGCAAAATTCATAGGGGAGCAAAAATGATCCGTCACACTGTGGTGTTCAGGTTGAAGCACAAAGACAGCTCGGCCGAGGAAGCAAAATTCCTCGCTGATGCGAAAAGAATTCTCGTGGCGATACCGGGCGTCGAAAAGTTCGAGCAGCTGCGGCAGGTCAGCCCGAAAAACGACTATCGCTTCGGCTTCTCGATGGAGTTCGCCGACCAGGCCGCCTATTCCCGCTACAACGACTATCCCGAGCACGTCGCCTTCGTTCGCGACCGCTGGATCCCCGAGGTCGAGGCGTTTCTCGAGATCGACTACGAGCCGCTGGGGTAGGATCACAGTTCAAACATTCCGGACGAGCAAGTTCGGCCCCACTGGGGACCTTTATCAGCCGGCCGATGACTTGCCGGTGAAAACCGCCAGTTGAGCGGCAAAAGCACGCTTATAGGCCGGTCGGGCTTCGCCGCGGGCGACATAGGCGGAGAGGTTCGGATATTCGTCCAGCATACCCGATGTTTTCAACCTTAGCAGCACGTGCACCATCATCAGGTCGCCCGCGCTGAACGCACCGTCGAGCCAGTCGGCATCGCCGACACGACCGGAAAGTTCACCCAGCCGGTCACGGACGCGATCCTCGACAACAGGCAGGCGCTGTTCGTGCCAGGTCTCGTCGCGCTCCAGGAGCACGGCGGTTTGGCGCTCAAGGATCGGCGGCTCCACCGTGTTGAGCGCGGCAAACATCCATGAGATCGCGCGCGCCCGGGCATTCCCATCATCCGGCAACAGGCCCGCATGGCGCTCAGCGATATGGAACACGATCGCCCCAGACTCGAACAGGGCGAGATCGCCCTCCTCATAGGTCGGAATCTGCCCGAAAGGATGAAGTGCTCGATGCGCGGGTTCGTTCATCGCCTTGAACGAAACAGGACGAACCTTGTAGGGCCGGCCGACTTCTTCCAGCGCCCAGCGAACGCGCATGTCACGCGCCAGTCCCCTTCCGCGATCGGGCGACTGTTCAAAGGCGGTGATGGTGGGGGTCATCGGCAGGCTCCGGATGATTGCATGACGCCATCATGCATGACGTCGTCGATTGAGATCAGTTTCCTCATCTGGTCGCGTCCCTTTTTCGGTTGTGGCAAGCAAAGGACGAATGTCGAACCGGAATTCCGACATCTGGGAACTGCTCGTCAATCGCGGGTGACTGCGGCAACGGAGGCGCGTAGCGCCTCGGCAAAGTCGGGATGCCCATAGAGGTCGTTATGGCCAGCCGCTATCGCGATGTGGCTGCGCAGATCACGGGCGGCCTCGCGCAGAGCTGCCGAGCGTGCCGCAGGAACGATGGTGTCGTTCTCGGCTATGATGACGGCCGCGGGCATATCGAGGTCGCGCAGAGATTCTGCCGCTTCCATGCGGTGCCGCAGCAGGAGGCGCACCGGCAGCCAGGGATAGTGGTGAGCGGCAAGTTCCTTCAGCGAATCGAAAGGCGTCACCATGACGATGCCGCGCAAGGGCCGGGCCGTCGCCAGATCGACCGCAACCACGGCGCCGATGCTAAGGCCGATGGCGACGATGCCGGCTTGGGCATCGGTGGCCAGGTGGTCATAGGCGCGTCGGGCGTCTTCGAACAGGGCGGCGGCCGACGGGCTTCCACTGCTCGGCCCATATCCGCGGTAGTGCAGCGCAGCGACCTCATGTTCGGGAAATAGCTGCTGCAGCATGAGGGCAAGTGCGTCGGCGTTCCAGGCATTGCCGGCGAATCCCAGCAGGAGCGGGCGTGGCTCCGACACTGCCTGCCTTGCCGGCAGGCGCACCAGAACGACGCGCTCGCCATCCTGCGTCGCCAGTTCGACATGGCGGGCCCCGGCCGGCGGATCGGGTCCAAAACCCGCAAGGCCGGCCGGAAAGATCAGCCGGGACTGAAGCACATACGCGACAGCGACAACGACCGCATACAATCCAGCGGCTGCGAGCGCCAGTTTCAGGAGCCACATCGCAGGAATGTCGCCTGGCGCTCGCTACTTGGCAAGGCGCCAGGTCAGGGCACCGCAGAGCTCTCGATGAATGCTATAGGTTCAGGACCCGACCAAAGCGTCGGATGACGGCTCCGAGTCCGTGGTCTTTGGAGCACCCGGGACCGTTCGACGGTCCCGGGCGTTGTCTGACTATGGCGTTAACCCACAAGCCCGACGGATGGCGACCTGAACCGGCGACGGAGCCAACAGCGGGTCGAACTCACCTCTCGGCAGCAGCGGTGGTTGTGCCATGAAGCGCGGCTGCTTCCCTCGGTGAGGTTGCGCGGCATGAACGAGGAATGGGTGGCACAGATAGACGGTGCCTGCCGCACCGGTTGCCAGTCCAACCTCGCAATCTTCTGTCGAAGCATAACCATTGGCAGAGATCTGCCTGAGCGTCGCGCCGGCGTCGCCATAGGGCAGTAACTCCCGCGCAATGGTGGCATGGGAACCTTTCCGTATCTTCGTGGGCGCATCGTCAGGGCCAACATCCGAAAACAGGAAGAGCATCAGCAATGCCCGTCCGCTGCTCTTCACATTGGCACGCCACTCCATGAAATCCGGATTGTCGTCGCCAAAACTCATGTCCACGTGCCAGCCATCATCACCAGGAGATTCCGGTGAGGGAAAGCGGATCGGAAAGGTTCCGACGCCTTTGGGCGCAAGCCAGCCGCGATCACCGACGAGTTGATCATAGGCCTTGTGCAGGATCGGCGTGTTGGCGGCTTCAACAAATGGGGGCGAAGCCTTGAACCCCACCCGAACAACTGGCTGAATCCAGTTTTCGGGTTCGTCTGGCGACAGACCAATATCCGCCCACAGCTCGTCCCTGCATTGCTTTGCAAGGTGGGTGCTGAAGGCATTTTCGATTTTGACGAAACCGTCGTCGATGAAGTTCTGGACCTGATGCGAGGTCAGACCGATGTGCTCGGTTTTGGGCATTACACATTCTCCGTTCGCGGCCGCCGCGTCAGCACAGCCGCTTGATCTGATTGGCGCGGATGCGCCGGAACCACTTGGACCGCTCAGATCAGGGGGAAGAATGTGGACATGAACATCATGATGGGAACGTATACTGAGGCGCAGGGAGGGATCAAGGCACGCAGGACATAGGGCATCCCGAACAGTATGAGCAGCGCAAAAACAAGAGATAGAGCGCTCAAACAAGGGAACTAATCCGCCACCTTCCATTGCTCGCGCGATTCGCTGGCGGGATAGACACCCAGGATCCGCATTTCGCGCGAGAAGAAGCGCAGCTCGTCAAGCGCCAGCTTCACCAGCGGATCGTCGGGATGACCCTCGATATCGGCGTAGAACAACGTCGCCGTGAAGGCGCCGAGCTGGTAGCTCTCCAGCTTGGTCATGTTGATGCCGTTGGTGGCAAAGCCGCCCATCGCCTTATAGAGCGCGGCCGGCACGTTGCGGACGCGGAAGATGAACGTCGTCATCATCCTGGCGGCGGCGGAAGGACGTTCGGCCCATTGCTTGTTCTTGGTCAGCACGACGAAGCGGGTGACGTTGCTGTCGGTGTCCTCGACATTCTCCTCGATGATGTCGAGCCCATAGAGCGTCGCGGCCAGCGCCGGCGCCAACGCCGCCATGGTGCGATCCTTCACCTCGCCGACCAGCTTGGCCGAACCCGCCGTGTCGCCGGCGACCACCGGCTTCCAGCCGTTCTTGCGGATGTATTTGCGGCACTGGCCGAGCGCATGGATATGGCTGTGCACGGTCTTGATCTCGTCGCGCCTGACGCCCGGCAAGACCATCAGCTGGAAATGGATCGGCAGGAAATATTCGCCGACGATGTGCAGCTTCGATTCCGGCAGGAGATGGTGGATGTCGGCAACGCGGCCGGCGATCGTGTTCTCGATCGGGATCATGGCGAGGTCGGCCTTGCCGGTCTCGACCGCATTGAAGGCGTCCTCGAAGGTCGGGCACGGCAACCGCTCCATATCAGGGAACATGTTGCGGCAAGCGGTGTCCGAATTGGCGCCCGGCTCGCCCTGGAAGGATATTCTGTTGGTTTTTTCAGGCATGCCAAATGTCTCGTTTGATCAGATATCGGGGTCGATCAAATATCTCGGGTTGAAAGGATGGTTCTGGCGCGTTCGAGGTCGTCCGGCGTATCGACGCCGAACGGCGCTGACTGCACGATCTCGGCGTCGATGCGCATGCCGGCCTCCAGCGCCCGCAATTGCTCGAGCTTCTCGCGCCGTTCCAGCGGCGACGGCTTCAGCGCGACGAAGCGTTCGAGTGCTGAGCGGCGATAGGCGTAGAGGCCAATGTGATGATAGAGCGGCCCCTCACCCCAGGGTGCCGTGGCGCGGGTGAAATAGAGCGCCCGCAGCCGTGTCTCCGACAGCGGCGAGCCGACGATCTTGACGACATTCGGATTGGCCTTTTCCTCGTCGCGCACGATCTCGATGCCGAGCGTGGCGATGTCGACCGCGGCATCCTCGAACGGCTTCAGCGCGGCATTGATAATCTCGGGGTCTATGGTCGGCAGGTCGCCTTGCACATTGACGACCGTTTCGACCTTGTGCCGGGGATCCAACGTCGCCAGCGCCTCGAAGATGCGGTCGGAGCCCGATTCATGATCCATCCGCGTCATGACAGCCTCGAAACCATGCGCGCGCACCGCTTCGGCCACGCTTTGCGTATCGGTGGCGACCACCACCCGGCCAAGCCCGGCCTCGGCGGCGCGGCGCGCGACATGGACGATCATCGGAGCGCCGGCGATATCGGCCAGCGGCTTGCCCGGCAGGCGGGTCGAGGCCATGCGGGCCGGGATGAGGATGAGCGTGGACATCGGGTGATGAAGCGTTCGAAAAAGAGGATTGGAAAAGTGGCAAAAGGTCTCACTGGAAGCGCCCTTATAGGTGTTGCAACGCCAGAGCAAAAGACCTAGTTTCCGCCCGATTTGACCGCCTCGCGGGGTGGTTCACGATTACCGACGGACGGAGTGGACGGATCGGTCCGCCGGAAAAGGGAGCCTGGGGCGTATGGACTCTTTCGAAATCAACAAGCTGATCGGCGGGCTGCTCGGAACCGTGTTCGTCGTGTTCTCGGTCGGCATCGTGTCCGATGCGCTGTTCGCCTCCCCCGCCCCGGAAAAACCCGGCTTCGCCATCGAGGCGACCGAGGAACCTGCCGAAGGCGGCCCGGCAGCCCCTGCGGCAGAAGCCAAGCCGATCGCCGACCTCCTGGCCACCGCCAATGTCGAGGCAGGGGCCGCCGTGTTCAAGAAGTGCCAGGCCTGCCACTCCGGCGAAAAGGGCGGGCCGAACAAGGTCGGTCCCGATCTCTGGGATCTCATTGACCGTCCCGTCGCCGAGCATGAGGGCTTTGCCTATTCGGCCGGCATGAAGGAGTTTTCCAAGGACGGCGCCGAGAAGTGGACCTACGACAATCTCAACCACTTCCTCCTGTCGCCGAAGAAGCTCGTGAAGGGCACGGCGATGGGCTTCGCCGGCCTGCCGAAGGATGAGGACCGCGCCAACGTCATCGCCTATCTGCGCACGCTATCGGACAGCCCGAAGCCGCTGCCTGCGCCTGGCGCTTCAGCCGATGCGGCTGCGCCCGCCGGGGGTGAGGCCAAACCGGCCGAAGGTGAAGCACCGGCCAAGCCCGCGGAAGGTGAAGCACCTGCCGCTCCCGCGCCAGCCCCTGCTGCTCCCGCACCGGCTCCGGCGCAATAACGCAATTGTCATGGCAACGTCCTAGAAAAGCCGGGTTCAGCCCGGCTTTTTTGTTAGGAAAAACGCATGTGCGGCGACAAAGCCGGCTTGTCGCGGTTTTCATAGGCGTCAAATGATCTAGATTGTCCGCTGACAGGTATCGCAAAGAGGAGAAGGCATGACGGTTGGCCGAACGTTTCTCAGATCGATGCTGGTTGTGGCGACTTTTGCCGGCGGCCTGCAGGCAGCCTTCGCGGACGAATGGCGCACCACCTCGTCGCTGATCGGCGAATCCAAATACGGCAACAACTTCCAGCGCTACGACTACGTCAATCCGGATGCGCCGAAGGGCGGCACGCTGAATTCGGTGGCGCCCGGCACGTTCGACAGCTTCAATCCCTATATCGTCCAGGGTTCGTTCGCTGCCGGCTTCGTTCCGTTTGGCGGCGGGCTGCTCTACGACACGCTGATGGAGCAGGCGACCGACGAGGGCAGCACCAGCCATCCGCTGATCGCCGACGCGTACAAATATCCAGACGACTATTCCTCGGTGACCTACCGTCTCGACCGGCGGGCCAAGTGGCATGACGGCAAGCCGATCACCACCGACGACGTGATCTGGTCGTTCAACGTACTGAAGGCCAACAGCCCGATGTACAGCCGCTATTTCGAGAACGTCACCGATGCCGTCGCGACCTCGGACCGCGAAGTCGAATTCCGTTTCGACCAGAAGGGCAACCGGGAGCTGCCGAAAATCCTTGGCGACCTCGTCGTGCTGCCGAAGCACTGGTGGGAAGGCACTGACGCCAAGGGCAAGAAGCGCGACGTCACCAAGCCGACGCAGGAGCCGCCACTGGGGTCCGCCGCCTATAAGATCGCCAGTTTCAAACCGGGTTCGGAAATCGTCTGGCAGCGCGTGCCCGACTACTGGGCCGCCAAGCTGCCGGTGAAGATCGGCCGCGAAAATTTCGATACCCAGCGTTTCACCTACATCCTCGATGAGAACGCGGCTTGGCAGGCATTCACCAAGGGTGGGCTCGAGGACATTAACGCGGAAAACAGTTCCAGACGCTGGTCGACGGCCTATGACTTCCCCGCGATCAAGGCAGGCGACGTCATCAAAAAGGAGTTCAAGACCAAAGCGCCCGAACCGATGCAGGGTTTCGTGCTCAATCTGCGGCGCCCGCAGTTTCAGGATCGACGCATACGCGAGGCGCTGACCAATGTGCTCGATTTCGAAAGCATGAACCGTACGCTGTTCTTCGGTCTCAACACCCGTACATCAAGCTATTTCCAAGGCACGGAATTGGCATCGAGCGGCCTGCCACAGGGCAAGGAGCTGGAAATCCTCGAACAGTATCGAGACAAGCTGCCGCCGGAGCTGTTCACAAAGGAGTTTAAGCTCCCGGTTTACGATTCCCCGCAGGCCGAGCGCAGATATTTGAAGGCTGCGGTAGATCTCTTCGCTCAGGCAGGCTGGGTCATCAAGGCCGGCAAGATGGTCAACGCCAAGACCGGCCAACAGTTCAAACTCGAAATCCTCGGACGGGACCCGAGCGACGAGGTGATCGCCAATCCCTACGTCGGCAGTTTGCGCAAGATCGGCATTGATGCCGCGCTTCGCATTGTCGACCCTAGCCAATATGTGAACCGCACCCGCAGCTTCGACTTCGACGTGGTGACGGGGATGTTCGGACAGTCGGACTCCCCCGGCAATGAGCAGCGCGATTTCTGGAGCTCAAAGGCGGCCGATGCACCTGGCTCCCGCAATCTGATGGGCATCAAGGACCCGGTCGTCGACGCGCTGGTCGACCGCGTTATCTTCGCCACCGATCGAGACGATCTGGTTGCTGCCACCCACGCGCTCGACCGGGTGCTGTTGTGGAGCTACTATGTCGTGCCGCAATGGCATAGACCGGTGGTCTGGCTGGCCTACTGGAATAAGTTCGGCATTCCTGACAAGCAACCCGCCTATGTCGGCGCCGACATCGATTCCTGGTGGATCGATGCGGACAAGGAAAAGGCGCTGGCGGCAAAATACAAGAGTGGCAATTGATGGCGGCGCTCACCCGCCGCAACTCATTGGCCCGCCGCGACTTTCTGGCACTGGGCGCTGCTGCCGCGGCGGCAGCACTGATGCCCGGCCGGGCCTTCGCCGCCATCCCGACAGGCGTAAAGCTGCACGGCCTGTCGGCCTTCGGCGACCTCAAATATTCCCCAGGCTTCACGCATTTCGACTACGTCAATCCGGACGCCCCCAAGGGCGGCCAGATGAATTTCGCGCCGCCAAACTCCACCCTCAACCAGAGTTTCCTGACCTTCAACACGCTGAATTCCCTGGTGTTGAGGGGGGATTCGCCGCCACGCACCGAACTCTGTTTCGATTCGCTGATGACAAACGCACTCGATGAGCCGGATGCGGTCTATGGCCTGCTTGCAGAGTCCGTTACCTTGACGCCGGACCGCAACGGCTTTCGCTTCAGCCTGCGTCCGCAAGCGCGCTTCCATGACGGCTCACCGCTAACCGCCGAGGACGTGGCCTTCGCATTGACGCTCTACAAGGACAAGGGCCATCCCAACCTTTCCCAAGCGCTCCGGCATATGACGGAAGCGGTCGCGGTCGATCCGGTTAGCGTCGACCTCACCTTCAACGGCAAACAGTCGGCGCAGAATATCCTCGCGATCGTCGCAATGCCGATCGTGTCCAAGGCCTTTTATACGGTCAACGAATTCGATGCCTCGACGATGACACCGCCGCTCAGTTCCGGCCCATACAAAATAGGGCGCGTGGTTGCCGGGCAGACTGTCGAATATGAACGCGTCGCCGACTATTGGGGCAGGGATCTGGCTGTGAACCGCGGCCTCTATAATTTCGATCGCATCCGTATCGACTTTTATCTCGATCGTCAGGCAGCGTTTGAAGCCCTGAAAAAGGGCGACACGCATTTTCGCGAAGAATTCACCGCCCGGGTATGGGCAACCGGCTACGACTTTCCGGCGCTGAAGGACGGCAAGGTCGTCAAACGCGAATTTCCCGGCGAGAAAACGCCGTCCATGCAGGCTGTTGCGCTGAACCAGCGTCGCCCGCAATTCCGCGATGTGCGGGTCAGACGGGCGATCGCCAATTGCTTCGATTTCGAATGGACCAAGCGGGTTCTATTTTACGGCGCTTACGAGCGCT
The DNA here is from genome assembly GCF_040545535.1 of Mesorhizobium robiniae. Taxonomy (NCBI): domain Bacteria; kingdom Pseudomonadati; phylum Pseudomonadota; class Alphaproteobacteria; order Hyphomicrobiales; family Phyllobacteriaceae; genus Mesorhizobium; species Mesorhizobium robiniae. Next base: position 569,363 of record NZ_JBEPMC010000002.1, read on the forward strand.
CGCAATCGAACTTCGAGCGGTCGGACTACAAGGCCGAGGGGCCGCCCTCGCCCGAGGAATTGGCCCTGCTGGAGCCGTTCCGGGCCGAGTTGCCGCCGGAAACCTTCGGCGAACCGGTGATGCAGCCGGTTTCCGACGGTTCTGGACACGACCGCAAGCTGCTGCGCGAGGCTTCGAGACTGCTTGCCGAAGCCGGCTGGAAGCGTGCGGGCAACTTCGTCGTCAATGAAAAAGGCGAGCGGCTGCGGGTGGAAATGTTGGCCGAGGACGATGGCCTGGTTCGCATTTTCATCCCATGGTCCGAGAATATGAAGGCGATCGGCATAGACGCTTCGATTCGGCAGGTCGATTCGACGCAATACGAAGCGCGGCAGAGCAATTTCGACTTCGATTTCAACCTGCTCGCATGGTCGATCGGGGCGACGCCGACCGCCGACGGCCTGGAGATCCTCTACGATTCGCGGATGGCGAAAACGCCGGGACAGCGCAACTATCCCGGCACGGAAAGCAAAGCCATCGACGCGCTGATCGAGGCAGCCGGCAAGGCGCAGAGCCGGGTCGAACTCGTCACGGCGCTCAAAGCACTCGATCGGGTCTTGCGCGCGCGCCTAGACTGGATTCCAACATATTATCAGGCGAATCACCGAGTGGCCTATTGGGACATGTTCGGCTTTCCCGAGCAGAAGCCCGATTTCGGCTTTCCAGTCGAGGTGCTGTGGTGGTTCGACAAGGACAAGGCGGCAAAGATTGGCAAAGGGTGAAATTTTGGCGCACGCAGGGCTGAGAACCTGATGGGCGCCTACATACTGCGCCGTATCCTGCTGATGATCCCGACCCTGTTCGGCATCATGGCTATCTCCTTCGCCGTCATCCAGTTCGCGCCGGGCGGGCCGGTCGAGCAGGTCATCGCCAGGTTGACCAACCAGGGCGGCAGCGATCGGCTCGGCAGCGGCGGTGGCGACGCGGGCGGCGCCAATTTCGATGCGGCCGGCGACGTCGGCTCGAAATACCGCGGCGCGCAGGGGCTCGATCCCGAATTCATCGCCAAGCTCGAAAAGCAGTTCGGCTTCGACAAGCCTCCGCTCGAGCGCTTCGGCATGATGCTGTGGAACTATATCAGGTTCGATTTCGGCGACAGCTATTTCCGTGACATTTCGGTGATCGACCTGATCCTGGAGAAGATGCCGGTCTCGATCTCGATCGGGCTGTGGATCACGCTCCTGTCCTACCTGATCTCGATCCCGCTCGGCATCCGCAAGGCAGTCAAGGACGGCTCGGCATTCGACGTATGGACCAGCGGCGTCGTCATTGTCGGCTATGCCATTCCGGGCTTCCTGTTCGGCATCTTGCTGATGGTGCTGTTTGCCGGCGGATCGTTCTACGACTGGTTCCCGCTACGCGGCATCACCTCCGACAATTGGGACCAGCTGTCCTGGCCGGCACGGATCGTCGACTATTTCTGGCACATGACCTTGCCGCTGACGGCGCTGGTGCTGTCGGCCTTCGCCACCACGACGCTGCTGACCAAGAATTCGTTCCTCGAGGAAATCCGCAAGCAATATGTGGTGACCGCACGCGCCAAAGGCCTGTCGGAACGGCAGGTTCTCTACGGACACGTCTTCCGCAACGCCATGCTGATCGTCGTCGCCGGCTTTCCGGGCGCCTTCATCTCGGCCTTCTTCACCGGCTCGCTGCTGATCGAGAACATCTTTTCGCTCGATGGCCTCGGCCTGCTCGGTTTCAGGTCGGTGGTCGAGCGCGACTACCCGGTGGTCTTCGCCAATCTCTACATCTTCTCGCTGCTTGGGCTAATTGTCGGGCTCCTGTCCGACCTGATCTATACCTGGGTCGATCCGCGCATCGACTTCGAGCGGAGAGACGTCTGATGGCCGGGACCGCGGTCGAAACCGCACCGGACCGGATTGCTCGACCCTGGCTGTCGCCGCTCAACCAGCGGCGCCTGCAGAATTTCAGGGCCAACCGGCGCGGGTATTGGTCGCTGTGGATATTCCTCGTGCTTTTCGTGCTGTCGCTGTTTTCCGAATGGATCGCCAACGACAAGCCGGTCCTGGTTTCCTACAAGGGCGAGATCCTGTTTCCGGTGCTGGTCGCCTATCCCGAGGAGAAGTTCGGCGGCTTCTATGCGGTCACCGACTATCGCGACCCGGTCATCCAGGACGAGATCAATGCCCATGGCTGGATGATCTGGCCGCCGGTCCGCTACTCCTACCGGACGGTCAACAATGCCATCCCCGAAGCGGCGCCCACCAAGCCGTCCTGGCTCTATGACGTCAAGACACGCTGCAATCAGTATCCGCAAGGTGCGGCTGACCCCAATTGCGTTGTCGGCAACTGGAACTGGCTGGGAACCGACGACCAGGCCCGCGATGTGCTGGCCCGCGTCATCTACGGCTTCAGGGTCTCGGTGCTGTTCGGCCTGATCCTCACCGCCGGTTCGGCGTTGATCGGCGTGACGGCCGGCGCATTGCAAGGTTATTTCGGCGGCTGGACCGACCTTCTGTTCCAGCGCTTCATAGAAATCTGGTCGGCGATCCCGGTGCTCTATCTCCTGCTGATCGTCGCCGCCATTCTGCCGCCCGGCTTCTTCATCCTGCTCGGGCTGATGCTGCTGTTCTCCTGGGTGGCGCTGGTCGGCGTGGTGCGAGCCGAGTTCCTGCGTGCCCGCAACTTCGAATATGTCAACGCGGCGCGCGCGCTCGGGGTGTCCAACGGCACCATCATGTTCCGGCATCTGTTGCCAAACGCCATGGTGGCGACGCTGACGTTCCTGCCCTTCCTGCTCAGCGGCTCGATCTCGACGCTGACCTCGCTCGACTATCTTGGCTTTGGCCTACCACCCGGCTCGGCCTCGCTGGGCGAGCTCTTGAAGCAGGCGCAGCGCAACCTCAACGCGCCGTGGCTGGGCATTTCCGGCTTCGTCGTCATCTCGCTGATGCTGTCGCTGCTGGTCTTCGTTGGCGAGGCGACCCGCGACGCCTTCGATCCGCGCAAGACGTTCAGATGAGCCAAGCCCCTATCCTCTCCGTGCGCGATCTCAGCGTCGCCTTCGTGCAAGAGGGCCGCCAATCGATGGCGGTCGACCACATTTCCTTCGACATTGCCAAAGGCGAGACGGTGGCGCTGGTCGGCGAATCCGGCTCCGGCAAATCCGTCACGGCGCTGTCGGTGCTGAAGCTTCTGCCCTATCCGGCCGCCAGCCATCCGTCGGGAAAGATCCTGTTCCAGGGCGCCGACCTGCTCTCCACCGACGAGAAGGAATTGCGCCGCGTGCGCGGCAACAAGATCACCATGATCTTCCAGGAGCCGATGACCTCGCTCAATCCGCTGCATACGATCGAGCAACAGATCGTCGAGGTGCTGACGCTGCACCAGGGACTGGGCGATCGCCAAGCCAAGGCGCGCACGCTGGAACTGCTCAACGAGGTCGGCATCCGCGAGCCGGAGAAGCGGCTCGACGCCTATCCGCACCAGCTTTCCGGCGGTCAGCGCCAGCGCGTCATGATCGCCATGGCGCTGGCCAACGAGCCCGAATTGCTGATCGCCGACGAGCCGACGACGGCACTCGACGTCACCGTGCAGGCGCAGATCCTCGAACTGCTTGCGGAGCTGAAGAGCCGCAAGGGCATGTCGATGCTGTTCATCACCCACGATCTCGGCATCGTCAGAAAGATCGCCGACCGGGTCTGCGTGATGACAAAAGGCAAGATCGTCGAGACCGGACCGACGAAAGATATCTTCGCCAACCCGCAGCATACCTATACGCGGCATCTGCTTGCCGCCGAACCGAAGGGCAAGCCGCCGGCGGCCAACGCTGCCGCCAAGCCTGTCATGACGGGCCAGGACATAAAAGTCTGGTTTCCGATCAAGAAAGGCTTTTTCCGGCGCACCGTCGACAATGTGAAGGCGGTCGACGGCATCGACGTCACTGTGCGCGCCGGCCAGACGCTCGGCGTCGTCGGCGAATCCGGCTCGGGCAAGACGACGCTCGGCCTGGCGCTGGCCAGGATGATCCCGTCGACGGGGACCATTCGGTTCAACGGGCGCGACATCAACGAACTGACCTTCAATGCCATGCGGCCGCTGCGGCGCGAGCTGCAGATCGTCTTCCAGGATCCGTTCGGATCCTTGAGCCCGCGCATGTCGGTCTCAGAAATCATCGAGGAAGGGCTGAAGATCCACGAGCCGAAACTGTCGCCCGATGAGCGTGACAAGCGCATCGTCGATGTGCTCGGGGAAGTCGGGCTCGATCCCGCCACGCGCAATCGCTATCCGCATGAGTTTTCCGGCGGCCAGCGCCAGCGTATCGCCATCGCCCGCGCCATGGTGCTCAATCCGCGCTTCGTCATGCTGGATGAGCCGACCTCGGCGCTCGACATGAGCGTGCAGGCGCAGGTGGTCGACCTTCTGCGCAGCCTGCAGGCGAAACACGACCTCGCCTATCTGTTCATCAGCCACGATCTGAAGGTCATCCGCGCGCTTGCCAACGACGTCATCGTCATGCGCAATGGCAGAATCGTCGAGGCCGGCCCATCCGAACAGATTTTCGAACGGCCGCAGACCGACTATACCAAGGCGCTGATCTCGGCCGCGTTCAGGATCGAGACGGCGCCGGTCGGCATCGTCAGCGAGTAACCTTTACAAAAGGGGAAGAAAACTCGGGAAATGGAAAAAGGCCGTATCCTGCTTGCCGTCACCGGCTTTCATCCGCAGCGCTGGCGCGAATTGCTGTCGGCGGAACGCGAGGTGGTGCTCGAGCCAGACGGCGCCAGCGATCCCTCGATCACCTATGCGGTGGTTTGGAAGCAGCGGCCAAACCTTCTGTCGTCGCTGCCCAATCTGCGCGCTGTCTTTTCGATCGGCGCCGGCGTCGACCACATCTTGGCCGATCCCACTGTGCCCGACGTGCCGATCGTGAAGGTCGTCGCCGACAACCTGACCCAATACATGACCGAATATGTCGTCTGGCGGGTGCTCGATCATCACCGCCAGGGCATGCTCTACCGGTCGCAGCAGAAAAGGAAGATCTGGCACGAGCCGCCGCAGCGGCCAGCCGGCGACATCTCCGTCGGCATCATGGGGCTCGGCACGCTTGGCCGCGCGGCGGCGTCGGTGCTTTTGTCGCTCGGCTTCGCGGTCAATGGCTGGTCGCGCAGCGAGCGGACGATGGAAGGTGTTTCGACCTATGCGGGCGAGGCGGGGTTGATCCCGTTCCTCAACGCCACCGACATTCTGGTGGTGCTTTTGCCGCTCACCCCGCAGACGCAAGGCATCATCAATTACGGCGTGCTGAAGGAGCTGAGGAAACGCAACGGCCTTGGCGGTTCGGTGCTGATCAATGCTGGGCGCGGCCGCCTGCAGAAGGATGCCGACATCGTGCGCGCGCTGGACGACGGCACGCTGAAGGAGGCGAGCCTCGACGTGTTCGAGGTCGAGCCGCTGCCAAAGACCAGTCCGCTGTGGAGCCACCCGAAAGTGTTCGTGACGCCGCATGCAGCCGCGACCTCCGACCCCGTTCATCTGGTGCCGATCATGCTGCGCCAGATGGCCGCCTTCGAGCGCGGCGAGAAGCTTGAGAACCTGGTGAACCGCGACGCAGGGTATTAGAGCGCCGCCGATCGGCCGGCAGCCGGCAAAATCCACTGCACAGGGGAACTAACCCGGCAGCCCAAACGTGGTCCGCTTGGCTGGCTTGCCACATTCGCGGCGGGTGATCGACCGGTTCATCGCATCGATCCGCCCGCTTGCCTGTTCGACTTCACGCTGGGTCTTGGAACGGACGTCCGGCGTGAACGGGCCGAGACCCACCCCCGGATCGGAGAAGGACGGCTTGGCATCCTGCGGAAGGCGGTATTGCTGCGCCAGCCGGTTTCGTTGCGCCAGCAACTGGTCGCAGGGCACGCTGTCATATTGCAGCGAGGATTGGACATTCTCATCCTGTCGCTCGGCAATCGAAGCGCCGGCGCAGCCGGCCATTGCCAGGCAAGATGCCAAGACCACCAAGTTCCAACGCATGGAACGTCCTCCGTTTCGATGTCCCGCCCTTTCGGGCATGCGAATCGGGCTTTTTCGCAGCCGCCGCCACGCGTGGCGCAGGCGAGACGAAAAAGGGTGCCGGACGAGGTCTGAAAACGGAGACCCGCCGACAGTTGCCTGTAGGCCGAGTCAGCAGTCACTTGCAACAGGCTTCCCGCGCCGGAATTTGCAACTATCTCTAGGCCATGCGCGCCAGCGACCTGCTCCATCCCCGGCCCGAGGGCCTCTATTGCCCGCCCGGCGATTTCTTTATCGACCCGGTGCGGCCGGTCAACCGGGCGCTGATCACGCACGGCCATTCCGATCATGCCCGTTCCGGCCACCGCTCCGTGCTGGCCACCCAACAGACGATTGACATCATGGGGCTGCGCTACGGCGAGGGTTTTGCCGGCACGACGCAAGCCGCCGCACTTGGCGAGCCGATTGCCCTGAACGACGGCGTCACGGTCACCTTCCATCCGGCCGGCCATGTGCTCGGCTCGGCACAGATCGAGGTCGTGCACCAGGGCACATGCATCGTCGCGTCGGGCGACTACAAGCGCCAGAAGGATGCGACCTGCGCACCATTCGAGCCGATCAGATGCGACGTGTTCATCACTGAGGCGACCTTCGGCCTGCCGGTGTTCCGCCATCCGCCCGATACCGAAGAGACCGCCCGCCTGCTGAAGTCGACGGCGCAGTTTCCCGAACGCGCGCATCTGGTCGGCGCCTACGCGCTCGGCAAGGCGCAGCGCGTCATGCGGTTGCTGCGCGATGCCGGCTACGACAGGCCGATCTACATCCATGGCGCACTGGCCAAGCTCAGCGGCTACTACCAGAGCCAAGGCATCGACCTCGGGACGCTGGAGCCGGCGACCGTCGAGAGCGGCGGCAAGGACGATTTTGCCGGCGCCATCGTCGTCGGCCCGCCATCGGCCTTCGCCGACCGCTGGGCGCGACGCTTTCCCGATCCGATCTCGTGCTTTGCATCAGGCTGGATGCGCATCCGCCAGCGCGCCAAGCAGGGTGGCGTCGAGCTGCCGTTGATCATTTCCGACCATGCCGACTGGGACGAGCTGACCGCCACGATCAAAGAGACCGGCGCCGGGGAAATCTGGGTGACGCATGGCCGCGAGGAAGCCCTGGTGCGCTGGTGCGAACTCGAAGGCATCGCCGCGCGGCCGCTGCATCTGGTCGGTTATGAGGATGAGGGCGATTGAGCTGATGGCGATCTTCGACGCAGCGCCCTACGGCGCCCCCCTCTGTCCTGCCGGACATCTCCCCCACTTGGGGGGAGATTGGCAGCTTCTTCGCCGGCGCTCGTTCTGCAACGTTGATGGTTGGCGAAACCGGCGACGCCATCCAATCTCCCCCCAAGTGGGGGAGATGGCCGGCAGGCCAGAGGGGGGCGCGACAGAACGCGACGCTCGCCCATGGTTCCTACCGCCATGAACCGCTTCGCCGAACTCCTCGACCGCCTCGTCCTGACGCCGTCGCGCAATGGCAAGCTGACGCTGCTGACCGATTATTTCCGCAGCGTCGAGGATCCGGATCGCGGGCTGGCGCTGGCTGCGATCACCGGTGACCTCACCATCGCGGCGGTCAAGCCGGCGATGCTGCGCACACTGGTCATCGAGCGCATGGACCCGGTGCTGTTCGGCTATTCCTACGATTATGTCGGCGATCTCGCGGAGACCGTGTCGCTGGTCTGGCCGCAATCGCCCGGGACCGTCCCGAACCATTCGCCGACGCTCGCCGAGGTCGTGGCAAAGCTGCAGGCGGCGAGCCGTTCCGATGGACCGCAGGTGCTGGCGAGGCTGCTCGACAGCGCCAGCATCTCGGCGCGCTTCGCCATCATCAAGCTGGTCACCGGCGGCCTGCGCATCGGCGTCTCGGCGCGGTTGGCCAAGCAGGCGCTGGCCGACCTCGGCAAGGTCGACATCGCCGAAATCGAGGAGCTCTGGCACGGACTGGCGCCGCCCTATGCCGAGCTGTTCGCCTGGCTGGAGGGCAAGGCCGAGAAGCCTGAGAAAACGGCGCTGGCGCTGTTCCGGCCGGTGATGCTGTCGAACCCGATTGGTGACGGCGACCTCGAAAAGCTCGACCCCGCGGACTACGCAGCCGAGTGGAAATGGGACGGCATCCGCGTCCAGGCCGTATCGGAAGGTGGCATTCGCCGGCTTTATTCGCGGACCGGCGACGACGTCTCCGGGGCTTTTCCGGATCTCGCCGAGGCAATGGACTTTTCCGCCACTCTCGACGGCGAGCTTCTGGTTGGCGATCCCCGGCAGGCGACAGGCACGTTCTCGGACCTGCAGCAGCGGCTGAACCGCAAGAGCGTGACGCCGAAGATCCAGCAGCAATATCCGGCGTTCATGCGTTGCTACGACGTGCTTCAGATCGGCGACGAGGATTTGCGCACGCTCTCCTTCCGTGAGCGGCGCGGCCGCCTCGAAGGCTTTCTGACTGGCCTCGATCCGAGCCGCTTCGATCTTTCGCCGCTGGTGGAATTCACCGACTGGCAGGCGCTGGAAGAATTGCGCCGCAAGCCGCTGCATCCGGTCATCGAAGGCGTGATGTTGAAGCGCTGGGATTCGCCTTATCTCACCGGCCGGCCGAAAGGCCCATGGTTCAAGTGGAAGCGCGATCCGCACACGGTCGACGCCGTGCTGATGTATGCCCAGCGCGGCCACGGCAAGCGTTCGAGCTTTTATTCGGACTACACGTTCGGCGTCTGGTCCGGGCCGGAAGGATCGGAGGAACTGGTGCCGGTGGGCAAAGCCTATTTCGGCTTCACAGACGAGGAGCTGCGGCAGATCGACAAATATGTTCGCGACAACACGATCGAGCGTTTCGGCCCGGTCCGCTCGGTGCGGGCCGACCGCAAGCAAGGCCTCGTGCTGGAGGTGGCGTTCGAAGGGCTCAACCGCTCGACGCGGCACAAATCGGGCGTCGCCATGCGCTTTCCGCGCATTTCCCGGCTGCGCTGGGACAAGCCGGCGGCCGAAGCCGACCGCATCGAGACGCTGCAGGCGCTGCTCGACCGTTAGCTAGAGCGACGTGCGTCCAATCGGACGCACGATGCGTTGAGGCTCAAGGAACGATCGAGACGCGGATCTCGTAGATGTCGACCGACTTGCCCTGCTTGTCGAAGTCGGAATTGATGGCGATGGTGCCGGCAGCGCCCGGACGCTTGTCGGGGAACCGCACGTCGAACAGATATTCGTTGTGCTCGTGGCCGACCGCGTAGCGCTTGCGGCCGCAGTCGCCGAGTTCGCCGAAATTGCAGTCGACGGAGATCTGCGTCTCCTTGCCTTCCTCGGAACGGGCGATGATGTCGAACACGGCGTGCTTGCCGGCGAGTTTTTCCAGCACACCCTGCCCGACGTCGAAGCTGATGGCCGAACCGGAGGCGCCCGACCGTATGCGCAGGAAGGAACCGCTATCGTCCTCCATGACTTCGGCCCTGGCATCCGAAGGCGCACTGACAAGCGCCGGGTCGCTCGGCGAAAACACATTGATCCAATCGCGATTCTCATCCGGGGCGCCGGGGGTCAGCGGCGAGGCCGTATCGCTTGGCGGCGTGAAATCATCGTCCTCCACCGTCGGCGGCGTTTGCGGGGGGGCCGTGTCGAGTTCTGCCGCCGACTTGAACACGCCGGTCTGCGCAGCGAAATAGACGCCGATGCCGGCAGCGGCGAGCAGCGTCACGCCGAGGAAGATCGCTGTAAGGGGCAGGCGGCGGCCCCTCACACGCCTGTCGTCGCGGTCGGGCATCACCTCCGCGTCGCCGTCTCCGGTCGATGCAGGGGACGACATGTCGATCTCCGGCACATGGGCAGAAACCGCTTCGGGCATGATATCGGGAACGACCGGCAGGACGCGCGACCGCGGCGCGTCGGATACAGGCGGCTTTACTGGACCGTCGACAACGATCTCAGGCGACGGTGAAGGTTCAGTATCGGCATCGACAGTCGATTCGGCTGCGCCTTCAGCCGGCCGCTCCACCGCCGGTGCCGCGGCGTCATCATCCGTCGCTGGGCCGACGTCGGGAACCGCCGGCAGGAACTCGGATTCGATTTCGGTGATCTTGGCCTGCACCGCCTTGCGGCGCTTGATGGCAACTTCCACCGTCACCCCCGGGTTGGCCTGCAGGGCGCGGTCCAGTGCAGCGAAGGCCGATCGATAGACCCTTTCGCGAAACGTCCGGTCTTCGGCATTGCCTTTCTCGAAGGCATTCCGGATCGCTTTTTCGATCGCGTCCAAACGGGACCCCTCTGCACGTACGGTCACATTGTCATGATCGTTAGCCGTAGGCGACCAATCAATCAACGGGCCAGCGGCCCCAATCTGCCTTGGCGATGCGTTCAAGGCCCATTTCGGCGGTTTTCGGTAAAGAAATCAACATTTTTCACCGATTTTCCCGTCACGGCACCAACGCGGCACTGCGCACCTGCCGGTGGCATCACGCGAGCGCATGCGGGATTCGCGCGGCGGCCCCCTTAATGCGCCCGGCGGAGCTCCCGACACGAATTGCCAAGTCCCATCTTGAATTTGCGGCCGGTTGCGTCTATCACCCAGCCCATCTTGGAGGCCCCGGCTTCCCGGGCCGCTTTAGCTCAGTTGGTAGAGCACATCATTCGTAATGATGGGGTCAGGTGTTCGAGTCACCTAAGCGGCACCAATCTCCTACCCCCGATTTTCAAGAAATTGTCTGACGCGCCGCTTGGGATCACTGCGATGCTGCCGGCGACAGTCGCAATATCCTTCCCGCTCGTTCATCGGTCAACGCCATGACCGCGCCGTCGGGAGCCTGCACCACGTCTCGGATACGCCTGCCGAGGGCGAGGACTTCCTCGCCTGCGACCTGCTCGCCGTCGATCCTGACGCGAACGATGCCTTTCGCCGACAGTCCGCCGATCAACAGGTCGCCTCGCCAATCGGCAAACATGTCGCCGGTGTAGAAGGTCATGCCGGAAGGCGAGATGACCGGCGTCCAGCTATGGACGGAGGCGGCAAACTCCGGCCGAGTGGACGGATCGGGGATGCGTTCGCCCGAATAGTGCCGGCCCCAACTGACCACGGGCCAGCCGTAATTCTTGCCTGCTTGCGGAATATTCAGCTCGTCGCCGCCGCGCGGTCCCATTTCCGCCGTCCAGAGCACGCCGGTTTCGGGATGGATCGCTGCGCTTTGCACATTGCGATGGCCGTAGGACCATATCTCGTCGGCGCCGTCCTTGCCGACGAAGGGATTGTCGTCAGGCACCGAACCATCGGGATTGATGCGGACGACCGTCCCGAGATGATTGTTCGCGTCCTGCGCCTGTCCCGCCTTGCCGCGCTCGCCGAGCGTGACGAAGAGCTTGCCGTCCGGCGCGAATACCAGGCGGGAACCGAAGTGGTGCCGGCTGGAGACGGCTGGTTCCTGCCGGAAGATCACTTCGAAGTTCGATAGCGCGCGCCCGTTCTCGTCCAAACGTCCACGGCCGACGGACGTGGCCGCGCCGCCGCGGCGTTCCTCCGAATAGGAGAGATAAACCGTCCGGTTGTTGGCGAAATCGAGATCGAGCGCCACGTCCAGCAGGCCGCCTTGTCCGCTGGCGAGGACGTTCGGCACACCGTCGATCGGATCGGAAACGGCCCCGTCGGTCGAGACGAGCCGCAGGCGGCCCGGACGCTCGGTGACCAGCAACGCGCCGTCGGGCAGGTAGGCCGCGCCCCAGGGATGTTCGAGCCCTTCGGCAAAGCTCTCGACCGCAATGCGGCCTGTTTCGCTTTCTATGCTTCTGGAACGGTCCTGCGCGAGCATGGGCGCGCCGAAGGCAAGAAGAAAAGACGAAGCAATGAGTATCCGCAGCATGATTTCTCCATCCGGACGGGTATAAGGGAGGAGCCGCCGGCTCCCTGAGATAATGACCGACTACCGATGCGGTTCCAAGCTGATGCGCCTGCATGGATTGTCAGTTATGGGCATATCATTGCCGACGGGCCTGCGCACGTGTCCTCCGTCGTCGGCCGGCCTGGACCACCGCCAAAAGCCTGGTGTTGTGGAACCTTCGTGGGTGGCGAGGCTTTCCGAGCGGTTGTCGCGCCGTCCTCCTGTCGCCAAGGATGCGGATCTGCCGGGGGTGCCGGGCGCCTGACCTGGCACTCAGCCAGGGAGCCGAGCATCCGCGTTTCGGTGTTCCTCGAACGATAGCCGCGACGTTTTTGCGAACGCCGTTTCAGACTGGCGCGCATCTCAATTGAAGTGTTGGAGCCCAGCGGCGCCCCAACACCACGCGAATATGAAGACAAATGCGCGCAAATGAAAACCAACTGAGACACAACTGAAACACATCTACGCGCGGGCGACATGCGCGCGAAACGCTTTGCCGGGATGTTCCGAGCCTCACCAGGCCAGTAACGGCAGGAGCGTCGCCGATGACACCCGACCAGATCAGACTCGTCCAGGACAGTTTTCGCCAGGTCGTCGCAATACGCGTGGCCGCCGCCGCTCTGTTCTATGAACGCCTGTTCGCGATCAACCCGGATCTTCGCGCGCTGTTTCCGGTGACAGACATGACCAAGCAAGGCGCCAAGCTGATGGCGAGCCTGGGCTTCGTCGTGCACGGACTAGATCGTGCCGACACCATTCTCCCGACGGTGCGCGTGCTCGCCAGGCGTCACGTGGCCTACGGTGCCAAGGAGCACCATTACCCGATCGTCGGGCAAGCGCTCATCGAGGCGTTGGCGGCCGGTCTCGGCGAGGCTTTTACGCCGGCTGTCCGCGACGCTTGGGAGACGGCCTACGGGTTGCTCGCGAGTGTGATGATCGCGGCTGCCCGCGAGGATCAGCTCGCAGCGTGATTTTTATTGGATGCAGCCGAAGGCGACCATCCACCCGAACGACAATTCTAAATGGAGAGAAATACGATGTTCAGATACACAGCTCTTGCAGCGCTTTGCATTGCGGCAAGTTCCGCTTCCGCCGGCGAATTGACGGCCCGCCAGGGCGGGACCGTCGATCTCGGCAATTTTCATGGTGTCGTCTACTACACCGAGGCCGATGACGGCTACCGGGTGGTCACCACGATGGCGGCGGGCGAAGAAAACCTGCCCGTGCGCTTTGTCGCGACGCTCACCGAGGGCCAGGCGATGGTGATCTCGGTCCCGGGCGAGTTGGCAAAACCCGGCCAGACACTCGAAATCTCGCGCGCCAAAGGCAAGCTCGTCGTCGCGAAGGTCGAGTCCACCCAGTAACGGGTGGAAAAGTTGACGTTGCGACGCAACCGGCTAGTCTTGCACTTCTCTCCGCGCCCAACAACGCGAAGAGACAATGGGCACCGCCATTGGGATCGCTATCGTCCCGACCTCGGAGAACGAGATGATGCTCAAGGTGCTATGTGCAGAAGTTCGATTTCGACTTTTTGAGTGCGGACAATTTCTCCTGACCCTGATCGGCGCCGGTGTGCTTGCATCGGCCGCTTTTGCCGATGCCGTCGAGCCAACGGCCCTCGCTGTCGCGGATTTCGAGTTCAGGGATACATCCGGCGAGGTCAGGGACCAGACCGCCGAACACGAAGCGCGGCTGAAGGCCTTTGGCGTTGCGTTGCAGGATGGTCTTTCGGACAATCGGAAGATCGACCTCGTCGCGCTGCCCTGCCAGACGGGACACTGCACCATCAGGGACCCTGGCCTTGTCGATCTCTCGAAGCAGGCAAGAACAGCCAGCGCGAGATATCTCCTGATCGGCCAGATGCACAAGATGAGCACGCTCGTCGGCTGGGTGAAGTTTGCAGTGCTAGATCTGAACGACAACAAACCTGTCTGCGATCGATACCTGACCTACCGGGGCGATACCGACGAAGCGTGGCGACGCGCAGCAGAGTTCACGGCGCGTGACGTCGAGAAGTATTGCATTCCGTAGGGTATTCACGGAAAGTCCGCGACCGATAGGGTCGCCGGCGTCGCGTGTTAGACCTGCGCAAGCAGCACCAGTTAGTTCACGATCAGTTCGGTGAACCGGCGCCATCGCCCAGCGTCGCCACGGTCTTCAGCGCGCCGTCGAGCATGTCGCCCTTCTCGTCCTTCAACGCCATCTCGCGCAGGCGCCTGATCCAGTCGGCGGTATCAGTGCGGCCCTTGAGCAGATCCAGCGCCGACAGTACGCGGTCGAATTTCGACCTGGCGCGGACATGGGTGTCGCTGTAGCCCTTGATCAGCCGGCGACAGTTGAGGATTTCCGTGGCGAGCGCGTAGTCTTTCGGCACATACCCGAGCGCCAGTGCGTACCAGCGCTCGAGATGCGCGGTCTCGACCTTGTGGCGCAGCAGGCGGCGGCGCCAGCGGCGCAGGCCGCCGATGAACCACAGCGCGGTGAAGCCGGCAAAGCTGTCGGTGCGGATGCGCCGGCCATGGTTGATGCGGCGGTCGAGGAAGGCGGCGAGCTTGGGCCGCGCCTCGATGTAGCTGCCGAGGCCAGACGGCAGCGTGCCGCAGAATTCCTCGATACGCGGATGGAAATATTCGGTCACCTGCAGGATCGAGCCGTCCTTGACGCCGACCTCACGGCGTACTCGCTTGTCGCGGGTCGAGCGCGTCTTCAGGTCGGCGACGCGGATCATGTCGTCGTAGCACATGGCGTTGGCCAGATGCTTTGCCGCTGATATCGACAGCGCGTAGTCGTGGTCGGCTTTGTCCAGGATGACCGCCCGGTCTAGCCGGTCGAGATACTCGCCGCCATAGGCGATGTCCTGATAGTCGACGACCTTTTTCAGACCGCGAAGCGACATGTCGCGCAGGGGAAGCGGCAGCGCAGCGACGCGGGCCGCAAGATCCTGCCAGCCCTTCAGCAGGTTTTCCGGACCACTCACCTTGGCCGTCGCGCCGGTTTCGATGGCTTTCGGCTCCGCAGCTTTTTCGCCCAGAGGTGGCGTGTTCGTGATACCACGGGCGCGATCGAAGGCGGCGCCGAAGGCGGCGAGGCTGGCCTTCACGCCGCGGCCGCCGGCACTGACCGCCTGCTCATAGCTCTCGCGCGTGAACGGCAAGGCATCGGACCCCGCCAGTGCGCCGAGCAGGCTGGCCGAGATCATCGAGCCATTGTCGGCGGCGATCTTCTCCATGTCGAAGGCGATGAAGCGCTTGGCCGCGGCTTCCGCTGTCGCATGCACCTTTGGCGACGATGCGCGGCCGTCGCCGGGCTCGATCTTTTCCGACACCGCGGCGATGCGGTGCGACGACGCGATCAGCGTGGTGCGCTCGGGCGTGACGAAGCCACGGATGATGGCGCGGCCGGCTTCCATCAGTTCGGCGGCGATCAAGATGTCGACGTCGCCCTGCGAAGGCGACAGCGCGAAGACCGGCAGCCGGCCGGTGTCGCGGCACATTTCGACATAATAGATGGTGGCGCCGGTACGCTGGGCGACGCCGGCGACCGAGGTCGATTGCGCGACATAGCCATTGCGTTCGGCGACGTCGGTGATCCAGTCGGCCAGCACGCCGCCGCCCTGGCCGCCGACCGCCAGCACGGCAAGCTTGATGACGCGCTCGTCTTCGAGAGCGCCGGCTTTCGAGCGCGATGAGGGGACGGCGTCAAGCATCGGCGAATGTCAGGCGCCGGCTTTCACGGCGCCGCTGCAAGAAGCCGATCGTGGCGCGACGCGCAGCTTCCAGGAAACGGTCCCAGCGGCTCGGATTGTGCACCACGTCGGCGCGGTAGAAGGATGGGCACAGCACCGCCGCATCGGCGACCTCGCCGCAATTGCCGCAGCCGACGCAGCTCTGGTCGATATGCGCCACCGGATCGTCGCGCAGCGGATCGTCCAGCGACTTCACCGACAGCGACGGGCAGCCGGAAAGCCGCATGCAGGCGTGGTCGCCGGTGCAGATATCCTCGTCGACGCCGAATTTCGGCTTCAGGACGCGCTCGCCGCCCTTGATCGCCTTATCGACCAGCGGCTTCTCGCGGCGCTGCCGGTTGAGCATGCATTCGGACGAGGCGACGATGACTTTCGGGCCCTTCTCGTCCGTCGTCAGCGCCTCGCGCAGCGTGTCCTGCATCTTGGTGACATCATAGGTGCGGTCGATGTGGCGCAGCCATTTGACGCCCATGCCTTTCACCGCCTCGGTGATCGGATGCTTGGTCGATTTCGTCTTGTTGCCGGCGCGGGATGAAAGAATGTCCTGCCCTCCGGTCGCGGCTGAATAGAAATTGTCGACGATGACGATGACGCCGTCGTTCTTGTTGAACACCGCATTGCCGACCGACGAGGTCAGGCCGTTGTGCCAGAAGCCGCCGTCGCCGACGAAGGAGATCGAGCGGCGCTTGGCATCGGGCGAATTGAACGCCGAAGCCGAGGCCGGCCCCAAGCCGTAGCCCATCGTGGTAGCGCCTAGCTCGAAAGGCGGCATGATCGAGAACAGATGGCAGCCGATGTCGGAGGCGATGTGGTGCTTGCCCAACTCCTGTTCGACCAGCTTGGTGGCGGCAAAGATCGGCCGTTCCGGACAGCCGACGCAGAAGCCGGGCGGGCGGCCGGGGACGACGTTGATCAGGTCGGCGGTATCGAGCCCGTCGCCGATCTTGTTCGGCGCGCGGACCTCGCTTGGCAGCAGATGCGGGATGGTGGCGCGCAGGAACGATCCGATGCCGTCGAGCATGACCTGACCGGTGTATTCGCCGGCCATCGGCAGGTGTTCCTTGCCGACCAGTTTGGTGCCGCGCCCGGCCTTGTGCAGCATCGCGGCAAAAGCCTGCTCGATATAGTTGGGCTGGCCTTCCTCGACGACGAGCACGGCGTCCTTGCCCTCGCAGAAGGACAGGAACTCATCATCGATCAAGGGATAGACGGCATTCAGTACATAAAGCGGCACGTCTGTCGCGCCATAAGTGTCGGCGAGGCCGAGCCGCTGTAGGGCGCGGATAACCGAATTGTACATGCCGCCCTGCATGACGATGCCGACCGACCCGTGCTCCGGGCCGAAGAATTCGTTGATCTTGTTGTTACGGATGAAATCCACGGCAGCCGGCCAGCGTTTCTGCACCTTCTCCTTCTCGTGCAGGAACGAAGCGGGCGGCAGCACGATGCGGCCGGTATCGCGGCGCGGCGCGTCGAGCGCATCGGCCACCGTCATCGCCGGCCGCTTGTTGTCCTTGGCAATGAAATGGCCATGGACGTGGCAGCAGCGGATGCGGACCTGCAGCATGACAGGCGTGTTGGAAATCTCCGACAGCTCGAAGCCCTCCTCCACCGCCTTGACGATCGACGGCAGATTCGGGCGCGGGTCGAGCAGCCAGACCTGGCTCTTCATGGCGAAGGCGTGGCTGCGCTCCTGCATGATCGAGGAGCCTTCGCCGTAATCCTCGCCGACGATGATCAGCGCGCCGCCAGTAACGCCGCCCGAGGCGAGGTTGGCCAGCGCGTCCGACGCGACATTGGTGCCGACGGTCGACTTGAAGGTCGCCGCACCGCGGATCGGATAATGCACCGATGCCGCCAGCATGGCGGTGGCGGTCGCTTCCGAGGCGCTGGCCTCGAAATGCACGCCGAGCTCGCCCAGAATGTCCTGTGCGTCGGCGAGCACGTCCATCAGATGGCTGATCGGCGCGCCCTGATAGCCGCCGACATAGCCGACGCCGCATTGCAGCAGCGCTTTGGTGATGGCGAGAATGCCTTCGCCGGAAAACTCCTCGCCGGCGCCGAGCCTGAGCTTTTCGACTTCCTTGGCAAAAGACCGTTCGGCCATTTTGGGCTCCTTCCGTTACCGCCGGCATCCGGCAGCGCGTAAGATCAAATGTCGTGCTTGCGAATGTTCTTCAGCATCTTCTGCAGCGTGGCGATCAACGCCGCATATTCGGCATCGTCGATGTCGTCGAACATCGCCTCGAACGCGTCATGCATAGCTGGCCAGGCGCGCGCGAACTCGGCGCGGCCATCGTCGGTCAGGAACACGTGGCGGATACGGCTGTCGGTGACCCCCTGCTCGCGCCGCACAAACCCTTGCCCCTCCAGCGTGTCGAGGGTGCGGCTCAAGGTCGACTGCTCGATGACAGTATAGACCGAGAGGTCGTTGACGGTGACGCCGTCGGTGACCGACAGGACGGCCAGCGTCCGGACCTGCGGAATGGTCAGGCCCTGCTTGCGGAAATCGTCGCGCAAGGTGGCGTTGTAGCGGCCCATGATGCGGTTCATCAGATAGGGCGCGAATTGCTGCAGGCCGATCTGGCCCAAAGTCGAGATGCGCTGGCGCTTTTCAACCTTCTGTTCCATCACAGCCTCCCCGCCAGGAGAGAGCCGGAACCTCCGCCGAGCCCGGCGCCGGGGTGAGTGGAGGCGCCGATATGGTAGAGGCCCTTGATCCCGGTGGCGTGATTACGGCTCGTCTTGAACGGCCGCCACAGGAACGACTGGTCGATGGTCGAGGAGCCGCCATAGGGATCGCCGCCGACCAAATTGATGTTCATCGCCTCCAGATCGGCCGGCGAATAGGCGCGGCGTGCAATCACGCTGTCCTTGAACCCGTCGATATGGCTGGCGAGGATCGCTTCGGCGCGATCCGCGTAGGCCTCGCGGAGTGCGTCGGTCCAGCGGCCGTCGGCCGGCGTCTGCAATTTGCCGGCCGCATCGCCCTTGATATGGCGGGGCGCCTCGGGCAGTTGCAGCCACAGGATCGCCTTGCCGTCCGGACAGCGCGACGGATCCAGTGCGTGCGGCTGGCCGACGCAGATGGTCGGAGCCTCCGGCAGCATGCCGCGCATGGCCTCGTTGCAGGCTTTCGACACGCCGTCGAGCCCCGGCGTCAGGTGCAGCAGCGCGACCTTGTCCAAGCCTTCGCCGCGCCATGCGGGCGGTTTGTCCAAGGCATAGTGGATCTGGAAATTGCCCTTGCCGTAGCGGTATTTTTGTGTCGCTTCGACGTCGGCTTTCGGAGCCGCGTCACCGAGCAGCCGCCCGTAGAGCTGGGTCGGCGTGACCGAGCAGATGACGCTCTTTTTTGCAGTGACGGTTTCGCCCGAAGCCAGCCGCACGCCGGTTGCTCGGCCTCCGCTCTGGATGATGGAAGCAACGTCCCCTTCAGTCCGGATCACGCCGCCGCGCTCCTTGATCAGCGCTTCGAACGCAGAAAGCAGATTCCTGGCACCGCCCTTGACGATCGGCGCGCCGGCAGCTTCCAGCGCGAAGGCGATAACTTTGGCGATCTGGCCGGAGAACGCGTCTTCCGGGCCAAGGCCGGCATGCAGCACCCAGGGCGCCCACAGCGCGCGGGTGGTTTCGGATTGGTAGGTGCTTTCGAGCCAGCTGCGCGCCGGCACCAGCGCTTCGCCGAGGAAGGCGGCAAGATTGCGCGGGCTTCGCCGCCATGCTTCGCCGGCGAGCAGCTTGGTCGTGGGATAGGACCACAGGCTGCCGCCGAGCAGTCCGAACAGCAGGCCGGCATTGCGCTCGATCTCGCCGACATCGCTGCCGTGCCGGTCGCCGTCGCCTGCGGCAAGCGCATTGGCAGCCGCGACATTGGCGGCGCGGTCGGTACGCAGGACGGCATAGCTGCCGTCCGGGCGCAACACGCCGGTCGGCGTGCCGGTGTTGCAGAATTCCAGGCCGTGCCGCGCCAGATCCTTGCCCAGCGCTGCATAGGCCGGCGAGGTGATGAACAGCACGAAGGTCGTCGCCATCACGTCATGGATGAAGCCGGGCGCGGTGATCTCCTCGGTGCGCATGCAGCCGCCGATGCGGTCGTTGCGCTCGAGCACCAGCACCTTCGCCCCCTTGCCGCCGAGCATCGCCGCGCAGACCAGCGCGTTGATGCCGCTGCCGACGATGATGTGATCGGGCGCGTTCATTGAGGGTTGCTCTCCGCCGGCAGGAGTTCAATTGGGGTGATTGGCGCTCTACGGCGCCCCCCTCTGTCCTGCCGGACATCTCCCCCTCTTGGGGGGAGATCGGATGTCATCGCGGCTTTCGCCAATCTCCAACGTTGCAGGAATAAACGCGGCGTCGAAACTGCCAATCTCCCCCCTTGAGGGGGAGATGTCCGGCAGGACAGAGGGGGGCGCCGTAGAGCGGCAGCTTTGCAAGGCTGCCGCTCCCACCCCATCACTGCAGTACCACCTGCGACCATGATCTTCTCCCGAAGACCGCCACCTCGTCCTAATGCCTTGGCACCAGCGCCAGTGCGCGGATCGGGCTGCCGGTGCCGTGCTCGATCTTGAGCGGCGCGGCGATCAGGATCGCGCCTTTCGGCGGCAGCCGGTCGAGGTTGCAGAGGCTGGCGAGGCCGTAGCGGTTGGCCTTGTGCATCAGGCTGTGCGCCGGGAAAGGCGGCTCCATTCCCCCTGCCTTGCCGGCATCGGTGCCGATCGTCTCGCTGCCCCAGCCCTTGATGTCCTTGCTGATCAGAAACTGTATGGCCTCGGCCGTCGGGCCGGGCGTGTGCGGCCCGGTCTCGTCGGCATTGAGGAATTCGGCTTCCGAGCCGTTGCGCTTGTACCAGTCGGTGCGCATCACCACCCATTCGCCGGCGTTGATCGCGCCGTGCTCGGCTTCCCACGCCTTGATGTGGTCGACGGTGAGCAGGAAGTCATGGTCGGCAGCGGCTTGGCTGGAGCAGTCGATGACATTGACCGGCCCGACGAAGTTCTGCGCCGGAATGGTGTCGGTGGCGCCGTCCGGATAATCCTTGCCGGTGATCCAGTGCTGCGGCGCGTCGAAATGCGTGCCCGAGTGCTCGCCGAGTTTCAGCCAGTTCCAGGCCCACCACGGTCCGTTCTTGTCATAGGCGGAGATGGCGTGGATCTCGACCTTCGGCGTGTCGACAGCGAGTTCCGGCGGCAGCTTGATCAGCGGCGTATTCGGCCCAAGCGGCGCCGTCAGGTCGACCACCTGAATGGCGCCTGAAAGAAGCTGGCCGGCGACCTCGCCGAGAAGTTTTTGCGTGTCCATGATCTCTGTTCCCTCTTTCTTGGATAGCTCTGAAGGCTCGTTGCGGCCCTTAATATCCTACTAGACGAAAACATATGCATCTGCAATTATCTTTAAGCATAAAGGAAATGGGGTTGGGTGGGGTGTGAGCGAGTTTGACGCCATATTCGTTGGGGCAGGCCACAACAGTCTGGCATGCGCCGCGCATCTGGCGCTCAAGGGTTGGAAAACCGGGATTTTTGAGCGCGGCGCAACAATTGGTGGCGCCGTCCAGACCCGTGAATACACGCTGCCCGGCTTCCGGCACGATTTCGGGGCGATGAATCTGAGCCTGTTCGCCGGCTCGGCCTTTCACAAGAAATATGCAAATGAATTGAAAAGCCACGGGCTGGAATTTGCGCCGGTCGCCGATTGCTTTGCCAGTGCGTTCCCCGACGGTCGCTGGTTCGGCGTCAGCAACGACCTGGAAAAGACCGCATCGCGCATGGCAGCTTTTTCCTCAGCCGACGCCGCCACATGGCGGCGGCTGGTTGACGCCTTCCCTGGAGAAGCCGAGCATCTGTTCCGGCTGCTGGGGGCGCCGATGAGCGGCCGGGCGCTGGCCGGCACCGCCTGGAACCTGTGGCGCAAGAAGGGTTTCGCCGGCGCGCTCGATACCGGCCGGTTGCTGCTTTCCTCACCCCGCGCGTGGCTCGATGAGAATTTCGAGTCGCCGCATGTCAAGGCGACGCTGGCCACCTGGGGCATGCATCTCGATTTCGCCCCCGACATCGCTGGCGGCGCCGTATTCCCCTACCTGGAATCGATGGCAAACCAGTGCTTCGGCATGGTGCTCGGCAGGGGCGGCGCCGACACCATCATCCGTGCCCTCTCCGGAATGGTCACTGCTGCCGGCGGCAAGATCACCACCGGGGCTGAAGTGGCGGAGATCACCGTTGCCGCCGGCAAGGCGACCGGCGTGCGGCTTGCTTCCGGCGAGACGCATACCGCCACCAAGGCGGTCATCGCCGGCGTTGCGCCCAAGGCGCTGGCCGAAAAGCTTTTGCCAAACGGCACCAGTGACGCCGGCTTCGACGCGGCGATGAAAAAATTCCGTCATGCGCCGGGCACGATGATGATCCATCTGGCGCTTGACGATCTGCCGGATTGGCGCGCCGGCGCCGAGCTTCGGCAGTTTGCCTATATCCATCTGTCGCCTTCGCTCGACGCGATGTCGCGGACCTACCAGCAGGCAATGTCCGGCATGCTGCCGGACGAGCCGGTGCTGGTCGTCGGCCAGCCGACTGCGGTCGATCCGTCGCGGGCGCCGGAAGGCAAGCATGTTCTGTGGGTGCAGGTGCGCATGCTGCCCGCCGAAATCCTTGGCGATGCGGCGGGCAAGATCGCGCCGGCTCACTGGGACAACATCAAGGAAAGCTATGCCGAGCGCGTTCTCGACATCATCGAGACCTATGCGCCCGGCCTTCGCCAGAAGATCCTCGGCCGCGCCGTGTTCTCGCCTCTCGATCTGGAACGCGAGAACCCCAACCTCGTCGGCGGCGACCAGATCTGCGGCAGCCACCATTTGGCGCAGAATTTTCTGTTCCGCCCAGCGCGCGGTTATGCCGGGTGGAACACGCCGGTCGGGAATTTGCATCTCACAGGGGCTGCAACATGGCCAGGCGCCGGCACCGGTGCGGCCTCGGGCTATATGCTCGCCCAACAGCTTGGCGGGAGGTAGAATTCAAAACACCCGTGGGTGAAGGAGGGCAAGGCGCGGTTGCCCAAGGAGCCTGACCCCACTGAACGACAACGACGCGCATAGAAAACCAACAGGGGAACGACCATGACAATCAACAGACGAGAATTGCTCGGATATGGCGCAGCAGCACTTGGCGCCACCGTCATCGGCCTGCCGCAAATGGCCAAGGCAGCCGGCGAACTGACCATCGCCTACAACGTCAACCTGCCGTCATGGGACCCGACCACCGGGCCTTCGGCAGTCAACCCGACGATCCAGGGCCTTTACCAGTCGGTGTTCGACCAGTTCATTCCGCAGAAGCCGGACCTGTCCTTTGCGCCGGGCCTGCTCACCGAATGGGGCTGGAACGAGGATCGCACCAAGATCATGATGACGGTGCGCGAGGGCGTCACCTGGCATGACGGCTCGCCGTTCACGGCCGAGGACGTCGTCTGGTCGCTGCAGCGGGCGGGCGACGAAAAGACAGGGAATCCGATCCAGTTCGTCTGGAAGAACGTCAACAACTTCAAGATCGACGGCAACAAGATCACCGGAGACGTGGTGCAGTTCGACCCGGTTTATTTCAAGTGGATGTCGTTCCTGACCGGCTACATCATGCCGAAGGCCTATTATGAGAAGGTCGGCGCCGAGGGCTTCGAAAAAGCCCCGATCGGCACCGGCGCCTATATGGTCGACAAATTCGAGCGCAACGCCTTCCTGCGGCTGAAGGCCAACCCGAATTACTGGGGTGGCAAGCCGGCCTTCGAGAATGTGACGATCAAGTTCGTCACCGATGCGGCGAGCCGCGTTGCCGAAATCGAGTCCGGTTCCTCGCAGGTGACGCTCGAAATTCCCTATGAGGAATATGACCGCCTGATCGCCAAGGACGGGCTTGCCGGCTCGTGTAAGAATGTTTCCGACATCGGCATGATCTTCTTCAACGACATCGACGTGATGCTGGACAAGAACGTGCGCCAGGCTGCGGTGATGGCGATCGACAAGAAGCTGCTGGTCGACCGGCTGCTGCGCGGCTACGGCCTACCCATCGACACGCTGGAAACGCCGGAATATGCCGCCTACGATGCGTCGATCAAGGTCGAGCACAATCCGGAAAAAGCCAGGGAATTGCTGGCCGCGTCCGGCTATTCGCCGGAAAAGCCGGTCAAGTTCACGATTCAGACGACCAAGGGCTTCAAGCCCAAGGACTACGAGATGGTCCAGGCGATCGTCGGCATGTGGCGCAAGGTTGGCATCGAGGCGACGATCGAGGTCTACGAGATCGCCAAGCATTACGAACTGCGCGCCGCCGACAAGCTGGCGCCGGCCGCCTTCTATAACTGGGGCAACGCCATCGGCGATCCGACGACCTCGACCGGCTTTGCAACCTATGGCCCGAGCCCGCATTCGGTGTTGGACAGCCAGGATCTGATCGACATGATCAACCCGCTATGGGGCGAGAAGGACGAGGCCAAGCGCATCGCCGGCTGGAAGGCTGTCGACAAATACATCGCCGAGCAGGCCTATGTGCTGCCGCTGATCCAGTATGCGCAGCCGATCGTGCATGCCAAGGGCGTCAATGTGGTGCAGCATGTCTCCGGCGCGCTGCTGCCGGCGCTGATGACCCCGGCCTGAGATCGGTCCGGGTTTGCCGCGCGCCGTCCGCAACGACGGCGCGCATTTTCCGCCAGGCATACAGGCGACCATGCTGCTGCAAAGATTCCTGATCCGTCTTTTGACGATGGCGATCACGCTGTTCGGCGTCGCCGTCGTCGTCTTCGTCGTCATTCGCGTCGCGCCCGGCGACCCGATCGCGATGATGCTGCCGCCCGGCGCCACCGATGCCGACATCGCCCGGTTGCGTGCGCTCTATGGGCTCGACAAGACCATCGTCGAGCAGTTCTTCATCTGGTTGTCCGGCGTCGTCAGGGGCGATTTCGGCACCTCGATCTCGCTCAGGCAAGATGTGTTGGGGCTGGTCTTCAACCGGCTGCCGGCGACGCTGGAGCTCGCTATCGTCGCTCTTTTGATGGCGCTGGCGATCGGCGGCACGGCGGCGATCCTCGGCGCGCGCGAACGCGGCACCGCAGTCGAAGCCGGCATCGATATCGCCAGTGGTGCCGCCCTTTCCATTCCCGACTTCCTGTGGGGCCTGGTACTGATCCTGCTATTCGGCGTGCTGATCCCCGTGTTCGATATTTCCGGCCGCGTGTCGCCGCAGCTCGACCTGCCCTTCGTCACCCAGTTCTATCTGTTCGAGAGCATTGCTCGGCTGCGCTTCGACCTGACCGAGGACCTGCTCGGGCACATGTTGATGCCGGCCGTGGCGCTGGCACTGCCGCTGGCCGCGATCATCTCGCAGCTGTTGAAACAGTCGCTGAAGGAAGTGCTCGATCTCGACTACGTCGTGCTGGCGCGGGTCAAGGGCTTTTCGGAAACGCAGGTCATTTTGCGCGAGGCGCTGAAGAACGCCGCGCTGCCGACGCTCACCCTGGTCGGCGTGCAGTTCACCTTCCTGATCGGCGGCACCGTCATCGTCGAACGGCTGTTTTCCTATGAAGGTCTCGGCAATATGGCGATCGACGCCGTCATCAACCGCGACCTGCCACTGATCCAGGGCATCGTGCTGGTCTTCGCGCTGCTGTTCGTGCTGATCAACCTGACTGTCGACATGATGTATGCGCTGCTCAATCCGAGGCTGCGCCATGGATGAGAGCCGCATTGCAAGACATGGCTCGGGCGCAAGGCTGTGGCTGGCCGGCGGCTGGCTGCTGCTGGCGCTGCTGGCGGCGATCTTCGCGCCGCTGGTGGCACCGCAGGATCCGCTGGCGCAGGATCTGATGTTCGAGCGCCTGCCGCCGTTCTGGATGAGCGGCGCGGAACCCGGCTTCTGGCTCGGCACCGACAGCCTCGGCCGCGATCTCCTGTCGCGGCTCATCTTCGGCGCTCGCATCGCCTTCATCGTCGCCTTCGCGGCGGCCTTGGTCGCCTGCCTGGTCGGCTCGACGCTCGGGCTTGTCGCCGGCTATTTCGGCGGTTGGGCCGACCGCATCATCTCGCGCATCGTCGACGTCTGGATGGCATTCCCGCCGGTACTGTTTGCCATCCTGCTGGTCGCGGTGCTCGGCACCGGCCTGAGCTCGGTCATCATCGCCATCGCCGTCATCGACTGGACGCGCTTCTGCCGGGTGATCCGCGCCGAGACCATGGGCCAGGCGCGCATGGACTATGTCGAGAACGCCCGCATCGCCGGCTATGGCCGCATCGGCATCATGCTGCGCGAAGTGCTGCCCAATGTGGTGCCGTCGATCGTGGCGCTGCTGTCGCTGGAGATGGGCATCGCGGTCATCGTCGAGGCGATCCTGTCCTTCGTCAATCTGTCGATCTCGACCGACGATCCAACCTGGGGCGGCATCATCGCCGAGGGCCGGCTGTCGATCCATCAGGCCTGGTGGGTGCTGGTGTTCCCGCTGGTCACGCTGATCCTGACCGTGCTGTCGTTCAGCCAGTTCGGCGAGGCGTTGAAAGCCCGTTTCGATCCGGTGCTGCGATGAACGCCGCGAAACCCTGCCTCGACATAAGCGGCTTGAGCGCCGTGCTGGCCAACGGCCAACGCGTGCTACGCTCGGTCTCGCTCTCGGTTCAACCCGGCGAGGTGCGCGCGCTGGTCGGCGAGAGCGGCGCCGGCAAGACGATGATCGGCAAGGCGGTGCTCGGCGTTCTGCCACTGAGCGTGCGCATCGTCGAAGGCGATATGCTGCTCGAAGGCGAAGATCTCGGCCGGCTTCAGCCCAAGGCCAGGCGCACGCTGATCGGCGCCCGCACCGCACTGATCCCGCAGGATCCGCTGACCGCGCTAAACCCGTCGCGCCGCATCGGTCCGCAGATGACCGATCGGCTGGTGCGCATCCTCGGCTGGAGTGGTGATAAAGCCGATCGGCGCACCCGGCAGTTGCTGGACGAAGTGCAGATCCGCGATCCGGACCGCGTCCTCAAATGCTATCCGCACGAGCTTTCCGGCGGCATGCGCCAGCGTGTGCTGATCGCCGCCGCCTTCGCCGCCGAACCTCGGCTGATCGTCGCCGACGAGCCGACCACGGCGCTCGATGTGACGGTGCAGAAGCAGATCCTGCGCTTGATTGCGCAATTGCAGCGCGAGCACGGCACGGCGATCCTGTTCGTCACCCACGATCTCGGCGTCGTCGCCAAGATCAGCCAGAAAGTGTCGGTGCTCTATGCCGGCAAGGTGGTGGAGGAGGCCGAAACGGCGGCGCTGTTTGCGGCTCCGCAGCACCCCTACACGCGAGCGCTGATGGCGGCGACACCGCGCTACACCGATCCCTTCGCCTCGCTGAAACCGGTGGACGACGCGGTATTGGCCGGACTGGCCGCGGAGATCGCCGCCGCCGACCTGGCCTGGAGACGGCCACATGGCTGAGCCGCTGTTTTCCGTGCGCGGGCTGAAGGTCGCGCTGCCTGATATGACCCGAAAGCCGCTGATCGGCCGCGCGCCTTTGGCCGAGATCCTGAAAGGGCTGGATTTCGACCTACCCAAGGGATCGGTAACCGGCATCGTCGGCGAATCCGGATCGGGCAAATCGACGCTCGGCCGCGCTTTGGTGCGCCTGCTGGAGCCGAGCGCCGGCAGCATCATTTTCGACGGCCGCGATATCACGCGTCTGCCTGAGGCCGAGCTCAGGCCGCTGCGCCGCAATTTGCAGATGATCTTCCAGGATCCGATGTCGTCGCTCAATCCGCGCCGCACCATTTTCAGCATCATCGCAGCACCCCTCAGGCAGAACGGCCTCGGCGACAATCTGAAAGGCCGAGTTGCGGAAGCGCTGCAGCGCGTCGGCCTGCCGCAGAGCTTCGCCAGCCGCTATCGCCACGAACTGTCGGGCGGCCAGCGTCAGCGCGTCGGCATTGCGCGTGCGCTGGCGCTGTCGCCGAAATTCGTGCTGGCCGACGAGATCGTCTCCGGCCTCGACGTCTCGACCCAGGCACAGATCCTGACGCTGCTCGAAAAGCTGGCCGCCGAGATGGGCCTGACCGTCGCCTTCATCAGCCACGATCTGTCTGTCATTCGGCGGTTGTGCCGGCAGGTGATCGTCATGCGCGAAGGCGTGATTGTCGAGGCAAGCGCGACGGACGCCTTGTTCGAGAAGCCGCAGCAAGCCTACACGCGCGACCTGATATCCGCCATTCCGCTGCCCGAAATCGATGAAGGCTGGCTGCTGCCCGCCGCCAAGGTATCGGCATGAAGCACCATTCACAGCAAATCTCGTTCGCACGCCGAAGAGCGGGCCTCGGGCGTGCGCCCGGCAAGTCACCCACGCCCCGCGAGAAGGATGACTGAGATGAAGAACGCAATCCGAAACGCAACGCTTGCGACCGCCGTCCTGGCCGGCATCGGCACCGCTTCCGCCGGCTCCATTCCCGGCATGCGCGGGCACGATCACACCGGGGTTACGGTTCCCGACATGAAGCAGGCCGTCGACTTCTTCACCGAGGTCGTCGGCTGCAAGAAAGCGATGTCCTTCGGCCCGTTCGCCGACGACAAGGGCACGTTCATGCAGGATCTACTGGGCGTCGACCCCAAGGCGGTGATCGAGGAGATCACCCTGGTCCGCTGCGGCCACGGATCGAATATCGAGCTGTTCAAATACACCGCGCCTGATCAGAGAGATCTGCAGGCCCGCAACAGCGACATTGGCGGCTTCCACATCGCCTTCTATGTCGACGATATCGCTGCGGCGAAAGCCTATCTCGATGAAAAGGGCGTCAAGACGCGGATGGGGCCGCTGCCGGTTACCGAAGGGCCGGCGGCCGGCCAGACCATTCTCTATTTCCAGGCGCCGTGGGGCCTGCAGTTGGAAGCGATCAGCTATCCCAACGGCATGGCGTATGAAAAAGGCGCGGAGACGGTGCTGTGGAGCCCGAAGACGCCGGAAAAATGATCCGGCAAGCGCGTGCTTGCGAGTTTGACCGCAGGCACGCCACAGGCATCTGAGACCAACCGCTTCAATTATGAAACTTTAAGCTTGAAATAATTGTCCCTGGCGCGATAATAGGCGCAGAAAGCGAAGAGGAGATCGCACGCATGAAGGTTGCGGTTCTCGGCGGCGGACCAGCCGGCCTCTACTTTGCCATTTCGATGAAGCTCAGGGACGCCGCGCACGAGGTGATGGTGTTCGAGCGCAACCGCGCAGACGATACATTCGGCTGGGGCGTCGTGCTGTCGGCCGAAACGCTCGACAACCTGACCAGGAATGATCCGGTCAGCGCCGTCTGGATCAAAAAACATTTCGCCTATTGGGACGACATCGCCGTCATCCATGACGGGGTGCGCACGGTTTCGACCGGCCACGGCTTTTGCGGCATCGGCCGCAAGCGGCTGCTTACCCTGCTGCAGCGTCGGGCGCGAGAGCTCGGCGTCAAGCTGGTCTTCGAGACCGATATCGCCGATCCCAAGCCCTATATGGAGAGCCACGATCTGGTGGTCGCCGCCGACGGGCTGAATTCGAAGGCACGGGGCGCTTTCGTCGACGTGTTCAAGCCCGATATAGACACACGCAAGTGCAAGTTCGTCTGGCTCGGCACGCAGCAGAAATTCGACGACGCCTTCACCTTCATCTTCGAGAAGACTAGGCATGGCTGGGTGTGGGCGCATGCCTACCAGTTCGACAAGGACACCGCGACCTTCATCGTCGAATGCAGTGAGCAGACCTGGCAGCGTTTTGGCTTCGGCGCGATGTCGCAGCAGGAATCGATCGCGGTATGCGAACGGATCTTCGCCAGGCATCTCGACGGCCACGCGCTGATGACCAATGCCAACCACATCAGAGGGTCGGCCTGGATCAATTTCCCGCGCGTGCTGTGCGAGCGCTGGTCCTACGAGAATCTGGCGCTGATGGGCGACGCGGCGGCGAGCGCTCATTTCTCGATCGGCTCCGGCACCAAGCTGGCGTTGGAAAGTGCGGTGGCGCTGGCTGACTATGTCGATTCCGAGCCCGACCTCGAGGCAGCGTTTCGCAAATATGAGGACGCCCGCCGCACCGAAGTGCTGAAGCTGCAGTCGGCGGCGCGCAATTCGCTTGAATGGTTCGAGGAGGTCGAGCGCTATCTTGGCCTCGACCCGGTGCAGTTCAATTATTCGCTGCTGACCCGCTCGCAGCGCATCAGCCACGAGAATCTGCGGCTGCGCGATGCCGAGTGGCTGGCCGGCGCTGAAGAGTGGTTTCAGCGCCAGGCGGGCGCCGGCGGTAACGGCGGTAACAGTCTTCGTCGCGCGCCGATGTTCGCGCCGTTCCGGCTGCGCGACATGGCGCTGCAGAACCGCATCGTCGTCTCGCCGATGGCGCAGTACAAGGCCGTCGACGGCTGTCCGACCGACTGGCACTTCGCCCACTATGCCGAACGGGCCAAGGGCGGCGCCGGCCTCGTCTACATCGAGATGACCTGCGTCAGCCCGGAAGGCCGCATCACGCCTGGCTGCCCGGGTTTCTACGCACCCGAACATGAGGTCGCCTGGAAGCGGCTGGTCGATTTCGTCCATACCGAGACCGAGGCCAAGATCTGCGCGCAGATCGGCCATTCCGGCGCCAAGGGCTCGACCCGGCTCGGCTGGCAAGGAACCGACGTGCCGCTGACATCAGGCAACTGGCCGGTGATGGCGGCGTCGGCGGTGGCGTGGTCGCCTGAGAACCAGCTGCCGAAGGCGATGGACCGCGCCGACATGGATCTGGTGCGCGATCAGTTCGTCGCTTCGGCCGAGATGGCGGCGCGTTGCGGCTTCGACATGCTGGAGATCCACGCCGCGCACGGCTATCTCCTGTCCTCCTTCATCACGCCGCTGACCAACCGACGCACGGACGCCTATGGCGGCTCGCTGGAAAACCGCATGCGCTATCCGCTGGAGGTCTTCCATGCTGTGCGCGCCGCCTGGCCTGATGAAAAGCCTGTTTCAATGCGCATCTCGGCCAATGACTGGGTCGGCATCGACGGCGTGACGCCAGCCGATGCGGTCGAGATCGCACGGCTACTGCATGAGGCCGGCGTCGACATTTGCGACGTGTCGGCCGGCCAGACTTCGGCCTATGCAAGGCCGGTGTACGGCCGCATGTTCCAGACGCCGTTTTCCGACCGTATCCGCAACGAGGTCGGCATGGCGACCATGGCGGTCGGCAACATCTATGAGCCGGACCATGTCAATTCGATCCTGATGGCTGGCCGCGCCGACCTCGTCGCGATGGCAAGGCCGCATCTCGCCGACCCCTACTGGACGCTGCATGCGGCCGTCACACTCGGCGACCGCGGCGTCAAATGGCCGGATCCCTATCTGCCTGGCCGCGACCAGATCTACCGGCTGGCCGAACGCGACGCAGCGGCGGGGCTGAAAGTATGAGCGCCGCGACGATGACAACGCGGCACGCGCTGGTCACCGGCGGCGGCTCCGGTGTCGGCCGCGCCATCGCGCTGGCGCTGGCCGGCGCGGGGATCGACGTCACCATCTGCGGCCGTCGCGAGGCTGCACTTGCCGAGGTCGCCAGGGAAGGCGACCGAATTTTCGGCATCGCTGCCGACGTCACCAATGAGGCAGCGATGGCGTCGCTCTACAGCCAGGCGGAGGCTGAGCGCGGGCCGATCGATATCGTCGTCGCCAATGCCGGCATGTCCGGCAGCGCCCCGGCACAGCGGACCTCGCTTACGGACTGGCAGCGCACGCTCGATGTCAACCTGACCGGCGCGTTCCTGACGGTGAAACCGGCGCTGACCGGCATGGTTGCCCGGAAGACAGGCAGGATCATCTTCGTCGCGTCGACCGCCGGCCTGAAAGGCTATCCTTATGTCGCGGCCTATGTTGCCGCCAAGCATGGCGTCGTCGGCCTGATGCGGTCGCTGGCGGTCGAGACGGCCAAATCCGGGGTGACGGTCAACGCCGTATGCCCCGGCTTCGCCGAAACCGAGATGCTCGAGGAATCCATCCAGCGCATCGTCGAAAAGACCGGCCGCTCGGCCGAGGAAGCAAGGACGAGCCTTGCCTCGACCAACCCGCAAGGTCGCTTCATCCAGCCCGAAGAAGTTGCAGCCGCAGTGGTGTGGCTGTGCGGCGATGCGGCCCAATCGATCACCGGGCAGACGATCTCGATCTCGGGAGGCGAGACATGGTAGCCGGTCCCCTGCCCGCGCCGTCCGGACTCGGCAAGGACCGCCTGCGGCTATGGGTTCGGCTGCTGCGCGCCTCGCGCAGCATCGAGGCCGAGTTGCGCGAGCGCCTGCGGCAGGAATTCAACACGACGCTGCCGCGCTTCGACGTGATGGCGGCGCTCTACCGCGCGCCGGAAGGCATGCTGATGAGCGACCTGTCGCGGTTCCTTTTGGTGTCTAACGGCAATGTGACAGGGATTGTCGACCGGCTGGTTTCGGAAGGGTTGGTTGCCCGCGCCCGGCGCAATGGCGACCGCCGCACCTCGATGGTGCGGCTGACGGAGGAAGGTTCGAAGGCTTTCGCCGTGATCGCCGCCGCACATGAGCGCTGGATCGGCGAGTTGCTCGGCAATGTGAGCGAGGACGAGGCGCGCCGGCTGACCGGCATGCTGAATTCCTTCCGCAGCAACTGGGAGGGACGGGAATGACAAAAATGGCCGGCCGCAAGCCGAAGCATTTCCTCTGGCAAGTCGAAGGCAAGGTCGCGACAATCCGGCTCGACCGGCCGGAGCGCAAGAACCCGCTGACCTTTGAAAGCTATGCCGAGCTGCGCGATATTTTTCGTGACCTCGTCTATGCCGAAGATGTCGATGCGGTGGTGTTCCTGCCCAATGGCGGCAATTTCTGCTCCGGCGGCGATGTTCATGACATCATCGGCCCGCTGGTGAAGATGGACATGAAGGCGTTGCTCGCCTTCACCCGAATGACCGGCGATTTTGTCAAGGCGATGCTGAATTGCGGCAAGCCGATCATCGCGGCGATCGACGGCGTGGCGGTGGGCGCCGGCGCCATCATCGCCATGGCCTCCGACATCCGCATCGCCACGCCCGAGGCCAAGACGGCCTTTCTGTTCACCCGCGTCGGCCTTGCCGGCTGCGACATGGGCGCCTGCGCGATCCTGCCGCGCATCATCGGCCAGGGCCGCGCCGCCGAGCTGCTTTACACCGGCCGAACGATGAGTGCTGAGGAAGGCGAGCGCTGGGGTTTCTACAACCGGCTGGTCGATGCGGCGGCACTCGAAGCCGATGCGCTTGAGCTTGCCGCGCGCATCGTTTCCGGCCCGACCTTCGCCCACGGTATCACCAAGACGCAGCTGAACCAGGAATGGTCGATGGGCCTCGACCAGGCGATCGAGGCCGAAGCGCAGGCGCAGGCGATCTGCATGCAGACCGGCGATTTCAAGCGGGCGTATGAGGCTTTTGTGGCCAAGGAAAAGCCGGTGTTCGAGGGGAACTAGGATGGTTGTTTCAATGGATACGCTGGCGGGACAGCGCCCCCCTCTGTCCTGCCCCCTTTTCCGCCACTTGGCATCTCCCCCACTTGGGGGGAGATTGGCAGTTCCATTGCCTCGCCTCTTTTTGCAACGCTGGAAATTGGCGAAAGCGCCCGCGACAGCCAATCTCCCCCCTCGTGGGGGAGATGTCCGGCAGGACAGAGGGGGGCGCCGTGGAGTGCAAGGCCCGAAGCACAGTGGAGGCAGAAATGCCTGACCGGTCCTTCCTCAACTGGCCGTTTTTCGAGAACCGCCATCGTGAACTGGCCGAACAGCTGGACGCCTGGTGTGCGAAAAACCTGCCGGTCGCGCATGACGATGTCGATGCCGCCTGCCGCGAGCTAGTGGTGAAGCTCGGCAAGGACGGGTGGCTGAAGCCGACGGCGCTCGACACGGACAACCCCGGACCGCTCGACGTGCGCGCACTGTGCATCACGCGCGAGACGCTGGCCCGGCATGACGGGCTGGCCGACTTCGCCTTCGCCATGCAAGGGCTCGGCACCGGCGCGCTCAGCCTGTTCGGCACGCCGGAGCAGCAGCGCTGGCTGGCGAAGACCCGCGCCGGCAAGGCGATTTCCGCTTTCGCGCTGTCGGAGCCGCGCTCCGGATCTGATGTCGCCAATATGGAGATGGCGGCGACGCGTGACGGCGACGACTATGTGCTGTCAGGTGAAAAGACCTGGATCTCCAATGGCGGGATCGCCGATCTTTACATCGTTTTCGCCCGCACCGGCGAGGCGCCCGGCGCCAAGGGGCTTTCCGCCTTCATCGTGCCGGCAGACACCAACGGGATCGCCATCGCCGAGCGGCTGGAAGTGATCGCGCCGCATCCTCTGGCACGCCTGTCCTTCGACAATATTCGCGTTCCGGCCTCGGCATTGATCGGCCGGCCAGGCGATGGTTTCCGCATTGCCATGTCGGTGCTCGACGTGTTCCGCTCGACCGTCGGTGCGGCGGCACTCGGCTTTGCCCGGCGCGCGCTGGACGAGAGCATCAAAAGAGTGGCCGAGCGCAAACTGTTCGGCGCTGCGATGGCCGAGTTGCAGATGGTGCAGGGCCACATCGCCGACATGGCGCTGGATGTCGATGCCGCCGCCCTGCTGGTCTATCGCGCCGCCTGGACCAAGGACATGGGCGCGGCCCGTGTCACCCGCGAAGCGGCGATGGCCAAGCTGTTCGCCACCGACAAGGCGCAAGAGGTGATCGACAAGGCCGTGCAGCTGCATGGCGGCGACGGCGTCCGCAAGGGTCACATTATCGAGAGCCTGTATCGCGAGATCCGTGCGCTGCGCATCTACGAGGGCGCATCCGACGTGCAGAAGGTGGTCATCGCCAGGCAAGTGATGGGAGCGGCCTGAGGCCGAGCTTGCGACAAAAAATTGCGGATTGGTTCGATTTGAATATTACGACCGGATTTGAATATCGGGAGGCTTGATATGCACACCATCCTGCAGCCGGAAGGCTGGGCGAAACCTGTCGGCTACGCCAATGGCGTCGCCGCGCGCGGGCAGTTGATCTTCATCGGCGGTCAGGTCGGCTGGACCGGGCAAGGCAAATTCGAAACCGATGATTTTGTCGGCCAGGTGCGCCAAACGCTTGCCAACATCGTCGCCGTGCTCGCCGAGGCCGGCGCCAAGCCTGAGCACATCACCTCGATGACCTGGTACTTTACTGACAAGGCCGAGTATCTGGCCAACCTCAAAGGGATCGGCGAGGCCTATCGCGAGGTTATCGGGCGGCATTTTCCGGCCATGGCCGCTATGCAGGTGATCGCGCTGGTCGAGGATCGCGCCAAGGTCGAGATCCAGGCAACGGCGGTGATCCCGGACTGACGCCGGCTCCCTTCCAATCAGGCATCAAGCCCTTGTCGGCCGAGTGACTTGGCTCCACGCAGCTTTTGTGATCAGATGATCACGCGCTTCGGTCGGGCGATCGCAAGCGTGCAATTTGCACATAGCTTCCGTCGGAGGAAACCAAAAACTGTGGCTCTGGGATTTGAACCTGTATCGGGACGCGTGACCGTCCAGGACGGCGTCTACCAGCAGCTTCGGCATGCCTTGATGGTCGGCAGCTTCGATCCAGCCCAGGTGCTGACCATTGCCTCGCTGGCCGAAGCCTTCGGCACTTCGAACATGCCGGTGCGCGAGGCCTTGCGGCGGCTCGCCGCCGAGAATGCGCTGGAGATATCGCAGAACGGCTCGGCCTGCGTACCCGTCGTCACCCGCGCGCGGCTCGACGACCTCTGCCGGGCACGTGTCGCCGTGGAAGGCCTGGCAGCCGAACTCGGGGCGCCGCGCCTGACTGCTTCCGAGGTAGCCACGTTGCAGCAGATCACCGACGACCAGCAGGCGATCGGGCGCAATGGCAGCATCTACGAGCTAATCGCCAAGAACCAGCAGTTCCACTTCACCATCTACCGCGCTTCCGGCTCCGACGTGCTGTTTCAACTGATCGAGACGCTGTGGCTGCGCTTCGGCCCCTATATGCGGCTGCTGTCCAACCATGTCGCGCCTTTGATGCACGCCGGCACGATGGAGCCGTCGGGGCGGCATACTGCGATCATCGCGGCACTTAGGGATCGCGATTTTCCTCGCGCCCGCGAGGAGGTCGTTGCCGACATCCAGAGGACGCAGGAGACGCTCCGCGCGATCTGCCCCGACGTGCCGGAACCCAGGCCGGTCGAGTTCGCCGGGTTCGGCAAGGCCTCCTGAAGCTTGGCTGCGGGCTGACCGCAAGACCGCCGCCGGAATGTGCCGATCCGCGACCGCTCGTGGCCCGGAAAAATCACCCCGATCTTCGCTATTGAATTGCATTTCTTCGAGTGCAGCGATTGATCCGTATTCCGTTTTGTGATCACATGATCACAGGGAGCAAAAGCATAGTGTCTGGTTATTTTCTCTACCATTCCATCGGGACGTTTCCCGGCAAGGCGGAGCGCATGGCTGCTGCCCTGTCGGAATTCTCGGGCGTCTGGTCGGCGGAAGATGACGGCCAGTGGCCGGCGGCCCTTGCCTCCCGGCAGCGCTTCATCGATGCCTGGGGCTCGCTGATCGATGCCCCACAGGGCACGCTGACCACCGCCGAGAACGTCACGTCAGCGCTCTACAGCCTGATTGGCGCGCTGCCGTCCGAGCGCCTGGCGGGAAAGCGCCTGCTGGTCGCGGCCGACTGTTTTCCGAGCCTGCACTTCCTGCTCGCCGGTCTGGCCGAGCGCTTCGACTTCACCCTCGACACCGTGCCGTTGCGGCCCGGCGAGAGCTGGGTGCGCGAAGAGGATTTCATCGCCCGCTGGCAGGACGATGTCGGTCTGGCCCTGCTGACCTTCGTCACCTCGACGGCCTCACACCGCTGCGACGTGGCGCGGCTTGCCGCGCATGGCCGGGAGATGGGCAGCATTGTCGGTGTCGACATCACCCAAGGCGTCGGCGTGACGCCCTTCTCGATTGCGAAGACGCCGGTCGATTTCGTCGTCTCGACCTCGCTGAAATGGCTGTGCGGCACTTCGGGCGCCGGCATCCTCCAGGTGACGCCCGATCTGCTGTCCGCCTGCCGACCGGAACTTCGCGGCTGGTTCAGCCAGCCAAACCCGTTTTCGTGGGATCTCGACAGTTTCACCTATGCCGACGATGCGCGCCGGTTCGACCATGGCACGCCGGCCATCCTGGCCAGCGTCGCATCGCTGCCCGGCCTTGAATGGGTGGCCGAGACAGGCGTCGACGCTATCCGCGCACAGAACGCCAGCATGACCGGGCGCATCATAGGCTGCGCGCTGGACAATGGCTGGGCGGTTCGCTCGCCGCTCGATCCAGACGAGCGCGGCGGCAGCGTCATGCTGACCTTGCCGCAAGGCGTCGACCCGGTGAAAACAGTGTCGACGCTGCGCAGCGAGCGACTTTACTGCGACGCGCGCGGCGCGACGCTGAGGCTGTCGCCCGGCATGGTCACATCAGGCGACGCGGTGGACGCTCTGCTGGAGCGCCTGCAACATTTGATCGGCGCGCAGCAACGCCGCGTGTCCTAATTCAGGTGCCGCCTCGCCTGCAGTGTCCGGAACCAGGGCGCTGAAAGGGGCGGAAGTGGAAAAGCGCCACAGGGAGTGGCCGAACCAGAGGGAACGAAAATGAGCTTCACTCGCCGTAACCTGCTTCTTCTCGCTACCGCCATCGGCATCGCTGCCGGCCCAGCCACCGCCTATGCCGCGGACGTGCTGAATGTCGGCGCCTATCCGACCAATCCGCCTTTTGAGTACAAGAACGAAAGCGGCACTTTCGAAGGTTTCGAAGTCGACATCGTCAACGAGGCGGCCAAGCGCATCGGCATGACCACAGAAATTGCCGATCTTGGATTTCAGGCGCTGTTCGCCGCTACCACGTCGAAGCGCATCGACGTCGCCATCTCGTCGATCACGATCAACCCGGAGCGGCTGAAGTCGCAGGCATTCACGCAGCCCTATTATGATTCCGACATGGGCATCGCCGCAAAGGCTGACAGCCCGATCAAGGCCGAGGCCGACCTCAAGGGCAAGATCATCGGCGTGCTGTCCGGCTCGACGGGTGAAGCCTGGACCAAGCAACACCAGGAGACCGGCGGGTTCAGCGAGGTAAAGGGTTACGACACGCAGCAGAATTTGCTGCTCGACCTCAGCGCCGGGCGCG
Organism: Mesorhizobium robiniae; assembly: GCF_040545535.1. Lineage (NCBI taxonomy): Bacteria > Pseudomonadati > Pseudomonadota > Alphaproteobacteria > Hyphomicrobiales > Phyllobacteriaceae > Mesorhizobium > Mesorhizobium robiniae. The sequence continues at coordinate 607,151 of NZ_JBEPMC010000002.1, forward strand.
TCGACGCGGCGGTCAGCGACGTCCCGGGCCTCGAATACTCCTTCACCAGGATGAAGGATCTCGCCGTAAAAGCGCGTATCAAGACCGGCGAGCAGTATGGCCTGATGATGGCCAAGGACCACCCGTTGCTCGGCAAGCTGAACGACGCACTGACCGCAATGAAGAAGGACGGCACGCTGGCCGCGATCCACAAGAAGTGGTTCGGCAGCGACGCGCCCGCCGATTCTTCGACCGTCAAGGAAATGCCGATGCCGAAGGCCTGAGCGGCAACTGATGCCGAGATTGTGCCGGCTTTCCACGCCGGCACAATTTCACGGGGCAGCGCCGCGCGTCCTCCTGGACGCGCAACAGACGTCGCAGCCCTTCTTTCACGCATGATCCACTCCGAGGGCCTATTTCGGGGTTTCGGAGTCATGCTTTAGCGTCGCGGGACGCCAAAATTTTTCCGGGAATGCTCCCCATGTCGCTGCTCGAGACCTTCTTCAACGCCGATGTCATGATCTCCAGCCTGCCGGCGCTGCTGCGCGGCTTCCTGAACACGCTGCTGCTCGGGCTGCTGAGCATCGGCATAGGTATCCCCGTCGGCCTGGCGATCAGCCTGATGCGACTCTACGCGCCAAAGCCGCTGCGGCTGCTGGCGGTCGGCTATATCGATATTTTCCGGGCGATGCCGGTGCTGGTCGTGCTGATCCTGATCTACTACGCCCTGCCGTTCCTCGGCATTCGCCTGTCGTCCTGGACCTCCGCGGTGACCGCATTCGCCATCATCATGGCGGCCTATTCGGCCGAGGTGTTCCGCTCCGGCATAGAAAGCATCCCACGCGGCCAGTTCGAGGCAGCGCAGGCACTCGGCCTGCCGTTTTTGCTAACCTTGCGCAAGGTGGTGCTGCCGCAGGCGATCCGCGTGGTCATTCCGCCGATGACCAGCAACTGCGTTTCGATGTTCAAGGACACATCGCTCGCCTCAACAGTGGCGCTGCCCGAATTGCTGAAGGAAGCGACCAACGCGCAGTCGCTCTACGCCAACCCGTCGCCGCTGATCGGCGCGGCGCTGGTCTATCTGCTCTTTCTCTGGCCGATGGTCCGCCTCGTCAGCCTGCTGGAACGCCGTTTCAAAACCGAAAAGACCCGGTGACGTCGCCAGTTTCTCATCTGTTAATTTTCGCTTCCCAATCCGTCAGGCACTTCGCAGGAGACCATCTTGAACAAGCATCAAACCCCCAGCGCGAGCGACGTCTCCGCAGCCTTCCCGGTCGACAAGATCCGCGCCATGTTTCCGGCCCTGCAGCAGGCCGGCGACTTCATCTTCATGGACAATGCCGCCGGCGCGCAGATCCCGCAAAGCGTGCTCGATGCGGTCACCAACCATCTGGTCGCGCATAATGTGCAGCGCGGCGGCCGCTACGGTCGCAGCGTCGCCGTCGATCAAGCGATCGCCGACGCGCGTGAAAGCGTGGCGTTGCTGATCAATGCCTATAGTCCTGCGGAAATCTGTTTCGGCATGAACGCAACCTCGTTCATCCGCCTGGTCAGTCTCGGCATCGGCCAGATGCTTCAGGAACGGGACGAAATCGTCATCACCGACATGGACCATGACGCCAACATCGCGACTTGGCTGGCGCTGGCGCCCGCCGGCGCCAAGTTCAAATGGTGGCGGATGCGTGAGGACGGCAATCTCCATGTCGATGATTTGCGCCCGCTGATCTCCGACCGCACCCGGCTTGTCGCCTGCACGGTCACCGCGCATTCGATCGGCTCGATCGTTGATGTTGCTGCAGTGGCCGACATCGCGCATGCGGCCGGCGCCGAAGTGTTCCTCGACTGCGTGCATTACGGGCCGCACGGGCTGATCGACGTGCAGGCCTGGGATTGCGACTATCTGGTCTGCTCCGGCTACAAAAATTTCTCGCCGCATATGGGCTTCCTGTGGGGCCGCTTCGAGACGTTGAAGCGGCTGCCGACCTTCCGCGAGGATTTCATCCCCGACGAGCCACCCTACAAGGTCGAGGCCGGCACATTCATCTACGAGAACGTCTCCGGCATGGATGCAGCCGTGCGGTATCTCGAATCGATCGGCCGCAACTTCCTGGCCGAGAACAACCGGTCGCGGCGCGACAACCTCGTCGCCGGCATGAACGCGATCCGCGACTATGAGCTGGTGCTGGCGCGCGAAATGCTCGCCGTGCTTAAGGATTGCGGCGCGACGATCTATGGCGTCGCCGACGAGGCGCGGATCGACGAGCGCGTGCCGACCTTCTGCTTCAACATCGGCACGCTGTCACCCCAGCGAATCGTCGAAGAGATGGCCGAAATGCAGATCGGCATCCGCGACGGTCACATGTATGCGCCGCGACTAATGAAGCGCCTCAACCTCTCGATGGACAGCGGCGCCATCCGCGCCTCGCTGGTGCATTACAACACGATCGAGGAGGTCCGGCGCTTCGGCGAGGCGCTGCGCACCATCATCGCCCAGCTGTCCTGATATGCTAGTCGAGGCCGGTCAGGAAACCTGATCGGCCTTGTTCCGTGACAACATCCGACCTTATGCTTCAGGGAAGAGGTTCTCGGCCATAAAGTCGACGAAGACCCGCAGCTTGGGCGAAAGATACCGGCTGGAGGGCCACAGGACCCTCATCACGCCGACATGCGCAACGTAGTCCTCGAGCACGGTCTCTAGTGTTCCGTCCTTGAGCTGTTCCCTTATCAGCACGTCGGGCAAGCAGGCGATGCCGAGCCCCTGCAGCGCCATGAGCAGCAGCGGCTCGATGGTGTTGGCGACCACTGCCGGAGGAGGCGTGATGTCGAGATCTTCGCCATCGCGACGCAGTGGCCAGCGCTCGAGCTTGCGGCTGGTCGCAAATTTGTGGAGGAGGCAAGCGTGCGCCATCAGGTCCTCCGGAATCTGCGGAACCCCTCTTCGCGCCAGATAGTCTGGTGAGGCAACGAGTTTCAGACGAAACTCACCCACGATGCGGCTCATAAGGCGCGAGTCCGTGACACCGCCGGCGCCAATGACAGCGTCGAACCCGCCGTCGATCACGTCGACCAATTGATCACCGAAATCAAGGTCGAGCTGGACCTCGGGATAGGCCTGCATGAAAGCATTGAGGCCCGGCACCATCAGCGCATTGATGATCGGCAAGCTGACGCGAAGCTTGCCGCGCGGTGCGCCATAGGTCTGGGCGAGCTCCATTTCTGCCGCCTCGATCTCCCCGAGAATTCGCCGGCACCTCTCAAGGAACATTGCACCTTCCGGCGTCAGCGTGATGGTTCTTGTCGAGCGGTGGAAAAGCCGGGCGCCGAGCCTTTCTTCAAGACGCGTGATTGCCTTGCCCACTGCCGATGAAGAGATGCCGAGCTGGTGTCCGGCGGCGGTGAAGCTTCTGGCATCGGCCGCCTGAACGAAGGTGTTGAGTGGGCCGACCTGATCCATAACGTCGCTCCTCATATCGGACATATCTGTCCGAAGTGATTGGAATTCAAGCGCAATTGTCAGAACCACTGCAACGATTCATCTTAGCCCAGGGCGAACAGCGCGCCTTCGGTCAGGCGAAGTGCCGACGAAAGACAGGAGCTAAAAATGGAAAACACCCTCTACAGCTATTCCCCAATCATCGACCGGCCGAAGATTGTCTGGCCGAACGGCGCGCGAGTGGCGTTCTACGTCGGCCTCAACGTGGAGCATTTCGAGATCGGCAAACCGTCCACCAGCATATGGGAGGGCACCGCCAATCTCGTGCCCGATCCGCTGAACTACGGATGGCGCGACTACGGTGTGCGGGTCGGTATCTGGCGGATGATCGAATCGTTCGACAAATACGGCATTCGCCCTTCGGTACTGCTCAATTCGGACGCTGCGGAGCGCTACCCCCAGATCATCCGGGCCGGCAAGGAGCGCAACTGGACCTGGCTTGCCCATGGCAAAACCAACTCGATGCTCCACACCGACATGGCACCGGCAGAAGAGCGCCGCTTCCTGATCGATGTGGTGGAGACGATTGCCAAGGCAACGGGCCAGCGCCCGAAGGGCTGGATGGGGCCAGGTCTTACCGAAACCTTCGAGACCCCAAGGATTTTGAAGGAGCTAGGCTTCGCCTACGTCCTCGACTGGACTGCCGATGATCAGCCGTTCGCACTTAACTTGCCCGGAATGATTTCTGTCCCGTACTCGGTCGAGCTCAACGATCTCGGTCTGTTTGGCGCCAAGAGCTTTACCGGCGAGGAGTTCTATCGCACGATCGTCGACCAGTTCGATCAACTCTTTGCCGACGGCGCACGGTCCGGGCGCGTCATGGCACTCGCCCTGCATCCGTTCGTGACCGGCCAGGCGTTCCGCTCGAAATATCTCGATAAGGCGCTCGACTATATCGCCTCGCATGAAGGCGTCTGGCTCACGACGAGCGATGAGATCGCTGAACATTATCTCAAGAACGCGGGCCAATCGGGCAGCGCAAATGATCAGCCACGAGCGCTGGTCGAAGCGTAGAAAGACGCCGCGTCAGGCGGCCTTCTTCTTCGCCAGCCTCGCCTTGATGCTGGCGACGTCGGCGCGCGGCGTCGCCGCGAACAGCGTCTTGGTGTAGCTGTGTTTGGGGTCGGCAAAGACCTCGTCGCGCGAGCCGTATTCGACCGCCTCGCCGTAATACATGACCATCACGTCGTCGGCGATGTAGCGCACCACCGACAGGTCGTGGCTGATGAAGACATAGGTCAGCTTGAACTCGTCCTGCAGGTCGGCGAGCAGGTTGAGCACCTGCGCCTGCACCGACAGATCGAGCGCCGAGACCGGCTCGTCGAGCACTAAAAGGCTCGGATTGAGCATCAGCGCGCGGGCAATGGCGATGCGCTGGCGCTGGCCGCCCGAGAACATATGCGGGTAGCGGTTGTAATGCTCCGGTCCGAGACCGACCTTTTTCAGCATCCTCATGGCCAGATCGCGCCGTTCGTTGGCCGGCGTGTCGGTGTTGATGAGCAGCGGCTCGCCGAGCACGTCGCCGATCTTCTGGCGCGGATTGAGCGACCCGTAAGGGTTCTGAAAGACGATCTGCACCTTGCGGCGCATCTCCTTCGATAGCCCGTCCTTGGCGATGTCGACCTTGTTGCCGTCGATGAAGAGCTCACCTGCTGTCGCCGGATCAATCAGCGTAATGATGCGGGCGAGAGTCGACTTGCCGCAGCCGCTTTCGCCGACTATGGCAAGCGTCTTGCCCTTGTCGACGCTGAACGAGACACCTTTGACAGCGTGGACCGTGCGCGAGGGACGAAACAGACCGCCGCCGACGTGATAGTCGCGCACGATGTTCTTGCCTTCGAGAACCGTCACGCTCATGAGGCGGCTCCCGTTGCAGACCCAGTTCCCGCAGCAGAGGGGGCCGGTTCGAACAACATGTCGGAAATGGTCGGCAGCCGGTCGCCGACGGCGTTTTCCGGCAGCGCCGACAGCAGCGCGCGCGTGTAGTTGCTCTTCGGCTGCTCGAACAGCGACAGAACGTCGGCCTCTTCCATCTTGCGGCCCTTGTACTGGACGATGACGCGGTCGGCGGTCTCGGCCACCACGCCCATATTATGGGTGATCATGATCAGGCCCATGCCGTATTTGGCCTGCAGGCCAACCAAGAGGTCAAGGATCTGCTTCTGGATGGTGACGTCGAGCGCGGTGGTCGGCTCGTCGGCGATCAACAGCTTCGGATTGCAGGCGATGGCGATGGCGATCATGACCCGCTGGCACTGGCCGCCTGACATCTGGTGCGGGAACGAATTCAGCCGCTCTTCCGGATCGGCAATGCCGACCAGCTTCATCAGTTCGATGGCGCGGGCCCGGCGCTGGGCGCGGTCCATGCCCATATGGAATCGCAGCACCTCCTCGATCTGGAAGCCGGCGGTGAAGCATGGATTGAGACTGGCGATCGGCTCCTGGAAGATCATCGAGATATCCTTGCCGACGATCTTGCGGCGCTCGGACGGACTGAGCTCAAGCAGGTCGATACCGTCGAACGCCATGCGGTCGGCCTTCACCGTCGCCGTATTCGGCAAAAGCCCCATCACCGCCAACATCGCCACCGATTTGCCGGAGCCGGATTCACCGACGATCGCCAACACCTCGCGCGGCTCGATCGACAGGTCGATGCCTTGCACCGCCATGAACGGTCCGGCGGCGGTATCGAAAGAGACCGTAAGGTTCTTGATTTCGAGAAGAGGCATGGTCACGACCTCTTCAGCTTGGGGTCGAAGGCATCGCGCAGGCCATCGCCGATCAGGTTGATGGCAAGCACGGTGATGAGGATGGCAAGGCCGGGGAAAGTCACCACCCAAGGCGCGCGGAGGATGAATTCGCGTGCCGTGGCCAGCATCGTGCCCCATTCCGGCGTCGGCGGCTGTGCGCCGACGCCAAGGAAGCCGAGAGCCGCAGCCTCGAGAATGGCGTTGGAGAAGGACAGCGTCGCCTGCACGATCAGCGGCGCCACGCAGTTCGGCAAGATCGTCCTCACCATCAACCTGAGATGACTCGCACCGGCCACTTTGGCGGAGATCACATATTCGCGGTTCTTTTCCGCCATCACGGCCGCGCGCGTAAGCCGCGCGAAATGTGGCTGCAGCACCAGCGCGATCGCCAGCATGGCGTTGAACAGACCGGGTCCGAGGATCGCCACCAGAACGAGGGCAAGGAGCAGCGAGGGGAAGGCCAGGATGACATCCATGATGCGCATGATCAGCGTATCGACCCAGCCGCGGAAATAGCCGGCGAGGACGCCGAGGATGATGCCGCTGGTCAGCGAGAAAACCACGACGACCAAACCGATGAACAGCGAGAACCGCGCCCCGAAAATCAGCCGCGAAAGCATGTCGCGGCCAACGGCGTCGGTGCCGAGCAGGAACATCGATTTGCCGCCCTCCTGCCAGACCGGCGGCGTCAGCAGCGCATCGCGAAACTGTTCGTCAGGCGAATGCGGCGCGACCAGCGGCGCGAAAATCGCGATCAGCACCAGAGCCAAGAACACGACCAGGCCGATGACGGCGCCGGTGTTCATCGAGTAGTAATGCCAGAACTCGGTGAAGGCGCGTTGCCTGCCGCCGGTCGGGATCGATGCGGCGGTGGCTTCTGCCGTTGTTTGGTCGGTCATCTCACTGCACCCGAATACGTGGGTTGATGACGGCATAGAGCACGTCGACGATCAGGTTCACCGCCATGACAATCAGGGCGATGATCAGCAAGCCGCTCTGGACGACAACATAGTCGCGCTTGGCGATCGCGTCGATCATCCACTTGCCGATACCCGGCCAGGAAAAGATCGTTTCGGTCAGAATGGCGCCGGCCATCAGAGTGCCGACCTGCAAGCCGATGGTGGTGACAACGGGGATCAGCGCGTTGCGGAAGGCGTGGAGCCCGATGACGCGACGCGGCGCCAGGCCTTTGGCACGGGCAGTGCGGACATAATCCTCGCCTAGAACCTCCAGCATCGCCGAACGCGTCTGGCGCGCTATGACAGCGAGCGGAATCGTCGCCAGCACGATCGCCGGCAGGACCAGATGACTGGCGGCGGACCTGAAGGCGCCGCTTTTGCCGGAGATCAGGCTGTCGATCAGCATGAAGCCCGTAGTCGGCTTGAAGAAGTATTGGAGGCCGATGCGACCGGAGACCGGCGTCCAGCCGAGATAGCCGGAGAAAAAGATGATGAGCAGCAGCCCCCACCAGAAGATCGGCATCGAATAGCCGGTCAACGCCACGCCCATCGTCGCCTGGTCGAACCATGATCCGCGCTTGACCGCTGCGAAGATGCCGGCGGGAATACCGACGAGTACGGCGATGATCAGCGCGATCGTCGCCAGTTCCAGCGTGGCCGGGAACAGCGCCTGGAATTCACCGAGCACAGGGCGCTTGGTGGCGATCGATATGCCGAAGTCGCCGGTCAAGACCCTGCCGATATACTCCAGATATTGGATGACATAAGGCCTGTTATAGCCAAACCGCTCGATAAGCTCTGCGTAGCGTTCGGGGCTGACGCCGCGCTCGCCGGCCAGGGCCAGGATCGGGTCGCCCGGCAGAAGCCGGACGAAAGCGAACGCCGCCAGCGATATGCCGAATACGGTCGGGATGATTAGGGCGAGCTTGTGGAGGAGATAGCGGAGCATCTTACTTCATAGAACGGCGGCGCCGGAAGTCCAGCGCCGCCGTCCAATTTTCTCGTTGACTTATTCGGTGACGTCGACGCCGTCAAACCGATGAATGCCGAGCGGATCCATGACGAAGCCCGAAACTTTCTTGTTCATCGGCATGAAGACCTTGGAATGGGCGATGGTCAGCCACGGGGCCTCACGCTTGAACACGACCTGAGCTTCCTCGTAGATCTTGGTGCGCTCGGCGACATCAGTTGTCGCCTTGCCCTTCTGCAACAGGCCTTCGAACTCCTGGTTGCACCAGATCGCATAGTTGGACTGGCCAATGGCATCGCAACCGAGCAGGAACAGGAAGTTGTCCGGATCGCCATTGTCACCGGTCCAGCCGAGCTGGAAGGCGCCGTCGCGTTCCTTGGCCTTGCCGCGTTCGCGATACTCGGTCCATTCATAGCTGACGATCTCAGCCTTCACGCCGATCTTGGCGTAGTCGGCCTGGATAAGTTCCGCGACTCTTTGGGCGTTCGGATTGTACGGGCGGCTGACGGGCATGGCCCAGATCTTCATCGAAAGATCCGTGACGCCGGCGTCGGCCAGCATCTTCTTGGCCGCGTCCGGATCGTACGGATCGTCCTTGATGTCCTTGTTGTAGGACCACATCGTCGGCGGGATCGGGTTGATGGCCGCCTGGCCAGCGCCCTGATAGACCGCATCGAGAATGGCCTGCTTGTTGACGGCCATGTTGAGGGCCTTGCGGACCTCGACCTTGTCGAAGGGCGGCTGCGTGGTGTTGTAGGCCATGTAGCCGATATTCAGGCCTTCCTGCTCGTCCACCTTGAGGTTTGGGTCGGCCTGCAGGCCGGCGATGTCAGCCGGCGCCGGGTACGACATGATATCGCACTCGCCTGCCTTCAGCTTCTGCGCGCGCACGGCCGGATCGGTCGTGATGGCGAAGATCAGATCGTCGATCTTCTGACGGCCGCCATAGTAGCCGTCCCATGCCGCATAGCGCACGACCGCATCGACCTGGTAGTCGACGAACTGGAACGGGCCGGTGCCGACGGGCTTTTGGGTGAATTGCTGCCTGGTGCCGGCCTTGTCGAGCTGGTCGGCATATTCCTTGGAGACAATAGAAGCGAAGTCCATGCCGAGGTCCGGCAGGAAGGCGACTTCAGGCTTGTTCAGCACGAATTTCACCGTCAGGTCGTCGACCTTGACGATTTCCTTGAGAAGATCCGGGAAGCCCATGCCGGTGAAATATTCCCAGCCGGTGCCTTCGAGATAGCTATACCACGGGTTTTCCTTCTTCCACTGGCGCTCGAAGGAGAAGATCACGTCGTCGGCGTTGAGATCGCGCGTCGGCGTGAAATAGTCGGTGGTCTGGAACTTCACGCCCGGCCGAAGCTTGAACGTGTATTCGAGACCGTCGTCGGAAACCGTCCAGCTCTCGGCGAGGCCGGGCATGATGGTGGTCTTGCCGTGTTCGAACTCGACAAGGCGCGAATAGATGGTGCGCGACGACGCGTCGAAGTCGTTGCCACCGCTCCACGGCGACGGATCGAAGCCGGCCGGCGACGCCTCCGAGCAGTAGACCAATTGCTTAGCATTGGCCACGCCGCCGAGGACGCTTGCGGCCAGCAACGCGGCCGCAAAAGTCAGTTTCTTTTTCATGGAGGACTCCCTGATGTTCTTCCAAGCCCCTCTATCAGGCTCGCGAAGCGCGCATATAAGCACCGTTTTTCCGGCTTTGGAACACCCAGCTTGCCTACCCCATGGGAAGCAGAATTTAATTCTGCGTGCACCCGAAAAAGGAGAAAGAAATGTCGATTCTTGCCGATCACGGGATTGTTAACGACTGCATTTTTTTATTATCTTCAACGCGCCCGATGGCCGAAGACAGTGACCTTCGGCCTATTATAGGCGCGGAAGATTTTCTTTCCCGTCTTGCCGCAGGGGCAGACTTGCACGGCTGCCGATAGTCGCAATACATAGATGGTATGCTGGATTTCCTTGACGCCGGCAGCAGCGGAGGGGCGTCTCGGTCACTCGGAGACGACGCGGCAGGCAAGCAGAGACAATAAGAACAACCCGAGGGAGGGACAGGTGGCAAAAGCACTAAGGACAACGGCACCAGCGAAAGCGAACGCCAAAACCACCGCAAAAGCGAATGGCCCCGACAAGCCACAATCGCCGTCCGCCAAAGCCGTTGCCGCGGCCAAGCCGAAAGCGTCACCGACGCCGGCTTCATCGGCGTCGAAGCAGGGGCCGGCCAGGAGACCGCCGAAAGTGCCTGCCGCCGGATTGCCGGGAAAGCCCTGGCTCAAAAGTTATCCGAAAGTCGTTCCGGCCGAGATAAGCGCCCTGCCCTTCGGCTCCATCGGCGATCTGCTCGCCGACGTCTGCAAGCAGTTCGCCGGCCGGCCGGCCTTCACTTGCATGGGCAAGACCATCACCTATGCGGAAGTCGAGCGGCAATCGGCCGCCTTCGGCGCCTATTTGCAATCGAAGGGACTGCAGAAAGGCGCGCGCGTGGCGATAATGATGCCGAACGTGCTGCAATATCCGGTGGCGATGATGGCAGTGCTGCGCGCCGGCTATATCGTGGTCAATATCAACCCGCTCTACACGCCGCGCGAGTTGGAACATCAGCTCAAGGATTCCGGCGCCCAAGCCATCGTCATTCTCGAGAATTTCGCCAACACCTTGCAGGCGGTGATCGCCAAGACGGCGGTCAAACATGTCGTGGTCGCGGCGATGGGCGACATGCTTGGCGGCCTGAAAGGGACGATCGTCAATTTCGTCGTGCGCCGCGTCAAGAAGATGGTGCCGGCCTGGTCGCTGCCGGGCCATGTCAAGTTCAACGCGGCGTTGAAGGCAGGCGCCGGCATGAATTTCAAGCCAGTGAAGGTCGCAGCCGACGATATCGCCTTCCTGCAATATACCGGCGGCACCACCGGCATCTCGAAGGGCGCAGTGCTGCTGCACAGCAACGTGCTGGCCAATGTCGCGCAGAACGCGCTCTGGATCGAAGATGCCTACACGATCAAGCCGAAGCCGGCCCATCTCAACCTCGTCTGCGCGCTGCCGCTCTATCATATCTTCGCGCTGACGGTGAACGCGTTGATGGGCATGCAGATGGGCGGCCGGAACATACTCATTCCCAATCCGCGCGACATTCCAGGCTTCGTCAAGGAACTCGGCAAATACCCGATCCACATTTTTCCGGGCCTCAACACGCTGTTCAACGCGCTGCTCAACAATGAGGATTTCCGCAAACTCGATTTCAAACCGCTGATCCTGACGCTGGGTGGCGGCATGGCGGTGCAGAAGGGTGTCGCCGAACGCTGGAAGACGCTGACCGGCTGCCCGGTCACCGAGGGCTACGGGCTTTCGGAAACCTCACCGGTGGCTACCGCCAACACATTCAGCGATGGCAACTTCACGGGGACGATCGGCCTGCCGCTGCCGTCCACCGAGATCGCCATCCGCGACGACGACGGTAACGATTTGCCGATCGGCGAAGTCGGCGAGATCTGCATCCGCGGACCGCAAGTGATGGCCGGTTATTGGAACCGGCCGGACGAGACCGCCAAGGTGATGACCAAGGATGGTTTCTTCAAGTCCGGCGACATGGGCTTCATGGATGAGCGCGGCTACACCAAGGTCGTCGACCGCAAGAAGGACATGATCCTGGTGTCCGGCTTCAACGTCTATCCGAACGAGCTTGAAGAAGTCGTGGCTCTCCATCCGGGCGTGCTTGAAGTGGCGGCGATCGGCGTGCCGGACGAGCATTCGGGCGAAGTGCCAAAACTGTTCGTCGTCAAGAAGGATCCGTCGCTGACCGCCGAGATGCTGACGGTGTATTGCCGCGAGAACCTGACCGGCTACAAGCGGCCAAAATACATCGAGTTCCGGACCGAACTGCCGAAGACGCCGGTGGGCAAGATCCTGCGGCGGGCGCTACGAGGATAGGTATAGACTTGGGCGATTGCCTTCCTGTAGACGACGCGGCGGGTACGTTTTCCGTTCCCGATCCGCTGACATTCATCAAGGCGAACATGCGGATCGTCCCTGTTCCCGCACTACCAGAAATCCGGCTTTACGCAGCCCACCCAACGAGTGGTCTGTGGCGGCTAACGCATCCACATAGACGAGGAGCCGAGCCGGACGAAGACGGAACTGAATCTGAGGAGGACGGGCCCGAGCCCCAGCCACCTTACTGGGCCTACGCCTGGGCCGGCGGTGCGGTGCTTGCCCGCTACATCCTCGATCGGCCGGAGTCCGTGTCCGGGCGTCGCGTGCTCGACCTCGGCGCCGGTTCGGGCATCGTCGGCATCGCCGCGGCAAAGGCCGGAGCCAGCGAAGTGATCGCGGCCGAAATCGACCGTAACGGTATCGCCGCGCTCAGCCTCAATGCGACGGCAAATGGCGTTACTATCACGATCGTCGGCGAGGACATCACCGATGATCCGCCGCCGCCGGTGGATGTCGTGGCGGTCGGCGACTTGTTTTACGGGCAAGACCTCGCCGACCGGGTCATCCCCTTCCTCGACCGCTGCCTGGCCGCCGGCATCGATGTGCTGATCGGCGACCCGGGCCGCGCCTACCTGCCCCGTGCGCGACTTGGCCTGTTGGCCGAATACCGCGTGCGGGATGTCGGCGAAGTCGGCGACGCCGGGATGAAGCCGAGCGGCGTCTTCTCGTTCGGCCCGGCGCTGCTCGGAGACGAGCTTTAAGTCTTTGTTTTATGCATGTCGTTGCCCCAAACCGCTGCGCACTTTTGGGTGACATGCATCAGATCGCCTCTCTGACCCTCGCCGAAAGAAAGGCGGGCAGATCGGCAACGGAATCCAGAATGACGTCGGCGACCGGCGAAAGCGATTGGCGCGTGCCGGTGCCGGAGAGCACGCCGATAGCCAGCCCGCAGCCGCCGACCCGCGCCATCTCCAGATCATGACGGCTATCGCCGATCATCGCGATCGCAGCCGGCTTCAGGCCGGTCAGGTCGCAAAAGGCGAGGACCGTATCTGGCGCCGGTTTCGGATTGGCTACCGCATCGTAGCCATAGGCGGCATCGAACAGCTGCGCGACGCCCAGCGTCAACAATGTCTTTTCCGCGCCGCTGGTCGAATCGTTGGTGGCCACGCCAAGGCGGTAGGATTTCCTGTGAAGAACGCCAAGCGTCTCGACGATGCCAGGCAGCGCAACCGCCATCGCCGACCCCTGAGCCGACGTGATCTCGTTGAACCGGGCGACGGCGAGCATCTGGTCTTCGTCCGACAGACGCGGAAACCAAAGCTCGACGACATCCATGTTGGAGCCGGAGGCAAAGATGGAATCAGGCTTGAAGCGCTTGGTGGTGAAATCGAAACCCGCCGCGGCAAGCAGCCTGTCGGCCTTCCAGCGATCACCCTCCGACGCGTCCATCGCCATGAAATCGGCGACGCCAAGCCATGTTGCATTGAAGTCGACAAGCGTGCCGTCCTTGTCGAACAATATTCCCTTGATCTCGGCCAAGCCGGTTACTCCGATCCGCGCAGTCGGTGGATGTGTCCCACCAGTCCAGCGGTCGACGCGTCCCGGTTTGCGGCATTCTCCTTGCCTTCCACGACAGGCAGCAGCCCGGTCGCCAGTTCCTTGCCCAACTCGACGCCCCACTGATCGAAGGAATTGATGTTGAAGAGCGTGCCCTCGACGAAGACGCGGTGCTCATAGAGCGCGATCAGCCGCCCGAACGTATGCGGGTCGAGTTGTCTGTAGAGGATCGTCACCGATGGCCGGTTGCCGGAGAAGACGCGGTGCGGCGCGATCCTGTCGACATCGGCTGATTTCATGCCTTTTGCCAGCATCTGCGCGCGTGCTTCCTCCAGCGTGCGGCCCTTCATGAAGGCCTCCGACTGCGCCAGGCAGTTGGCGAGCAACAGATCGTGGTGATGCTTGAGATCCGGCTCATGACCGATTGCCGCGGCTAGGAATTCGACCGGGATGAAATCGGTGCCCTGGTGCAGCAGTTGAAAGAAGGCGTGCTGGCCATTGGTGCCGGGCTCACCCCAGACCAGCGGGCCGGTCGGCGTGGTGACAGCGCCGCCGTCGAGGGTGACGCTCTTGCCGTTCGATTCCATGTCGAGCTGCTGCAGATAGGCCGGCAGCCTCGACAGGCGCTGGTCGTAGGGAATGACGGCGCGGGCGGGGTACTTGCAGATCACCCGATGCCACCAGCCGATCAGCCCCATCAGCGCCGGCAGGTTCCTGGCCAGCGGCGCCGTCTGGAAATGTTCGTCCATCGCATGCGCGCCATCGAGAAAGGCACGAAAATTCTTCGGGCCGACGGCGATCATCACCGGCAGACCGATCGCGCCCCATACCGAATAGCGTCCGCCGACCCAGTCCCAGAAGCCGAATACGCGGTCGGACGCGATGCCGAATTTGGCCACCAGGTCCAGCGCCGTCGAGACGGCGGCGAAATGCTTGCCGACCGCTTCCTTGCCGAGCGCCTTCTGCACCCATTCGCGCGCCGTTTCGGCATTGGTCATCGTCTCGACCGTGGTGAAGGTCTTCGAAGCGATGATGAACAGCGTGGTTTCGGGGGAAAGGCCCTTCAGCGTGTCGTGGATGTGGGCGCCGTCGATGTTGGACACGTAATGCGTGCGCGGCCCGTCATGATAGGGCGCCAGCGCCAGCGTCGCCATGGCCGGGCCCAGGTCGGACCCGCCGATGCCGATATTGACGATGTCGGTGATCTTCTTGCCGGTGGCGCCGGCCGCCTTGCCGGAGCGCACCGCATCGGCGAAGGCGCCCATCGCATCGAGCACCGCGACAACCTCCGCCTTCACATCCTGGCCGTCGAGCACGATGCCCTTGCCGCTCAGGTTGCGCAGCGCGGTGTGCAGCACAGCGCGGCCTTCGGTGACGTTGATCTTCTTGCCCGAGAACATCGCGGCGCGCCGGCCTTCGAGGTCGGCGGCTTCTGCCAGCTTCTCCAGCAGACGCATAGTCTGCGCATCGACCGCGCATTTCGACCAGTCGAGCAGCAGGTCGCCATCGGTGGCGGAGAATTTTTCGAAGCGCTGCGGATCAGCGGCGAAAGCCTCGCGCATGCTGCCCGATTTGGCCGCTTGGTGATCGCGCAGCGCGTCGAGCTGTTTTTGAAAGGACGATTGATCCACTGCCTCACTCCGAAGTCTCTGTTGCCACCATATCAGACCGGATGTTTCCGGCGCGTGTCGTCGCGGCAAACTATCTAGCCGAAATCCACTGGTTTCAATGCGCGGGGATGACGCACGGCGTCACGCCGGGGATGACGCGCTGCATCACCCGGGGATGCTGCAGTGCAGCGAAGGATCACTGGCATAAATCCCAACGATCAGAAAAATTGATTGGCGCAACACCTTGTGCCACCGATACATTCGACTGGTCCAGCCAAGTGAAAAAGGCTGGCCATCGAGGAAGATTTTCCATGCCACAGCGAAACGACACGGCCATATGGTCCGGCTTGTTCCGGATTTCGGCGGACTCCGGCCAGACACTGCAGGCGCAGATCCGTCAGGCCATCGTCGCCGCCATCCTCGACCGACAGATCGCCGCCTCGATGCCGCTTCCGTCCTGCCGCATCCTGGCCGAGAAACTCGGCGTGGCGCGCGGCACCGTGGTGCTGGCCTTCCAGCAGCTCGTCGACCAGGGCTTCCTGGTGGCGCGCGAACGGCGCGGCCACTTCGTCAATCCCGACGTGCTGGCGACCCCGGCGAGGCCGCATCAGAAGGCGCCCGACCAGGCCAATGAGATCGACTGGAAGGCGCGCCGGCAGATCGCGGCCAGCGACATGCCGCCGCCGGCCAAGCACGACAACTGGATCAAGTCGTCCTACCCCTTCGTCTATGGCCAGTTCGATCCGGCACTGTTCCCAACCGCCGAGTGGCGCGAGTGCAACCGCATGGCGCTCGCCGTGCTCGAGATCCGCAACTGGGCGTCCGACATGGTCGACCGCGACGATCCGCTCTTGATCGAGCAGATTCAGGCGCGGCTGTTGCCGCGGCGCGGCATCTTCGCCAATCCCGACGAGATCATCGTCACGCTCGGCGCGCAGAACGCGCTCTATATGCTGGCGACGCTGCTGATGACCAAGGGCTCCAAGGTGGCCATGGAAGACCCCGGCTATCCCGACGCACGCTCGATCTTCCGGCTGGCGGGCGCCGACGTCACACCGGTCCCGGTCGACCATTCCGGCATCGTAACCGCTTCCATTCCCAGCGATTCCGGCTTCGTCTTCGTGACGCCCAGCCACCATTGCCCGACCATGGTGCCGCTGTCTGCGGAGCGCCGGCAGGACCTTTTGGCGCGGGCCAATCGCCACAATCAGATCATCATCGAGGACGGCTATGACAGCCAGCTTTTGGACGAAGCGCCGCAGCAGGCGCTGAAGAGCCTCGATCGTTCCGGCCGCGTCATCTATGTCGGCTCGATGTCGAAGACGCTGGCTCCGGGTCTGCGGCTCGGCTACATCGTTGCCTCGGCCGGGTTGATCTCCGAGCTTCGCGCGCTGCGCCGGTTCATGCTGCGCCATCCGCCGGCCAACAACCAGCGCGCGGTCGCGCTGTTCCTGTCGCTTGGCCACCACGAGGCGCTGGTGCGGCGGCTGTCGAGCGCTTTTGACGAACGGCGCAAGCGTCTGATCCATGCGATTACCGCCTTCCTGCCGGAGTGGCGCTCTACCGATTCGGCCGGCGGCGCATCGCTCTGGCTCGAAGGACCGCGCGGCACCGATTCGCGCGGGCTGGCGGAGGCCGCCGCCTCGCGCAGCGTCATCATCGAGCCTGGCGACCGCTTCTTCGACCGCACTGAAAAGCCGTCGCGCTTCATGCGGTTGGGCATCTCCTCGATCGCGCTGCAGCACATCGAGCCCGGCATCCGCGAACTGGCAACGGCGGCCGGGCGCAGGCCGGCCGCGGCTTGAAGCCTCGTCCGAGCTGGGACCGGGACCAGCCGCCGTTCTTTAGCGCTCTGGCATATGCGACGGGACCGTCTGGCTCATAGGCTGTGCCAATGCCGACGGCATAGTTCGAGGCATAAGGGGACGAAGCAGGCCGATGGTGGACCAACCGCCGCCGCCGGCTTCGCAGCTAAAGGTGGAGTGCCTCCATGTCAGTGGCTGTTGAGAAGCCGGATATGCCCTCGGACCAACGTTCGCGGCGTTCCGGCGGGCGCGAAGCGCGCCGCGCCATGCGGGCAGCACCCCTTGCCGACGATATCAAGCCGGTGCGCGCCGGCCTCGAAGGCGGAAGCTACGGGCCGCTCAGCGAGAACGACCGCGAGCGCATCCACGAAGCGGTGCTGACGCTGCTCGAAACGGTCGGCTTCGCCAACGCCATCCCATCCTGCATCGAGGCGTTGACCAAGGCCGGCGCCACTCTCGGCGAGGACGGGCGAATTCGCTTTCCCCGCGCGCTTGTCCTCGACACCATCAAGAAGGCCGCGCGCCACTTCACCCTGCATGGCCAGGATCCCAAGCACGACATGCTGATCCAAGGCAAGCGCGTGCATTACGGCACAGCGGGTGCCGCCGTGCACCTGGTCGACGTCGAGAAGCGCGAATATCGCGAGTCGCTGCTGCAGGACATCTATGACGCCGCCCGCATCGTCGAGGGGCTCGACAACATCCACTTCTTCCAGCGGCCGATGGTGCCGCGCGACATTCCCGATCCGCTCGACATGGATTTCAACACGCTCTACGCCTGCGTGATGGGCACGTCGAAGCATGTCGGCACGTCCTTCACCGTGCGCGAGAACGTCAAGCCGGCGCTCGACATGCTCTATGCGATTGCCGGCGGCGAAGAGAATTTTCGCGCGCGGCCTTTCGTCTCCAATTCGAACTGTTTTGTCGTACCGCCGATGAAGTTTGCCGAGGACGCCTGCGGCGTGCTCGAGGCCTGCGTCGAAGGCGGCATTCCGATCCTGCTGCTGTCCGCCGGCCAGGCAGGCGCTACGGCGCCGGCGGCGATTGCCGGGGCGGTGGTGCAAGCGGTGGCCGAGGTGCTCGCCGGTCTCGTCTATGTCAACACCATCAAACCGGGGCATCCGGCGATCTTCGGCACCTGGCCGTTCGTCTCGGATCTCAGGACCGGCGCCATGTCCGGCGGCTCGGCCGAGCAAGCGGTGCTGACGGCTGCCTGCGCCCAGATGGCGCAATTCTACGACCTGCCGGGCGGTTCGGCGGCCGGCATGACGGATTCGAAATTGCCCGACATTCAGTCCGGTTACGAAAAGGGCATCACCGATGTGATGGCCGGCCTTGCCGGCCTCAACCTCGTCTACGAATCGGCCGGCATGCATGCCTCGCTGCTCGGCTTCTGCCTGGAAAGCCTGATCATCGACAACGACATGCTCGGTCATTGCCTGCGCTGCGTGCGCGGCATCGAGGTGACCGACGAGTCGCTGTCGATAGACACCATCGCCGACGTCTGCCTGAAGGGGCCAGGTCACTATCTCGGCAACGAGCAGACGCTGCGCCTGATGCAGACCGAATATTTCTACCCGGCGGTCGGCGATCGCTTTTCGCCGAAGGAGTGGAACGAGAAAGGCAGGCCCGACATCTTGCAGCGGGCGATCATCGAAAAGAAACGCATCCTCGCCGAGCGCTTCCCGCGCCATGTGCCGAAGCCGGTCGACGACAAGCTGCGCGCCCGCTTCGGCAATCTGATCCATCTGCCGCGCAGCGGCATGGGTGGCTGAAGACGTTTCCCGTCAAGAACTGTCAGTCGACGCTCAAACCGTAGCGCTCGACGACTTCGCCACTGATCAGCTTGGCATGCAGCGCCATCAGAATGATTTGCGCATCGAAGCTGTCGTCAGCCTCAAGGGCTGCCTCGAGCCGGCGCTCCGCATCCAGCCGATGTTGAAGGCCGTTGGATCGCTCGAACGCTTCCGGTCCGGCAATACAGTAGCCAAATAGCTGCGCCGCCGACGGGTAGGCTTGCGGCGGCGGCTCGTCGGGCCAGTGATCCTTCATCAGGTTGACGATGGTGAGCTTTGCTCCTTCCGGCACAAGGGCGGGATGAAGGTCGACGCCGCGCAACGCGGCGTCGAGTTGCCTGAGGTCGCCTGAACGGCCGAACATGCCGAGGAAACCTAGGGAAGAGCGTCGTCTCGCCATGATGATTCCGCGCGCCTATCCGCTGACTGCCAGCAACAAAACACCGGCAAGGGCCGACCCCGCAAGCGTCGGCAGCATGCCGATCTTCAGCTTCAGAATGGCGACCATCGCCGCGACGGACAGCAGCGCCGCACCCCAGTCGATCGATGCAAACACCGGCACGTCCATGCCAAGCCCAATGTTGCGCACCTCGCCGAAAATGACGTGCAAGCCGAACCACAGAGCGAGATTCATGATGACGCCGACGACGGCGGCGGTGATCGCGGTCAGCGCCGCCGACAGCGCCTTATTGCCGCGCAGGGCTTCGATGTAGGGCGCACCGAGGAATATCCAGAAGAAGCAAGGCGTGAACGTCGCCCACAGGGTGAGCATCGCCCCTAGCGATCCGGCAAGCAGCGGGCTCAGCGATCCGGATTGGCGGAATGCGGCAAGAAAGCCGACGAACTGCAGGACCAGAATGAGCGGGCCCGGCGTGGTTTCGGCAAGCCCAAGGCCGTCGACCATTTCACCGGGTGCGAGCCAGCCGAAGGACTCGACCGCAGCCTGCGCGACATAGGCAAGGACCGCGTAGGCGCCGCCGAAGGTGACGACCGCCATAACGCTGAAGAAGCCACCGATCTCAGTCCACACGCTGGCGGATCCGGTGAAAGCCCAGATCAGAAGCACAGGCCCGAGCCAGATCGGTAGCCAGATCGCAATGGTGCGCGGCGCATGCCACCGCGTCGGCCTGGTGTGGGCTAGTTCGCCGCGCTCGAACATCAGGTCGACCGCGCCCTTGATGTCTGGAACTTCGTCTTTGCCGTGCGCTGACCCGGAAAAAAGGACCGGCGCAATACGGTTGCCGATCCAGCCTGTCAGTCCGGCTAGCAGGATGATGAGCGGAAACGGCACGTTCAGTGCATAGATGGCGACGAAGGCGGCAAGCGCGATCGACACCATGACCCGATTTTTGAGGGCACGTCGTCCGATCCGGATCATCGCTTCGATCACGATGGCAAGCACGGCCGCTTTCACCCCGAAAAACAGCGCCTCGACGAGAGGAGCGTCGCCATACAGCGCATAGAGGATGCTCAAGGCGAGCATCACAAGCGCGCCTGGCGCGACGAAGAGGATGCCGGCGACCAGGCCGCCGATCGTCCGGTGCAGCAGCCAGCCGATATAGATCGCGAGTTGCTGGGCTTCAGGGCCGGGCAGCAGCATGCAGTAGTTCAACGCATGCAGGAAACGTTGCTCGCCGATCCAACGCCGCTCCTCGACCAGCTCCCTATGCATGAGCGCGATCTGCCCGGCCGGCCCGCCGAAGCTGAGCAGGCCGATTTTCGCCCAGAGCATTACGCCTTCGCGGAAGGTTGGCGCTGCCGGCGATTCGACGATCTCGCCCGTTTTCTCCGAAGCCCCCGTTTTGTCAGAGGCCCCCGTTTTGTCAGAAGCCGGGACGCTCATGATGGCTTGCCTGGCCAATTGTGCGTCTCCTCGGTGGCGTCGCGGCACCATCGGTAAAACGCGTCGTAGAGCAGCATGCCTGCCTCCATCTGTTCCAGATCATCGCGAAACATCCGTGACAGGCCAAGCGAGGCGGCCAGAAATCCGGCCGCCTGGGGAATTAGGTCGAGGCTTGCAGTATCGGCTGCGCGCACGATCATGGCCAGGCGGTCGAGCGCTTCGGATTCAAGCTCGAACTCTTCGATCATCGTGTCGAAGGTGCAGCGATCGCCGCGGTGCGACCAGAACACATTGTCGATGTCGAAAGGCACGGCCTGAAAACGGTCCGCAACGGCCGGCACTTCGGCCGCCTCGACAAAGAGGAAGACCGCGCTCGGATCGATGAAGCGCCGGATCAACCAGGGGCAGGCGATGCGATCGACCTTCGGGCGGGCCCGCGTCACCCACACGGTGCGGCCTTTTTCATCACGGGGCGGTATCTTGTCGGCGTCAATCAGAAGCCCCTTGGCATCGCGCCAGGCCTCGAACCCGCCTTCGAGGGATTCGGCACCAACTCCCTCATGACGCAGCCATGCAGCCACGCCTTGCGAGAGCTTTTGTCCCCTTTGGCAGACGACCGCCACTCGGCTGCCGGCGAATTCGAATGCCCAGGTCGAGACGGTTTTGAAATCACGCCGGGTTGAGGCCGGCAGCAGGCGCGGATCGGCATTGTAATCATCTTCGATGCGAACATCGATGATGGTTGGCGCGCCGGGCAGACCAACCAGACGGGACAGTTGTGATACGGTGATAGCGGTTGTTGACGGCATGGCGTCCACCTCCTTGAAAGAGAAGCTTGGACGCGAACGTTGGGCTGACGCCTCACGGGGTCGTCGCGATGCACCCCTTGGCATGATCGTGGATTTGTCGTGCCCGCTTGTCAAGCGTCATGCCTTGAGCAAAGTATGCTCCGGCTCCGATGGCCGGTTTGACAGGGCCAGAACATTTCTGGGAGGAAACCATGAACAAGACCTTTCATGGCAGTTGCCATTGCGGCGCGGTGCGTTTCGAAGCCGATATCGACCTCGCCGAAGGCATCCGCAAATGCAATTGCAGCTTCTGCTGGAAGCTCGGCTACCGAAAATCCTTCGCAGCCTATGAGGCCGTGCGGGTAACGGATGGCCGCGACCGGATGCGGGAGTACAAGGCGATGCCGTCCAACTGGCCGGAAGGCGACATCAACCACTATATGTGCCCGAACTGCGGCGCCAATTTTCTCTCCCGCGGCTATCTCGACTTCATGGGCGGGAATTTCTGGGCGGTGAACGTCGCCTGTCTCGACGACGCCACCGAAGAGGAACTCGCCGCAGCACCAATCGTCTACGAGGATGGCAAGCGCGACAGGCAGATGGAAGCGCCCGAGGTCACCAGCTATCTATAGGCGCTGCTTGGGCGGCTCTCCCTCTCCCACAAGGCGCCCTTTTGGGAGAAGGAAAGAGGAGGCGTTCAGTGATTGTCCCGCGGCACGCCGCGGGTATGTGCCACGTCCTGGTATTTCACCGCCGGCTTCAGCACCATTCCTTCGGAAAACTGGTCGACCATGCCGCGCTGGATCTCCTGCCATGGCGTCTGGTGCTTGGGGTAGTGATAGCCGCCATTGTTCTGCAGTTCGGCGCGACGACGCGTGATCTCTTCGTCGGTGACGAGGATGTCGGCGGTGCCCTTGCGCAAATCGATGCGGACGCGGTCTCCGGACTTCAACAGCGCCAGCCCGCCGCCTATGGCGGCTTCGGGCGAGGCGTTGAGGATCGACGGCGAGCCCGACGTTCCCGACTGGCGGCCGTCGCCGATGCAGGCCAGCGCATGGATGCCTTTCTTGATGAGATGGGCCGGCGGCTGCATGTTGACGACTTCGGCACCGCCGGGATAGCCGATCGGGCCGGCGCCGCGCATGAACAGGATCGTATGCTCGTCGATGCCTTGCGCCGGATCGTCGATGCGGGCGTGATAGTCTTCGGGCCCGTCGAAGACCATGGCGTTGCCTTCGAAAGCCTCGGGATCCCTGGGGTTCGACAGATAGCGTTCGCGGAATTCGGGCGAGATGCCGCTGGTCTTCATGATCGCCGAATCGAACAGATTGCCTTTGAGATTGATGAAACCGGCATTAACCTTCAGCGGCTCGGCGACGGTGCGGATGACGTCGAGATTCCCGTTGGCGGCCCCACTGCAATTATCGCCGATCGTCTTGCCGTTGACGGTCATGGCATTGGGATGGGGCAATAGCCCTGCCTTCATCAGTTCGGCGACGACGGCCGGCACGCCGCCGGCATGGTGATAATCTTCGCCGAGATATTCGCCCGACGGCTGCAGGTTGACGATGAGCGGTATGTTGAGGCCGACCTTCTGCCAGTCGTCATTGTCGAGCGGCACGCCGAGATGGCGGGCAATCGCATTGAGATGGATCGGTGCATTGGTCGAGCCGCCGATCGCCGAATTGACGACGATGGCATTCTCGAAGGCCTGCCGGGTCATGATGTCGGACGGCTTCAGGTCCTCATGCACCATGTCGACGATGCGTTTTCCGGTCTCATAGGCGATTTGGCCGCGCTCGCGATAGGGCGCCGGAATCGCGGCTGAACCCGGCAACTGCATGCCAAGCGCCTCGGCCAACGAATTCATGGTGGTGGCGGTGCCCATGGTGTTGCAATAGCCGGTGGACGGCGCCGAGGAGGCGACGATGTCCATGAACTCGTCATAGTCGATCTCGCCGGCCGACAGGCGCTGGCGCGATTCCCAGACGATCGTGCCGGAGCCGGTGCGCTTGCCCTTGTGCCAGCCATTGAGCATCGGGCCGACCGACAGCGCGATGGCCGGGATGTTGACGGTGGCCGCAGCCATCAGCAGGGCCGGCGTGGTCTTGTCGCAGCCGATGGTGAGCACGACGCCGTCGAGCGGATAACCGTAAAGCACCTCGACCAAGCCGAGATAGGCAAGGTTGCGGTCGAGTGCTGCGGTCGGGCGCTTGCCCGTCTCCTGGATCGGATGGCACGGGAACTCGAAAGGAATGCCGCCCATCGAGACGATGCCTTCGCGTACGCGCTTGGCCAGCTCGATATGATGGCGATTGCAGGGCGACAGATCCGAGCCGGTCTGGGCGATGCCGATCAGCGGCTTGCCCGACATCAGTTCGGCGCGCGTCAGCCCGTAGTTCAGGTAGCGTTCGAGGTAAAGCGCCGTCATCCCCGGATTGTCGGGATTGTCGAACCACTCCTGCGAGCGAAATTTCTTTTTCTGTTTTGGGGCGCCGGCCATCATGGTCTCCGTATTTGTATGACAAATCGATATGACAACGCGCGAGAGCAGGCAAGAGGCATGCGCCATCCGAATCCGGACTTTGGTGCGATAGACATACATCTGGCCCCACGCTAGACGGGATCGGAGTTTGTCGATCTGTTATCCGGGAGATTTTGATGGCTTTGGTGATCGAAGGCGAGGAACGCATCGCCGCACCCCTGCAAAAGGTGTGGGAAGCGCTGAACGACCCGGACGTTCTGAGGCAGACCATTCCGGGCTGCCAAAGCCTTGAAAAGACGTCGGACACCGAGATGGCGGCGACCGTGGTGCTCAAGATCGGGCCGATCAAGGCAACGTTCAACGGCGAGGTGACGTTGAAAAACCTCAACCCGCCGCATTCCTACACCATCCAGGGCGAGGGCAAGGGGGGCATCGCCGGATTCGCCAAGGGCGGCGCCGACGTAACGCTGACATCAGACGGGCCGGAGACGACGATCCTGAAATATGCGGCCAAGGCCGATGTCGGCGGCAAGATCGCCCAGCTCGGCAGCCGGCTGATCGAATCGACGTCGAAGAAACTGGCGGGGCAGTTTTTTTCGAGTTTTGGCGAGAAGGTCGGCGGCTGAGCCCCTCCCCCTCGAGGGGAGGGTGCCGCGCGAAGCGCGGCGGGTGGGGTCGCCTCAACTGCCTCAACCTATAATTGGATTTGACCAAGAAGGGTAGAGTGCGTCGCCACCGACCCTACCCAGCCTTCGGGCCACCCTCCCCTCTCAAGGGGGAGGGTTCATTCAAACACGATGCTCGGCACGGCGGCTTCGGCCGCGCCGCGTTCTTCGTTGACCCTGCCCCAGACCTTCGAGGCGATGTCGCGGTAGATCTTCGCCTCGGCGCCATCGGGTTTCGAGACCACCACTGGCGTGCCGGCATCCGAGCTTTCGCGGATGCCCATTTCGAGCGGCACTTCGCCGAGGAAGGTGACGCCGAGACGCTCGGCCTCGCGCCGCGCGCCGCCGTGGCCGAAGATATCGTAGCGCTTGCCGGTGTCGGGGGCGAGGAAGTAGCTCATATTCTCGACGATGCCCAACAGCGGCACGTCGACCTTCTTGAACATGTTGAGGCCCTTTCGCGCATCGATCAGGGCCAGATCCTGCGGTGTCGAGACGATGACGGCGCCGGCCAGCGGCACCTGCTGGGCCATGGTCAGCTGCGCGTCGCCGGTGCCGGGCGGCATGTCGACGACGAGCACGTCGAGCGGACCCCACTCGACCTCGCGCAGCATCTGCGTCAATGCCGACATCACCATCGGCCCGCGCCAGATCATCGGCGTCTCCTCGTCGACGAGGAAGCCCATCGACATGACCTTCAGACCGTAATTCTCCATCGGCTTCAGGACCTTGCCGTCGACGGTCTGCGGCCGGCCATGGATGTTGAGCAGCCGCGGCATGGACGGGCCGTAGATGTCGGCGTCGAGCACACCGACCCTCAGGCCGTTGGCGGCAAGGCCAAGCGCAATGTTGACGGCGGTGGTCGACTTGCCGACGCCGCCCTTGCCGGAAGCGACCGCGATGATCGCCTCGATGCCGGGCACACCGCGCTTGCCCTGGCTGTGCGAGGCTGGAGCATGCGGAGCCGGGCGTGGCGCGGCAGCGGGTGCTGGCGGCGGCGCGGGCCTCGGGGCTGGTCTTTGTGGAACCGGAGCTTCCATGCCGCCACCCTTCTTTTCCGCCGTTAGCGCAACCACGGCGCCGGCGACACCGGGGATAGCCTTGACGACCCGCTCGGCGGCGGCGCGCAACGGCTCCATCTCCTGAGCCCGGGCAGCCGGCACGGTGATCGAGAAGAAGACCTTGGCATCGGCAATGAAAATCTCGGAAACCATGCCGAGGTCGACGATGTTGCCGGTAAAGTCCGGTCCGTTGACCGTCTTCAGGCGCTCGGTGACGGTTTCCTTGGTGACGTTTTCCTGGACGGCGGGCATCAGCTTTTCCTCTGCTTTTCGCTTCAGATAAGGCAGTTCCCGAACAGAACCAAGCGGCGGAACGACACGCGCTGCGGCATACGCCCATAAACTGCGGTGGCTTGTAGGGTTTTGCGGATGCCAAACGTTCTTCAAGGAGACACGCCGATCGGCAGGCTGCGGTCGCCAGAAAACGAAGCGGCCCTATTTTGCTGCACAGCTCTCGGACGTGATCACCGGTAAGGAAAGGAGACCATCATGCTCGCAAACAGCAACGCAACAGCCAATCTCGCGGTAAAGGACCTGGCCAAGGCCAAGTCCTTCTATGAGGACGTTCTGGGCTTGAGGGAGGTCCACAACGAGGGTGGCGAACTGATCGTCTACAAATGCGGCGACACCAGCATCAATGTCTACCACTCGAAATTCGCCGGAACCAACAAGGCAACGGCGGTGACCTGGATGGTCGGCGACGAAATCGAAAAGATTGTCGGCGGACTAAGGTCGAAGGGTGTCGTTTTCGAACATTACGACATGCCTCACACAACGATCGAAGGTGACATCCACGTCGGTCACGGCATGAAGGTCGCCTGGTTCAAGGATCCAGACGGCAACATCCTGAACCTTGTGGACAGGTAGATTTCGCGCCGCCGCACAATGCGGGCGCGAGCATCGTTCACGTCATGTCGCCAGGCTGACGGCGAGGTAGGTGAGGGCCGAGATCGCGGCCGTGGCCGGCAGGGTGACAATCCAGGCGATGACGATGTTGCCGGCGATGCCCCAGCGCACGGCCGAGACGCGGCGGGCGGCGCCGACACCGATGATAGCGCCGGTGATCGTATGCGTCGTCGATACCGGAATGCCGAGCCAGGTGGCGGCGAACAGGGTGATCGCGCCGCCGGTCTCGGCACAGAAGCCTTGCATCGGGTTCAGCCGGGTGATCTTCGAGCCCATCGTGTGGACGATGCGCCAGCCGCCGAACAGCGTGCCCAGCGCCAGCGCCGCCTGGCAAGTGATGACGACCCATAGCGGCACGTAGAAATTCTCTCCGAGCATGCCTTGCGAATAGAGCAGCACGGCGATGATGCCCATGGTTTTCTGCGCGTCGTTGCCGCCATGGCCGAGCGAATAGAGCGAGGCGGAAACGAACTGCATGACGCGGAACGTGCTATCCACTGCGAACGGGGTCTGGCGCACGAACGCCCAGGAAACCGTAAGGATCAAGACAAGCGCCAGCAGGAATCCGGTCGCCGGCGACAGGACGATGGCCGCAATGGTCTTGCCAAGCCCGGCCCAGACGATGGCGCCACCGCCCGCCTTTGCAACGCCGGCGCCGACCAGTCCGCCGATCAGCGCATGCGAGCTGCTGGAGGGAATGCCAACGAGCCAGGTGACGATATTCCAGACGATGGCACCGACAAGGGCGGCGAAGATCACCCCAGGGGTGACGATGCTGGCGTCGATAATCCCCGTTCCCAGGGTCTCGGCAACATGAAGACCGAAGAACAGGAAGGCGATGAAATTGAAGAAGGCCGCCCATAGAACCGCATAGTGCGGCCTCAGCACACGCGTGGAGACGATGGTGGCAATGGAGTTGGCGGCATCGTGCAGGCCGTTGAGAAAATCGAAGAACAGCGCAACGGCAATGAGCCCGATCAACACGGGAAAGGCGATGGCGGCTTCCATCGGCTAAACGTTCTCGATGACGATGCCGCTGATCTCGTTGGCGACGTCCTCGAAACGGTCGACCACTTTTTCCAGCTCGCCATAGATCTCACTGCCGATGAGGTAGGCCATCGGGTCGCTGCGGCCGTGCCTCTTGAACAGGTCCTTCAGGCCCTGCTCGTGCAGATCGTCGGCCCGGCCTTCCGCGCGCATGACCTCCTCGGCGATCGCATTGAGGCGCACGCTGTGGGCGCCGACTTTGCTGAGCAATGGGATGGCCTCGGCGACCAGCTTGGCTGCAATGACGATGATGCCGCCCATTTCCTGCATCAGCGGGTCGAATTCCTTCTTCTCGAACAGCTTCACCGTCTTGACGGTCTTGTGCATCATGTCGATGGCGTCATCCATCGACTGGATCAGATCCTTGATGTCCCCGCGATCGAAAGGCGTGATGAACGAGCGCCGCACGGAAAGCAGGACTTCCGCGGTGATGTGATCGGCCTGGTCTTCAAGATCGACGATCCTCTGGCACCAGCGATCGATGTCCTTGCCTTGGAGAAGCTGCTCAAGCGCCTCGGCACCATCGACCACGGTACGGGAGTGTTGCTCGAAGAGATCGAAGAAACGATCTTCACGCGGCAGCAGCTTGCGGAACCAGCTCAGCATGTTCGATCTCCCGTGCCCCACGACCTCGCCCCATCCACATAGCGCCGCACACCGATGCGGGAAATAGTAAGCCGGCTGAAAGATGTGGACGCTGCGATTGCACATGCAGCTTGCGGCGGAACGCAATTTCCCCGACCTTGGCGCTGGACCCACCGGACAGACGGCATGATCGACAAGCTGGAATTCTTCATCGCGCTGGCCAGGGAAGAGCATTTCGGCCGGGCGGCGGAGGTGTGCGGCGTCACCCAGCCGACGCTTTCGGCAGGGATCAAGCAGTTGGAGGGCCAGCTCGGCGTGATGCTGGTTCTGCGTGGATCGCGCTTCCAGGGGCTGACGCCGGAGGGCGAACAGGTGCTGGTGTGGGCGCGCCGCATCGTCGGCGATAGCAGGACCATGCGCGAGGAGATGCGGGCGGCGCGTCACGGCCTTTCGGGGCGCATCCGCATCGCCGCCATCCCAACAGCGCTGGCCATGGTAGCACGGCTGACGACGCCGTTTCGCGCAAAACATCCCGGCGTCACCTTCTCGGTACTGTCGCGCACCTCGATCGAGGTGCTGTCGCTGCTCGGCAATTTCGACATCGACGCCGGCATCACCTATCTCGACAACGAGCCGCTGGGGCGGGTGACCAGCGTGCCGCTTTATGACGAGCGCTACCAACTGATCACCGCGGTCGGAAACCCCTATTCCGACCGCGACAAAGTGACGTGGGCGGAGCTCAGCCAGCTGCCGCTCTGCCTGCTAACGCCGGACATGCAGAACCGCCGCATCATCGACCAGCATCTGGCCGAGGCCGGCACGCAGGTGCGGCCGACGCTCGAATCCAATTCGATGATCGTTTTGTTCTCCCACATCCGCACCGGAAAATGGTCGTCGATCATGCCGCTCAACCTCTCGGAAACGTTCGGTTTTTCCGAGCCGATCCGGGCCATTCCCATCGTCGAGCCGGATGCCAGCCACACCGTCGGGCTGGTGGCGACGCCGCGCGAGCCGCACACGCCGCTGGTCTCGGCGCTGCTGGACGAGGCGATGGCGCTAGCAGACGATTTCCGTTCCCGCAGCTGAGCTAGAGATTGCAGGCTGGATTTCGTTGATAGAAGATTTCTATCGAGCAACGGATCAGCTTTATTGATCTGGCGGGTTTCATCTGATTTCCTAAATACTTAGCGGAAGATCGCTACGACATCAGGGAGGGCGCTGCATGACGATGCAGCCTGCAAGTACCGAGATCGCGTCGCGCACGGCGGCGATCGTCCAGGAGTTGAAAGGCCTCGAAGGCCCGCTGCTGCCTATCCTCCATGGCATCCAGGAAGAGTTCGGCCACGTGCCGCGCGACGCGCTGCCGGTAATCGCCGAGGCGCTGAACATCACCAAGGCGGAGGTGCACGGCGTCGTCAGCTTCTATCATGACTACCGCAGCCACCCGGCTGGCCGACACGTACTCAAAGTCTGCCAGGCGGAAGCCTGTCAGTCGATGGGCTCGGATTTGATCGCCAGCAAGCTCAAGCAATTGCTTGGCATCGGCTTTCATGAGACGACCCGCGACGGTTCGGTGACGCTGGAACCGGTCTATTGCCTCGGCCTTTGCGCCTGCGCGCCGTCAGCGATGCTGGACGGCGAGGTGATCGGCCGGCTCAACGACGAAAAGCTCGACGAGATCGTTGCCGAGGTGCGCTCATGATCCCGCGCATCTACATTCCCGGCGATTCCGGCGCACTGGCGCTCGGTGCGGAAAAGGTCGCCAAGGCGATTGAGAAGGAATTGGCCGATCGCGGCATCGAGGCCAAGATCGTGCGCAACGGTTCGCGCGGCGCCTATTTTCTCGAGCCGATGGTCGAAGTGGCAACAGCAGACAAAGGCCGCGTCGCCTATGGGCCGGTGAAGCCGTCCGACGTCAAAGGCCTGTTCGACAGCGGCTTTCTCACCGGCGGCCACCACAAGCGCTGGCTGGGCGCGCCCGACAAGATACCGTTCCTGGCCAAGCAGACGCGGCTGACCTTCGCGCGTTGCGGTGTCATCAATCCGCTGTCGCTCGATCACTACAAGGCGCATGGCGGACTGAAGGGACTGCAGAACGCCGTGGCACTAACGCCTGCCGACATCGTCAAGCAGGTTACAGAATCGGGCCTGCGCGGACGCGGCGGCGCCGGTTTTCCGACCGGCATCAAATGGAAGACGGTGCTCGATACCACGGCCGACCGCAAATACATCGTCTGCAATGCCGACGAGGGCGATTCGGGCACGTTCGCCGACCGTATGATCATGGAAGGCGACCCGTTCGTGCTGATCGAAGGCATGACCATCGCCGGCATCGCAACGGGTGCCACCAAGGGCTTCATCTATATACGCTCGGAATATCCACACGCAGTGGCAACGATGCAGAAGGCCGTTGAGGCCGCCCGCAAGGCCGGCGTGCTCGGCGTCAACGTGCTGGGCTCGCCCAACGCCTTCGACATGGAAGTTCGCGTCGGCGCCGGCGCTTATGTCTGCGGCGAGGAGACCTCGCTGCTCGACAGCCTCGAAGGCAAGCGCGGGCAAGTGCGGGCCAAGCCGCCGCTGCCGGCGCACAAGGGCCTGTTCGGCAAACCAACGGTGATCAACAACGTCATCTCGCTGGCTTCGGTGCCTGTCATCATGGATAAGGGCGCAGCCTTCTACAAGGATTTCGGCATGGGTCGTTCGCGCGGCACCATCCCGATCCAGATCGCCGGCAACGTCAAATATCCCGGTCTCTATGAGGCTGCGTTCGGCATGACGCTGGGCGAGATCGTCGATGAGATAGGCGGCGGCACCGCCACAGGACGTCCGGTCAAGGCCGTACAGGTCGGCGGCCCGCTCGGCGCCTATTTCCCGCGCACGCTGTTCGATACGCCGTTCGACTACGAGGCGTTTGCCGCCAAGGACGGGTTGATCGGCCATGCCGGTATCGTCGTTTTCGACGACAGCGCCGACATGCTGAAGCAGGCGCGCTTCGCCATGGAATTCTGCAGCATCGAAAGCTGCGGCAAGTGTACGCCCTGCCGCATCGGCTCGACGCGCGGCGTCGAGGTGCTGGACCGGCTCGCCCAGAACATCGAACCCGAGAAGCAGATCGCTCTGGTCACCGACCTTTGCAACACGATGAAGTTCGGCTCCCTTTGCGCTCTGGGCGGCTTCACCCCATATCCAGTAATGAGTGCACTCAACCATTTCCCCGACGACTTTCGGCCGACGCCGGTCGCCGAAGCAGCGGAATAGGAGCGGACAGCCATGAACGCGGCATTCGACATCAAATCGCTGGTCCAGGAAATCGACTACGGAACGCCCGCTTCGGAAGCGGAACAGCAAGTGACGCTGACGGTCGACGGCAAGTCCGTGACCGTTCCGGCAGGTACCTCTATCATGCGCGCTTCGATGGAAGCAGGGGTCGAAATCCCGAAACTCTGCGCAACCGACATGCTGGACTCGTTCGGCTCCTGCCGGATCTGCCTAGTCGAGATCGATGGACGCGGCGGGACGCCAGCCTCCTGCACGACACCTGTCGGTGAAGGCATGGTCGTGCACACGCAGACCGAGCGCCTCAACGCCATCCGCCGCGGCGTGATGGAACTCTATGTCTCCGACCACCCGATCGGCTGGAACGAGAAGGCCGGCACAGGCGCCAGCGAGTTCGACAAGGTCGCCAACACGGTCGGCCTGACCGAGAACCGCTATGGCGTGGACGGCCGCAACCACGTCAAGCAGGAGAACGGTGTAGCACCCGGCCATGGTTCGCTGGCTGTCGACTACATCGCCCGCGATGAATCCAATCCCTATTTCACCTATGATCCCGCGCAATGCATCGTCTGCTCGCGTTGCGTGCGGGCTTGCGAGGAGGTGCAAGGCACCTTCGCGTTGACCATCGAGGGCCGCGGTTTCGAATCGCGCATGGTCGCCGGCATGCACGAGGAATTCATCGCCTCCGAATGCGTATCCTGCGGCGCCTGCGTGCAGGCCTGTCCGACCGATGCGCTGCGCGAGAAATCGGTCCTTGCCAAGGGCCTGCCGGAGCGCTCGGCCGTCACCACCTGCGCTTACTGCGGCGTCGGTTGCTCGTTCAAGGCCGAGGTCAAGGGCGACGAGGTCATTCGCATGCTGCCCTACAAGGAGGGCAAGGCGAACCACGGCCACTCCTGCGTCAAAGGCCGTTTCGCCTATGGCTACGCCACCCACAAGGACCGCATCCTGTCGCCGATGATCCGGGAAAAGATCACCGATCCCTGGCGCGAGGTAAGCTGGGAAGAGGCGATTGCCCATACGGCCAAGGAGTTCCGCCGGATCCAGTATCAGTATGGACGCACCGCGATCGGCGGCATCACTTCCTCGCGCTGCACGAACGAGGAGACCTATCTCGTCCAGAAGCTGGTGCGGCAAGGCTTCCGCAACAACAATGTCGACACTTGTGCGCGCGTCTGCCATTCGCCGACCGGCTACGGGCTCGGTCAGACCTATGGCACCTCGGCCGGCACGCAGGATTTCGACTCCGTCGAATTCACCGACGTCGCCGTGGTCATCGGCGCCAATCCGGTTTCGGCCCATCCGGTGTTCGCCTCGCGGCTGAAGAAGCGGCTGCGCCAGGGCGCCAAGCTGATCGTGCTCGATCCGCGTCGCACCGAGATGGTCAAGTCGGCGCATGTCGAAGCGGCCTATCACCTGCCGCTGAAGCCCGGCACCAATGTGGCGGTGCTGACGGCGCTGGCGCATGTCGTCGTCACCGAGGGTCTTTTCGACGAAGCCTTCATCCGCGAACGTTGCGACTGGGCGGAGTTCCAGGACTGGGCTTCTTTCGTCGCCTTGCCGGAAAACAGCCCTGAAACCGTCGGCAGACTGTCCGGCGTCGATCCCGAACTGATCCGGGGTGCTGCGCGTCTCTACGCCACCGGCGGCAACGGCGCGATCTATTACGGCCTCGGCGTGACGGAACACAGCCAGGGTTCGACCACTGTCATGGCGATCGCCAACCTCGCCATGGCCACCGGCAATATCGGCCGGCCGGGCGTTGGCGTGAACCCGCTGCGCGGCCAGAACAATGTGCAGGGCTCGTGCGACATGGGCTCCTTCCCGCACGAACTGCCCGGCTATCGCCATATCTCCGGCGAAGCCGTGCGCGACATCTATGAGAGCCTGTGGGGCGTGAAGCTCGACGACGAACCGGGCCTGCGCATTCCCAACATGCTGGATGCCGCCGTCGACGGCAGCTTCAAGGGCATCTACATCCAGGGCGAGGACATCCTGCAGTCCGATCCCGATACCAAGCATGTCGCCGCCGGCCTCGCCGCGATGGAATGCGTCGTCGTGCACGACCTTTTCCTCAACGAGACCGCGAACTACGCGCATGTTTTCCTGCCGGGCTCGACCTTCCTCGAGAAGGACGGCACTTTCACCAATGCCGAGCGCCGCATCAACATGGTGCGCAAGGTTCTGGAGCCGAAGGCGCGCTACGCCGATTGGGAGGCGACGCAGGAGCTTGCCCGTGCGGTCGGGCTGGACTGGAACTATCAGCATCCCTCCGAGATCATGGACGAGATCGCCAAGACGACGCCGAGCTTCGCCGGCGTGTCCTTCGAACTGCTCGACCGTGTCGGATCCGTGCAATGGCCCTGCAATGAGAAGGCGCCGCTCGGCACCCCGATCATGCATATCGATGGTTTCGTGCGCGGCAAGGGCAAGTTCATCCGCACCGAATATGTGGCGACGGACGAAAGGACTGGGCCGCGCTTCCCGCTGCTGCTCACCACCGGCCGGATTCTGTCGCAGTACAATGTCGGGGCGCAGACCAGGCGTACCGAAAATGTGATGTGGCATTCCGAAGACCGGTTGGAAATCCATCCGCACGATGCGGAGAACCGCGGCATCCGCGACGGCGACTGGGTGCGGATGGCGAGCCGCTCCGGTGAGACGACGCTGCGCGCGCTGATCACCGACCGGGTGTCGCCGGGCGTCGTCTACACGACCTTCCACCACCCGGACACGCAGGCCAACGTGATCACCACCGACTTCTCGGACTGGGCGACCAACTGTCCGGAATACAAGGTCACCGCGGTGCAGGTGGCGCCGTCCAACGGTCCGACCGAGTGGCAGAGGGATTATAACGAGCAGGCTCGCCAGAGCCGGCGCATCGCCCCGCTGGAAGCGGCGGAGTAGTCCTTGGCCGCGCGCCGCAAAGCGACGACGCAGATATCGCGGCTGGCGCATCGCGCCAGCGGCACCACGGCCGCGAACCGCATGGTGCCGGAGGAGACCCCGGTGGCGTTCTCCTTCGCCGGAACCACTCATGCGGTGATGATGGCGAGCCCCGCCGATTTCGAGGATTTCGCACTCGGCTTCTCGCTGACCGAAGGCATCATTGCCACGCCCGAGGAGATCGAGACCATCGAAGTCGAAGATCTCGGCGCGGGTATCGACATACAGATCCGGCTGAGGGACCAGGCCAATACCCGCTTCCAGGCGCGGCGGCGCAGACTTGCCGGTCCGGTCGGCTGCGGGCTGTGTGGCATCGAGTCGATCGAGGAAGCGATGCGGTCGGTGGATGCGGTTGGTTCGTCGAAGCTCACACTTGATGCCGACGACATCGTCCGCTCGGTCAAGCTCTTGTCGAAGGTGCAACCGCTGCACGCCGAGACCGGGGCGGTTCATGCCGCGGGTTTTTATGTGCCGGGCAAGGGCATCGTCATGGCGCGCGAGGATGTCGGCCGCCACAATGCGCTGGACAAGCTGGCCGGCGCGCTGGCCAAGGCCGGCATAAACGGCGCCGCCGGCGCTGTCGTGGTGACGTCGCGCGTTTCGGTCGAGATGGTGCAGAAGACGGCTGCGATCGGCGCGGCGTTCATCATCGCCGTCTCGGCGCCGACCGCGCTAGCCATCCGCACAGCGGAAGCCGCCGGGATGACGCTGGTGGCGTTGGTGCGCGGCGACGATTTTGATATTTTCACCCACCCTGACCGGGTGGCTGCTGGAGTTGCCAAGCATGTCGCATGACGAAGAACACATCATGAGCACCGGGGAAAAGCTGGTGCGTATGGCCAACCAGATCGCCGATTTTTTCCATTCCAAGCCGCGCGACGAAGGTATCGCCGGCGTTGCCGAGCACATCAACAAGTTCTGGGAGCCGAGGATGCGGCGGCAGCTGTTCGAGATGCTGGACGGCGGCAGTGAAGGCTTCAACGAACTCGTGGTGGCTGCTTCCGCCAAAATCAAGCGGCCCAAGACGCCAGAACAGTCCGATATGAGCATCGGCTACACCGGGCGTGGAACTGCGCAGGCCGAGAGCGCCGCTCCGCAGAAATAGCCCGACAACCGCCTCCCCAGAGGTAAGAAGCGCTAGCCGTGTGCCACCATCACATGCCGCACGGCGGTATAGTCCTCCAAGGCATAGAGCGACATGTCCTTGCCGTAGCCGGACTGTTTCAGCCCGCCATGCGGCATCTCGTTGGTCAGCATGAAATGGGTGTTGATCCAGGTGCAGCCATATTGCAACCGAGCGGCTGTCGCCATGGCGCGCGAGACATCCTTGGTCCACACAGAGGACGCGAGACCATAGTCGCTGTCATTGGCCCAGTTCACCGCCTCGTCCACCTCGGAAAAGCGAGTGACCGAGACGACCGGCCCGAACACTTCGCGGCGCACGATCTCGTCTTCCTGCAAGGCGCCGGCGACGACCGTCGGCTGATAGAAGAAGCCAGAGCCCTCGCCCGGCTTGCCACCGGTGGTGATCTCGATGTGCTTCAGCTCCGAGGCGCGTTCGACGAAACTCGAAACGCGGTCGCGCTGGCGGCGTGAGATGAGCGGCCCGATCTCGTTTTCCGTGTCGTCGGGGCGGTCGTATTTGATGGTCGAGACGGCCGAGGAAAGGTCTACGACAAGCTTGTCGTAGATCTTCTTGCCGGCATAGATGCGACAGGCGGCTGTGCAATCCTGGCCGGCATTGTAATAGCCGAAGGCGCGCAGGCCGTTGATCACCGCGCCGAGGTCGGCGTCATCGAAGACAATGACCGGCGCCTTGCCGCCGAGTTCGAGATGCGTGCGCTTGACCGACTTGGCGGCCGCCTGCAGCACCTTCTTGCCGGTGGCGACGTCGCCGGTGATCGAGATCATGTTGATTTTCGGGTGGTTGATCAGCGTGTTGCCAACGCTGTCGCCTCTGCCGAGCACGACGTTGACGACGCCTTCCGGCAGGATCTCGGCAAGGATCTTCGCCAGTTTCAGCGCGGTCAGCGGAGTCTGCTCCGACGGTTTGAAGACCACCGTGTTGCCGCCAGCAATCGCCGGGGCCAGCTTCCAGGCCATCATCATCAGCGGATAGTTCCACGGCGCGATCGAGGCGACGACGCCGATGGCATCGCGCCGGACCATCGAAGTGTGACCAGGAATATATTCGCCGGCGACCTGGCCGGGCATTGAGCGAACAGCACCGGCGAAGAAGCGGTAGCAATCGACGATCGCCGGGATTTCGTCGTTGAGCACGGCGTTGATCGGCTTGCCGCAATTGAGCGCTTCGAGGGCGGCAAAATCCTTCGCGTCGGCCTCGATACGGTCGGCGATCTTAAGGAGATAGCCCGAGCGCTGCGCCGGCGTGGTGCGCGACCAGGTGATGAAGGCCTTTTCGGCCGCAAGCACCGCCGCCTCGATCTGCGCGTGGCTGGCTTCAGGCAGGTTGAGAATGGTCGCGCCGGTCTTCGGGTTGAGGATCGGTTCTTCGGTTTCGGTGCCCTTCTCGAATTTCGAGCCGATCAGCATCTTTGTGTCCATGGAAGTCTCTCCCTTATGGATTCTTGACGTCATTTTCCCGAACCGGCGATCTGGTCGCCGTCGCGGGTCAGGTAATAAGCTGCGAGGATAGGCAGCAGCGTCACCAGCACGACGACCATGGCCACGACATTGGTGACCGGGCGCTGGCGCGGGCGGATCAGTTCCTCCAGCATCCAGATCGGCAGCGTCTGCTGTTGGCCGGCGGTGAAGGTGGTTACGATGACCTCGTCGAACGACAGCGCGAAAGCCAGCATGCCGCCGGCGAGCAAGGCGGTGGCGATGTTGGGCAGCACGACATGGCGAAACGTCTGGAAGCCATCGGCGCCAAGGTCCATCGATGCCTCGATCATCGAGCCGGAGGTGCGGCGGAAGCGGGCGACGGCGTTGTTGTAAACGACGACGACGCAGAACGTGGCGTGGCCGAGCACGATCGTCCAGAACGAGAACGGAATCTCGGCCAGCGAAAAAGCCGAACGCAGCGCGATGCCGGTGATGATGCCGGGCAGCGCGATCGGCAGGATGACCAGCAGCGAGATGGTTTCGCGACCAAAGAACCGTGTTCGCGACACGGCGGCCGCGCAGAGCGTGCCGAGGACCAGCGCGACGGCGGTCGAGATGGCAGCGACCCGGACCGACAGCGACAGCGCTTGCCAAACGTCGGGGCGGTTCCAGGTGACGGCGAACCACTGCGTCGTCAGCCCCGGCGGCGGCCAGACGAAGCTCTTTTCCTCGGTCGTGAAGGCATAGGTAAAGATCAGGAAGATCGGCAGATGCAGGAACAGCAGGCCGCAGGCGGCGGCGACCTTCAGGCCGAGAGGAGCGGATGGTGAGCCATCAGAGCGCATCGAAAGCTCCCATGCGCTTGGCGCCCCAGAGGTAGAAGCCCATGATGACGATGGGCACCACGGTGAAGGCGGCGGCAAGCGGAATGTTGCCGGCGGTGCCCTGCTGCGAATAGACGGCCTGGCCGATGAACAGCCGCGAGGTGCCGATGATCTGCGGGATGATGTAATCGCCTAATGTCAGCGAGAAGGTGAATATCGAGCCGGCGACGATGCCCGGCAGCGCCAGCGGGAACAGCACGTTGCGGAAGGTCTGGCCGGGCGAAGCGCCAAGATCGGACGAGGCTTCGACCAGATTGCCCGGCACGCGCTCGAGTGCCGCCTGCACCGGCAGGATCATGAAGGGCAGCCAGACATAAACGAAGACGATGAAGGTGCCGGTGGATGATACCGACAGAGAATTGCCACCGACGATCGGCAGCGACAGCCAGCCATCAACAAGCCATAGAAGATGCAGCTTGGCGAGCAGCCAGGTCAGGATGCCTTCCTTGGCGAGGATGAGCTTCCAGGCATAGATCTTGACCAGATAGCTCGACCACAGCGGCAGCATGACGCCGAGATAGAACAGCGCCTTCCAGCGGCCGCGCGCATAGCGCGCCGCGTAATAAGCGATGGGGAAGGCGATCACCGCGGAGGCGAGCGTAACCAGGGCTGCCATCGTCACCGTGCGCAGGATGATGTCGAGATTGGCGGCCTGCAGCAGGTCGCCATAGGTCTTCAGCGTGAATTCGCGGTTGATGAGGCCAGAGAACTCGTCGATCGAGAAAAAGCTTTGCAACAGCAGCGCGAACAGCGAGCCGATATAGACGATGCCGAGCCACAGCACCGGCGGCAGCAGCAGCAAGAGCAGCAGGACCTTCGGCTTGCGCCAGAACAGGTCCGATAGCGCGCCGCGCAAACCGCCACTTCCCGGCAGGATGGCGGGGGGCGTAGCACGCGGCATGGCGGCTTCGAGGGTCATGCCGGCTCGTCCATCAGGTGCAAATGCTCGCGGTTGAAGGTGAGCATGACTGCCTCGCCTTCCCCGGGCAATTTCGCACCCGCCGGCACGATAGCGTGCAGCCTCAGCCCGTCGGCGTCGAGCGCCAGTCTGGTCGTGGCGCCGAGATAGTTGGTCGAGACAAGGCGAGCGGCAACGCCGTCGCCCTTGGCGGCTCGACCGATGCGAATGGATTCAGGACGCAGGCTGCCCCAGCGATGCTGGCCGGAGTAACGCTGGACGAAATCAGGCGGCAGCACATTGGACGAGCCGACGAAATCGGCGACGAAGCGCGTCTTCGGGCGCTGGTAGATGTCCTCCGGCGTGCCGATCTGCATGACCTTGCCGTCGTTGAAGACGGCGACGCGGTCCGCCATCGAAAGGGCCTCGCCCTGGTCGTGGGTGACGAAGACGAAGGTGATGCCGAGCGCCTTCTGCAGCGACTTCAGCTCCTCCTGCATGTTCTCGCGCAGCTTGAGGTCGAGCGCGCCAAGCGGCTCGTCGAGCAGAAGCACCTTGGGCTGGTTGACCAGGGCGCGGGCAAGCGCAACGCGCTGGCGCTGGCCGCCGGAGAGCTGGCCGGGACGACGGGCGCCGTAGCCAGGAAGCCGCACCAGCGACAGCGCCTCTTCCGCCGCCTTCTGTCGCTCCGGCTTGCCGACGCCCTTGACCATCAGCCCATAGGCGACGTTGTCGAGCACGTTGAGATGCGGGAACAGCGCGTAGTCCTGAAACACGGTGTTGACGTTGCGGCGATAGGGCGGGACGCCTTCGGCGCGTTCGCCGAAGATAGAGATCGAGCCCGATGTCGGCTGCTCGAAGCCGGCGATCAGGCGCAAGCAGGTCGTCTTGCCGGAACCGGAAGGCCCAAGCATGGCAAAGAACTCGCCCGGCACGATATCGAGATCGACCA
Source organism: Mesorhizobium robiniae (assembly GCF_040545535.1). Lineage (NCBI taxonomy): Bacteria > Pseudomonadati > Pseudomonadota > Alphaproteobacteria > Hyphomicrobiales > Phyllobacteriaceae > Mesorhizobium > Mesorhizobium robiniae. The sequence goes on from NZ_JBEPMC010000002.1 coordinate 646,910, forward strand.
TATCGACAGCGCGCACGCTGCCGAAATGGCGAGAGACTTTGGCGAACGAAACGGCGGAGGTCATGGGCTGTCCCAAGCTGATCAATTCAGGCGACGGCGCTGCCCTCATCCGCCTGCCGGCCCTCCCCCGTAAAGTGACGGGGAGAAGGGGTTCACCGAAACGCCGGCGGCGTCCCTCTCCCTTCGGGGAGAGGGTGAGGGTGATACGCTCTCAGAACGAGTGAGGCGAACTCACCGTCCGCCGATAACGCCGATATAGTCCGACACCCAGCGATAGTAAGGCACGCACTGGTCGTTCTGGGTGGCGCATTTCGACACCGGCGTCTTCCAGAACTTGATCTTTTCGAAATTGTCGTAGCCGTTGGTCTTGCAGCCTTCCTCGCCGAGCAGTTCGTTGCCCTTGCAGGCAGCCGGCACCACCGGCAGCGAGCCGAACCAGGCGGAAATGTCGCCCTGCACTTTCGGCGACAGCGAATGCTCCAGCCACATATAGGCGCAGTTCGGGTGGGCCGCGTCGGCCTCCATCATGGTGGTGTCGGCCCAGCCGGTGACGCCTTCCTCGGGAACGGTCGAAGCAACCGGCTTCTTGGCGGCAACCAGCGTGTTGACCTGATAAGGCCATGAACCGGAGGCAACGACACCTTCGTTCTGGAAGTCGTCGACCTGAATGGCGGCGTCATGCCAGTAGCGGCCGACCAACGTGCGCTGCACGCGCAGCAGATCGAGCGCGGCCTTGTACTGATCCTCGGTCAGCTCGTAGGGATCCTTGATGCCGAGCTCCGGCTTGTGAAACATCAGATAGTTGGCCGCATCGGCGACATGGATCGGCCCGTCATAGGCCTGAACGCGGCCCTTGTTCGACTTGCCGTCGGGCAAGGTCATCTCCTCGAAGACGACGTTCCAGCTCTTCGGCGCTTCCTTGAAGACCTCGGTGTTGTACATCAGCACATTCGGTCCCCACTGGTACGGGACGCCATAGTGGACGCCGCCGACCGTGAACCACGGCGCATCCTTGAGGCGGTCGTCGACGGTCTTCCAGCTCGGGACGAGATCGGTGTTGATCGGCTGGACGCGCTTGCCCGCGACGAGGCGCAGCGAAGCGTCACCCGAGGCGGTGACGAGATCGAAGCCGCCCTCATTCATCAACGCGACCATTTCGTCGGACGTGTTGGCCGTCTTGACGTTGACCTTGCAGCCTGTGTCCTTCTCGAAGGACGTGACCCAGTCGTAGCCCTTGTCGGTTTCGCCGCGCTCGATGTAGCCGGGCCAGGCGACAATATTGACTTGGCCTTCGCCTTTGCCGAGTTCCTTGACCTGAGCGATCGCCTGGCCGGAGAAGGTCAGCGCGACCGTCAATGCAGTGCATGACTTCAAGAATGAATTCATCGTCGATCTCCCATTTGGCGCATGACCCCGAAAACCGTTTCGGTTTCGGAAAAGATCATGCGCAACTCAAACGTTAGAGCGTCGTTGCGCATCCCCGACGCACGGCGCTCTAAGGGGCCGCACTGTCGCTGCGGCTTGGTCCCGATCGTGAAGGTGCTGCGAAATTCTCGGTTTCGCAAATTCATTTATCAGAAGGGCGATATCGGTTTTTCCGATAGATCAGCGGCCAATCTTCTCCGGCCGCTGACGGACCATGCGCTGCGATTGGGCAAGCCCGATGAAGTCGCGTGAGGCCTGCGGTAGGCCGGAGCCGCGCCGCCATACCATGCCGACCTGTACCACCGGCAAGGAGCCCGAAATATCGCGCGATTCGATACGGTCGCCTTCGAGCGACCATGGCCGGTAGACGAGGTCGGGCAACAACGCCACACCCGCACCGGTGGCGACGAGGCTGCGGACCGCTTCGACCGAGCGAGTGCGGAAGGCGACATGCGGCTTGGCGCCGATCGCCGCCAGCAGTTTTCCGGTATTCTCCTCGATCTCGTCGACGGTCAGCATGATCAGCGGCTCCGAGGCGATGTCGCCAATGCCGATGATGTCGGCGCCGGCCAGCGGGTGGCCGAGCGGCAGCCATAGCCGGTAGGCCGAGACTTCGAGGATTTCGGACTGCAGCGCGGTGCGGTCGCGCAGGTTCGAGGTGACCATGACGGCGATGTCGAGCTTGCCGCCGATCAGCAGATGTTCGAGGTAGTCGCCATTGTCCTCAATGGCCGAGATCTCGACGCCCGGATAGGCGCGGCGGTAGCGGGCAAGGAGATCCGAAAGCACATAGCCGGCGACCAGCGAGGTGACACCGAGCTGCAGCCGACCGCCCGCCAACACCTGATCGCCGAAGAAGGCACGGCGTGCGTCGGAAACGTCGGCAAGAATCTTTGTCGCGTGGCGCAGGAACTGATGCCCCTTGTGGGTGATGTTGAGGCCGCGCGGGTGACGCTCGAACAGTTCGACGCCGAGATCGTGTTCCAGTTCCTTGATTGCTTCGGTGACCGACGATTGCGAGATCGATAGGTTCTGCGCGGCGCCCGAAACCGTGCCTTGTTCGGCGACGGCGATGAAGAACTGCAACTGGCGGATGGTAAAGGCCATGGCCGGACTAAACACGGCGGAGGTTGCGCTGGGAAGTGGGCGCTTGACGATCGCGAGATTCGTAACTAAGTAAGTTACATGAAACGAAACAGCAGACTTTCCTCGACCCTGCACATTCTCGTTCACATGGCCGAGACGCAGGAGCACGCATTGACCTCCGAGCAGCTCGCCACGTTCATCCACACCAATCCGGTCGTCGTCCGCCGAACCATTGCCGGCTTGCGCGACGCCGGCATCGTCACCTCGTCGCGCGGACATGGCGGCGGCTGGCAGCTTGCCCGCGCGCCCGAGAAAATTTCGCTGGCCGAGATCAGCGCCGCGCTCGGAGAAACGCTGCTGCCGTTCAGTACCGAGCCGGAAAGCCCAGGCTGCCTTGTCGAACAAGCGGTGCTAGCGGCGCTCGACGATTTTCGCGTCGAGGCCGAGAGGCTGCTGACGGAGAAACTCAGCCGCATCACGCTTGCCGACCTCGCCGCCGATTTCCATCGCCGTTACGAGTTGATTGGAGTGACCAGCCATGCAGTATAATCTGCCAGCTACGCAGTATGATCTGATTGTCGTGGGCGGCAGCTTTGCCGGCCTGTCCGCAGCCATCCAGGCGGCACGAGCCCGGCGCAACGTCCTGGTGATCGACGCAGGCCAGCCACGCAATCGCTTTGCCGAGCATTCGCACGGTTTCCTGGGACAGGACGGGCGCACGCCCGGCGCGATCCTGGACGATGCAAGACGGCAGCTTCTGGCCTATCCGACAGCCAAGTTCGTTGCCGGATTGGCGGACAAGGGCACTGCCGCCGGTTCCGGCTTCGAGATCACGACGGATCGCGGCGAGACAGTCGGCGCGGCGCGGCTGGTGCTTGCCACCGGCGTGCGCGATATCCTGCCGGATGTCCCCGGGCTTGCCGAGCATTGGGGAAAGAGCGTGCTGCATTGTCCTTATTGCCACGGCTACGAGGTGGCTGGCGGCCCGCTTGGTGTGCTGGCAACCGGCCCGATGGCGGTGCACCAGGCGCAATTGATCGCCGATTGGGGCGACGTGACGCTGTTCGCAAATGGCGTGTTCGAGCCTGACGCGGAACAAATGCTTGCGTTGGAAAGGCGAAACGTGCGGTTCGAGCCGACCGGGGTGGCGAACCTGGAAAAGGATGGCTCGGGCGGGCTGATCGCCAATCTCAAAGACGGCCGCAAAGCCGGCATCAAGGCGCTGTTCACGGCACCGCGCAACACGATGGCCAGTCCTCTGGCCGAGCAGCTTGGCTGTAGCTTCACGGAAGGCTTGCTCGGCCCAGTGATCGTCGTCGACGACCGGCAGCAGACGACCGTGCCCGGCGTCTATGCCGCCGGAGACGCGGCACGATCTATGCACAACATCGCCTTCGCCGTATCAAGCGGCGCCTTCGCGGGCGTATGCGCCCACCAATCGCTGGTTTTCGACTAATGCATGTCGCGCAAAAGTGCACAGCGGTTTTGAGATAACGACATGCATAAAACAAGAATCTAAGGCGCGTCGCACGAATCCGCTCAAATGCGACGCGCTTTAGATCCCGGCCTCGTCATCCGCAATGCTGAGCCGTGCGCCCGCCTGGGCAAGGGCGGCGGCGATGTCGCGCGGCGGCGATCGGTCGGTGGCGAGTTCGGAAAAACCCTCGAATCCGCAGACCTGGACCAGGCCCTGACGTCCGAATTTGGTGTGGTCGGTGATGACGAGCGAGCGCTGGCCGCGCGACAGCACCATGCGGGCGAATTCAGCCTCTTCCAGATCATAGTCCATGACGCCAGTGACGGCATCGACCGCGCCGATGGAGATCACCGCATGGCTGACGGAAAACCGGCTGACGAATTCGATGGCCGAGACGCCTAAAGCAGCGCCCGAATCGCTGCGCAATTCGCCGCCGGCCATATAGACCTTGTTGCCGTTGACGGTGGCCAGCGTGCGGGCGATGTCGGAGGAATTGGTAACGACCGTCAGCCTGCGGTGGCCGAGCAGTTCGCGGGCCAGGAAAGACGTTGTCGTGCCGGTGTCAAGCATGATCGATTCGCCGTCGCGAATGGTCGCGGCAACCATGCGGGCGATGGCGCGCTTGGCATCGGCATTCTCGCGCATGCGCCGTTCGAACGGTGCCTCGCCGGCCATCGCCGGCAGGCCGACGGCGCCGTGCATCTTCAGGATCGAACCGCCACGGGTCAGCGGCTTGACGTCGCGGCGCACGGTCTCCAGAGAGACGCCCAGCCGATCGGCCAGGCTGGCGATGGTGACCGTGCCTTCCTCTTTCAAGAGACGGAGTATTTCGCCGTGCCGCTTCGAATGGACCATCGAGTTTCGCCATCGGATTGTTGCGCCGCTGACCGGTTCTAAGGCAAATCGGCCACAGTTTACAAGAATTCCTTACGATTCCGGTCAAAAGCGCAGAAAAAGCCACAAGTTTTCGTTGACAAGCCGGATCACAAGGCGTGACATTGGCTTGGTGACAGGCTCGGAGCTACCACAGGAGAACGATGGCTGAGCCGCACCAAATTTCGTCTGCCCGAACGTCTGCGAAGATCGTCTGGGGCAGGGGAAAGGACTTTTTGGAATCCGCGGGGGCGGATGCCGGCGTCGAAGAACCCGGCAAAGGGGCTCGTCGGTGCGGTGCGGGATACCGATCCTGGCATCCCGCACCGACGAGATCTTCGCATCGCTCCCTCCTGCCGGCCGCCATCTTTATGACACCTGTGGCGCCTTGAACCCTGCCAAGGAGCGACGAGCCTGTGACCGTCGAGGACCGTATCCGCGCCCTGCCCTGCTGGACCGGCAACATCGAGATCGCGCCGTTACCCGGCGGCCTGAGCAACGCCAACTATCTGGTCAAAGACGCGGCCGGACGGCATGTCGTGCGCTTCGGCCAGGACTTTCCGTTCCACCACGTCTTTCGCGAGCGCGAGGTGATGACCACCCGTGCGGCGCACGCCGCCGGCTTCGCGCCGACGGTTCTTTATTCCGAGCCCGGCATCCTGGTGACGGAATTTATCGGCGCCAAGACCTATGTCGCGGAGGACGTACGCGCCAATATCGGCCGCGTCGCCGCCCTGATGCGCGGCTTCCATCGGGAGATGCCCAATCATGTCTCCGGTGCCGGCTTCATGTTCTGGGTGTTCCATGTCATCCGCGACTATGCGCGCACGCTGGAGGAAGGCGGCAGCCGCATGCGAAGCGAGTTACCGCGGCTCTTGACGCTTGCCGACGAGCTCGAACGAGCGCAGAAGCTGTTGCCGATCGTCTTTGGCCATAATGATCTTTTGCCGGCTAATATTCTCGATGACGGCCATAGGCTATGGCTCATCGACTTCGAATATGCCGGCTTCAATACGGCGATGTTCGACCTTGCCGGCGTCGCCTCGAATGCCGGCATGAGCGACGAGGAGTCCTTTGCCTTCCTGACCGCCTATTTCATGAAGGAGCCGGACGAGGCGATCCGCCGCTCGCATGCCGCCATGCAATGCGCATCGCTGCTGCGCGAGGCGATGTGGAGCATGGTCTCCGAACTTTATCTCGACGCGCCGGGCATCGACTACGTCGCCTACACCGACGAGAACCTGACGCGGCTGGAAGCCGCGCTGGAAAACTACAGAACAAAATACGGACAAAAGTCATGACAGTGCCCGCCCATGCCGAGATCGTCGTCATCGGCGGCGGCATCATCGGCTGTTCGACGGCCTATCATCTGGCGCGTGACCACAAGGCCGATGTCGTTCTTTTGGAACAGGGCAAGCTGACTTCAGGCTCCACTTGGCATGCGGCGGGGCTGGTCGGACAGTTGCGGTCGTCGGCTTCCATCACCCGCGTGCTCAAATATTCGGTCGATCTGTACAAGGGACTGGAAGCCGAAACCGGGCTGGCCACTGGCTGGAAGATGACCGGGTGCCTCAGGCTCGCCGCCAATGCCGACCGCTGGATCGAGTATAAAAGGCTGGCGACGACGGCGAAAAGCTTCGGCATGGATATGCAGTTGCTGTCGCCGGCCGAGGTCAAGACAATGTGGCCGCTGCTGGAAACCGGCGATCTCGTCGGCGCCAGCTGGCTGCCTACCGACGGCCAGGCAAGCCCCTCCGACATCACCCAGTCGCTTGCCAAAGGCGCGCGCATGCACGGTGCCAGGCTGTTCGAGGATGTCCGCGTCACCGGCTTCGACATGAGGGATGGCCGCATAACCGCGGTAAAGACCAACAGAGGCGATATCGCCTGCGACAAGGTGGTGAACTGCGCCGGGCAATGGGCGCGGCAGGTGGGCTCCCTTGCAGGCATCAACGTGCCGCTGCAGCCGGTGAAGCACCAGTACATCATCACCGAAAAGATCGACGGATTAGCGACCGATGCGCCTACGATCCGCGACCCCGACCGCCGCACCTATTTCAAGGAAGAGGTCGGCGGGCTGGTGATGGGCGGCTATGAGCCGAACCCGCAACCCTGGACGACAGGCCTGCCGGGCGGCGACGTGCCTGACGACTGGGAATTCCGGCTGTTCGACGACGATTACGATCATTTCGAGCAGCATATGAACCAGGCGATTGCGCGTGTTCCGGCACTCGAATCCGTCGGCGTCAAGCAGATGATCAACGGGCCGGAGAGTTTCACGCCGGACGGCAATTTCATTCTCGGCCTAGCGCCCGAATGCTCCAACATGTTCGTCGGCGCCGGCTTCAACGCCTTCGGCATCGCATCGGGCGGCGGCGCCGGCTGGGTGCTGGCACAATGGGTGGTCGACGGCGAGGCGCCGCTTGACCTGTGGATGGTCGACATCAGGCGTTTTTCCGACCTGCACCGCGACCGGCAATGGGTCCGCGACCGCACGCTGGAAGCCTATGGCAAGCACTACACGGTCGGCTTCCCGCACGAGGAATATCTTTCCGGCCGGCCGCGCATCGTCTCGCCGCTCTATGAGCGGCTGCAAAAGCACCGCGCTGTGTTCGGCTCGAAACTCGGCTGGGAGCGGCCGAACTGGTTCGCACCCGAAGGTATCGAGCCGAAGGACATCTATTCGATGGGCCGGCAGAACTGGTTTTCGCCAGTCGGCGACGAACACCGGCATGTGCGCGAAAACGTCGGCATCTTCGACCAGTCGTCCTTTGCCAAATATGAAATCACCGGTGCGGATGCGTTGAAGGCGCTCGACTGGATCTGCGCCAACGATATCAACAAGCCGGTCGGCCGGCTGACCTACACGCAGCTTCTCAACACCCGCGGCGGCATCGAGGCGGACCTCACCGTGGCGCGGCTCGGCGAAGAACGATTCTACGTCGTCACCGGCACCGGTTTCAGGACACATGATTTCTCGTGGATCGGCGACCATGTCGGCAGGGAACTCGATGTGACGCTCACCGACGTCACCGAGCGCTTCGGCACGCTGTCGCTGATGGGGCCGCGCGCCCGCGACGTGCTGGCTGCGCTGACCGATGCGGATGTGTCGAACACCGCTTTCCCGTTCGGCCATGTGCGGGAGATCTCCATCGCCGGTCAGACAATCCGGGCGCTGCGCGTCACCTATGTCGGCGAGCTCGGCTGGGAGTTGCATGTGCCGATCGCGGCCACGGGCGAGATTTTCGACACGCTGATGGCGGCGGGCAGGGAATACGGCATCCGCCCGGTCGGCTACCGCGCGCTGGAATCATTGCGGCTGGAAAAAGGCTACCGCGCCTGGGGTTCCGACATCACACCCAACGACACCCCGCAGGAGGCCGGCCTCGGCTGGGCGGTGAAGCTCCGAAAAAATACGGATTTTGTCGGCAGGCGGGCGCTGGAAAAGTTCGATGGCGCAGTACTGAAAAAGCGCTTCGCCGGCTTCACGGTCGACGATCGGGAGGTCGTGCTGCTCGGGCGCGAGACGATCCTGCGCAACAACGAGCCGGTCGGCTACCTGACCAGCGGCGGCTACGGCTACACGGTCGGCAAGAACATCGGCTATGGTTACGTCCGCAACGCCGACGGGGTCAGCGACGATTTCCTCGCCTCCGGCGATTACGAGCTAGTGGTGGCGATGGAGCGGACGCCGGCAAAGATCCATCTCGAGCCGCTTTACGACCCGGCGGGAGAAAAAGTGAAGACTTAGAACTTTCTAGATCGGGCGCACCAGAACCTGGAGCCTAGTTGACGCCTTTCGGCACGTTTTCGGGCGGCACTGTGTCGACCACCTTCTGGCGATGGAAGATGAACAGGCCGGCCAGCACGATGATGCCCGAACCGATCAGGATGCGCGGGCCGGGCATGTCGCCGAAGAACACCAGTCCGAAGATGACGGCCCACAGCAGCAGGCTGTAATGCAGCGGCGCCAGCGTCGAAGCCGGCGCCAGCTTCAGCGCCCTGGTGATCATCAGATGCGCGCCGCAGGAGACGACGCCAAGAAGCAGCATGGCGCCGAAATCGAGCGCAGAAGGCGTTCGCCAGTTGCCGATGGTCAGCACCGCGCCGACCACGAGCGTGCCGATGGTTTGCCAGGTAACGAGCGAAGTATCGCTGGTGCCACGCAGCCGCCGGTTGAGGATGATGGCGAAGGCAAAGGTAACGCTGCCGACCAGCGCGAAGGTCGACGACAGCGAAAATGCGGCCGAGGACGGTTTGAGCATGATCAGCACGCCGCAGAAGCCGACCAGGATCGCCATCCAGCGGCGCCAGCCGACCTTTTCGCCGAGCAACAGGTGGGACAGCGCCGCCACGTAGATCGGCCCCGCCATGTAGAAACTCATGACGTCGGCGAGCGGCAGATAGACGACAGCGGCGTAAAACAGCGCCGTGTCGAGCGTCGTCATGACGACGCGCAAGAGCTGCAGCTCAGGTCGTTCGATGCGGAACAGCTTGGCCGTACCTTGACGCGCGATCATCGGGCCGAGCACGAAAAAGGCGCCGATCGAACGGACCAGCACGACCTGGCCGACGGAAAAGCTGGCGACTAGCCATTTACCCATTGCATCGTTCAACGCAAACAGGAAATCGCCGGCCAGCATCAGCAGGATGCCAGCCAAAAGCACATTCCTGATCGTTGAATTCTGGGCTGGTGGCTGTGCCATGCCGATGTCGCTTCCTCCCGCATGAAAGCTCGGTGAGCAGCGTCGTAGACGCAAGCAGCCGCTTTTACGAGCGGAAATCGGGAACCCGGCCAGACCAGAGCTGGAAATCGGCTGGGCCTATACTGGAGCGGCGGTCTTTCAAATCGAATCGTACCGCCGCTCAGTCTTTATTGTTTGAGCATCGGACCCAAAATCGGTACGCACTTTTGGGTCCGATGCTCTAGATCGCCGCTTGAACGGCTTACTTCGGCCGTGGCCTAATGATGACCGGACGATAGATCACCGGCCGATCCCAAGGATCGAAAGCCGACGCACTTCTCAGTTCCGCGCGGCGCGCGAGATCGATGCGCTGCAGGCATTCGGCGAAAGCATCGTTCTTTCTGGCGAAGCCGTAGGACCGGCATTTTGCCTCGTCCGCGGCACGACGGTCTTCTGCCGTCATGCAGCCTGCACAGATCGCCGCCAAGGCGACCACCATCGCCGTTTTGTGCCACATGGTGTCCTCCTCATCATAAAAGTGGAGTTTGATTGTAGACTTACGATCAGGGCCGATCAATCTGATCGAAGCGCCAGGGTTGATGCAGGTCCAACGTCCTATTGGGCCTGCCATCAATGGTCACGAAATGGGCGGCCGATGCCTGCGGTTCACCGTCCTCGGCCGTCCTGCGATCGAAAGCCGGGTTTCCTGCCTCGCCCGCTCGGCCACCACCTTGCCCCTGGCGATGACACAGAGGCGCTCGGGGCGCAGGCGCAAGGCCTCGACCGGATCGCCGGCATCGAGGATGACGAGGCTGGCGCGCTTGCCGACCGCCAAGCCGAGATGGTCGAGGCCCATGATGGCGGCGTTGACATTGGTGACCATGTCGAAGCAGCGCGCCATATCGGCCGGGCTCGACATCTGGGCGACGTGAAGGCCCATGAAGGCGACGTCGAGCATGTCGGCGGTGCCCAGCGAATACCACGGGTCGAGCACGCAATCCTGGCCCCAGCCAACGCGGATGCCGTGGGCAAGCATCTCCTTGACCCGGGTCAGGCCGCGGCGTTTGGGAAAGGTGTCGTGGCGGCCCTGCAGCATGATGTTGATCAGCGGATTGGGGATCGCCGAGACGCCTGCCTCTGATATCAGCGGCAACAGCTTCGAGACGTAGTAATTGTCCATCGAGTGCATCGAAGTGAGATGCGAGCCGGCGACCCTGCCCTGCAGGCCGAGGCGTTGCGCCTCATAGGCTAGTTGTTCGATATGACGCGACAGCGGATCATCGGTCTCGTCGCAATGCAGATCGACCATGAGGCCGCGTTCTGCTGCGATTTCGCACAATTCCGTCACCGAGCGCGTGCCGTCGGCCATGGTGCGCTCGAAATGCGGAATGCCGCCGACGACGTCGACACCCATGTCGAGGGCGCGGATGGTGTTGTCGCGCGCCGTCGGCGAGCGATAAAACCCATCCTGCGGGAAGGCGACCAGTTGCAGGTCGATATAGGGCGCGACCGTCTTCTTGACATCGAGCAGGGCTTCGACCGCCAGCAGCCTGATATCGCAAACATCGACATGGGTACGGATGGCGAGCAGGCCCATCGACACAGCCCAGTCGCAATAGGCGAGCGCGCGCTCGCGCACCGCTTCGTGGGTCAACAGCGGCTTTAGCTCGCCCCATAGCGAAATACCTTCCAGCAGCGTGCCCGACGCGTTGATGCGCGGGATGCCCAGGGAGAGCGTGGCGTCCATGTGGAAATGCGGATCGACGAAAGGCGGCGAGATCAGGTTGCCATGGGCATCGATCGCCGTGCCCGCGGTGACGTTCAGCTCGGGCTCGATGGCGGCGATCGTCTCGCCAATGATGCCGATATCGGCGATCGTGCCGTCGGGCAGCGTGCCGCCGCGCACGATAAGGTCGAAATCCATCTGTCGTCATCCCCTTGCAGAATCACAAAGCCACCGTGGCGCAAGGCAACAGCCATTTCTTTCAGCGCGGCGTGCTGCCGTAGGGCGGAACCTTCAGGCGCGCCCTCTCCCCCTTCTTCTGGGAGAAGGAAAAGCGAACCTACTCCGGCACATACCTCACAGCACCCTTTGCAGCGCTGGTCGCCATCGCGGCATAGGCGCGCAAGGCCGTCGTCACCTTGCGCTTGCGCTTTTCCTCGGGCTTCCAGGCGGCAGCTCCCTTCGCCTCCATCGCGGCGCGGCGGGCGGCCAATTCAGCCTCGCTGACAGCAAGATGGATCGTGCGGTTCGGGATGTCGATCTCGATCGTGTCGCCCTCCTGCACCAGCCCGATCAGCCCGCCTTCCGCCGCCTCCGGAGACGCATGGCCGATCGACAGACCGGAGGTGCCGCCGGAAAAACGACCGTCGGTGACCAGCGCGCAGGCTTTGCCGAGACCCTTCGACTTGAGGTAGCTGGTCGGGTAGAGCATTTCCTGCATGCCGGGGCCGCCGCGCGGCCCTTCGTAGCGGATGACGACGACATCGCCGGCCTTGATCTCGTTGGACAGGATCGCCTTGACGCTGGCGTCCTGGCTTTCGAACACCCTGGCCGGGCCGGTGAATTTCAGGATCGATTCATCGACGCCGGCGGTCTTCACGATGCAGCCGTCCAGCGCAAGGTTGCCTTTCAGCACGGCAAGACCGCCATCCCTCGAAAAGGGGTGTTCGGCCGAGCGTATGACGCCTGTCTCGCGATCAAGATCGAGCTCGTCCCAGCGACGATCCTGGCTGAATGCGACCTGGGTCGGCACGCCGCCCGGTGCCGCGAGGAAGAAATCGCGGACATTCTGGCTGGAGGTGCGGGAAATATCCCAATGGTCGAGCGCTTCGCCGAGACTTGCCGTATGGACCGTTGGCAGGTCGCGGTTGAGCAGCCCGGCGCTATCGAGCTGGCCGAGGATCGCCATGATGCCGCCGGCACGATGGACATCCTCCATATGGACGTCGGACTTGGCCGGCGCCACCTTGCACAGCACCGGGACCCGCCGCGACAGCCGGTCAATGTCCTCCATGGTGAAGTCGACCTCGCCCTCATGCGCGGCAGCCAGGATGTGCAGCACGGTGTTGGTCGAGCCGCCCATGGCGATGTCGAGTGTCATGGCGTTTTCGAAGGCGCCTTTCGAGGCGATGCTGCGCGGCAGCGCGGTGTCGTCATCCTGCTCGTAGTAGCGCTGGGCGAGATCGACGATCAGATGGCCGGCCTCGACGAACAGGCGCTTGCGGTCGGCATGGGTCGCCAGCGTCGAGCCGTTGCCGGGCAAGGAAAGGCCCAGCGCCTCGGTCAGGCAATTCATCGAATTGGCGGTGAACATGCCAGAGCAGGAGCCGCAGGTTGGGCAGGCCGAGCGCTCGATGGTCTTGACGTCCTCGTCAGAGATCTTGTCGTCGGCGGCCGCGACCATGGCATCGACCAGATCGAGCGCCTGCGTCTTGCCGGCGAGCACCACCTTGCCGGCTTCCATCGGTCCGCCGGAGACGAAGACGGCCGGGATGTTGAGGCGCAGCGACGCCATCAGCATGCCCGGCGTGATCTTGTCGCAATTGGAAATGCAGACCATGGCGTCGGCGCAGTGCGCGTTGACCATGTATTCGACCGAGTCGGCGATCAGCTCGCGCGACGGCAGCGAATAGAGCATGCCGTCGTGACCCATGGCGATGCCGTCATCGACGGCGATTGTGTTGAATTCTTTCGCAACGCCGCCGGCCTTCTCGATCTCGCGGGCGACCAGCTGGCCGAGATCCTTCAGGTGGACATGGCCGGGCACGAACTGGGTGAAGGAATTGACGACGGCGATGATCGGCTTGCCGAAATCGGAATCCTTCATGCCGGTCGCACGCCAAAGGCCACGGGCGCCGGCCATGTTGCGGCCATGGGTGGTGGTGCGGGAGCGATAGGCAGGCATGAATTTTCCTTGGCTGGCTAGCTGCGCTCGATGGAAGCGCAGCGGCGCTGAATTCGGACCGCAGGCGTTATAGACGCCGAAGCACGGTCTGGCCACAATTTTGCAGTGCGCCAGATTTTCCCAAGAAAATTCCCAGATCCTCAAAAAAATCGATGGCACTGTCGGATTGCGCGCCGTGCGGGCGTCCTTGGGCAAACGGCGGGGCCAAGCCAGGCCGTTTCACTGTGATAGCCGACTGCAACAGCCAAGGAGCAAACAAATGCAAAAGATCACCCCCTGCCTGTGGTTCGACGACCAGGCCGAGGAGGCCATGAACCACTACATGTCCATCTTCAAGAACTCGAAGGTGCTGAGCGTGATGCGCTGGCCAAAGGGCAGCGGCGATAATGAGGGCAAGGTTCTGGTGACCAATTTCGAGCTCGACGGCGTTCAGTTTCAGGCGCTCAACGGCGGGCCGCAATTCAAGTTCAGCGAGGCAGTCTCGCTCTCCATCGACTGCAAGACGCAGGAGGAGGTCGACTATTTCTGGGACAGACTCATCGAGGGCGGTGGCGAGCCCAGCCAGTGCAGCTGGCTGAAGGACAAATTCGGCGTCTCCTGGCAGGTCGTGCCGGAGCAATTGCCGAGGCTGCTACAGGACCCCGACACGGAAAAGGCAGGCCGGGTCATGCAGGCGATGATGCAGATGACCAAGATCGACATCGCCAAGATCGAAGAGGCAGCCAGGGGCTGAGCGATCTTCCCTTGTCCCCTTGCTTGTTGCGGGAGAAGGGAGCGGCCGTGCGCTCTCAAGCCGCCTTGTCGCGGACCTGGTAATCCTTGACCGCGGCGAAGCGGATCGCCTTCCAGCGTTCGGCCTCGTAGTTGAGGGAGAAGGCGTGCTGGGCCAGGAACACCGGGTCGTTGTCGAGATCGCGGGCAATGTCGCCGCGATGCGCCTCGATGAAGCGATGTACCTCGACCTTGTCGTCGGCCGATATCCAGCGACAGACGGAAAAGCGCGACATCTCGAAATCGACGGGCAGCGTGTATTCGAAGTTCAGCCGCTCCTTCAGCACATCGAGCTGCAGCGCGCCGACGACGCCGACGATAGCCGGCGAACCATCCTCAGGCGAGAACAGTTGCACGACGCCTTCCTCGGCCATCTGGTGCAGCGCTTCCTTCAGCTTCTTAGCCTTCATCGCGTCGCCGAGGCGGACGCGGCGCAGGATTTCCGGCGCGAAATTCGGCACGCCACGGAACAGTATCTCCTCGCCCTCGGTCAGCGTATCCCCGATGCGCAGCGTGCCGTGGTTGGGGATGCCGACGACGTCGCCAGCAAACGCCTCGTCGGCGGTGACGCGGGTGCGGGCGAAGAAGAACTGGGGCGCCGACAAGCTCATCGGTTTTCCCGTGCGCACCAGCTTGGCCTTCATGCCGCGCTCGAGCTTACCAGAGCAGACACGGACGAAAGCGATGCGATCGCGGTGGTTGGGATCCATGTTGGCCTGGATCTTGAAGACAAAGGAGGTCATCTTGTCCTCGGTCGCCTCGACCTTGCGGGTGTCGGCCTCCTGCGCGCGCGGCGGCGGCCCGTAGGCGCCAAGCGCTTCGATCAGGTCGCGCACGCCGTAATTGCGCAGCGCCGAGCCGAAATAGACCGGCGTCAGATGACCCTCGCGGAAGGAATCGATGTCGAGCGGACGGCAGGCTTCGCGCGCCAGTTCCAGCTCCTCGATGAAGGCCTCGCGCTCGTTCTCCGGCAACAGGCCGGCGACGCGGTTGGAATCGGGACCATGGACCGGCGTGCGCTCCTTTTCCGCGTCACCCTTGCGCACCGCGTTCAGCGCCAGATGATAGGTGCCGGAAAAGGTTTTGCCGCGGCCTATCGGCCAGGTGATCGGTGCAGTGTCCAGCGCCAGCTTCTGCTCGATCTCGTCGAGTATCTCGAACGGGTCGCGGCTTTCGCGGTCCATCTTGTTGACGAAGGTGATGATCGGGATGTCGCGCAGCCGGCACACCTCGAACAGTTTCAGCGTGCGCGGCTCGATGCCCTTGGCGGCGTCGATGACCATGACCGCCGCGTCGACCGCCGACAGCGTGCGATAGGTGTCGTCGGCGAAATCCTCGTGGCCGGGCGTGTCGAGCAGGTTGAAGACATTGTCCTCATATTCGAAGGTCATCACCGAGGTGACGACGGAGATGCCGCGCTCGCGCTCGATCTTCATCCAGTCCGACCGGGTCTGGATGCGATCCTTCTTGGCCTTGACCTCGCCGGCAAGCTGGATGGCGCCGCCGAACAACAGCAGCTTTTCGGTTAGCGTCGTCTTGCCGGCGTCCGGATGCGCGATGATCGCGAAAGTGCGGCGGCGCGCCACCGCGTTCGTGATGTCTTCAGCCAATTTATGGAATCCCGTGTGGTGCGCGGGCTTTTAGCAGCGCTTTTGTAGCCTGTCGAACAGTTTTGGACGGACGCCCTCATCCGGTCTTGAGATAGGATCGCCGCAACGACATCAGAAGACCCGATTCGATAAAGGACAATCCATGAGCGCAGCCAAGCAAGTCATCGTCGTCGGGGCCGGCATCATCGGCGCGTCCATCGCCTGGCATCTGGCGAAGGCCGGCGCGAAGGTGTCGGTCGTTGCCGACAGCGGCGCCGGCGGCGTCGCCACGCCGAATTCCTTTGCCTGGATCAATGCCAGTTGGGGCAATCCAGAGCCGTATTTCCGGCTGCGCACCCGTTCGATGGCCGAATGGACGCGGCTGGCGCAGGACCTGTCCAGCATTCCGCTCGCCTGGTGCGGCGGCCTGTGCTGGGACCTGCCGGCGGCCGAGTTGGAAGCCTACGCCGCCGAGCACTCCGGCTGGGGTTACGGCATCGAGCGCGTCGACCGTGCGGAAGCCGCACGCATCGAGCCCGATCTTGCCGAGCTTCCCGATTTCGCCCTGCATGTGCCCGGGGAAGGCGTCGCCGAACCGGTCGCCGCCACGCAGGCATTGCTGGCCGACGCCGAGCTGCGCGGCGCGCGGGTGATGACCGGCACGACCGTCAGCGCGCTGATACAGACCAATGGCAGGATTACCGGCGTCGATACATCCACCGGACCGGTTGCCGCCGACGAGGTGGTGATTGCGGCTGGCGGCGGCTCTCCGGCAATCGCCGCAACGGCTGGGATAAAACTGCCGATCGAGACGCCGCCCGGCCTGATCGTCCACTCACGCCCCTACGAAAAGCTGCTCAACGGGCTGGTGATCGGGGACCGGCTGCACATGCGCCAGACTGCCGAGGGCCGTATCATCGCCGGCTCGGATTTCGGCGGTGCCGATCCGGGCATGGATGCCGCAGCCACCGCCCGCGACTTGTTTGCGGCGATGAAGAGCATGCTGCGCGGCGCCGACGGGCTGAAACTGGATTTCCACACAGTCGGCTATCGGCCGACGCCGATCGACGGCTTTCCTATCATCGGACGTGCTCGAGGCGTGAGCGGACTCTACGTCGCAGTCATGCATTCGGGTATCACGCTGGCGCCTGCCGTCGGCCTGTTCGCCTCACGGGAAATCCTCGACGGCGCGCGCGATCCGCTGCTTGAGCCTTATGGGCTGGCGCGGTTTGCTCAATAGCCGGGCGGACGGTGAAAGCCGCCGCTCAGCGGCGCTATTGCCTTGGCGATGCCGAGCAGCCGCGATTCGGACCAGCGTTTGCCGACCAGCTGCAGGCCAATGGGCAGGCCGTCGCGGTCCTGCCTGCACGGCAGCGACAGTGCGGGGTGGCCGCTGTAGTTGAACACCGCGCCATAGGCCGGCAGCATCCAGTAGCTCTGCTCCTCGTCATCGACCTTGATCGGTGTTCCCGGCTCGCAATGCGGAAAGGCCGTGGTCATGGCGACCGGGCACAGCAAGGCATCACAGCCTTCGAAGAAACGCTCCCAGGCAAGGATTGACCGATCCCGGCGGCCGAGTGCCTCGAACCAACGCGAGACCGGTGTCGGTTCTTCTGGCGGCTCCGGCTGCGCTGCCTCCAGCATCATACCGATCAGCGCGCCGCCTTGCGTCAGATCGTCATGCAAGTCGAGCGTCGGCAGTCGTGCTTCCTCGACGGTCGCGCCTGCAGACTGAAGCTCCCTTGCCAGGTTCTCGACAGCGGCCCTGATTTCGCCGGCAACCGGAAAACCCGAAAAGGCCGGCGCGAAAACGATGCGCAGGGTCTTGAGGTCAAGCTCCGGCATGCCCTCGACCGGCACCGGCGCAAGATCGGTGTCGCTGCCATCCGGTCCTGCAATGACCCCCAGGATCAGCGCCAGATCTTCGACGTTGCGCGCCAGCGGTCCGAGGCAGGACATCAGCCGCACGCCGCGCGGTACGCCACCGGGATCGGGAAAGGCGCCGGCCAAGGAGACGCGATGCTCTGTCGGCTTGAGGCCGTAGACGCCGCAGAAGGCGGCCGGCAGCCGGATCGAATCCTGCATGTCGGTGCCGACCTCGAACGGCGTCATTCCGGCGCAGAGCGCTGCGGCAGCGCCACCGCTGGAACCGCCTGATGTACGCGAGAGGTCCCAGGGATTATTGGTGCGGCCGAAGAGCGGATTGTCCGACTGCCAGTCTCCCAGCATCGTTGCGACATTTGTCTTGGCCGTCAGCACGCCGCCGGCCGCCTTCAACCTGAGAACGACCGGACTGTCTTCTCTCGCCACATAGTCGGCAAAGGGCGGAAAGCCGACCGTGGTCTTCATCCCCGATGTTTCATGCGTGTCCTTCAGCGTGAACGGTACGCCGTGCAACGGCCCGAGAACATCACCCCGCGCCTGCGCCTCGTCGGCCTTCTCAGCGCGAGCGCGAGCCGTTTCCCTGTCGAGCGTGACGACCGCATTGACCGCCTCGTTGTGTCTGTCGATCTGGGCCAGATACGCGTCCAGCGCTTCCACAGCGGAAATCTTGCGGTCGCGAATGGCGGCAGCCAGTTCTGTGGTAGAGGAAAAGACGAGGTCCATGACCAATGCTCCCGGCTAGCTGGCAGCGCTCGTCTCACCAAATGGCAGATTGCGGCGCGGCTTCAAGCCAAGTTCAGCATTCGGTGGCCGGCATCGCTTGATCGGGATTGCGCAGAGCTTAGCCGACCAGCGCCAGCTTCACCGCGACCCCCTGTTGTGCGTCCGCTCGTAAAGTTCGCGAACTATACGGCTTGCCGTGGAATCGCACAGAAACGGCAGGAAAGCGTGAATGAGCGCGGCGAATGCCGCCATGAACAGTCGCGACGAGAACCACGCGGCGAAAGCCATATGGCCGAAATAGGTTTCGCCCACCGAAGCCGGATGAGAGGTGAAAAGTCTTGCGAGCCGTGCGGTCATGCTGGTCCCCTTTCAGCGCGTGAAGTCCCGAATTTGAACATCTTGACACGCCTCACCGCTTCATTGGTCCCAAAATATCCTTGTCTTTGGCCGATTATTGGGACAAACGTCCCACATGGCGCTGGAAATCGATGAAATCGATCGAAGACTGCTGGGCGAACTGCAGCGCGACGGCACACTGTCGGTCGACCAACTGTCGGAAAGGGTGTCGCTGTCGCGCAACGCCTGCTGGCGTCGGGTCAAGCGCCTGGAAGAAGACGGCGTCATCACCGGCCGGGTGGCGCTGGTCGATGCGGACAAGCTCGGTCTCGGCCTCTCGGTGTTCATCCTGGTCCGGACCTCCAATCACGATCCGGACTGGCTGCAAAAATTCCGGTCGGCAGTGACCGGTTTTCCCGAGATCACCGGCGTCTACCGCATGTCCGGCGATCTCGACTATGTGCTGCGTGCCCGCGTCGCGGATGTAAAGGCTTACGATCGGCTGTATCAGCGGCTAATCGCCAAGGTGGCGCTGTCGGACGTTTCGGCCTCCTTCGTCATGGAGGAGATCAAGGAGACGACGGTCGTCCCGGTAGAACTGCGCTGACGTGGAACTGCGCTGAAAGAAAGCCGTTGATAGCATTGCTGCCGAGTTGACCGAATCGGCGTTGGCAGCGATAGGATCAGCCTTATGCGCGCAGCAATCTACACTTCCTCCGTCATCGGTCCGGCCGTCGGCTTCGTCAGGCTGCCGCATGGCGAAGGCCTGCCGCTTCCCGCCTATGAAAGCCCCGGCGCCGCCGGCATGGATCTGCGCGCCGCGGTGCCGGACGACCGGCCACTGCTGATCCTGCCGGGAAAACGCGCGCTGGTGCCGACCGGGCTGATCCTGGAGATTCCGGAAGGCATGGAAGGCCAGGTCCGGCCGCGCTCGGGCCTTGCCTACAAGCATGGGCTCACCTGCCTCAACACGCCGGGCACTATCGACAGCGACTATCGCGGCGAGGTGAAGGTGCTGCTGATCAACCTTGGCGACGAGGATTTCGCGGTAACGCGCGGCATGCGGATCGCCCAGATCGTCTTCGCCCCGGTGACGCAGGCGACAGTCGAGGAGCGGACATTGGCCGGAGGTACGGCGCGGGGCTCCGGCGGCTTCGGATCGACCGGCACGGCCTGATGAGCACCGCGAAATGAGAATGCCCAAGCTCGTCATCTTCGATTGCGACGGGGTTCTGGTCGACACCGAGAACCTGGCCAATCGGCGCCTCGCGGAATGGCTAAGCGCCGCCGGCTACCCGGCCACCTTCGAATCTTGCCGCAAGAATTTCTCCGGCCGCTCCATGGTCTCGGTGCAAAAAGAAGTCGAGGCGACCGACGTCAGCCTCGGCGCCGATTTCGTCGAGCGCTGGAACGCCGGCCTGCCGGACCTGTTCGCGCACGGCGTCGAAGCCGTCCCCTATGTCAGGGAGTTCATCGAAGTCGTGCATGCGGCCGGCATCGCAACTTGCGTCGCTTCATCGGCGCGGGTTTCGAAAATGCACATCACGCTCGGCCAAACAGGTCTGTTGCCGCTGTTCGAGCATGCGCTGTTCAGCTCGACCATGGTCTCGCGCGGAAAGCCGTTTCCCGACTTGTTCCTGCATGCCGCACATACGATGGGCTTTGCGCCGGCAGACTGCATCGTCATCGAGGACAGCGTCGCCGGAACGATGGCCGGCATTGCCGCCGGCATGCGGGTATTTTCCTATCACGGCGACCCGCATACCGATCGCGACGGCCTGACCGAGGCCGGCGGCATATTGTTCGACGATATGCGCGCGCTGGCCGGACTGGTGCCGATCCACTAACCTGATAATTCAGGCTTCTTACCCGGCTGTACGCCTCAGTTGTCCGTGCTAGCTTGCGAACGCTCGACAGTGGGAGGCGCCCAGCGCATGAGTTCCATCCTGCTTCGCTTCATCTTCGCCTGTTTGCTGCTGCCGTATCTGTGGACTGCGGCCGGTGCGCAAGGCGTCAGCTTCCCAGACCTCGGCAGCGCCGTCCCCGGCCACGAGGACAAGACCTATCTCGACCTCGCCAGGATGATCATTCCCGATCTGGCGGCGGACAAGAACGGCTTCTACCGGGGTTCCAGGCCGGTCGAGATGCGCCATATCGAGGGTTCGGATAGCGGTGGCCTGCCGCCCGAAACGTCGGGTCTCTCCAACGCCGCCGCGCTCGACATCAAGGCAGGCGGCAAGGATCGGCTGGCCATGCTGTTCGACCTCGGCAGCTCCTCCGACAGCGCCGAGGGGTTCGCGGTGCTGGCGCTTTACGATCTTGCCGGCAAGCCGAGACTGCTAGACGTCGTCAATGTCGCCGTCGACCGGAGCACCTCTTTCAGCGAGCCGGGCAAGCTGCCGATTGGGCCCAGCGATGACGCCATCATCACCCTGAGCACGCATTTCAATTCGAGCCAGGGCTATACGAGCACGCCGCTGATCCTGGTCCGCGACGACAGGTTCGAACTGATCGACATGATCTACACGTTCAACGAGAACCTCTGCGCCTATACGCGCACGCAGGAGTTGGCCTTTCAGACCGTTGCGGACGGCCAGCCCTACGCGGCCATCAAGGCCACGGTGACCGATGCCACGGTGCCGAATGGTGAAAGCTGCGACGATCAGGCGCCCAAGGCTTCCTCGCGCGACATTTCCCTCACCTACCATTGGGACAGGGCCGCATACGTCAAGGATTCCGACGCACTGGACAAATTGGCAGCAGAGAACGCCAATCGCTTCTGAACCAATCGCATTCGTTTGCCCGCCGCAAATCGGCGCGATAGAATCCGGCCTCACACCCCGCAGATGAAGGAATGCATCCATGGACAAGGGCAAAACCTTTCGCGACCTGCATAGCTCGATTTTCGTCATGCCCAACCCGTGGGACATCGGCACGACGAAATTGCTGGCCTCCTTCGGTTTCAAGGCGCTGGCAACGACCAGCGCCGGCTTTGCCTTTTCGCGCGGCCTGCCTGACGGCGCGGTGACCTTCGAGGCGATGATCCACCATTGCCGCGAGATGACGGCGGCGACCGACCTGCCGGTCTCGGCCGATCTCGAGAAGGGCAAGGGCGACAGCGCGACAAGTGCCGCCGAAACTGTCTTCGCGGCCGAAGCGGCCGGCCTCGCCGGCTGCTCGATCGAGGATCACACCGGCGAACCCGACAAGCCGATCTACGATTTTTCGCATGCAGTCGAGCGCGTCGCCGCTGCAGCGGAGGCGGCACGGGCGCTGAAGCATGATTTCGTCTTCACCGCGCGCGCCGAGAATTTTCTGTGGGATAAGCCTGACATCGATGACACGATCAAGCGGCTGCAAGCCTTCGAGAAGGCCGGCGCCGATGTGCTCTATGCGCCTGGTATCAGCGACATCGAGACGGTGCGAACCATCTGCTCGGCGCTGACCAAGCCGGTCAATGTCCTGGCGAGCCCGGGCTTCACCGTCGCCGACCTTGCGATGGCGGGAGTCAAACGCATCTCGCTCGGGTCGGGACTGACCAATTTCGCTTTCGGCATGCTGGAAACGGCGGCGCGCGAGATCCAGCAGGATGGAACCTTCGGCTTCAGCCGCGCCGCCATGCCGTTCGGCAAGCTGCAGGCGTTGTTTGCCAAATCTTCGGCTTAGACAGGCACCGAAGCATGACGCTCACCGTCGTCGACATGCACACCGGCGGCGAGCCGCTCAGGATCATCACCGGCGGTTATCCGCAAATTCCAAAAGGCACGATCCTGGAAAAACGCGCCTATGTGCGCGACCACTTCGATCACCTCAGGAAGATCCTGATGTTCGAGCCGCGCGGCCATTACGACATGTATGGCGCGCTGCTGGTCGAGCCTGATCTGCCCGGCGCCGACCTCGCCGTGCTGTTCATGCACAATGAGGGCTATTCGACGATGTGCGGCCACGCCATCGTCGCGCTCGGCCGCTATGCCGTCGACGAGGGGCTGGTGGCGCGACAGGAGCCGCTGACGACGGTTAACATCGAAGCACCGTGCGGGCTGGTCGTCGCCTCGGTTGAGGTGCAAGGCGGCAAGGCAGGTGCTGTGTCGTTCGAAAGCGTGCCGGCCTTTCTGTTTGCCCGCGACCAGGAGGTGGAATTGCCGGGATTCGGTGCGATCGGCTTCGACATCGCCTATGGCGGCGCCTTCTACGCGCTCGCCGATTGCCGCAAGTTCGACCTGGAATTCGGCAGGAGCCGCGTGCGCGATTTTGTCGATGCGGCCACAGTGCTGACGGAGACGCTGAAGACAGAATTCCCGCTGTCGCATCCCGACCATGCGGACCTCGCCTTTCTCTACGGCACGATCCTGACCGACGGTAGGGATGCGTTTTCCAGCGAGGCGACAAAAAACATCTGCGTCTTCGCCGAGGCCCAGGTCGACCGCTCGCCGACCGGTTCGGGCGTCACCGCGCGGCTGGCGGCCATGCATGCCAGGGGCCAAATCGCGATCGGGCAGGCGCGGACCTTCGAGAGCATCGCCGGCTCGCTTTTTTCCGGGAGCGTGACGAGGACCGCGAAAGCCGGACCGCATGACGCCATCATCGCCCGTGTCGGCGGCCGCGCCTATTACTCAGGGCGCGCCGAATTCGTCGTCGAGCCCGACGACGAGTTGGGCAAGGGTTTTCTGCTGCGCTAGGATTTTGAGGACCGGGCCGCTTCTCGCGCACTGATCGCCTTGTGCAAATGCACCATCATGGCGGCGGCGAAGAGCGGCGTCAGAAGGTTGAGCAGCGGCACGGCAAGAAAGGCAGCAATGAGCAGCCCTGCGAGAAACACCGTGCCGGCATATTTCCTGCGCAATGCCCGTGCCTCGGCCTCCGGGCGAAAGCGCATGGCGGCGAATTCGAAGAATTCGCGTCCGAGCAGATAGCCGTTGACGATGAAGAAGGCGGCTATGTTGATGCCCGGCACCAGCAAAAGCAGCAAAGCCACGATGTTGCCGAGGACGACGACGCCGAAGAATTTTATCGCCAGCACCAGCGAGCGCAGTGCCGGCACGGCGCGGCCGGGCAGATCGCCGGGATAGTCGGTGCGCTCGACCACTTCGGTAACGTCGTCGAGAAACAGGCCGGCAACGATCGCAGTCACCGGCGCGATAAGCAGCGCCATCCCGAAGGCAAGAGCGATGGCGGCGATGATGCCGCCCAACCAGCCGGCCCAGGACGGCAGGCCGGGTATCAGGGACTCCAACCATGGCAAGGCCAGCCACTCGACAAGGCTCGTCAACCCGAACCACAAGGCCACCAGCGCCAGGAAGGTGAGCCCCAGCGTCTTGATGAAAACCGAGCGGAACTCGGGCGAGAACAGCCGGCTCAGGGCGGCGCGGGCGGCGTCGAATATCATCGCGTTTCAGACCCATATGCAACGCGCCCGTTTTGGGCAGGACGCCCGAGATAGGAAAGGCAAATCACCAGCGCAACTGCCGCCGATAACGCAACCTACCGCGCAAGCACCGGCTTGCGGACAGGAATGGTCATCGCCGCCACGCCGGCGACAACAAAGGCCATTCCCCACCACGCCGTCGGCCCAAGGCTTTCGCCGAGGAACACGGCCCCGATCCCGACGCCAATCGGCACGCGCAGATAGGCCTGCGAGGTGGTGCCGACGGAGCCCAGCGTATGGATGAGGCGGAAATAAATGCAGAAGGCCAGCGCGGTTGAAAAAACCGAAAGTCCGAGCAGAGCAAGGATCGAGGCCGTTGACGGCGCCAACGCCCAGGGCCGGTCGAACACAAGGCTGGGGGGGACGAGTATTGCGGCACCGCAAAGCATCGAACCGGCGGCCGGGATCATCGGATCGAGGCCCTTGAAGCCGCGACCGAAAATGGCAGCACCTGCGTAGCAGACCGTCGCCGCGACGACGGCAAGCTGCGCCCACAATTGGTAACCAAGACCGCCAAGCGCCTGGGTGCCGACGATGAGGCATATGCCAGCTATTCCCGCACCGACGCCGAACAGTTTGCGCATGGTCACCGGCTCGTGGCGCGTGATGAGCGCTGTCAGCAGGAAGGTGAATATTGGCGAGGTCGCATTCAGGATCGTGGCCAGGCCGGCGTCCAGCGAGCGCTCGGCCGAGGCTATCAACGTGAATGGCACAACGCTGTTGAGGCATGCCTGGAACGCGAACCGACGCCAGCTGACGGCATCGCGCGGCAGGGTCAGGCCACGCCAGCGGAGGAGGGCGAGAAGAATTCCACCCGCAATCAACGTTCGAGCGGCGATCAGCGTTACCGGCGGGATCGTCTCAACACCGATCTTGATGAAGGTATAGGAAGCGCCCCACAGCACCGCGAGTGCAACGAGGAGCGCCAGCTCGGTCTTCATGTCGGTTTTTACAGGCATGGCGGGTTTGCAACCTTCGGGGGGACGTTGATCGACTACGCCATCCCTATAGGCGAGGCACGGAAGAAATGCTTCGATCATTATCCAACAGTGATTGTTGGCTAGGCAAAGAAGCATCAAATCGCTAGACCCGCCCGCGGCCGGCGTGGCAGAAGGCCAGTGGATTTTTCGCGGAGACATCATTGATGCCGAACTATGACGTGCTTTGTATCGGTAATGCGATCGTCGACATCATCGCCCAGTGCGACGAGGCGTTCCTGGAGACCAACGGCATCATCAAGGGCGCGATGAACCTGATCGACACCAGGCGCGCCGAACTGCTCTACAGTCGCATGGGCCCGGCCATCGAAGCCTCCGGCGGCAGCGCCGGCAACACGGCGGCGGGCGTCGCCTCCTTCGGCGGACGCGCCGCCTTCTTCGGCAAAGTCTCGAACGACCCGCTCGGCGAGATCTACGCCCATGACATCCATGCGCAGGGCGTCGCCTTCGATACCAAGCCGCTCAACGGCGAGCCGCCAACGGCGCGGTCGATGATCTTCGTCACGCCCGACGGCGAGCGCTCGATGAACACCTATCTCGGCGCCTGCATTGAGCTCGGGCCTGAGGACGTCGAGGCAGACAAGGCTTCCGGCGCGGCGGTCACCTATTTCGAGGGTTATCTGTGGGATCCGCCGCGGGCCAAGGAAGCGATCCGGCAGACGGCGAAGCTCGCGCATGCCGCCGGCCGCGAAGTGTCGATGACGCTGTCGGATTCGTTCTGCGTCGACCGCTACCGCGACGAGTTTCTGGACCTGATGCGCTCGGGCACCGTCGACATCGTCTTTGCCAACAGCCACGAGATCAAGTCGCTCTACCAGACCGCCTCCTTCGACGAGGCGCTGGCGCAGATCCGCAAGGACTGCAAGATAGCCGCGGTCACCCGCTCGGAAATGGGCTCGGTCATCGTGCGCGGCGACGAGAC
Source organism: Mesorhizobium robiniae (assembly GCF_040545535.1). Classification (NCBI taxonomy): domain Bacteria; kingdom Pseudomonadati; phylum Pseudomonadota; class Alphaproteobacteria; order Hyphomicrobiales; family Phyllobacteriaceae; genus Mesorhizobium; species Mesorhizobium robiniae. The sequence continues at coordinate 673,012 of NZ_JBEPMC010000002.1, forward strand.
CGTCACCGTCGAGGCGACTAAAATCCGGGAGTTGGTCGACACCACAGGCGCCGGCGACCTCTATGCCGCGGGCTTCCTCTATGGCTACACGCAAGGGCGCAGCCTGAAGGAGTGCGGCAATCTCGGCTCACTGGCGGCCGGGCTGGTGATCCAGCAGCTCGGCCCAAGGCCGAGGCAGAATTTGCGCAAAGAGGCTGAGCAGGCAGGGTTGCTGTAGAACCCCTTCTTTCCTTCTCCTCTCGTAGGAGGAGGGAATGGGCGCGACGCCGAGTGCACTGCCAACGGGCGCACTGCACGGGTCAACAATTGAAACACTTCAGTCGGATTTCGGCATTCGTCCGAAACATCCGGGGGCGAAAAGCCGCGCTATGGAGCGAACCCGTCGGGACGGCTCCGCGGTCGAGGCCGCCAACCAACTGAAGGATCAGGAAGATGTCTACTCCCGTAACAGTCGTCGCTTTCAGTGGCGTCGATCCTGGCGCGTTGACGCTGACGCAGTACGAGAAACTCTACACCGGCGCTATGGCTCGCGCGCGTCAGGAAAGATCGGCCGCGCCGGCCAAAGGCATGGCGCGCCTGACATCGATGTTCAGGATCGAACATCATTTCGCCGGCATCGTTTTGCTGCTGGCCACGATCATCGGGGCCATGGCCGTCACCAACGGCGCCCAGGCCGGAGAAAACAAGTTCAAGATGAAACACGGCGTTTCACAGGCGGTGAAGCAGAATTCGGCGATGCCGCAAACGCGCCTCGCCCGTCGCACCCAAACCTTCAGGCCAACAGGCAAACTGCCGTCCTTTGGCGATAAGATCCGCCCCAGGATAAATGCGAAAATCGACTGCGCGGTAATTAGCTGCAAAGCCAAGCCACCGATCCTCAAGCATAGGCCCAAGCTGCCTTGCAAGATTTTCGGATGCAAACCCGGCAAGGACCACGACGGCCACCACGGCAATCACCATGGTCACCACGGCTCCTGGTTTTGGGGCGGCGTGACGATCGTCGCTTCCGACCATGGCGGCTGCGGCTATGAATTCTGGAAATGGAAGACGACTGGCTGGCGCTACTGGCGGCGTGCCTATCAGAGCTGCCGCGGCTGGAATTGAACTGCCCTACCCGATGCCAAGGGTCGACACCTGCGGTGGGTACAAGCGGCAATCCTTGACTACATTCAATCTTGTGCGCTTGTGCCCGCCGAACCGCGCTTGTGAAGGCGGGCGAAATAGATGCGCCTGCCCGATGTAGACCCGAACAGTTCTTTGCCGATCAGCGTACCGGTTTGGTTGCTGAGCTCGTAGTCTGTTTGCCGCAAGAGCTCTACCACTGTCGGATCGGGCCGGTCTTCGTCCAGCCACATCAACACCGCAGGATCCTGGAGCAGCTCTTTCAGCTCCGGAACCTCGGGATTGAGCAGCACGAGGTCGCCCTCGGCGAGGCGGAAGTTCCCAACCCACGAGGAACTGCCGAGTATCGTGCGCACCGGCCCGGTGGCCAGCAGATCGGAATAGAGCTCTTTGAAGTCCAGTCTTGCGGTGCGAGATTTGCCTCCCCCGCCCATCAGTTGCGCATACCAAGTGAACGGTGTCACAAGCAGAGCTATAACGACAGCCAAGGCGATTACGAAGCGCTGAACCTGCCGCCCGAACTCGCCCAGCCTTTCCATGCGTGCGGCAAGATAAAGCGGCAGCAGGAAAAGAACCGGCAGCAGCCACCGGTTGCGCAACGACGTGCTGCCGCTTGCCAGCATCAGCAGCAGCACAGCAAGAAGGCCTATCAGCAATGCACGCTCAAGCAACTTGTCCTGCGGTGCATTGAAAGCGTCCTGGCGTCGGGGGAAACTCCGTTTCCAGGCGAAGCCGAGGACGTAGACGCATAGAGTCATGATGCTGAATGAGGCGGTAGCGAATATGATTTTGAACAACCCCTCGCCGCGGACGCCGATCATCCCGTCGTCATCATCGGCTATGCCAAACTTGGATATACGGGCGAAAATTGCGTCCGAATGGTAGTAGCTCCAAACTGTCGTCGGGGTCAGAACAAGCACGAAGACCGCCATGCTGAGCAGTGTCCATGGCGAAACCAGCGCTGGTCGGTAGGCCCGCACAGTCATTGCCGCCGAGAGCAGTGCTACCAGCATGAGGACATCGTTGAACTTGGCGAGCGCGGCCAGTGCGGCCGTCAGGCCGAAGCACGCATAGGCCAGCGGCGTCCTGATATCGACGAGATAAGCAAAAGCGAGCAGCGTGACCGCGCAAAAGGCGAAGGCGGCCACCGAATGCGTCAAGCTGTGTTGCGCTTCCCAAAACAGCAGCGGCACCGTCATCAGTCCGAACATGGCGGCGGCTGCAGTGACCTGCTTATAGCCAAGGCGGCGCATTGCAGCGTGGGTGGCGGCAAAGCCGACGAAAAGCAGGACATATCTAACGAGTTTAAGGCTGAAGATGCTCGTCCCGAACCCTTGGCTCACTGTCCAGGCAATCCAGTTGTAGAGCGGTGGCTGCGAACCACCATAGCCGGCAGCAAGATGCGGCAGATAAATCAGTTGCTCGGCATCGTCGATGTTCACGCCGTTGCCTGCCCAAAGGCTAAGGAGCGGCAGCGTCGCAGTTTGGAAGGCGAAATAAAGAGCGACGAAGAGCACCGCGGCGTAAAGCCGGCCGATCTTGTCGTCGGCAAGCCAATCAATCAGTTCTTCTATCTTCTGCAAAATGTGGTCACCCGTTTGCGCCAGCGGCACGGCGTTACACGACTGTAGAGCAGAGAACAATCGGTGACCGGGTTTTACTCCCAAGCGTCGGAACGGTATTCCCGGTCGTCAGTTTTTGCGTGATGGGAAGCTCAGATCTTGGGATCTCGATGCCGCAATTGCCACGGATTAGGCCGTGATCCCATTAATCGGGGATTCCCGAGATGACGTGGTCTGCGGGATCGGCAGCATCAAGATCAGAAACGCTTGAAGCCACCGTTGCTCTCCGGTTATGTTCACAGCCTATCCCAGAAACGCAGTGTCGTCGCGACAATCGCTTCCGGCGCATCCTCTTGCAACAGGTGTTTCGCCTCCGGAACGGACAGGAACGGCGCGTTGGCTATCCGCCTTGCCAGTTCCCTGCCATCGGCGATCGGTATCCACTCGTCATCTTCGCCCCATAGGATTGTCACGGGGCAGCGTATCTCGCCATATCGCCACTCAACCTGCTGGCTGTACTTGTCATCCATCTGGGCAATCTGCCGCCAGAACGCCTTCTGGCCAACATCTCCCAGCCACGGGTCGAGGTAAAGCTTCATCTCGTCTTCGCGTAATTCGTTGGCCACTGCGGTGCCGATATAGGCCCTAAGCATAGCTTCGTGGATATAGGCTGGCAGGTTCGCAAACACCTGCTCATTCTCCTTTGCGGCCTGAACAAGCGGTGAGCCTTGGGGGCTGATTGCGACCGGGTCGATGAGGACAAGGCTTCGATAGTCAAGCTCGTTCAATATGTGTCCGCGAAGCGCATTCGATCCACCGAAATCGTGGGCAACCACGTCCGGGTTCTTGACGCCCCAATGTGCATAGAGGGCAGCGAAAAGCTCGCTCTGCACGCCGCGCGACACGTTGGCGTCGGGTTTGTCGGACTGACCGTAGCCAAGCATGTCGAAGTAGAAGATTTGTCGCTCCCGTCCCAGAAGCGGCGCTATGCGCCGCCATTCGACGGACGAAAATGGCGTTCCGTGAAGCACGATTGCGGGCGGCCCTGCTCCAATCGTCCCCCATGCGATCGCGTAGCCACGGAAGTCGAAGCGCTCCGGCACCTGCCAATTGTTCGTCATGATTCTCTGTCCGACCCGCGTCAGTCGGGGAGACAACGCAAAACTGGATGTCCGGTTTCAGTTTTCCCGATGCAGATCGAAGCGAAAGCTATTGGAGCGTTTGCTGGTGCCATCGCGCCGGACTCCGATTCAGGCTCACAATGAGCCGATATGATCCGACAGACTTTGAATGGCGCGCGATCAAGCCGTTCCTGCCCGACAAGCCGCGAGAGGCGTGCCACGCGTCGACGACCGCCGCGTGCTTAACGGCATCTTCTGGTGCCGGGATCTGGCGATCTGGATCGAGCGGTCTCTCACGCTCCCGCCGAATATGCCGCAATCGCCGCCATGTTGACGATGTCGGAATCCTTGGCGTTGAGCGAGACGATCTGCACCGGCTTGTTCAAGCCGACCAGCAGCGGGCCGATGACGGTGGAGCCGCCGAGTTCCTGCAGCATCTTGGTCGAGATCGAAGCCGAGTGGAAGGCCGGCATGATCAGCACATTGGCCGGGCCGGTCAGCCGGATGAATGGGTATTGCGCCATGGCACGGGCGTTCAGTGCCACGTCGGCGGCCATCTCGCCATCATACTCGAAATCGACGCGCCGCTTGTCGAGGATGCGCACCGCTTCCTGAACGCGCTCGGAGCGCTCGCCCTGCGGATGGCCGAAGGTGGAATAGGCAAGCATGGCGAGCCTTGGCTCGTAACCCATGCGGCGGGCAAAGCCGGCGGCTTCCTCGGCGATGTCGGCGATCTGTTCGGCATTCGGCATGTCGTGGACGGCGGTGTCGGCGACGATCACGGTTCGGCCCCGCGCCAGCACGATCGAGGCGCCGATGACGCGGTGGCCGGGTTTGGCGTCGATGACGCGGCGGATGTCGTCGAGCGCCGTCGAATAGTTGCGAGTGACCCCGGTGACGATGCCGTCGGCGTCGCCCAGCGCCACCATGCAGGCGGCGAAATGATTGCGATCATTGTTGATCAGGCGCTGGCAATCGCGGAACAGGAAGCCCTTGCGCTGCATGCGCTCGTACAGATAGTCGGTGTAGACGCCGTTGCGGCGCGACAGCCTGGCGTTGATGATCTCGATTCCTTGCCTGTCGATCTCGATGCCGGCGTTCCTGGCGTTCTCCTTGATGACGTCGTCGCGGCCGAGCAGGATGGCCGTGCCGAGCCGCTGATTCACATAGGAGACGGCGGCGCGCATCACCTGCTCCTCCTCACCCTCGGCGAAGACAATACGCTTGGGCTGGCGGCGCACGCGGTCGTAGATGCGCTGCAGCGTCGAAGCGATCGGGTCACGGCGGGCGGAAAGCTCCTGGGCGTAGCGGTCGAGATCGAGGATTGGCTTGCGGGCGACGCCTGAGTCCATCGCCGCCTTGGCGACCGCGATCGGAATGGCTGAGATCAGGCGCGGGTCGAACGGCACCGGGATGATGTAGTTTGGGCCGAATTTCGGCCGCATGCCCTGGTAGGCGGCGGCGACGTCGTCAGGCACGTCCTGGCGCGCCAGTTCGGCGAGCGCACGCGCCGCGGCGATCTTCATGTCGTCATTGATGGTGGTAGCCCGCACATCCAGTGCACCGCGGAAGATGTAGGGAAAGCCAAGCACATTGTTGACCTGGTTCGGGTAATCGGAGCGGCCGGTCGCCATGATGGCATCGGTGCGGATTTCGGCGACTTCCTCGGGCGTGATCTCCGGGTCGGGATTGGCCATGGCGAAGATGATCGGGTTCTTGGCCATCGATTGCACCATCCTGGTGGTCAGCGCGCCCTTGGCGGAGAGGCCGAGGAAGACGTCGGCGCCCTCGAGCGCCTCGGCCAGCGAGCGCGCGTCGGTCTTGACGGCGTGCGCCGATTTCCACTGGTTCATGCCTTCGGTGCGGCCCTGGAAGACGACGCCCTTGGTGTCGCACAGGATGATGTTTTCAGGCGCGAAGCCCATCGCCTTCATCAGCTCGATGCAGGCGATACCGGCCGCGCCGGCGCCATTGCAGACCATTTTCGTGGTCTTCATATCGCGGCCGGTGATCTCCAGCGCGTTGATCAGGCCGGCGGCCGAGATGATGGCGGTGCCGTGCTGGTCGTCATGGAAGACGGGAATGTCCATCAATTCGCGCAGGCGCTGCTCGATGATGAAACATTCCGGCGCCTTGATGTCTTCGAGGTTGATGCCGCCGAAGGAGGGGCCGAGATAGCGCACGCAGTTGATGAATTCGTCTGCATCCTCGGTGTCGACTTCGAGGTCGATGGAATCGACATCGGCAAAGCGCTTGAACAGCACCGCCTTGCCTTCCATCACCGGCTTCGAGGCCAGCGCGCCGAGATTGCCGAGGCCGAGGATGGCGGTGCCGTTGGAAATGACGGCGACCATGTTGCCGCGCGCCGTATAGTCGAAGGCGCGGCTCGGATCCTCGGCGATGGCTAGGACGGGAACCGCGACGCCGGGTGAATAGGCAAGGCTCAAGTCGCGCTGCGTCGCCATCGGCTTGGTGGCGACGATCTCCAGCTTGCCGGGCCGGCCCATGGCGTGGAATTCGAGCGCCTCCTGCGCACTGACGGAGGGTCCGTTGTTCTCGGTCTTCCTGGCCATGATGCTTTCGATTTCCTCACCCGTGCAGCACCTCGTTAAAACGGGTGCAATGCTTTCTTTTGTGGAACGTTCGGGATTAAGGCTACACTTCGCCGCTGTAAACAGCCAAGCAAGTGGCTTGGCAAATTTTGGAAGCGGTTTCTTGAACGACGAAACGCCCATTCGCAGCGAGAGCGCTACGCCGGCCTTTGCGCCGGCGACGCCGATGATGGAGCAGTATATCGAGATCAAGGCGGCGAACCCGGATTCGCTGCTGTTCTACCGTATGGGCGATTTCTACGAGCTGTTCTTCGACGACGCCGAGAAGGCGAGCCGGGCGCTCGGCATCGTCTTGACCAAGCGTGGCAAGCACCAGGGCCTCGACATCCCGATGTGCGGCGTGCCGGTGCATGCGGCCGACGACTATCTGCAGAAGCTGATCGGACAAGGGTTCCGCGTCGCTGTCTGTGAGCAGATCGAGGATCCGGCCGAGGCGAAGAAGCGCGGCGGCAAGTCGGTGGTGCGCCGCGATGTGGTGCGGCTGGTGACGCCCGGCACCATCACCGAGGACAAATTGCTGGCGCCGTCGGAATCGAGTTTCCTGATGGCGCTTGGCCGGGTCAAGGGCGGAGCGGAACAACACTCCTTCGCGCTGGCCTGGATCGAGATCTCGACCGGTGCCTTCCGCGTTGCCGAGACCACCGCCGATCGGCTGCTCGCCGATGTCTTCCGCGTCGACCCGCGCGAGTTGATCGTCGCCGAGCCGGTGTTTTATGACCCCGAGCTGAAACCGGTGTTCGACGTACTTGGCCGCGTCGCCAGTCCGCAGCCGCCGAACCTGTTCGACTCGGCGTCTGCCGCGGGCCGCATTGCCCGTTTCTTCGAGGTGGCGACGCCGGACAGTTTCGGCACGTTTTCGCGCGCCGAACTGTCGGCGATCTCGGGTGTCATCGCCTATGTCGAAAAGACGCAGAAAGCCGAGCGGCCGCCGCTGTCGCGGCCCGAGCGGGAGGAGCAGGGCTCGACGCTGTTCATCGATCCGGCGACACGCGCCAATCTGGAACTACTGCGTACCTTGTCCGGCAGCCGCGAGGGCTCGCTGTTCAAGGCGATCGACCGCACGGTGACCGGCGGCGGTGCGCGGCTGCTCGCCGACCGGCTGATGGCGCCGCTGACCGATCCGGCGGCAATTGGCGCAAGGCTGGATTCGGTGTCGTTCTTCCGGTCCGAGACACGCCTATGCCAGGCGGTGCGGGCGAGCCTGAAGAGTGTCGCCGACATGCCCCGCGCCCTGTCCCGGCTGGCCCTCAATCGCGGCGGTCCGCGCGATCTCGGCGCGCTGCGTGCCGGATTCGAGGCCGCCGGCACTATTGCCGAACTGTTTGGAGCGACCGCCGTTCCACAAGAACTGGCGGCGGCACTGGCGGCGATCGAGGCGCTGCCGCGCCCGCTGGCCGAGCATCTGACGCAGGCTCTCGGCGACGAGCTGCCGCTGCTCAAGCGCGATGGCGGCTTCGTCCGCAGCGGCTACCACGCCGAACTCGACGAGATGCGGGCACTGCGCGACGAATCGCGAAAAGTGATCGCCGGGCTGGAGCGCTCGCTGATCGACGAGACCGGCATCCGCTCACTGAAAATCCGGCACAACAATGTGCTCGGCTACTATATCGAGGTCACCGCCAACCACCATGCGATCATGACCGGCAGCGATGGGGCGAAAGCCCGCTTCATCCATCGCCAGACCATGGCCAACGCCATGCGCTTCACCACGACGGAACTGGCCGAGCTGGAAACGAAGATCGCCAATGCAGCCGACCGGGCGCTGGCGATAGAGCTCGCCGCCTTCGACAGGCTGACGGCGGAAGCGGTCGGCCAAGCGGACGCGATCCGCGCCGGGGCCGAAGCGCTCGCTGTGCTCGACGTCTCGGCAGCACTCGCCCTACTGTCAGAAAGCGAGGCCTGGTGCCGGCCGCTGGTGGACGCGAGCCTCGCCTTCGCAATTTCGGGCGGGCGGCATCCAGTGGTGGAACAGTCGCTGCGGCGTTCGGGCGAAGGACCGTTCGTTGCCAACGATTGCGATCTGTCGCCGGAAGGGGACACCAAAAACGGCGCGATATGGCTGCTGACCGGTCCCAATATGGGCGGCAAATCAACCTTCCTCAGGCAGAACGCGCTGATCGCCATCCTCGCCCAGACCGGCTCCTTCGTGCCGGCGACGTCAGCCCATATCGGCGTCGTCGACCGGCTGTTTTCGCGTGTCGGCGCCTCGGACGATCTGGCGCGCGGCCGCTCGACCTTCATGGTCGAGATGGTCGAAACGGCGGCGATCCTCAACCAGGCCGGCGAACGCGCGCTGGTGATCCTCGACGAGATCGGCCGCGGCACCGCTACCTTCGACGGCCTGTCGATCGCCTGGGCGGCGGTCGAATATCTGCACGAAAAGAACCGCTGCCGGGCGATCTTCGCCACCCATTTCCACGAGATGACGGCGCTGGCCAGCAAACTCGCTCGACTGCACAACGTCACCATGCGGGTCAAGGAATGGGAGGGCGACGTGGTCTTCCTGCACGAGGTCGGCAAGGGTGCCGCCGACCGCTCCTATGGCGTGCAGGTGGCACGGTTGGCCGGCCTGCCGGAAGCCGTGGTCGGCCGCGCGAAGGAGGTGCTGCACCAGCTGGAAGCCGGCGAGGTCTCGGGCAAGGCGAACCGGCTGGTCGACGACCTGCCGCTGTTTTCGGTGGCAGCGAAACGGGAGGCGCCGAAGCCGGCGAAGGACGATGCGCTGGGTGTGGCGCTGGGCGCGATCAATCCCGACGAGATGACGCCACGCGAGGCGCTGGAGGCGCTGTACCGGCTGAAGGGCATGGTGGGGAAGCCGTAGCACCACAGCCCGACCAGGGCGGACGAACTCGAGACAGTCTGCGCCATCCAGGGCGCGCTCACGCTGGGACGCGCTTTCGACGATGCGGCGGTCTTTTCCCGCGCGCTGCAACGACGCTGGCGGCGCTCGGCCAGAGTCTTTTACAAGGGCTCGAAGCGAAAGGCTGTTTCGGTGCGGGAAACCCTACCGACGCCCGGTGAATCGAGATGCGCTCCCGCGACGTAGCAGGCGTTGCCAGTTGCCATCGCCAGTATTTGCCGCCGGGTTGTCCTCGCCTGCTCCTGGTCGGCGTCGAACTCCCACGCGATCTCCGGGTGGTCGAATTGAAGCGATGGCACATGCACAATGTCGCCCCAGATCAATAGTGTTTCGCCGTCGCTCACAAGGCGAAAGCAGGTGTGGCCGACTTCATGGCCAGGGGCGGCGATCGTATCGATAGGCGCGCTAAGGCGCTGCCCAGGATCGAAGGGCTGCGCCCGGCCGTGGAAGCGTTCCAGCCTCGCCTCCGCCCGGAACATGCCGAGCTCGGCTCGCGGGACAAGCAGGCGTGAGAGTTGCGGGAAGCCGTCGCCACCGTCGGCAAGGATCAGCCCGTGGATATGGTCGAGATGGGTGTGGGTGAAGGCAACAGTGCGCACCCGGTCGACGGCGATCTTCGCCTCGCGCAGCGCCTTGGGCAGATGCCCCATTGTCGGGTGCCAGGCGTTCGAAGCCCCTGTGTCGATCAGCGTGATTTCGTCGCCGTCATCGATGGCAAAGGCGTTGACGGATAACCGGAGCGCGCCGGCAATGAGTGGAACTTGCGACGGCAGGTTATCGCCGAATACAATGTTTCCAGGCTGGCGCAGCCGCCTTGTTGGCATGTCAACATAACCGTCGCGCAGCGACGTGACCGTCATATCCCCGATTTTGTATGCCGTGTGATGATGCCCAGCTGAAATTCGTTCCAATGCTCACTCTCTGTTCTTCTGAAAACCAGTTCCCACTTTCGGAATCTAGATCATCTCCAGCCCGCGCTTGCGGGTCGGCGGCGGGAAGGCGCGGTCGAGGTCGGCGAAATCTTGTGAGGTGAGCATGATGTCGAGCGCGGCGACGTTCTGGCGGACATGCTCCTGCCGGCTGGCCTTGGGAATGGCGATGACGTCGTCTTGGCGCATCACCCAGGCAAGCGCGATTTGCGCCGGCGTGGCATTGTGGCGAGCGGCGATGGCTTCGAGCCTGGCGTTGCGCGCCAATACGCCCTGATCGACCGGCGAATAGGCCATCAGCGGAATGCCACGCTGCCGGCTCCAGGGCGCAAGGTCGAATTCGGGGCCGCGCTGGGTCAGATTGTAGAGGATCTGGTTGCTCTGGACGTTGTCGCCGCCCGGCAGGCTGACCAGTTCCTCCATCTCATGGGTGTCGAAATTGCTGACGCCCCAGTGGCGAATCTTACCGGCCTTTTTCAACGCCTCGAAGGCCTCGACCGTTTCCGTCAGCGGCACGCTGCCGGGCCAATGCAGCAGATAGAGATCGATGCGGTCGGTGCGCAGATGCCTGAGGCTTCGGTCGCAGGCCGCCGGTACGCCGGTGCGCGAGGCGTTGGACGGCAGCACCTTGGAGACCAGGAACACCTCGTCGCGGCGCCCGGCAATGGCATCCGCCACCACCTCCTCGGCCCCGCCGCTGGCATACATTTCGGCGGTGTCGATCAGCGTCATGCCGAGATCGAGCCCGAGCTTCAGGGCGTTGACCTCATCGGCATGGCGGCTGAAATCCTCGCCCATTTTCCAAGTGCCTTGGCCCAGCACGGGAACGGCTTCGCCCGAGGGCAATGTCGTGGTTCTCATCATAGATGGCATGGCGCGCTCCAGTCGAGGCCCGATGGCAGCACACCCTTCGGGAGAAATCCAGATGAAAGTCCTTCCCTGAATTTCCCCCGGCCCTGAATTTCCCCCGGGCTGGTTGATGGCTACTTCACAGGATGGGCGGCAAGCCAATCCTGCATCTGCTTGATCTCGGCTTCCTGCGCCGCGATCACCGCTTCAGCCAGCTTGCGCATTTCCGGATCCTTGCCATTGGCGAGCTCGACTTTGGCCATGTCGATGGCCGCCTGGTGATGCGGGATCATGCCGCGGGCGAAATCGACATCAGCATTACCGGAATGCTCGATTGCCATCATCGCCGTGTGCATCTTGTCCATCACCGCCTTGTAGCCGTCGGTTGAGGGGCTTTGCGCGCTCATCGCCCCCATGTCGTGCTTCATCTCCTGGGCTTGCGATGGAATGCTTTCGAGGAAAACCGCAAGCAGCATTCCCGCCGCCATCAGCAGCAGCACGATCTTCTTGGCCAAGGTCATTCATGATCTCCTTTTGAACGAATTCCTATCTGGGGATTTCGCTCAGAGTTTCAACGTCCGGAGCCGCAACGCGTTGGTGATGACCGAAACCGAGGACAAGCTCATCGCCGCAGCCGCCAGCATCGGCGACAACAGCGAGCCGGTGAGCGGATAGAACACGCCGGCGGCGACCGGCACGCCAAGCACGTTGTAGAGAAAGGCGAAGAACAGGTTCTGGCGGATATTGCGGATCGTCGCCTGGGCGAGCGTGCGGGCCCGGACGATGCCGTTGAGATCGCCCTTGACCAGCGTGATCCCAGCGCTTTCGACCGCGACATCGGCGCCGGTTCCCATGGCGATGCCGACATCGGCGGCGGCCAGCGCCGGTGCGTCGTTAACGCCGTCGCCGGCCATGGCGACGCCGGCGCCCCTGGCGCGCAGCTCCTCGACCAGCGCACTCTTCTGTTCCGGCAGCAGGCCGGCACGCACCTCGTCGATGCCGAGTTTGCTAGCGATGGCTTTCGCCGTGCGTTCGTTGTCGCCGGTCGCCATGATGATCTTCAGCCCGCGCTCGTGCAGCGCCTTGATCGCCTCTGATGTCGTCGCCTTGATCGGGTCGGCGACGGCGACAATGCCGGCCAGCCTGTTGCCGACGGCGACGAACATCGCGGTCTTGCCTGCGGCCTGCAGCGTCTCGGCGGTGGTCGAGACGGATGCGATATCGATGCCGAGGTCGGCCATCATCGCGGCGTTGCCGAGCGCGACCTTCTTTCCCGACACCGTGCCGGCAACGCCCTTGCCGGTGACCGCCTCGAAACCGTCGGCCTCGGGGATCTTTACCCCGCGCTCACGGGCACCTTCGACGATCGCCTCGGCCAGCGGATGCTCCGAGCCTTTTTCCAGGCCGGCGGCAAGTGCCAGCAGGTCATCTTCCGTCGTGCCCTCGGCAGCGACGACGTCGGTCAAGCTCGGCCGGCCTTCGGTCAATGTGCCTGTTTTGTCGACGATCAGCGTGTCGACCGAGGCAAAGCGTTCGAGCGCCTCGGCGTCCTTGATCAGCACGCCGGCATGCGCGCCACGCCCCGTGGCGGTCATGATCGACATCGGCGTGGCAAGCCCCAGCGCGCAGGGACAGGCGATGATCAGCACCGAGACCGCCGAGACGATGGCAAAGATCAGGCTGGGTTGCGGCCCGAAGATCGCCCAGGCGATGAACGCAACGATCGCAACCACCACGACGGCCGGGACGAAATAGAAGGAGACGCGGTCGGCCAGGCCTTGAATCGGCGCGCGCGAACGCTGTGCCTTGGCGACGAGCTCGACGATCCGCGCCAGCGTGGTCTCGGCGCCGACTTTGTCGGCGCGCATGATCAGCGAACCGTTCTTGTTGAGCGTGCCGCCGGTGAGGGGGTCGCCTTCAGTCTTTTCGACCGGCAGCGGCTCGCCTGACAGCATCGATTCGTCGATGGAAGAGCGACCGTCCAGCACGATGCCGTCGACCGGCACGGCGTCGCCGGGGCGGATGCGCAGGCGATCGCCGGCCTTGACCGTGTCGAGCGGCACGTCGTTTTCGGAACCGTCCTCGGCAATCAGCCGAGCGGTCTTCGGTGCGAGATCGAGCAGCGCGCGAATCGCCGAGCCGGTTTTTTCACGGGCTCGCAATTCCAGCACCTGGCCGAGGAACACCAGCGCGACGATGACGGCGGCCGCCTCGAAATAGACCGGCACAGTGCCCTCATGACTGCGGAACTGGTGCGGGAATATGTCCGGGAACAGCGTGGCGACGACGCTGTAGAGATAGGCGGCACCAACGCCGAGCGAAATCAGCGTCCACATGTTGGGGCTGCGGTTGAGAACCGAATCCCAACCGCGATGGAAGAAGGGAAAAGCGGCCCACAGCACAACCGGGCTCGCCAGCGCCAGTTCCACCCAGACCTTCGCCGAATCCTCGATGAAGGCGCTAAACGTCAGGCCGAGCATCGGCGCCATGGCGAAGATCAGCAATGGCACGGACAACACGGCACTCACCCAGAAGCGCCTGGTGAAATCGACCAGCTCCGGGTTCGGGCCCTCATCACCTGATGGTACACCCATCGGTTCCAGCGCCATGCCGCAGATCGGGCAGGAGCCTGGTTTGTCACGGACGATTTCCGGATGCATCGGGCAGGTGTATTGCGTGCCTTTCGGCATCGCCTGCGGCTGCGGCCGATCGCCAAGATACTTTGCCGGCTCCGCCTCGAATTTCACCTTGCAGCCGGCGGAGCAAAAATAGAAGCCTTGGCCTTCATGCCGGGAAAAGTGCTTGGCGGTGGCACGTTCGACATTCATGCCGCAGACCGGGTCGGTTGCAGTAAGGTACTTTTCCGGCTCGGCCGTGAATTTCGAACGGCAGCGCTCGCTGCAGAAATGATAGAGATGGCCGCCATGCTCGGCTGTCGGCTTGCCGGCCGCCGAATCGACGGTCATGCCGCAGACCGGATCGCGAACGACGGCGTCCGCGACGGGCGGAGCAGCTTTCGCCGAGCAGCAGCCGCTATGCGCGTGACGGTCGTGGTCGGAATGGGTCATGCGGAAAGGCCTCTCTGTCTCGATCTTGAAACGGAGGTAGTGCTTCCAGTCACTGGAAGGTCAAGGGCCAATTCTGTTTTTCTTGCCGAGCCGCGCGCCAACCGCCGGCAGAAAATCCCGCATCCAGCCGCCGCTGCATGCTGTCGACGACTACCGCGGAGAGCGTGTCCGTCCGCCCCATACCCAGCGCCGCGAAAACGCGCTATAGACGCCGCCAAAACGGCGAGGCCGAACGGCACTTATGGCAAAGATCTCTCTGAAGCTTGATGAACTGATCGACGGCGAAGCCTTGCGCCGCGAGATGACCGCGCTGACCGCGGCCACGGCAGGCGACGGCTCCGGCAAGGTTGCGCGCGCCGGCGTTCTCCAGCTTCTCAAGGGCAGGCTAGCCGCCGGCCGCACCACCGCCGAACGCATGCTGATGGACGACGGCAGCGGCACCGCTTGCGCCGCCCGGCTGTCGCATCTCATGGACGAAATCATCCGCGCGCTCTACGATTTCGCCGCCAGCCATGTCTATCGCGTCAAAAACCCGTCATCGGCCGAACGCATGGCCGTCGTCGCGGTCGGCGGCTATGGCCGCGGCACGCTGGCGCCGGGGTCCGATATCGATCTCCTCTTCCTGCTGCCTTACAAGCAGACGCCATGGGGCGAGCAGATCGTCGAATACATGCTCTACATGCTGTGGGATCTGGGGCTGAAGGTCGGTCACGCCACCCGCAACATCGACGAATGCCTGCGGCAGTCGCGCACCGACATCACCATCCGTACCTCGATCCTTGAAGCGCGTTTCCTGTGGGGCGAGCAGAAGCTCTATGACGAGCTCATGCAGCGTTTCGACCGTGAGGTGGTGCGCACGACCGGGCCTGAATATGTGCAGGCCAAGCTTGCCGAACGCGACGAACGCCACGCCAAGGCCGGTGAAAGCCGCTATTTGGTCGAACCCAACGTCAAGGACGGCAAGGGCGGCCTGCGCGACCTGCAGACGCTGTTCTGGATCGGCAAATACTTCTACCGGGTGCGCACCGGCGAGGAACTGGTCGACAAGGGCGTCTTCACCGGCACCGAATATCGGGAATTCCAGAAGGCCGAGGACTTCCTGTGGGCGGTGCGCTGCCACATGCATTTCCTCACCGGCAAGGCCGAGGAACGGCTGCATTTCGACATCCAGCGCGAGATCGCCGAACGGCTGGGCTACACCACGCATCCGGGCCTGTCGGCGGTCGAGCGCTTCATGAAGCATTACTTCCTCGTCGCCAAGGATGTCGGCGACCTCACCCGCATTTTCTGCGCTGCGCTCGAGGAAGAGCAGGCCAAGCATGTGCCTGGCTTCAACCGCATCTTTCTCACCTTCTCGCGCCGCAAGCGCAAACTTGCCGGCACGTCCGATTTCATCATCGACAACCATCGCATCAACATCGCCGACGACCAGGTGTTCGAGCGCGATCCGGTCAATCTCTTGAGGCTGTTCTGGTTCGCCGATAAGCACGGGTTGGAATTCCACCCCGATGCGCTGAAGCTGTTGACCCGTTCGCTCGGTCTCGTCGGCAAGGCGCTCCGACGCGACGAGGAGGCCAACCGGCTGTTCCTCGACATATTGACCTCGGACCGCAACGCCGAACTCAACCTTCGGCGCATGAACGAAGCGGGGCTTTTGGGAAAACTGATCCCGGATTTCGGCAAGATCGTCGCCATGATGCAGTTCTCGATGTACCACCACTATACGGTGGACGAGCATTTGATCCGCTGCATCGGCGTGCTGGCCGAGATCGAGCGCGGCGATGGTGAAAAGATACATCCGCTCTCCCACACGCTGATGCCGGGGCTGAAGAAAAGCCGCGAGGCGCTTTATGTCGCGGTGCTGCTGCACGACATCGCCAAAGGGCGGCCGGAAGACCATTCCGAAGCGGGCGCCCGGATCGCGCGACGGATCTGCCCGCATATGGGACTGTCGGCGGCCGACACCGAAACGGTCGCCTGGCTGGTCGAGAACCATCTCGTCATGTCGATGACGGCGCAGACCCGCGATCTCAACGACCGCAAGACGATCGAGGACTTCGCCGCGATCGTGCAGTCGGTCGAACGGCTGAAGCTGCTGCTCGTCCTCACCATCTGCGATATCAGGGGCGTCGGGCCGGGCGTCTGGAACGGCTGGAAGGGGCAGTTGCTGCGCACGCTCTACTACGAGACCGAATTGCTGTTGACCGGCGGGTTTTCAGAAGTGTCGCGTGCGATGCGCACCGCGGCTGCCCGCGAAAAGCTGGCCGAGGCGCTCGCCGATTGGCCCGAAAAGGCCCGCAAGCGTTATGTCGGTCAGCACTACGAGAACTATCTGCTGACGGTCGATCTCGCCGACCAGCTTCGCCACGCCGAATTCATTCGAGAGGCGGATGCGGCGGGCAAGAAGCTCGCCACCATGATCAAGACCCACCAGTTCGAGGCGGTGACCGAAATCACCGTGCTGGCGCAAGACCATCCCCGCCTGCTTTCGGTCATTGCCGGCGCCTGTGTGGCGGCAGGCGGCAATATCGTCGATGCGCAGATCTTCACCACCTCCGATGGCCGTGCGCTGGACACTATCCTGATCTCGAGGGAGTTCGACCGCGACGAGGACGAGCGCCGCCGCGCCGAGCGCGTCGGCCGCCTGATCGAGGACGTGCTGTCGGGCAAGAGCTGGCTGCCG
The DNA here is from genome assembly GCF_040545535.1 of Mesorhizobium robiniae. Taxonomy (NCBI): domain Bacteria; kingdom Pseudomonadati; phylum Pseudomonadota; class Alphaproteobacteria; order Hyphomicrobiales; family Phyllobacteriaceae; genus Mesorhizobium; species Mesorhizobium robiniae. The sequence goes on from NZ_JBEPMC010000002.1 coordinate 689,818, forward strand.
GAGATGATCGAAAAGCGCACCAAGCCGCGACGCGGCGCCAAGGTCTTCCGCATCCCGCCGCGCGCTGAAATCCGCAACACGCTGTCGAACCGGTTCTCGGTTATCGAGGTCGAGGGGCTGGACCGGCCGGGCCTGCTGTCCGAGATCACCGGAGCCTTGTCCGACCTGTCGCTCGATATCGCCTCGGCGCACATCACCACTTTCGGCGAAAAGGTCATCGACACCTTCTATGTCACTGACCTGACTGGCCAGAAGATCGACAGTCCGACGCGCATGACCGCTATCCACAACAGGCTGATCGCGGCTCTCGAAGGCGCCGTGCCCGAGCGCGGCGGCAAGGCCAAGGCCGCCGCCGAGTGAACGCCGCTCTCGTTATTTCCCAACCACGCAGGCACCCTCTGCACAAATGAGCCTTATCAAAAAATTCGCGACGGTGGCCTCCGGCACGCTGATGAGCCGCGCTCTCGGTTTTGTCCGTGAAATGCTGATGGCGGCGGCACTCGGCACCGGACCGATCGCCGACGCCTTCAACGCTGCCTTCCAGTTCCCCAACACCTTTCGCCGGCTGTTTGCCGAAGGCGCCTTCAATGCCGCCTTCGTGCCACTCTTCGCCAAGGAAATCGAGACGCACGGCACCGATGGCGCCAAGCGCTTTTCCGAAGAGGTGTTCGGTGTGCTGTTCACTGCGCTGCTGGCGCTGACCATCGCCATGGAACTGGCGATGCCGCTGATCGTGCGCTACCTGGTGGCGCCGGGCTTTGCCGACACGCCGGGAAAGTTCGAGATGACGGTCGGGCTCGCGACCATCATGTTTCCCTACCTGATCTGCATGTCGCTCGGCGCCATGATGGCCGGCATGCTGAATTCTCTGCGCCGCTATTTCGCCGCCGCGGTGGCACCGGTGTTCCTCAATGTCATCCTGATCGGCGTGCTCGCCTATGCCTGGCACCAGGGGTCGGATGCGCGCACTGTCGGCTTCGCGCTGGCCTGGGGCGTGCTGGCGGCGGGGCTGGTGCAACTGGCGATCGTCTGGGTTGCGGTGCGCCATGCCGGCATCTCGATCGGTTTCCGCCGGCCAAGGATGACGCCCAATGTCAGGCGGCTCTTGATCCTGGCGCTGCCGGCTGCGATCACCGGCGGCATCACCCAGATCAACCAGGTGATCGGCACGGCAATCGCCTCGGCGCAGGACAGCGCAGTGTCGTCGCTCGCTTACGCCGATCGCATCTATCAGCTGCCGCTCGGCGTCGTCGGCGTGGCCGTCGCCATTGTGCTTCTTCCCGAACTGTCGCGGGCGCTGAAGTCGGGCAACCTGATCGAAGCGGCCAATCTGCAGAACCGATCGGTGGAGTTCACGCTGTTCCTGACCTTGCCGGCGGCGGCGGCACTGCTGGTCATGTCGGAGCCGATCGTGAGGCTGGTCTACGAACGCGGGGCGTTTGCCGCCAACGGCTCGACGCCAATCGTGGCGGCGATCCTGGCGATCTTCGGCCTGGGCTTGCCGGCCTTCGTGCTGATCAAGGCGTTCACCCCGGGCTATTTCGCCCGCGAGGACACGCGCACGCCGATGATCTTCGCCGCCATCTCGGTGGCGGTGAACATCACCACCGCGCTGACGCTGTTTCCGTCGATGGGTGCGCCGGGCATCGCCGTCGCCTCGGCCGTCGCTGGCTGGGTCAATGCGCTGATGCTGCTCGGCGTGCTGATCCGGCGCGGCCATTGGGGCCGCGACGTGCCACTCATGAGACGCATCCCCCGGCTGGTGCTGTCGGCGGCGGTGATGGGCGCGGCGCTCTATTTTGCCGAGCACTGGTTCGCCGCCAGGCTTGCCTCGGGATCGCCACTGATCGTCAAGGCTACGACGCTTCTTGCGCTGGTCGCCGGCGGGGCATTGCTTTATTTCGTCACCGCCTTCGCTACCGGCGGCGCCGATTTCGGCATGATCCGGCGCAATATGGCGCGGAAGGGATCACCGCCTGTCAGGGGACGGTCTCCAGATCCGTAAGCCGGAATTCGTCCGCCGTCGAAAGCATCGGAACGGCGTAATAACGCGCGCAAGCATAGTGGAAACAGTCCGCCATGTTCAGGCGGATAGCGTTGTTACGAAACCGCGACGCGGCCTCAACGGACAGAGACGTTGCGTCAGGGGCAGGCGGAAGCTCCCGCAAGGCAATTGCCCGCTCTTCGAGAAAACGGCTGACAATCTTCAGGCTTAGGGCGACCGGTATGGCCAGCTTTTCCGGTCGCGAAAGCGCCATCGCGGCTTCCCAAACCGCAATCGCCGACGTGAATGGAGCCGACGCTTCCATGACCGCCTGCGCGCAGCGCTGGCCTTCGGCTTCGTCGCTCAGCACTGCGACGATAGCGGCTGCGTCGACAAACATCAGTCTTCGCCGGACAATTCGTCATAGACCGAGCGCGGCAGCGGGTTGCGCGCCTGCTCGCTCAACTCAATCCCGAACTCGGCCCGGAGCCGTGCCGCCGTCTCAAGCGGCGTCTCGCGATTACGCCGGCGCTCCAGAGCTTCACGCATGGCGATCACAATCGCCTCGGTGATGCCGACGCCCTCGACCTTCGCGAAGGCGCGCGTCAGGCTGTCTGCCTCCTTGTTGTTGATGTTGATTGTCATTGGCACTTTTGCCTTGTCGAATAATGTAGATAAGATTATGTAGCTATCTACATTATTGTGTCAACGTACCTGAGGCGGCCGATTGTCGATTTCGACCGCCCTCAACCCGAGGAGGAGAGGGCTGGCCGCAAGGCGCCCCTGCCTTGTCCTTGATGGACCCAACTGTAGGTAGTTTCAACTTGACAGGTGACGGCAGCTATGCTAGGAATTTATTCATGGTGCGGAGTTGCGCCAACGGCCCGCCGGCGAGGCGGGTTTTTCATTTCATGCTTCAGCGAACGGTGCCTTCCGCGGCGTTTTGCCAAGCTGAGTCCGAAGCCCTGCGTCTATCCAGCAGCCTCTTGATCCGCTCCTCGCTCTCGTCCATAAGCGCGCCGTCGAAAGACTTTCGCCGCGCGCGAAACGGCCCTCCACAAGCCATGAGGACATCATGCCCGCCTTTGAGCCACTCGCCTTCAAGCCGCTCGTCTTTTCCGGCGTCCAGCCGACCGGCAATCTGCATCTCGGCAACTATCTCGGCGCTATCAAGAAATTCGTCGCCCTGCAGGATACCTCCGATTGCATCTATTGCGTCGTCGACCTGCATTCGCTGACTGCGCAGCTCGTGCATGAGGATCTCGCGGACCAGACGCGCGCGATCACCGCGGCGTTTCTCGCCTCCGGCATCGACCCGACGAAGCACATCGTCTTCAACCAGTCGCGGGTCATGCAGCACGCCGAGCTTGCCTGGATCTTCAACTGCGTGGCGCGCATCGGCTGGATGAACCGGATGACGCAGTTCAAGGACAAGGCCGGCAAGGATCGCGAGAACGCCTCGCTTGGGCTGCTTGCCTATCCGAGCCTGATGGCAGCCGATATTCTGCTCTATCGCGCCACCCACGTGCCTGTAGGCGAGGACCAGAAGCAGCATCTGGAGCTGACACGCGACATCGCGCAGAAATTCAACAACGACTTTTCGGACCGCATCGCCGTCCTTGGCGTCGGCGTCGAGATGAGGGTCGGCGAAGAGACGGTGAACGGCTATTTCCCGCTGACCGAGCCGATCATCGGCGGACCGGCGGCGCGCATCATGTCGCTGCGCGACGGTTCGAAGAAAATGTCGAAGTCGGATCCGTCGGACCTGTCGCGCATCAATCTGACCGACGATGCCGACACCATCTCGAAGAAGATCCGCAAGGCCAAGACCGACCCCGAGGCATTGCCCGGGGAGTTGGACGGCTTGGCCAACCGGCCCGAAGCGGAAAATCTCGTCGGCATCTATGCGGGTCTCGCCGAAATATCGAAGGAGGCGGTGCTGAAAGAGTTCGGTGGTCAGCAGTTTTCGGTGTTCAAGCCGGCGCTGGCCGACCTTGCCGTGGAAAAACTGGCGCCGGTCGCCGGTGAAATGCGCCGCATTTCGGACGACCGCGCCTATGTCGACGCGGTGCTGAGGGATGGCGGCGAGCGCGCCGGCGCCTTGGCCGAGGCGACGATGAAGACGGTGCGCGACATTATCGGCCTGCTGCAAAGCTAATCTGCACCCGATAGCGCTACATCCGCCGGTCGCTTGCGGCCGGGCTGTGGCGGTGGCAGATTGCGACCGAAACCATCGAAGGTAGAATATGGTCTCCAAACGCCTCAGTCGCGAAGCCGGCCATCGCCGCAAGTTCCTGGCGATCATCGACGACACGCCCGAATGCGAGCGGGCCGTCGTCTACGCCTCGAAGCGCGCGCAGAGCACCAGCGGCGTGCTGGTGCTGCTCTATGTGATCGAGCCGGACGATTTTCAGCATTGGCTGGGTGTCGAGAAGATCATGCGCGAGGAGGCTATGGCGACGGCTCGCGCGGCCCTCGACAGCTATGCCAACAAGGTGCGCCAGAAACTCGGCATCGAGCCGGAACTGGTGGTGCGCGAAGGCAAGCCGACGGAGGAGATCCACAAATTGATCGAGGAAGACCAGGACATTGCCATTCTCGTGCTGGCCGCCGGCGCCGGCAAGGAGGGGCCGGGGCCGCTGGTCGGCGCGGTCGCCGGCAAGGGCGCCGCCTTCCCCATCCCGGTGACTGTGGTGCCGCAGAACCTGTCAGACGAAGAAATCGACAGCCTCGCCTGAGGTGTGCTGATATTCAGGTGAGGTCGGCCTGACCTGAATCTCGACATCTCAAAGCTTTTAGGGCGCTAGCACAACATTCCGCCAGCCATACCGTTCCAGCGATGGCTTTCGCTTGAATGTCCTGCCGATAAGGCCTATTTAGAATTATTCCAAACTATCTGCCCGAATGGGCACGGAGACGTTCATGTTCATCCAGACCGAATCGACGCCAAATCCGGCGACATTGAAGTTCCTGCCCGGCAAGGAAGTGCTTGTCGAAGGCACGGCTGATTTCCGCGATGCCGACAGCGCCGCCACAGCGTCGCCGCTGGCCGGCCGGCTGTTCGAGATCCCGGGCGTCACTGGCGTCTTCTTCGGCTATGACTTCGTAACCGTGACCAAGGACGGTCCCGACTGGCAGCATCTGAAGCCGGCGATCCTCGGCGCCATCATGGAACACTTTATGTCCGGCGCGCCTGTCATGGCCAAGGCCGGTCCCGCCGCCGAGACCAGCCAGACCGGCGAATTCTACGACAAGGCCGACGAGGAGCTGGTCATCACCATCAAGGAACTGCTCGACACGCGGGTGCGCCCGGCTGTCGCTCAGGACGGCGGCGACATCACCTTCCGGGGTTTCGAAAACGGCACCGTATTCCTGCACATGAAAGGCGCCTGCGCCGGCTGCCCGTCCTCGACGGCGACGCTGAAGCACGGCATCCAGAACCTGCTTCGGCATTTTGTGCCCGAGGTTCAGCAGGTCGAACAGGTCTCTTAAGGGCTCCATTCGCCTTCTCGCGACAACAAAAAACCGGGCCGAATTGCCCGGTTTTCTGTTTTTGGACGTCAGTTGTTGCCTAGACGGTCCGCGTATGAGCTCTAGAGAACGATAACCTTGGCACCGACCGAGGTGCGGTCGTAAAGGTCGATAATATCCTGGTTCATCAGCCGGATGCAGCCCGACGACATCGCCTTGCCGATCGAGTTCCACTCCGGGCTGCCATGCAGGCGATAGCCGGAATCGCCGCCCCTGTTGAACAGATAAAGGGCGCGCGCGCCGAGCGGATTCGTCAATCCGGGCTCCATGCCGCCAGCGAACTTGGCGAGCTCCGGCTGGCGCTTGATCATCGCCGAAGGCGGCGTCCAGGTCGGCCATTCGCGCTTCACGGCGATGCGGGCGGTGCCGCGCCATTCAAAACCCTCGCGGCCGACGCCGATGCCGTAACGCATCGCCTCGCCGCCGCCCATGACGTAATAGAGAAACTTGTTCTGCGTATCGACGACGATGGTGCCCGGTTTTTCATCCGTGTCGTAGCTGACCACCTGCCGGCGGTACTTGGATGGCACCTTCTCGATCGGAATGCGCGGCAGTCGATAGCCGGCATCGGTCATCGCGCCATAGTTGTTGGTGAAGATCTGCGAGCCGATGGTGCTGCAACCAGCGATAGCGGCCGACAGCGCAAGTGCGGCGACGATTGCAAATGGCTTCATGCGCATGAAAAGGTCCGATGCCCCGCCCGAAATAGAGCGGCTCGAGACGGCCGCTTTGTCACCATCATTCATGCTGGCATTTGCTTTGCTTGCCAAGCGCGCGATGCCTATATGCAGGGGCTTACATGACGGTAAGTCCGCACCTGTGGCTTTTCGGCAACGTCTATCATAAGATTATGTAGGAAATTCAATGGGCCGGCTGACTTCCCTGTGCCGTGCGCGCAATCTTCCATCGACGACTGCCGCCAGCTGATGGCGCTCTACCAGGACCGCAGGCGCGCCAGCCAATGACGTGCGCGAGATCGCCGCCGCGCATGTGACGGCAATCGAGGAGAAGGTGCGCGAGCCGCAGTCGATGCGCTCGACCTTGCAGAAGCCGCGAACGGGCGGCGCTTACGACCCCGGCGGGCGATACCGGATCGACTTTGCCTTGCCAAGCGCTTGCATCGTCTCTTCGACGCTCAGGAGGACGGTGGTCTGATACGAGTTGAGCGCCCCTCCGGCACCGATGGCCAGCATGACAGATGCCATCGAAACATTGTCTGGGGCCTCCCACAGATTCCAGCCATCGTGCTCTCCGAAGGCGTACCAGAACCCGTGCAGCTTTCCGCCCACTGATTCGATGTAGGAACGGGCCGCCTCGCGTCGATCCTCGGGGTTTTCGATTAGGCGCGCCCAGGTTTCGGGCTTGTAGCTGAATTGCGTGAGATACATCGGCATGGTTCATCTCCTCCCAGAGCTGCCCCCAACGCTGTAGTAAAGCGCCCGATACAGGGAGAAGGCGAGTCGTTTCCGAGGCGTAGTCCCGCTGGCTTAGTTGCGGGGCCGCTAATGGAGGTGCTTCACTGGCTTTCGTCAGGGAGTAAGGCCAATGGCAGCGTATCTCATCACTGATGTAGACATAACCGATGCCGCCGTTTTCGAGGAATACCGCCGGGATATACCAGCAACCGAAGCGCGCTATGGAGGAAGGTACATTGCTCGCGGCGGAGCCACCAAAGTGCTGGAAGGCAATTGGGAACCTCATCGCCTGGTCATTGTCGAGTTCCCGGAAATAGCCTCCCTCATGGCCTGGTACGGCTCTCCAGAATATAGCCGGCTCAAAGCTATCCGCGAGCGCTGCGCAAGGACGAGAATCATTGCGCTGGAGGGCGTGATCCCCGCCGGTTGAAGGCCGGGTTTGTCAACCGGATAATCGCCCCAAAGAAGGCGATTATCTGGTTGACAAACCCAGCCTGATTACGTAGGGTAACGGCATAGGAGATTCCCATGTCCGTTCTGTCCCGCCCCGAATTCCACGACGAAGCCAAGGCTTTCGAGCATGTCGAGGCGGTCTTGTGGCCGAATGGTCCGGTTTGCCCAAAGTGCGGTTCCGTGGACAAGCACTACAAATTGAAGGGCGTCCGCACCAAGCCTTCCAAGAAGAACCCAAACGGCGTTGAGCGTCACGGTCTTTATAAGTGTGGCGCTTGCCGCTCGCAGTTCACCGTCCGCATGGGTTCGATCTTCGAGGAAAGCCATTTGCCGCTCACCAAGTGGCTACAGGCTATCCATCTCATGAGCGTTTCTAAGAAGGGTATCAGCGCTCACCAGATGCACCGCATACTCGAATGCACCTATGAGGCCGCTTGGTTCCTATGCCACCGCATTCGCCTTGCAATGGCGTCTGGCGATCTCTCCCCGCTTGGCGGCAACGGCAAGACAGTCGAGGCTGACGAAACCTACATCGGCCGTCTGGCTGGCACGACGGTTAAGCGTGGCGGTGGCGCTCACAAGAACACTGTCGTTACGCTTGTCGAACGCGGCGGTCGCGCACGTTCCTTCCACGTCGATACCGCCCGCATTGGCACGATCATGCCAATCGTTCGCGCCAACATCGCCAAGGAAAGCGCTCTTATGACTGACGAGGCTGGCCTGTATCGCCGCGTCGGCCAGGGATTCGCCTCGCACGATTTCGTCACGCATTCCAAGGACGAATACGTTCGCGGCAACGTCCACACCAACACGGTCGAAGGCTTCTATTCGATCTTCAAGCGCGGCATGAAGGGCGTTTACCAGCATTGCGCCGAACACCATCTGCACCGTTATTTGGCTGAATTCGACTTCCGCTATTCGAACCGGATTGCCATGGGCGTTGATGACGGCACGCGCGCTTTCATCGCGCTCAAGGGTGCCGCTGGGAAGCGCCTCACCTATCATAGACCTGCTTGACGAGAAGCGGACGCACTTCCGAAAGGCAGTGCAGTTAGAGTTCCCGCTGTGGCGACATGCTAGGCGCCGAAACAAAAAAGGCTGACCGCGAGGCCAGCCCTTTTCGTTTGGTATTCACCTACCGCCACCCAGCCTTACGGCTGAGAGATGCGAATTGAATCGCACCTAGACGAACAGAGTCCTCCTAAGAGGTTTGCGTACCCTGTCGTCATTCACAACAACATAATGGATAAAAGGTTGCGTTTCAATTGAAATAGGCGGGGCCAAGTTTGCGTGCCCCGCCCATCGGTAACCCTCCTCGCAACGCGCGTTCGTTGCAATCAGTGGCGGTAGGTGAGGGATTCGAACCCCCGGGACACGCAAATGTCCGGTCGCTTTTCAGGCGACTGCCTTAAACCGCTCAGCCAACCTACCTGCCGACCATAGTCATGACTCGTTGACGGGAGTCAAGCTGCCAAGAGAAGAAAATAAGAACATGGCGTCACAGCCATGCATATCTTCCCATAGCCGTTGCAATCGTATCCTCCAACTGATAGATGGCATGGCATGAGCGATATGATCGACATCGAGACGATTCGGCGAAAGCGCGCCGACCTCGTGGACCAGCGTGAGAAGCTGGTGGCCAAAATCGCGCGGCTGGAAACTGAAATCGCCGAACTGAATGTAACTGAACGGACGGTCGCAAAGCTTATGGGCCTAACGGCGCCCGCCACGGTTAGCCATGTTTTGCCGGAAACTGGCCGCACCACAAAACCCAACGATCTGCCGCCTATGCCCACGATGATTACCGAGGCGCTGGTTGTGCATTATCGCCAAGGTCGGCGAGGCCTGACCCCAAGTGAGATAAGGGACGAAATTGCCAAACGTTACTGGCCGGAAGTTACGGCGGAAGCGGTAGGGCCAATCGCGTGGCGAATGATGAAACGCGATGAATTGGAAAAGACGCCAGACGGCCTTTATACCCTTCCAAAAGATAAGGCCTCCGCACTGGATGCAGAGGCCTCCGAAGTCACCGACGAACTGCCAGGTTCGTCTATCGAGAGCCAGTCAGACCTTCTGAATGGCTGAACTTCCGCTGGTCGGCGGCCAGACCCGGTACTGGACAGTTACCGGGAGACTGGAGCTACCCATGCTCCACTTACCGCGCGCGGCGGGCTATTCCCAACCGCGCCTCATAAGATAGAGTTTGGGCGGGGATCACTCCCCGCCCATTCGTTTAGCATACGCGCGAATCGGAGTCTATATTCCTATGCCTAAATCAGCGGATAAGCCGCAGATCGACAAGTTCCGCGAAGCCGCTCGCGAACTGAAAACCGATCAATCCGACGCCGCTTTCGAGGCCATTGTGCAGAAGATCGCCAAGGCCAAGAAACTTACGCCCGAACAGATAAAAGAGTTTGTGCGGCGGGAGCGCGAAGCCGGAAAGAGCTAGGTTGCGCCAACTCCTGTAGCGGATGTTCCCTACGGCTGGGTAGTGCTTGCTAGGGCGGCAGAGAAAGCCGCGCGAGCGCTCTTGGGGCTGGCCTCCATCATTGCTTTGGCCAGCGACTTGAAATCTCTGTAGCCTACCAAGACCTCCCAATCTGTGGAACGGCGATAGGTTCCAGAACCAAATGTGATTGCCAAATCTGGTTTCCGTTGGCCAACTACGATCCTACCCTTGGCTGTGCGCCTAGCATCCCCTGTGCTCGATGCGCTGCGGTATATGATGATCGACATTACGCAACCCCTCCAAAATCGAAGGGAGACTAGCATCCAATTGGGTCGCTGTCATTGGGTTTGTCAACCATATAATCGCCCCAAAGAAACGGGTTCAAACCGTGAACAGAATCTGGCATGGTGCCGCCATGCCAATCATCTCGCCCGTCCCCCTCAACCCCCTGATCGATGGCCGCCAGTCGGAACGTGCCATGCTGGTGCGGCGCGGCGTGCAGCGGCTGCTCAAGGAAATGGGCGCGCATGTGCTGCCCGAACTGTCGCTGGCGACGGGCCGCCGCGCCGACCTCGTCGCGCTGACCCGACAGGGCGACATCTGGATCATCGAGATCAAATCCTCGATCGAGGATTTCAGGGTCGACCGCAAATGGCCTGACTACCGGCTGCACTCCGACCGCTTCTTCTTCGCCACCCATCCCGGCGTGCCCTCGGAGATCTTTCCGCAGGAATGCGGTTTCATCCTTTCCGACGGCTATGGCGCCGAAATCCTGCGCGATGCGCCCGAGCACCGCATGGCGGCGGCGACGCGCAAGGCGCTGATGCTGAGGATCGCGCGGGCCGGTGCGTCACGGCTGCTCGCGGCGGAACTCGCCGGCGTTTCGGTGCCGGCACTGGAGGGCGAGAGCGAGTAGTTCTCGACGTTTGCGCTGCCGCCCGTCATCGGGCTGCCGCCACTCCTCTTCCACTCAAAAATTTGGCTGCTTTCGCAGAGTTTGGTTCCTCGCCCCACGAAGTGGGGAGAGGTGGCCCGGCGAAGCCGGGACGGAGAGGGGTCTTCGCGGCGTCCGGAGTTCGTTGTCTCGAGGGGCTCCTGATGAGCCAATCTTGTACCCTTTGACGGGTTCTGGTTTCGCGAGCGCCGTCCCCCTCTCCGTCCCGGCTGCGCCGGGCCACCTCTCCCCCGCTTCGCGGGGGCGAGGAACCCAAGAGCTGCAAGCCGCTCTACTCTTCGTCCTCGTCCGCCCCATTCGCGGCCGGCGCTACCAGCAGCACGGCGGCGCCGAGGATTGCGGCAATGAAGGATCCGGCAAGGATGCCGACTTTCACCGCGTCCTGCAGCTCGACGTTACTGGCGAAGGCGAGCAGGCCGATGAACAGGCTCATGGTGAAGCCGATGCCGCAGAGCAGCGAAATGCCGACCATGTGCAGCCAGCCGGCATTGACCGGCAGGTCGGCGAAGCCGAGCCGGATGGCAAGCGCCGAAGAGCCGAACACGCCGACCAGCTTGCCGGCGACGAGGCCAGCGGCGACGCCCAGCGTCAGCGGTTCGAACAGAGCGGCAACACTGAGGCCAGCCAGCGAAACGCCGGCGTTGGCAAAGCCGAAGATCGGGATGATGACGAACGGCACTATTCTGTGCAGGCCGTGCTCGAGCCGGTGCAGCGGCGAATGGTCGAGATCATGGCTGATGCCCGGAGTGACCTTCAGGGGTATGGTCAGGGCCAGCGCCACGCCGGCGAGCGTGGCGTGGACGCCCGATTTCAGCACCAGCACCCACAGAACGGCACCAAGCACGAGATAGGGCAGCAGCGCCAGCACGTTCATGCGGTTTAGCACGATGAGCACGGCGATGACGGCGAAAGCGGCGCCGAGATAGGCGAGCGACAGGCCGCTTGTGTAGAACACCGCGATGATGATGACGGCGCCAAGGTCGTCGATGATGGCAAGCGCGGTGAGGAATACTTTCAGCGACCCCGGCACGCGGCTGCCAAGCAGCGACAGCACGCCAAGCGCAAAGGCGATGTCGGTGGCGGTTGGGATCGCCCAGCCGGACAGAGCGGCTGGGTTGTTGCGGTTGATGGCGACATAGACAAGCGCCGGCACCAGCATGCCGCCGGCGGCGGCGACGCCGGGCAGCACCCGCCGCGGCCACGTCGAGAGCTGTCCGTCCAGCATCTCGCGCTTGATCTCCAGGCCGACCAACAGGAAAAAGACGGCCATCAGACCATCATTGATCCAGTGCGATACGCTGAGCGGTCCCAGATAGGCGTGAAGGGCGGCGAAATAGGTTTCGGCCAGCGGCGAATTGGCGACGATCAGGGCAAGTGCTGCCGCCACCATCAGGATGATGCCGCCGGCCGCCTCGCTATCGAGGAATTCGCGGAAAATTGAGACCGGCCGTTGTTTGTCGTCCTGCATGTCGCCTCCGCCATCTCCCCGGTCGGACGGAATCACTTGCGGGATGATGCGCAGGCGTTGCTGGCGACGCAAGGCGCTTAGTTTCCTCGATTCGTATAGAGTTCACCTTGGCAGACCGCATGCCTCGGAGATTGGCCGAAACGCCCATCTTCGCTCCGCTTCGCGTCGCTACGCCCAAGGATGACGAAGCCAGGTTTAGCGCGGCGCGCGCTTGGCGAGTATCCGCTGCAGCGTACGGCGGTGCATGTTGAGCCGGCGCGCGGTCTCGGAGACGTTGCGGTCGCACATTTCGTAGACGCGCTGGATGTGCTCCCAGCGCACGCGGTCGGCCGACATCGGATTTTCGGGCGGTGCGGCGCGTTCGCCCGCGGTGCGGGTAAGGGCCGCGAAAACGTCGTCGGCGTCGGCCGGCTTCGACAAATAGTCGACGGCCCCCAGCTTCACCGCCGTTACCGCGGTGGCGATATTGCCATAGCCGGTGAGTATAATGGTGCGGGCGTCGTCGCGCTTTTCGCGGATGGCGGCCACGACATCGAGGCCGTTGCCGTCGGCGAGCCGCATGTCGACGACCGCGTAGGCCGGCGGGTTGGCGCGCGCCTTGGCCACGGCCTCCTCGACGCTCTCGGCCGTCTCGACCACGAAACCCCTGGTTTCCATGGCACGGGCAAGGCGCGTGAGAAACGGCTTGTCGTCGTCGACGATCAACAGCGAGGTGTCCTCGCCCTCAACCATTGCGCCAATCGTTTCGTCGCTGCTCATCGTCGTAAAATTCCTGCTGCCTGATTTTTACGCAGATATAGTTTCGGAGCGCCATTGTCCAATTCACGCCGTGTCAAACATGGTGGCCGCAGCCGAATCAGGATTGAGGAAGACGCTGCGCGGCCACGATATCTGCACGACGGCGCCCTCACCCGGCTCGTTTGAATTGCGGAAATCGAGCGTGGCGCCCGAGCGTTCCAGCAAGGTCTTGGCGATGAAAAGCCCCAGGCCCAGGCCGCCGCCGGCCTCGGTGCCCTGGCGCGTCGACATATACGGTTCGCCGATGCGGTCGATGATTTCGGGAGGAAAACCCGGCCCGTCGTCGATGATCGAGAACGTGACAGTGGCCTCGTTCCAGCTCCAGCGCACGGTGACGGTTTTGCGGGCGAAATCGACGGCATTCTCGACCAGATTGCCGAGGCCGTAGATGACGCCGGGATTGCGCCGTCCTACCGGTTCGGCGCCGATGCGCTCGCCGGGGCGAAGCTTGATCGAGATGCCGAAATCGCGGTGCGGGGCCGTCACCTCCTCGACCAGCGAGGTCAGCGGCAAACGCGAGAGATGCGCCTCGCCCTCGGACGACAGGCTGGTCAGCCGCTTGAGGATTTCGCGGCAACGCTCGCTCTGCGAGCGCAGCAGCGTCACGTCCTCGCCATATTTCGGATCGTTGCGGAGCGCCTTCTCCATCTCTTTGGCGACAAGGGCGATGGTGGCAAGCGGCGTGCCCAGCTCATGCGCGGCGGCGGCGGCGAGACCGTCCAGGGCAGATAGATGCTGCTCGCGCTGCAGCACCAGCTCGGTGGCGGCAAGCGCGTTGGCGAGCAGGCGAGCTTCCTCGGCCACGCGGAAGGCGTAGATCGCAGTGAAGGCGATCGAGGAAAAGACCGCCATCCATATGCCGGCGACATAAATGAACGGCATCTCCAGGGGCGCGCCCTCATACCAGGGCAGCGGCATATGGAAGAAGACCAGCAAGGTTGCCGCCACCATCACCAGCGCGCCAAGGATGGCGGTCAGGCGCAGCGGCAGCGACGTCGCCGAGATGACCACGGGCACGGTGACCAGCACCGAAAACGGATTGGTGAGGCCGCCGGTCACGTAGAGCAGGCCGGCAAGCTGCAGGCTGTCGATGGTCAGGATGGCAAAAGCCGGCAGCGGCGTGAGCCGATGCGCCGCCGGATACCGGAATGTCAGCAACAGGTTCATCCAGGCCGAACAGGCGATCAGCGCGAAGCAGAGGCTGACCGGCAGCGGAAATTTCAGCCCATAAGCAACGACGAGAACCGCCAGGCTCTGGCCGACAATGGCAAGCCAGCGCAGCCTGATCAGCGTGTTGAGGCGCAGCCGTTGGCTCTGCTGGAAGTCGGGCGCCTGCAGGATGTTTATCATGGTCAAGGATTATAGCCGGGAAAGGACATGGTCCAGTTCTTCCGCATAGAGGATTAGCCTCTGATTGAGCCTGAAGGGACTGCGGACGGTCGCTGCTGATCCAGCGGCCATCTCCGACGTTGGCGATTAGCCGTCAGCCACCATGCCTTCGTCATCCTAGGGCGGAGCGAACGCGAAGCGGAGCGCAGACCCTAGGATCCATTCCGTGACATCAGCCGAAGAATGCAGCGGCTGAGAATGGTGCCCGTTTCACAACAGCGCCACCCTTCAGCTTGGCATCACCATCTGCTCTGCCCATCGGTGCGAAAGCACTCGGTTCTGGTCCGCCTTTTGTGTGCCACAGATGTCACGGCATGGATCCTAGGGTCTCCGCGACGTCGCTTCGCTCCTGCTCCGCCCTAGGATGACGAAGGGAGGGGAGGATTCGGCTATTCTCTAAGGTTTGCGATTTTGCCACTGGAAGAACCATGACATTCGCTGCCGATCAGCTTCCGTCGCTTCATCAGCTGCCACGCGGTTTGGCGCGGCTGGTGGCGGTGGCGAGAAGCGGGTTTTCCGGCCAGACATGCTTGGGATAGCGGCCGCGCATGTCGGCCCGCACATCGGCCCAGGAGCCGCGCCAGAAGCCGGGCAGGTCGCGGGTCGTCTGGATCGGCCGGTGCGCCGGCGACAAAAGCTCGAGCGTCAGCGGTACCGTGCCATTCGCAATCGAAGGGTGCCGGTCGAGACCGAACAGCTCCTGCACGCGGATCGCCAGCACGGGCCATTCACCGTCATAGCGGATCGGCACGCGGCTGCCCGACGGCGCGTCGAAATGGGTCGGCGCCAGCGCCTCGATCCTGCGCTGCAGATCGTGCGGCACCAATGCCATGAGACCGGCCGAAAGCAGGCCCGGGTCGATCGCGGCAAAGGACGCCGCGCCGGAAAGAAACGGCAGCAGCCAGTCGTCGAGGTTTTCGATGAGCGCCGCGTCGGAAACATCGGGCCAAGGCGCGCCGAGGCCGCGATGCAGCCAGGACAGGCGCTGGCGCAGCATCTCCGCTTCCTTGCCCCACGGCAAAAGCGACAGCCCGTGCTCGCGCACGG
Organism: Mesorhizobium robiniae; assembly: GCF_040545535.1. Classification (NCBI taxonomy): domain Bacteria; kingdom Pseudomonadati; phylum Pseudomonadota; class Alphaproteobacteria; order Hyphomicrobiales; family Phyllobacteriaceae; genus Mesorhizobium; species Mesorhizobium robiniae. The sequence goes on from NZ_JBEPMC010000002.1 coordinate 705,307, forward strand.
CGCCGAGGATGGCGCGATCCGCGTCAGCACCTGACGGAGCCGGCAGCATGCGTTCGGACAAGGTGATGGCGCCGAGGCGAACGGTTTCGCGCACGCGCACCGCCCGCCTGTCACGGTCAAAGCTCGTTTCGCGGCTTGTCTCGATCTTGTCGGCAAGCGAAGCGCGAATGTCGGCCTCGTCTATCGCCGCTGCTGCCGTGATGCGGGCATTCTGCGCCTTGCCCTGCAGATCGGCGACGACGAGCCAGGTTTCGCCTGCCAGGGGATCGGCGGCGTCGAGCATGGCGCCCGAGCCGTTGGCCAGCACGAAACGGCCGCGCTCGCCGCGTGCCTTGGCGACGCGGTCCGGCCAGGCATGGATGAGGAGCGCGCCGGCCTCACCCTCCCCCTTGAGGGGAGGGTCGATCCGCGAAGCGGAGCGGGGTGGGGTCGGATCGGGCACGCCATCGGCGACCCCACCCCGTCTCCCTCGCTTCGCTACGCTCAGCTCGGTCGCCGACCCTCCCCTCGAGGGGAAGGGTGAGGCCTGCCTTGCCAGTCGTTCTGCAAGTTGCCGCGCCGATGTGGCGCGCGGCGATCTTTCGGAGCGGAACCGCATCAGCCGCCGTTCGAGGTCGGCGCCATCACCGCCAAGGCCACGCTCGGTGAGCAGCACGGCCAACATGGCAGCTTCGAACGCCTGACCGATCTTTGCCGCCTCGGCGACCATGTGAGCCAGCCGTACCGGCAGTGCCAGCCTGCGCATTGCAGCACCCGATTCCGTCAGGCGCCCTGCCTCGTCAATGGCGTCGAGAGCACGCAGCAGCGCCTTTGCCTCGTTGAGCGCCGGGGCCGGCGGCGGATCGAGGAAGGAGAGGCTCACCGGGTCGGCGACACCGAATGCGGCGCAATCGAGCAGCAGCCCGGAAAGGTCGGCCTCGAGGATTTCGGGCGGAGTGAAGACGGGAAGTGCCGCCGTCTGCTCGGCCCGCCACAGCCGAATGGCGACGCCCGGCTGCGTGCGCCCGGCGCGGCCGGCGCGCTGGTCGGCGGAGGCTCGGCTGACACGCACCGTCTCCAGTCGCGTCAGACCGCTGGCCGGCTCGTAGCGCGGCAGCCGCGACAGGCCGGAATCGATGACGACGCGCACGCCGTCGATGGTGATGGAGGTTTCAGCGATGGACGTCGCCAGCACCACCTTGCGGCGGCCGGCTGGCGCCGGCTTGATCGCCGCATCCTGCGCCTTGTTGTCGAGCAGGCCGTAGAGCGGCACGATGTCGGTGTCGGCGCCGGTGCGTCCCTGCAGCCGCTCGGCTGTGCGCTCGATCTCGCGCTGGCCGGGGAGGAAGGCGAGCACGCTGCCGCTCTCATCGGCAAGGGCGGCGCGGATCGCCCTGGCCATGGCATCCTCGATGGGGAGACCGGCCGGCCGCTCGTCGTAGCTTATGTCGACGGGAAAGGCGCGGCCTTCGCTCTCGATCACCGGGGCGCCGGAAAGCAGCCGCGCGACACGCGCACCGTCGAGCGTCGCCGACATCACCAGCAATCGCAGATCGGGCCTCAGTGCACCTTGCACGTCGAGCGCCAGCGCCAGGCCAAAATCGCCGTCGAGCGAACGCTCGTGGAACTCGTCGAAGAATACCGCCGAGACGCCGGGCAGTTCCGGATCGTCGAGGATCATCCGAGACAGCACGCCTTCGGTGACGACGAGGATTTTCGTCCGCGCAGAGGTGCGGTTCTCCATGCGCATGGCATAGCCGACCGTCTCGCCGGGCTCCTCGCCGAGCAGTTCGGCCATGCGGCGAGCAGCGGCGCGGGCAGCGAGCCGGCGCGGCTCGAGCAGAATGATCTTTCCCGTGCCGAGCCATGGCGCGTCGAGCAACGCCAGCGGCACCAGCGTCGTCTTGCCGGCGCCGGGCGGCGCCACCAGCACGGCGCTGTTGCCATGACCGAGCGCTTCGCTGAGCGCCGGTAGCACGGCGGAGACCGGAAGTTCCGGCAAGGGTTTTCTGGTCATTGTTTCAAGGATGCATCCATCCAATCGCGGCAGGTCCGCAGCGCCCGCATATCAGCGGTGGCAGGAGCCGCGCAACCGGGAACTGGCCACTCAAAGCCGGGTCCGCGAGAATGGGTTCCAGCGCACCGTGCCGAGCCTCACCTCCTCGCGCACCATCGTCAAAAGGCCGGAGCCGCCGACGACGGCGAGGCCGACAAGCGACAGGAAATCGGGATATTCCTGGAAGAACAGCGCGCCGAGGATCACCGCCCAGAGTATCTGCGAATAATGCGTCGGCGCAATGCGGTTCGCGGGTGCGTATTTGGCGGCCAGCAGTTGCAGCAGTTGTCCGCCCGCGGTGAAGGCGCCCGCCATCGCCAGCCAGACAAGTTGTATGGCATTCGGCAAGGTGAAAGAGGTGGCGGCAGCGCCGATCCCGTTGAACAGCAGACCATAGCCGACAAGCACACCAAGCATCGTGGTGCGCTTTTCCTGCTGGGCCAGCGATCGCATCAGAATGACGCTGGTCGCGGCGAGGAAGGCGTTCACGAAGGCGGCCAAATGGCCGAGATGCAGTTCGCGAAAGCCCGGCCGTACCACCAGCATCACCCCGGCAAAACCGGCGATCACGGCCAGCCATCGCCAGGGGCCGACCTTTTCCTTCAGGATGACGGTGGACAGGATGGTGACCAGCAAAGGCGCCAAAAAGATCAGGGCGTAGACTTCCGCCAGGGGGATAGTAGTGAAGGCATAGACGCTGAGCACGCCCGACGCGATGCCTGCCCAGGCCCGCGCCTGTACGGCCCATGGCCGCTTCGTACGCCAGAAATCGCGCCAGCGTTCGCCCACTGGCCGGGTGAAGAATAGGAAAAGGCCGGCAAACAAGGTTGCGAAGAAGCCGATCTCGAAGACCGTGAATTGTCCTCCCAGGCTTTTGACAACGGCGTCGCTGCCCGAATAGCTTGCATAGGCGATAAGGGCGAGCAGAATTCCGTTCGTCACGTTTTTCCGTTTCCAGGGAGAGAGCAGAAGTGAAGATACTGGCGCTCGGTGCGCATCCCGACGACATCGAGATCTTCATGTTCGGTACGATGGCCGCTTATGCCGCGCAAGGCGCAGAACTGGTTTTTGCGATAGCCACGGATGGCGCCAAGGGTGGCAGGGGCGATCCAGGACCGCTCGCCCGCGCCCGCCGCGAGGAAGCGGCCGTGGCGGCGGACCTGCTTGGCGCAACATCGCACTTCCTCGATTTTCCGGACGGCGCGCTCACTGCCGATGCCGCGCTGATCGCGGCGTTGAAGGCGCTGATCGGCGAGGTGAAGCCGGACCTGGCGATCACCCACGCGCCGAACGACTACCATGGCGATCACCGCGCGCTGTCGGACGGCGTGCGCATCGCGGCGTCTTTCGCTGTCCCGGTGCTGCATGCCGACACGCTCGGCGGCACCGGTTTTTCGCCGACGCATTATGTCGACATATCAGGCTATTTCGATCTCAAGGCGATGGCGATCCGGGCGCATCAGTCGCAGGATCCTGAACGTTTCGTCGATGCGGCGCGCACGCAGAACGCGTTTCGCGCCGGCCAGTGCAATGGCGCGGCCGGCTCCTTCGCCGAGGCCTTCCGCTTCGAGCCGGTCTTTCCCTTCGCCGACATCCGCGCCCTGCTGCCTCCGGCGCCGGCGCTCCGGCCGGTGACGGTCAGCACCAGAACGGTCAAATAAGCCGGCACCCGGCGCACCGAACAACCTGACAGAAGCCGCCTTTCCTGAACCAGCGCCCGGAGCCGCCGCGCCATGCTGCGGTGCAGCGACGAATTCGCTTGCCTTGTTTAGTAAAAATTGCATCACTAAACAAATTACTAAACATCCGGCGCTCAACCCGTCATAGTGTTTAGGCCCCTGAGGAGGGGGGTTGAGGTTTTTTGAAACCGTCATCCGGGCGCGTTTCGCAAATGGGAGGAAGGCATGAAATCGACCTTGAAACTGACGTTGGGACTGACCTCGGCGATGTTTGCGTCGACCGCCGTTTCGAACGTCGCGCAGGCGGAAGATCTGACGCTTTGCTGGGCAGCCTGGGACCCGGCGAACGCTCTTGTGGAACTGTCCAAGGATTTCACCAAGGAATCCGGCATCGGCATGAAATTCGAGTTCGTGCCGTGGACCAACTATGCCGACCGCTTCCTCAACGAACTGAATTCCAAGGGCAAGCTGTGCGACCTGATCATCGGCGATAGCCAGTGGATCGGCGGCTCGGCCGAGAACGGCCACTACGTCAAGCTGAACGACTTCTTCGACAAGGAGAAGATCAGCATGGACGACTTCGTGCCGGCCACGGTCGTCGGCTACTCCGAATGGCCGAAGAACACACCGAACTACTGGGCATTGCCGGCCATGGGCGATGTCGTCGGCTGGACCTATCGCAAGGACTGGTTCTCCAAGCCGGAACTGCAGAAGGAATTCAAGGAGAAATACGGCTGGGATCTCGCCGCGCCGACGACATTCGACCAGTTGAAGCAGATCGCCGAGTTCTTCCAGAAGCGCGAGATCGACGGCAAGACCGTCTATGGCGCGTCGATCTATACCGAGCGTGGCTCCGAAGGCATCACCATGGGCGCCATGGACGTGCTCTACAGCTTCGGCTTCAAATACGAGAATCCCGACAAGCCCTACGAGATGGACGGCTTCGTCAACTCCGAGAAATCGGTGAAGGGCCTGGAGTTCTACAAGGCGCTCTATGACTGCTGCACGCCTCCCGGGGCGTCGAACAGCTACATGGGCGAAGGCGTCGATGCCTTCAAATCCGGCCAGGTGGCGATGCACATGAACTTCGCCTTTACCTGGCCGGGCCTGCAGAAGGACGAGAATGTCGGCGGTGACAAGATCGGCTATTTCGCCAATCCCAAGGGTCCCGACGGCGATCAATTCGCCCAGCTTGGCGGCCAGGGCATCTCCGTGGTTTCCTATTCCGATAAGCAGGAAGCCGCGCTCAAATACATCAAGTGGTTCGCCAACAAGGACGTGCAGGCCAAATGGTGGTCGCTCGGCGGCTTTTCCTGCCTCAACGCCGTCGTCAAAGACCCGGGCTTTGCAGCCAGCCAGCCTTACGCGCCGACCTTCCTCGACTCCATGGCCATCGTGAAGGACTTCTGGGCTGAGCCCAGCTATGCGCCGCTGCTGCAGGCGTCGCAGAAGCGCTTCCACGACTATGTCGTGGCCGGCCAGGGCTCGGCGAAGGACGCGCTGGACGGCCTGGTCAAGGACTGGACCGAGGTCTTCCAGGACGATGGCAAGATGTAACGCTCCTCCCGAGCCGACCCGCGTGTCCCGTGCCGCCCTTGGCACGGGACACAGTTCAGATAAATTCCAGTATCGAGACGACTTAAGTGACCGAAGCGGGACTGACCATGCTCAATCGGACTGCGGACAGCGTTGCCCGGGCCACGCCTGAGCCGTTGGCCCGCAAAGTCCGCGGCATCAGCGACAAGGGCCTCGCCTGGCTGTTCATCTCGCCGACGATCCTGTTGCTGCTCGCCATCAACATCTTTCCGCTGTTCTGGGCAATCTATCTGTCCTTCACCAACTACCGCGCCAACCGCCCCAACGAGATCGTCAAGAACGTGGGCCTTGCCAATTACAGGCGCATACTCGGCGACCAAGACATATGGATCGCCATGCAGACGACAGCGCATTTCGTGTTCTGGACGATTCTCTTGCAGACGCTGATCGGGTTCACGCTGGCCTGGCTGATCGACCGGAAGTTTCGCGGCCACGCCTTCTGGACGACCATCATTCTGGTGCCGATGATGCTGTCGCCGGCAGTCGTGGGCAATTTCTGGCGCTTCCTCTACGAGCCGCAGATCGGCCTGTTCGCCTATGCCGTCTCGTTCGTGTCAGGTATTCCGGCGACGGAGATCGGCATGCTCTCCAACGTCTCGCTGGCGCCGTGGTCGATCGTCATCGTCGACACCTGGATGTGGACGCCCTACGTGATGCTGATCTGTCTCGCCGGACTGCGCTCGATCCCCGAATACATCTATGAGGCAGCCGAGGTCGACCGCGCCTCGAACTGGCGGCAGTTCTGGTCGATCACGCTGCCGATGGCGCTGCCCTTCATCATGCTGGCGGTGCTGTTCCGCGGCATCGAGAACTTCAAGATGTTCGACATGGTCAACCTGCTGACCGGCGGCGGGCCGGGCTCGACCACCGAAGTCGCCTCGATCACGCTGAAGCGGCAGGCCTTCGAAAGCTGGCGGACCGGCTATTCCTCGGCCTTCGCCATCATCCTGTTCGTCGCGGTGTTCGGGCTGGCCAACATCTACGTCAAGGCGCTCAACAAGGTGAAGCAGAGATGAGCCTGACGTCAGCCCATTCGGTCGTCGCACCCTCGGCCACGTCGAAGCGCGTCGCCGGCACGATCATCGTGCTTTACGCGCTGATCTCGATCGTGCCGCTGCTGTGGATCTTCGCCACCAGCTTCAAGACGCCGCCGGATTCGATCGCCTATCCGCCGAAGATCCTGTTCCAGCCGAGCCTCGAAGGCTACTGTAATCTGTTCACGACGCGCACAAGGCAGACGCCGGAATACATCAACTCGCTTGGACCGGCGACCGGCTTCTGCGACGAGACCACGCGCAAGCGCAACATGGTGATCGCCGGCCCGTCCAATTTCATGCCGCGCTTCGTCAATTCGCTGATCATCGCCTTCGGCTCGACCTTTTGCGCGGTGTTCCTCGGCACGTTGTCGGCCTATGGCTTCTCCCGCTTCAAGGTGCCACTGGCCGACGACCTTTTGTTTTTCATCCTGTCGACGCGGATGATGCCGCCGATCGCGGTCGCCATTCCCATATACCTGATGTATCGCGAGCTTGGCCTGTCGGACACCGCGCTCGGCATGATCCTGCTCTATACGGCGGTCAATGTGTCGCTTGCCGTATGGCTGCTGAAGGGCTTCATCGACGAGATCCCGCGCGAATACGAAGAAGCGGCGATGATCGACGGCTATACGCGGGTGCAGGCCTTCTGGCGCACGGTGCTGCCGCAGGCGACCACCGGCATTGCCGCGACCGCCATCTTCTGCCTGATCTTTGCCTGGAACGAATATGCGTTCGCCGCCCTGCTGACTTCGGGCACGGCGCAGACCGCACCGCCTTTCATCCCGACCATCATCGGCGAAGGCGGCCAGGACTGGCCGGCGGTCGCTGCCGGCACGACGATCTTCCTGGTGCCGATCCTGGTCTTCACCATCCTGCTTCGCAAGCAGCTCTTGCGCGGCATCACCTTCGGCGCGGTGCGCAAATGAGCATGACCCAACCTGCAAAACGCAAATCGCGCTGGCCGGTCTGGGCCAGGCGCGGGCTGATGGAGAACATCGCCACCGCGATCATCGCCATCGGCTTCCTGATGCTGTTCCAGCCGCTCGCGCTGTCGCTCTACACCTATTCCTTCATAACCATGCTGGCCGGCACGGCGATGTTCATCATCGTCTCGAAGTTTCCGGAGTAGATGATGGCAGAGATCAGGGTCGAGCATCTAAGGAAGGCATTCGGCGATTTCGTCGCCGTGCAGGACTCTAACTTCGTGGTCGAGGATGGCGAGTTCTTCGTCATGCTGGGGCCGTCGGGCTGCGGCAAGACGACGACGCTGCGCATGATCGCCGGGCTCGAACTGCCGACCGGCGGCAAGATACTGCTTGGCGGCGAGGACGTCACCATGCGGCGTGCCCGCGAGCGCGACATTGCCTTCGTCTTCCAGCTCTTCGCGCTCTACCCGCATATGAATGTGCGCAAGAACATCGGCTTTCCGCTCTTGGCGCAAGGCATGCCGGGCGCCGAGATCCGCAGCAGAGTCGAAGAAACGGCGAAGCTTCTACGCATCGACCATCTGCTTAACAAATCGGTTTCCAGCCTCGCCGGCGGCGATCGCCAGCGTGTGGCGCTCGGCCGCGCCATCGTGCGGCGGCCAAAATGCTTCCTGATGGACGAGCCGCTCGGCACGCTCGACACCGAATTCCGCGATCTCATGGTCCACGAGCTGCGCGAACTGCACAACCGCATCCACGCCACCACGGTCTACGTCACGCACGACCAGATGGAAGCGATGTCGATGGCCGACAAGATCGCGGTGATGAACCACGGCGTCATCGAGCAGTTCGGCACCCCGCGCGAAATCTACGACCGGCCGGCTACCATGTTCGTCGCCGACTTCATCGGCTCGCCACCGATGAATTTTCTGGGCTTCGGCGGGGGGCTGGCGAAGGGGTCCAGGGAAATCATCGTGCAAGGCGCCAAGATGGCGGTGCCGGAGGTACGCGAGGACATAGCACCTAGCGACATGGCGCTCGGCATCCGACCGGAACACATCCGCTTCGACGACGCCTCGAAATTGCGCGGTGCCATCTACGGCACCGAATATCTCGGCACCACGCAGATCGTCGCGGTGGAGACGGCAGACGGCATCATCAAGGCGCGGGTGCCGGCTGAAATCCGGCTCAACGCGGGGGATCATGTCGGCCTGGCGCTGAGCAGCGCGCGGCTGTCACTGTTCGACAAGCGATCCGGCCGTGCGGTGAGAACCGCAATCCATGACGAAGTCTCCCAGGGAAGAGCGCATCATGGCTGAGGTGCACATCAAAGGCGTGACCAAAGCCTTCGGCGAGCATGTCGCGGTGAACACTCTCGATCTGCACGTCGCCGATGGTGAATTCGTCGTGCTGCTCGGGCCGACCGGGGCCGGCAAGACGACGACGCTGCGGCTTATCGCCGGGCTGGAGCGGCCCGACACGGGCTCAATCCATATCGGCGGCCGGGATGCGACAATGTTGTCGCCGGCCGAGCGCGACACCGCCTTCGTCTTCCAGCAATATTCGCTCTATCCACACCTGTCGGTGTTCGACAACCTCGCCTTCCCGCTGCGCTCGCCCGCGCGGCGGCTGAGCGAGGATGCGGTGCGCCGCCGCGTCGAAGAGGTGGCGAAGATGGTGCGCATCGACCACAAGCTTTCCAACCGCTCGACGAAACTCTCGGGCGGCGAGATGCAGCGCGTCGCCATCGGTCGCGCGCTGGTGCGGAAGCCTTCGATCTATCTGATGGACGAGCCGCTGTCGTCGCTCGACGCCAAGCTGCGCGCCGACCTCCGGCTCGAGTTGAAGCGCATCCAGGCCGAGGTCGGCGCAACCATGCTCTACGTCACGCATGACCAGATCGAGGCGATGACCATGGCCGATCGCATCGGCATTCTCGCCGACGGCGTTCTGGTGCAGATCGGCACACCGCGGACGATCTATTCCGAGCCGGCAAACCTTCATGTCGCCGCAAGGCTCGGCCAGCCCGCGATCAATCTGCTGCCGACCGGGCTGCTGCCCGATGGCGATATGCCGGCGGGAACCAAAACGATCGGCGCGCGTACAGAACATCTGTCGATCGGCAAAGCATCGAACGGCCATGCCGACGGCGTCGTTGACTGGGTCGAGCATCTGGGTGACCAGAACCACCTTCATGTAAGCGTGGGGACCAAAAAACTGGTGACGCTGACAGACCCCGACACGCAATTGGAAAAGGGCGACAAGGTGATCATCCGCTACCGGACGCCGCTATTCTTCGACCAGGCCGGCAACAGGATTGCAAACCGATGAGCGCTGGGACGATGGACAAGACTGGGACAATGGGCAAGGTTGACCTGAAGACGCTGATATCGGCCACCGCCGACACGATTGCCGCCCACGCGGAAGAGCTGACCACGCTCGACCAGGCGATCGGCGACGGCGACCATGGGCTGAATATGAAGCGCGGCTTCGAGGCGGTGCGAGGAGAAGCCGAGGCGTTCGCGGCAAAGCCCTTGCCTGAAGCGCTCAAAGCAATCGGCACCAAGCTGGTGATGACCGTCGGTGGGGCTTCGGGACCTTTGTTCGGCACACTGTTCATGGCGCTCGGCAAGGAGATTTCCACGGAGCCCGATCAAGCCGACCTGGCGACGGCTTTCGGCAAGGCAATCGAGGCGGTGGCGGCACGTGGCAAGTCGCATGTCGGGCAAAAGACAATGCTCGACGTGCTGCAGCCGGTGCATGACGCCCTACTGCAGGGAAAGACCGGGGCGGAAATCGCTGATGCCGCCGACAGAGCGGCCGGGGCCACGGTGCCGATGAAGGCCTTGCGCGGGCGCGCCTCGTTCCTCGGCGACCGGTCGATCGGCCATATGGATGCCGGAGCACGATCGACAGCGCTGCTGGTACGGGCTGTCGCCGATACAATCGAGAGGCACGCATGAGCAATGTCGGCATCGTCATCGTATCGCATTCGCCGCTGGTCGCCGAAGGCACTGCCGACATGGTGCGCCAGATGGTCGGCGACGAAGTGCCGCTTGCATGGTGCGGCGGAAACGGCCATGGCGGATTGGGCACAAACGTCGAGGCAATCATGGGCGCCATCGACAAAGCCTGGTCGGAGGCGGGCGTTGCCATACTTGTCGATCTCGGCGGCGCCGAGACCAATAGCGAGATGGCGGTCGAGATGATCGGCGAGCCGCGCGCGCAGAAGATCATCGTCTGCAACGCGCCGATCGTCGAGGGCGCGGTGATGGCGGCGACGGAGGCTTCCGGCGGCGCTTCGCTCAGGGAAGTGGTGGCGACAGCACACGAACTGGCGCCGTCGTGAATGAACAGGAATTTTGACTCGATGTCCGCATCCGCAGAAGCCACCGTCCTGATCACCCACGAGGTGGGCCTGCATGCGCGCCCTTCGGTGAAGTTCACCAAGTTCGCCAAGACATTTCCGGCCGACATCGAAGTTGCGCTCGCTGCCAACGGGCCTTGGTTCGACGCCAAGAGCATCGTCAAGGTGATGGCGGCCAAGGCGCCGAAAGGCACGGTTCTGCATATAAGGGCCAAGGGCGACGGCGCCGACGAAGCGGTCGGCGCGCTGGTCGAACTGGTGCGGCGCGATTTCGACGAGGGCGTGGACCATGCCCGAACCGCTTAGGCTGAAGGGGATTTCGGCCTCGGCCGGCTATGCCGAGGGGCCGCTGTTTAACCTCGACGCGGTTGTCGCGCGCTATGCCGGCAAGGCAACCGCCGCAGACGAGAGGCTCGCGCTCGAAGCGGCAATCAGCATTGCGACAGGCCGGCTTGCCACGCTGATCGAAGCGGCCGACGGCGATGCGGCCGATATTCTCGAATTTCAGATCGCCATGCTGGAGGACGATGCGCTGACCGGCCCGGCTTTTACGGCAATTGCTTCCGGCCAGCCGGCCGATGCGGCATGGCGACAGGCGCTGGATGCCGAGATATCAGGCTACGAAACGTCGGACCAGGATTACTTCCGCGCACGCGCGGCCGACATGCGCGATATCAGAGACCAGGTGCTGCGCGCACTGACCGAAGACAGTGAGGCTGCTGCGCCGGCTGGAGCCATTTTCTACGGCGACGACATCGCGCCGACGCGCTTCCTCGAAACCGACTGGAGTTCCGGCGGCGGCATCGCGCTGAAAGCCGGCAGCGCCGCCAGCCATGTCGCCATGCTGGCGCGCTCGCGCGGGGTGCCGATGATCGTCGGGCTTGGCGCTTGCCCAACCAATCCCGCTGGCGTCGCCCTGCTTGATGCCGAGCATGGCGGCATCGTGCTGGCGCCGTCGAAAGCCGAGATCGAGGCGTTCCGCCTGTTGTCATCGTCCTTTGCGGCGCGTCGCGACAAGGCGGAGACCTATCTGACAAAACCAGCGGTAACGAAAGCCGGCACCGCGGTGCGGGTGCAGGTCAACATCGCCGATCCGTCCGATGTCGATGGCATCGATGTTTCGACCTGCGACGGCGTCGGGCTGATGCGGACCGAATTCCTGTTCGGCAAGACCCTGCCGGACGAGGAAACGCAGTATCGCGCCTACCGCAAGGTGCTCGAATGGGCCGGTGAAAAACCGGTGACGATCCGTACCATCGATGCCGGCGGCGACAAGCCGGTGCCCGGCTTCACAGCAGAGGAAACCAATCCGTTTCTCGGCCTGCGCGGCATCAGGCTATCGCTGGCAAGGCCGGAGGTCTTTCGCGTGCAGATCCGGGCGTTGCTGCGCGCCGCCATCCACGGCAATCTCAAGGTGATGTTCCCGATGATTGCCGTCATCGACGAGTATCAGCAAGCCACCACCCTGTTCGTGGAGGAGCAGGCCGGGCTTGTGGCGCGTGGCGTCGCGCAAAAGATGCCGCCGCTGGGCATCATGGTGGAAGTGCCGTCGGTTGCGATCGCGCCGGAAGCGTTTGCCGAGGTCGCCTTCTTCTCGATCGGGTCGAACGACCTGACCCAGTATGTGATGGCGGCGGCGCGTGACAATGCTTCCGTCGCCCATCTGAATTCCGTTCGGCACCCGGCCGTGCTCCGGCTGATCGCCTCGGTTGCCGCCTTCGGCCGCGCGCAAGAGATACCGGTCAGCCTGTGCGGCGACGCCGGCGGCGATCCGGGGGCGATCCCGGCGCTGCTTGAGGCCGGCCTGCGCGACCTCTCCGTGGTTCCCGCCCAGCTCGCAATGGCCAAGGCGGCCATCGCGGACGTGTCGATCTAGGTTCCGGCATGGCCGACAAGACACCTGAATCGGGACCCGAAGAGGCGATCCGCGCCTACAAGACCATCCTGTCGCAGGTGATTGACCAGCGCCCCTCCGGCATGCGCCAGCGTCTCGCCGATGCGCTCGGCAAGCACCGCAGCTTCGTCACGCAGATTTCCAGCCCGGCCTATTCGATCCCAATCCCGTCAAAACATTTGCCGGCTATTTTCTCCGTCTGCCATTTCAGCCCGGCCGAACGCGACCATTTTCTTGCCGCCTACCACCAGGCGCATCCGGGAAAAATGTCGATGGCGGCCGGCATGCGCAAGACGCGGCATGTCTCGCTCATCGTTCCCGATTTCGGCGACGACAAGCAGAACGCGGCGCTCGACCGGGCGGTCAACGATTTCATCCAGAAGATCACCAGCATAGCCGGCAAGGGCGGGACATAGTCGCGCCGCGCCTGGCCATTTCGGGAGGACGGCCATGAAGAAATTTCTGAATTCTGTGGACACGGTGCTGACCGAAAGCCTCGACGGCTTCGTCGCCGCCCATGCCGACATCCTTGTGCTTGGCGACGAGCATAAATTCGTCCGCCGCAAGGTGCTCAAGCCAGGCAAAGTGGCGCTGATCTCCGGTGGCGGCTCTGGCCACGAACCGCTGCATGGCGGACTGGTCGGGCATGGCATGCTGGATGCCGCCTGCCCCGGCCAGGTGTTCACATCGCCGACGCCGGACCAGATGATGGCGGCGGCGGAAGCCGTCAACACCGGCGCCGGCTGCCTGTTCATCGTGAAGAACTACGAGGGCGATGTGATGAATTTCGACATGGCCGCCGAAATGTCGGAAGGCGTTATGCAAATTGTCACCAATGACGATGTCGCTGTCGAGAACTCGTCCTATACGACCGGCCGGCGCGGCGTCGCCGGCACGCTGGTGGTCGAGAAGATCGTCGGCGCGGCTGCCGAGCAAGGCATGGCACTGAAAGAGCTGAAGGCGCTGGGCGAGCGCGTCAACGGCGCAACGCGCTCGATGGGCGTGGCGCTGACCAGCTGCACCGTACCGGCGGCGGGCAAGCCGACCTTCGATATCAGTGACGGCGAGATGGAGTTCGGCGTCGGCATTCATGGCGAGCCCGGCCGCCGCCGGGACACGTTGAAGAGCGCCGATGCCATCGCCGAGGAGATCTGCGCGGCAATCCTGGGCGATCTGGGCGAAAGGGCGAAAGGCCCGGCGCTGCTCTTCATCAACGGTTTCGGCGGCACGCCGCTGATGGAGCTTTACCTGATGTACAACAGCGCCCGGAATATCTTCGAGAACAACGGCGTGAGGGTCACCCGCTCACTGGTCGGCTCCTATGTGACATCGCTCGACATGGCCGGCTGCTCGATCACGCTGACCATGCTCGACGAAGAGACGACCGCGTTGTGGGACGCACCGGTGCATACGGCTTCGCTGCGCTGGGGGATGTAGTGCGGCCAAACACGGCGCTGCCGCCGAAGCGGGACTTTGCAAAGATGCCCCAAAAATAGTCGGTGACAACATTGTCATGCGCCACGCCGAGCATTGTCAGTTTAGGCACAATGTTGCTTTGTTTACCTTTGGTAAGGTAAGGAATTCGGCGGGTTTTGGGGGCAGAACATGCGTTACAATTGGGATCGAGCTCCGACGGGTTTCGAACGTCACCGAAAGGCGCTCGCCGCCGCTTTGCTGATCGCCGGCGGTGTGGGACTCGTGCTTGCGGCGCTGCCGCTCTAGAACCAGTCCGAATGGGGCAGTCGATATCCCGCCGAGACGCCGGGTGCGAACGGGGCTTTCAAGGCACCTGGCCGGTCACGGCGATAAAGCGGCGATCCCGTCCTTCAAATCCCTGACTGAAGCGTTGCACGAGCACGGCTAGCACTGCCGATTTGCCATCCGGGGCGAACGCATAGGATTCCGACAGGCTGTAGGAAGACGGGCAATTCCTCGAGCCGGGCACGGCTTTGTCCTCATGCAGCAGCTTGAACGGCTTGCCATCCTGCCCCTGCAGCGTCAGACGGAAACCGAACGCCTTGCCGGCCGTGGAGCTTTGCTGCGTCCCATCGAAACTCGACGAGCAATCCGTCGCGCTCTCGGCCAGGATCTGGTCGAGCTGGATGGTCGAGATACCAAGCTCGTCATAGCTCGGCGAAAGCCACTTTTGCGAGACCTGTTCGAGGCGCGCAATGTCGTTGTAAGCGACCATGTCGTCGGGAAAGGTGAACTTGTCCACAGCCGTCCGTTCACCGCGCGGTGCGATGGCATACCGGGCGAGCAAGGGTGCCGCCTGCGCGGCGGCCTGTGCCCTCGCCTGCTCCACTGTCAGGGTTGAATCCTCGGTCTCATCGATGATGCGGATCGGCTTGCCGCCGACGAACTCGTCGGTGCGCGTGTCGATGATGTCGATCTCCGACCAGCCCGAATCCGAAGCACCGGCATCGAGCGTGCCGTATTGCTCGAAGGCGAAATAGTTGCCGTCCGGCGAAAAGCCGATAATGCGCCTCGCCGCCGCATCGCCGGCCTGAGCGGCGGAAGCGATCATCAACAGCACCGCCGCCAATACGGCAACCTCGCATCGCAACTTCATTGCGCCTTGCCCATTATGACCCTCGACCATCACCCGCGTTTTGCGGCCAAGGGCGAGGTCGCCCAAAGACGAAATTGCACATGCTTGCAAAAACAGCATACGCTATTTCAAAGACAGCAAACATTCCTGGGGAGGAAGCTGGATGGCGTCACGCTACCACGAGGTCTATGACGGCTGGAAACGCGATCCGGAGAAATTCTGGGCGGATGCGGCCAAAGCCATCGACTGGTTCTCGCCCTACGACAGCGTGTTCGATGCGAATTCCGGCGTCTATGGCCGCTGGTTCAGCGGCGCCTCCTGCAACACCTGCTTCAACGCCGTAGACCGCCACGTGGCGGGTGGCCGCGCCGACCAGATCGCGCTGATCCACGACAGCGCGATTTCAGGCACGATCAGGAAATTCACCTATGCCGAACTGAAGCGCGAGGTGGTGGCGCTGGCCTCGGTGCTGAAGAACCGCGGCATCCAGAAAGGCGACCGCGTCATCATCTACATGCCGATGGTGGCCGAAGCGGCCATTGCCATGCTGGCCTGCGCCCGGATCGGCGCCGTGCATTCGGTGGTGTTCGGCGGCTTTGCCTCGCACGAACTCGCCACGCGCATCGACGACGCGAAGCCGAAGCTGATCATTTCCGCCTCGTGCGGCCTGGAGCCCGGGCGCGTCGTCGCCTACAAGCCGCTGCTCGACAAGGCGATCGAGATGTCGCGGCACAAGCCCGCAGCCTGCCTCATCCTGCAGCGCGACCAGCTGCGCTGCGAGCTCAGGGAAAATCACGATATCGACTATGCCGACGCCGTCGCCCGCGAGCGCGCCGCGGGCGCCAATGTCGACTGCGTTCCGGTGCTTGCCACCGACCCGCTCTACATCATCTACACATCAGGAACGACCGGCCAGCCCAAGGGCATCGTGCGCGACAATGGCGGCCACATGGTTGCGCTGAAATGGTCGATGGAGAACGAGTTCGGCGTCAAGCCGGGCGAGGTGTTCTGGGCGGCTTCCGATGTCGGCTGGGTGGTCGGCCATTCCTACATCGTCTATGGCCCGCTGCTGCACGGTTGCACGACCATCCTGTTCGAGGGCAAGCCGGTCGGCACGCCCGACGCCGGCACATATTGGCGGGTGATAGCGGAGCACGGCGTGGTCGCGCTGTTCACCGCGCCGACCGCGTTCCGCGCCATCAAGGGACAGGATCCCAAGGGCGAATTCGTCCCGAAATACGACCTGTCGAAATTCCGCACGCTGTTCCTCGCCGGCGAGCGCGCCGATCCGGAAACCATCAAATGGGCGGAGCAGAAGTTGCACGTGCCGGTGATCGACCATTGGTGGCAGACCGAGACCGGCTCGCCGATGACGATCAACCCGGCCGGACTGGGCCTGTTGCCGGTGAAATACGGCTCACCCGGCGTGCCCATGCCTGGCTACGACATCCGCGTGCTCGACGATGGAGGTCATGAGGTCGAGCGCGGCACGCTGGGCAACCTCGTGGTCAGCTTGCCGCTGCCGGCCGGCTGCCTGCCGACGCTGTGGAAGGCCGACGACCGGTTTCGCCAAGCCTATCTCGACGAATTCCCCGGCTTCTACAAGACGGCGGATGCCGGCATGATGGACGAGGACGGCTATCTCTTTGTCATGGCTCGAACCGATGACATCATCAACGTCGCCGGCCACAGGCTGTCGACCGGAGCCATGGAGGAGGTGCTAGCCGCGCATCCGGACGTTGCCGAATGCGCTGTCATCGGCGTCGCCGACGCGATGAAAGGCCAGGTTCCGCTCGGCTTCGTCGTGCTGAATGCGGGTGTTGCGCGCGACACCGCCACTATCGAGACCGAGGTGGTCACGCTGGTGCGTGAGCGGATCGGCCCGGTCGCCGCCTTCAAGACGGTGGTGACGATCAAGCGCCTGCCAAAGACGCGCTCCGGCAAGATCCTGCGCGGCACCATGCAGAAGATTGCCGACAAGGAAGAATGGACGATGCCGGCGACTATCGACGATCCGGTCATTCTCGACGAAATCACCGCAGCGCTGAAGGGACGCGGAATCGGCCTGTAAAGACATCGAACATCGACAGCGCGCCGGTAGCCAATTGGCTATTGTGCAATGCAGCAAATCGCCATACAGTTTTATCGGGGCGCCCACCGACGATACGGCATGGCTCAGCAAAAAACCACTTTTGGCGGCGTCGACATTCTTCGATTTCTCGCCGCAGTCCTCGTTATGTTCTACCACTACGGTTACTGGGTGTGGGCCTTTCCAGCAGGCGTTTCGGCACGGGCCACCGGCGGCATCCCGCCGCATCCGGAACTGATGATTCTCGGCTCCGGATGGGTCGGGGTGCAGGTGTTTTTCGTCATCAGCGGCTTCGTCGTCGCCTTCAGCGCCGAAAACTCCAGTCCCTTGCGGTTTTTCGAGGCAAGAGTGAAGCGGCTGGCGCCGGCGGTCTGGATTTGCGCGCCTATCACCGCGGCGGTGCTGCTCCTCGTCGGCCTCAGCTGGCCGACGGATGCCGTGAACCGGCTCGTTCGCACGGCATTGTTCGTTCCCTACTCCCCTTGGGTCGACAGCGTCTACTGGACGCTCGGCATCGAGATCGCCTTTTATGCCGTCGTCTGGACCTTGCTGTGGCTGGGCCGCTTCCATCTGATGGAGGTCGTGGCCATTGTGATCGGCATGGTCAGCACGCTCTTTTGGTGCCTGTATTATCCGCTCGATTGGTCGAACCTTGCCGAAACGCGTTGGCTCGCCCTGCTGCTGGTGCATCACGGATGCTTCTTTGCGACGGGCGTCATGATCTGGCTGATGCGATCCAAGGCGGTGACGCCGTTCCGGCTTGGCCTCTGCGCGCTGTTTCTCGTTGGCTGTGTCCTGCAGATCGCCAGTTCGGTCGATGTTCACACCGTCAAGGTCGAAGAACAGATGCCATACGCGCCGCCGATCGTCTTCTTCCTCGTTGCCATCGCTTTAATGGCATGGTCGTTGCGGCTTGACCTGTCCTGGCGCGGCTGGCGCCGGATCGGCCTGATGACCTACCCACTCTATCTGATCCACGATGTCGTCGGCGCGGCCATTCTCGGGGCCCTGATGCGTGCGGGAGCGCCATACCTGCTTTCGGTGGTCATCGTCGGGGCGACCATGATCGCCGCGAGCTGGCTGATTGCGATCGAGGCCGAACCGAGAATCCGGCTTCTGCTCGACCACACCATCTTCCGCTATCGCCTCAAGGCCGCGTAACCGCGCAGGCGTTTCACGCCGGGCCCGTGCGGCGCGAAGCATCACCGACCGTGTCGGCTTGCCCGCCGGTCAGGTCTATTCGTGATCCCGCCGGCGCCAGGCCCGGCATACGCCTCGCCGCGCAGGGGTAGCGATAATACACGCACCGCGCTTTGTATACCAGTATACAGAGGTCAGGTGTTTACCTTCCGGCGCGCTTCCGACTTTTCCAGATAGTAGCTCGAATATCTGTCGAAGAATTTTTCCGAACCGCCGATTGAGCCATACTTGGCGAGCTTCTTCAAATCGACCTTGTTCAAGACCACGCCGACGATCTTGTTGGCGATATAGGATTCCGAACTCAGTATGGATTGCACCATCGCACGCGGCGTGCGCCCCCACTCGGTCACGAGCACGAAGCCGTCGGCAAGCGGAGCAAAGGCCTTGGCATCGACCACGGGGCCAAGCGGCGGCAGATCGACAATGATGTATTCGAAGGTTTCCTTGGCATTGTCGATGAAACGACGCATTCCGGCCGACGACAGAAGCTCGCTGGTGTGCGAGAAGTGACCGCGCGGAACGGCCGGGACGATCGCCAGCTTGGTCTGCCGGTCGATCTTGCCGACGGACTGCCAGGTCTGCCCGCTCACCACCGCTTCCATCAGGCCTTGCTCTGCCTCCATGCCAAGGGCGCGGCTGAGGCCGGGGTTGCGCAGATCGCCGTCCACCAGCAGCGTTTTGGAACCGTTGGCGGCAAGCAGGCCGGCCAGGTTCGCCGCCACGGTCGACTTGCCCTCGCCGGGAAGAACCGAAACCACGCCAATGACCCGGCTGCCTTGCCCTTCCAGCACGACGTCGAAGGCAATCTTGGTGCTGCGGAGCGTTTCGGAAAACATCGATGCCGGGGCGTCGACGCTCACCCGCATGCGCGCGCGTCTTTCAGCGGCCGACGATGACTGGGCGGTTTTGACGTCCGCCTGACCGTCATCGCGCCTGTCGTCCTTGACCACCTTGCTGCCAATGATCGGCAGGTAGCCGAGGAATTTGAGACCAACGCGATCGCGAACGTCCTCGCCGGTCCTGAAGAACCGTTCCCTGAATTCGTTCAGGCCGCCAAGCCCGGCCCCCATCATCAGGCCAAGCACAAGCGAAAGTCCCAGCACAATGGACGTGCGCGGGGTTGCCGCGGATTGCGGCAGCGTCGCGTCCGAGATGACGCGGATCTTGCCGACCGGGAAGGATTGCTGCTGGGAGGCCTCCTCATAGCGGCCAAGGAACGTCTGATAGAGCGTCGAGAGCGCCGTTGCCTTCTGCTCCAGTTCACGCAGCTTGACCTGCGACTGGTTGTCGATGGAACTCTTGCCGGCCGCTAATGCGACATTTGCGCGGAGCGCCGTCTCGCGCGCGAGGGCAACTTCGTACTCGTTGCGATAGCTTTCGGTCAGTTGCTTCAGCTCGCCGAAAATCTGCGCCGATATGTCGGCCTTTTCCTTGGCCAGTGCGACCGCCTGGGGATGATCGGCCCCGAAGTTGGCTTCGACATCCTGCTGTCGCTTGGCGACAGCGAGATAACGGGTCTTGAGCGTTGAAATGACCGAGTTGCTCGGCTGGTCGGCGGATATGGCGGCATCCCTGAATGCGTTATCCGAACCGCTTTCGACGATCGACTTGTATTGCTGGTAGCGGGCGCTGGCGCGGGCGGTATCGGCCTGCGCCTCGATAAGCTGGCTGTTAAGATCGCCCAATTGCTTGTCGCTGATCAACTGGCCGTCATTGACGGCCAGTCCATGCTCGGCCCTGAACTTCTCGACGGCAAGCGCCGCTGCCTGGGAACTTTCGCGAAGCTCCGTCAGCCGGCCTTGTAGCCAGACCGCCGCCCGCTCGGTCGCATCGAAGCTCGCGTCGAGCTGATCCGCGAGATAGGCGTCGGCATAGGCTTTGGTGATCGCGGTCGCAAGCACCGGGTCCGTCGCTTGATAGGCAATGGAGATCACATAGCTTCGACCGACGCGCTCGGCTTGCACCTCGTTCTGCAGTTTGAGGATTGCGTAATCGCGGCGTGAGGAGGCGATCATCGCCTCGCGCGTGGCCGCATCAAGCTGCGCGACGTCGGTGGTGCCCACGGCGGGTCTGGGACGGAAATACCGGATCACGCCGCGCACCAAACCGGAGGCCTTCGACGCAAGCGAAGTCGGAGGGTACAAGAAAGCGTCGTTCTGATCGAGCTTCTGCTTGTCGACGACCACCGCCGCCAGTCTCGCCGAATGGAGAATTTCGATCTGGCTCAGAATGGCGGAGTCGGTCTGCATGCTGACCGAGGCCGCCGAGACCTCGTCGACGACTTTGTTCAAGCCTTCATCGATCAGCACGCGGCTCGTTGCCAAGTAGGTGGGAGGCGTGGTTTGCAAATAGAGCACGCCCAGAAAAAGACCGATGGCGGCGCATGCCGCAACCACCTTTGCCTGCCTTGCTGCCATGCTCAGCAGGCGCTCGACATCGATGAAGTCTTCGGCGCTTACTGCGTCAGAACTCGGCAATGACTTCCTCTTGTCGAGAGGAAAATTGGCATAATTCATCTTCGGTCCAATTCTAGTTTGCATCTAGAGCGGCGGTCTCTCAAGTCGAATTGTGCCGCCGCTCTATTTCTTTGTCCGAGCATCGGACTTCCCCGAACCGGGTCCCGACTTTGGTCCGGTGCTCCAGCTTGCAGGCGCTAGAGTATGATCGGAGCATCAGCACATGTCCGGCGCAGGCTTCATGCCAGACACATCTTGGCGGCCAAAACGGCATGTCTTGCGCGACCATCCATATGCCAATGCTCCCAAAAAATGGGCATTATGCGGCTTCTACCCGGCGCTCATGCGACTGGACGAACTCCTGAAGCATCTCGAAGATCGGCCCCTTCATGTCGTCACGCGCCAGCGCGAAGGCGACATTTGCCTGGATGAATCCCTCTTTCGAACCGCAGTCGAACATCCGGCCGTTGAACGGCTGGGCGAAGAAAGCCTGGCTCTGCGCAAGGCGGACCATGGCGTCGGTCAGCTGGATTTCGTTGCCGGCGCCGCGTTGCTGATTGCCGAGCAGCGCGAATATCTCGGGCTGCAGGATATAGCGGCCGTTGATGTAGTAGTTCGACGGCGCATTGGCGGGAGCCGGCTTTTCGACCATGGCGGTCACCTCGAAACCCGAGCCGACATCCGCGCCGCAGCCGACGATACCGTATTTGCTGGTTTCGGTCGGGTCGCAGCGCTCGACGGCGATGACGTTTCCGCCGGTCTGCGCATAGAGGTCGGTAATTTCCGCGAGACATCCGCGCCCGCCGAAGGACACCATGTCCGGCAGCAACAATGCGAAGGGCTCATCGCCGATGACTTCCCGGGCGCACCATACCGCATGGCCGAGACCTTGCGGCGACTGCTGCCGGATGAAGCTTGTGGCACCGGCCACGGGAAGCAGGCTTTCGAGCGCCTGAAGCTGCGCCGTCTTGCCGCTCTGCTCCAACGTTCCGATCAATTCGGGATGCAGGTCGAAATAATCCTCGATGACCGCCTTGTTGCGACCCGTAACGAAGACAATGTGCTCAATACCGGCTTCGAATGCCTCGTCCACCGCATATTGCACGACAGGCCTGTCGACGACCGGCAGCATTTCCTTCGGCATGGATTTGGTCGCCGGCAGGAATCGCGTCCCAAGCCCCGCCACCGGTATGACTGCCTTCCTGACTTTCTTCATCGCATAATCCTTCTGGAGATTTTCAACCTGTCGCAGGCCGCGAAAACTGTCTTTCACCTGCCTGCACTCTTCACCTCCCCCGCACCCACGGCAAATTGCGCCGCCACCCTTCGCAGCCGGACGGCGATCGGCATGCCCATATGCCGAACCGCCGCCGGATCGCTGAGCGCCGTCCATATCGCCTTAAGCGGGGACCGCGCCTTAATATGCTGGACCAGCGACAGGAACGACGCCGCCTTGCGCAGGCTGCGCGTGCGCCTGGCGAAAGCGGCCTCGGCGGCTGCGTCCATCGAATGCGTTCTGGCGAAAGCGAGGTCGGCCTTGCGCATCGCCTCAACGTGATGGAGTTCGAGCACGCGGGAAATCGAGCCGGTCCGGATATGGTAGACATAGCCGGTCGTCGGTTCGACCACGCATTTGCCGCCCTTGGCCAGCGCACTGGCCAACAGGATGTAATCTTCGCCGATGATCAGGTCTTGGTCATAACGAAGCCCGTTTTCGTTCAGGAACTGGCGCTGGAAGATCGGCTTGAGATAGCCGAGATTGAACCTGGATTCGAAGATCACATTGCCGGCGATATAGTCCGCCAGCGAGATTTCACTCAAGCCCTCGAGGTAGTCGGCCGGGAACATCGTCTCTTCGGCGACGCCGTCCTCGCGAACGACCTGGAGATTGTCTATCGCAATCTCGGCACCCGCTTTCTCGGCGCGGTCAATCATGGTGCAGATCCGGCCCGGGTAGACCGCGTCGTCGGAATCGAGGATTGCGACCCATCTGCCGCGGGCAAGCTCGAGGCCGGCATTTCTGGCGCCGCCAGGACCACGGTTTTGCTCAAGGGCGACGACGCGAACGATGTCTTCGGGATAGGATCGCGCCAGATCGAGCGTCCGGTCGCGCGACTGGTCGTCGACGACGATGACCTCGACACTGACATCGCGCTGGGCGATGGCGCTGGCGATCGCCCGCTCGATGGTCAGTTCCGCATTATAGGCGGCAATGACAAAGGTGACGTCAGGCTGCACGCTTGCCCCCTTCCTGCGGCGAGGGCAGGCCGTATTGGCGGATTTCACGCACGCCGACGAGACCGCTCACGACGCCGACATGCATGATGCCGCGAAGCACGCTGCGGTTCCTGCGCACGGGACTGATTGCGACCGGGATTGCCGATGCGAAACAAAAGACCGCCTTTGCAGAGGCAAGGCCGACTTGCCTGACCAAAGCGAGGCCACGGGCGTCGCGGCCCAGAAGGTGGCCATGCGTCTGCCCGACACGAAACCTGCGGCGGCGGAGCCAGTCGAATGCGGCCCTGGCGCGCGGCACCACTTCGTCGACCCAGGCCTGCGGCGAAAAGGCGATGCGACCGCCAGCCTTGACCATATGGTCGAAGAATTCGGTGTCTTCGCCGCCGGTCTGGCCACGCGCCAGGCTGAACCGTCGGCCGCGGAGGCTGTCGGCGCCCATCCTGAGCAGAACGTTGCAGGTGTAGCCGGTGCGGATCTCGCCGCGCACCCAGACGGGCAGGGTGGAGTGGAAATCGCCGCGGCGCATCCAATCTGGCGCGTCCGCGCGATAGCGCGCCCGCACCGGTCCAAGTACGGCGGCGGCGCCACTCGCTTCTGCCGTCGCAACCAGTTCGGCGAGCCATCTGGACGATGCCGTTTCGTCGTCGTCGAGGAAGGCGACGAAATCCGACGTGCTGGCGTCGAGGCAGGCGTTGCGGGCGATTGAGATGTTGCGCGCCGGGCAATGACGATAGCTGATCGGCAGCTTCAACGTCTCCGCCAGTGTCGCCACCAGCAACTCGGCCGTCGGACCGTCATCATTGTCGGCGACGATGACGCGGATGTCGAATCCCGAAGGCACGTCCAGGGCGGCTATGGAGCGAAGGGTGTCAGCAAGCTCCGGCCGCCGAAAAGTGCATACGCAGACATCTATGCTGCGGTTTTTCTCGGCCACATCCGTCACGCCACCCTCCTACGCTGTGATCGCTGTCCGAGCAGTTGCAGCCAGAAGCCGACGGACCAGCCAAAATGCATGACCATCGCCGAAATCCCGGCAAGGGCGCTGTCCGGACTGCGCTGGCTGATGGCGGTCCACACGCCATAGCCGAGGCAAACCGACGCCCACACCAGAAGCGGCACGACCGCCAGCCAATGCACGAAGAAAAAGGCAGAGAGAAGGACGACGGGTAACACCAGAAGCGGCACCATCTGCCTAACCTTCGGTATCATGCGGTGCTTGAGGACGTTCTTTGCCCGGCCGCGGCCATAGCCGAGATACTGGAAATAGAGGCCGGCGAGCGACGCGCGCGGGTAATAGACCATTTGCGTCTTGCCGCTCATCCAGATCCGGTAGCCGGCCTTGCGCAGCCGGTAGTCGAGCTCCGCATCCTCGTTATGGCTGAACGTCTCGTCATAGCCGCCGACAGCCTTGAAGGCCGATATCCGCATCAGTGCATGGTGGCCGTGATCGACCCATTCTCCCACTGAGAGATGCCGGTGCTTGGAGCCGCCCGTGCCAAGCTTGGAATTCTGTGCAGCCGCCACCGCTTTCTGCACGGTGCCGCTGCCGCTGGTCAGCATGGAGACGACGACCGAATCCGCGCCAGTGGCCAGCGCCTCCTCGACCAGCCGATCGCAATAGTCCGGGGGATAGCCGCCATGCGCGTCGATGCGAATGAGATATTCGGCCTCTTCGCCGTAACTGGCGACGGCGAGATTGATCGCCGCGCTCTGCAGGCGCTTTTCATTATGAAGAAGGACAATCCGCGGATCCGTCCCAGCGATCTCCTCGACGATCGCCCGTGTGCCGTCGGTGCTGCCGCCATCGGCAACGACGATCCGGGCACCGAGCCTCTCGGCTGCCGGTCGAAGCTGATCAACGAGCGCGCCGATGTGAGCCGCTTCGTTCAGGCACGGAATCACGATCAAGCTGGGCGCAAGCTTTTCGGTCTGC
The DNA here is from genome assembly GCF_040545535.1 of Mesorhizobium robiniae. Taxonomy (NCBI): domain Bacteria; kingdom Pseudomonadati; phylum Pseudomonadota; class Alphaproteobacteria; order Hyphomicrobiales; family Phyllobacteriaceae; genus Mesorhizobium; species Mesorhizobium robiniae. Next base: position 730,308 of record NZ_JBEPMC010000002.1, read on the forward strand.
GTCATCGGCCCATGCCCATCCCTAGCCATATTAAGCCAGTGCCTCGGCAGCATATCGATCGGGCACAGCCGTCAACGCGCGAAGCTTGTCGACGAGCGCCCGGCAATCGCTGCGATCGTGGCTCCAGGTTCGCGGATTGCGAGCGAGAACGCGCGCCCGCAATCTCCTGAAACGATGCTCCTCCATATCGCCCAGGGCGGCTTCGAGCGCCTCGGGCGTGGCTTGAGTCAAAAGAACGCCGATGCCCTGCCGGTCCAGGAACCGGCCGGTTTCGGTGTTGCCCATGGAGATCGGCACGGCGCCGAAGCGACAGCCCTCATAGAGGCGGTTGGGCAGCAGCCATTCGGAATTCAGCCCTTGCTCAAAAAAATCTATGGCCCAGGAAAAATGAACCTCACGGTAGATCGTCGCCATATCCTCGGGGTTACGATAGGGCCCGCCAAACGAGAGCCAGGGTTCGGATTCGACGAAACCGTGAAAATCCGGAAATTCGGAAAGTGCCGGACGGCCTCTAAGGATGATTTCGAAGCGGCCCTCGAGCCGTCGGGAAAATTCGGCCAGTAGTTCCAGGGAGCGGCGGCACCGGAGCGCGCCGAACCAGCCGATCCGCCAAGGCGGGGCTACCGGATGCTCCACCACTATCCGATCATCCAGCGAAACCGCGGTAGGCTCGAAATATTTGTTTTCGAGCAGCTCGACAGGCGCGGCAATCTGCCCGAACGGCTTGAAATAATTGGCGATAAAGGCCGGTGAGCTGGTCACCAGCAGGCTTATATCCCTGGCCAGATAGCGTTCCGCGCCGCGCATCGCCTTACCCACAAAGTCGTCGCGAAGCACAAGACGATGGATGTCGAGGCACTCGTAGACGATCGGCACCGTCGCCTGGAACGCCGATTTGGCACGCCGGGCAAGCGCCAGCATTTCCAGATTGCGCGCGATGATGAGGTCGGGTCGCGGCATCGAACCGAGCTTCGAGCCGATCGAAACCGCCGCCTTTGTGACCGCCGCCACCCGTTGGGCGAATCGGCCGTCGCGCGTCGCACCAAGATCGATCGGCTGCACGCCCTCGACCTCGAGGATCGGGCTTGCTGTCCGACGGAAGCCCGCCAGTGTTACCTGGGCGCCGCCTGCCTTGAGCATTATGATCCGCCGGCGCACGGCCGGGTCGGAGACGTCGTGTACCAAGTACAAGACATGCAGCATGAAAACTCGACCGCTGTTGGCCCGCCCGTAAGAATCCTAGTACAGCTCGTGCTGCATCGCAACATTTTTGGTGCAGCGTAGCAAAGAACCACGTTTTTTGTTGCGCTGCAAAATTATTGCCGTAGTTTGATGATAGCATGGGGCGCGGGTCGGAACATCGGGACCGGCACAAAAATCAGGGACCCTGAATTTGCAAGCCAATGCATTCGATCCGCCAGAGGGCTCTCTCCGCAGATCGGTGGGACGCGGCGCTGTCATCACGGCTTTGGCGCAATCGGTGCGGGTCGCGACGCAGATCGTCTCCGTTATCGTGCTGTCGCGCCTGCTGTCGCCGCAGGACTTCGGTGTCGTGGCGATGTGCGCGCCGGTGCTTGCCTTCATAGCGCTGTTCCAGGATTTCGGCCTGACCCAGGCGACGATCCAGAAAACAGGAATCAGGCATGAGGAGGTCAACTACCTCTTCTGGGTCAATGTCGCGGTCAGCACATTGCTGGCTTGCGTGCTGGCGGTTGCGGCACCCCTGGTCGCCGCCTTCTACGACGAACCGCGGGTGGCCGGTCTGGTGGCAGCGCTTGGGTTGCAGATCATAGCCTATGGACTGGGCGCCCAGCATCTGGCGCTGCTGACACGTCGCATGCAGTTCGCCCGTCTGGCCATTATCGATGTCGCAAGTGCCATCGCCGGCCTGGTCGTATCGATCGCCTGGACTTTCATCGACCGTTCCTATTGGGCGCTTTTTGCCGGCACGCTGACAGCAGCCGTACTGCCGACGCTTTGCTTCTGGGCAAACTCGCGATGGCGCCCTAGCCTGCCGCGCAAGGTCGACGGCATCGGCGAACTGATCAATTTCGGCGCCGGCATCACCGGGTTCAATTTCACCAATTTCTTTGCCCGCAATCTCGACAATGTGCTGATCGGAAAATATTGGGGCGAGGCGCAGCTCGGACTTTATGACCGGGCCTATAAGCTGCTGCTGTTTCCGTTGAGCCAGATCACCAATCCGCTGTCGAAGGTCATGGTGCCGGCTCTTTCCAGGCTGAAGGACGAGCCGGACCGCTACCGCAGCGCTTATCTTCGCGTCATGCCGCTGATCTTGCTGGTCGCACTTCCCGGCGTCGCCTTCGCCACCGCCATGTCCGACGTGCTGATACCGTTCGTGCTCGGCGAGCAGTGGCGGCAGAGTTCCAGCATCTTCCTGGCGCTCGGCTTTGCCGGGCTGCTGCAGCCGCTCAACAACCCGGCGGGATGGCTTTTCATCAGCCAGGGGCGCTCGGGCGATTTTATGCGCTGGGGCATCATAGCGGCCATGACGTCGGTACTGGCCTTCCTGATTGGCCTTCCCTATGGCGCGCTGGGGGTGGCGATCGCCTATGCAATCAGTGAGTATCTCAAAACGCCTTTCCTGTGGCTGTATATTGGCAAAACCGGCCCGCTGCGGGCAAGCCATATCCTTCGCGCGGTGACGCCCTTCATGCTTGGCGCGCATCTGGCGCTTGCCGCCATCTGGTTCGTCAAGCCGCTGCTGCCGCAACAGCACATCATCGCTATGGCCGGTGCGGTGGTGCTATCCTACATGATCACCATTATGGTCGCATTGGCGTTTGCTTCCGGCCGCGAGGCGCTGCGGGAGGCCCTGAAGCTCCTGCCGGCACGGGCGCCCGCGGCAGCACCAAGCGAGGCGAAGTAACTTGCGCGGACATCCATACGAGGACCAGGCCTGATCCCATGCACTACCGATCGATCTCCGACATGAACGATGCGATTGTCAAAAACCTTCACCGGTTGCCGCGCGACATCGACCTGGTGGTCGGTGTTCCCAGAAGCGGCATTCTTGCCGCCACGCTGCTCAGCCTGACGGCGAACATACCGATGACCGACCTGGACAGCTTCCTTGCCGGAAAGATCTACACGTCGGGGGTCACCAAGCGCCGCGCCGCGCTCGACCGGCAGGCGTCGGACATGCGCAAGATTCTGGTGATCGACGACAGCGTCAGCGGCGGCGCCGCCATGCGAGCGGCGCGCAGCCGGGTGGAGGCCGCCGGCATCAAGGCGGACTTCACTTTTGCCGCAGTGTTCGGCCTGCTGCCCCAGCACGAGGAAACCGACATCGTCCTGGAAGTCGTGCCGCATCCGAGGATGTTCCAGTGGAACTTCATGCACCACAAATTCCTCGCGCAATGCTGCGTCGACATTGACGGCGTGCTTTGCCTGGACCCGACCGAAGCCGAAAACGACGACGGTCCCGCCTATGAGAAGTTCCTGAGCGAAGCGCTGCCCTTGTTTGGCCCGACCCGCAAGATCGGCTGGCTCGTCACCAGCCGGCTCGAGAAATACCGCGCGCTTACCGAAGCATGGCTCGCAAAGCACGGCATCGAATACGACAAGCTGATCATGCTTGACCTGCCGAGCAAGGCGGAACGGCAACGGCTTGGCGTGCATGGCAGTTTCAAGGCCGATTTCTACCGCAAATCCGACGCCATCCTATTCATCGAGAGCGAGCACCAGCAGGCGCTCAAGATCGCCAAGCTTTCCGGCAAACCGGTGCTGTGCGTGGAAACGCATCTGGTAAGCTATCCCGACACGCTGTCGCTTCCGGCACTCGGACAGACGGCACGCAACCTGCCCAGCAGATTGCGGGAGATCAGTTCGCCGGACGGGCGCAAGACGGCGATCAAGACCGTCGCGCGCACGCTGCTCGGCGAGCGCGGCTACGAAACGCTCAAGAGCCGGGTCAAACGACCTGCTTGAACCCATTCAGAATTTAGAGCGGTTCGTCGTTTCACCGAAACCCCGAACCGCTCTATCTCTTTAGTTTTAGCAATTCCGGACGGAAAACCGTTTCACAGTTTTCCTGGAATTAGGCGGCCTGTCGCGAAGGCTGCCGTGCCGCCCTGTCGAGCATCGAGAAGAAGGTCGCGAACTGACTCGCCGGATCGAGCTCCGGACGCTCGGAGAATGCACGGGCTGCAGCTGAAAGCCGCCCATATTCCTGGCCGTCGGTCCACAGTCGCCTGACCACGGCCACCCAGTCGGCGAGTGGGGCATCATAGTCCAGCACCACGCCACCGGAGCCGATCGCTTCGGGCAGCCCACCACGACGCGAACCGACAACGGGAATGCCGCTGCAATGCGCTTCCGACGCCACCCGGCCCCAGGCCTCTTCCCACTTGCTGGGCGCGAGCAGGATTTTCGTGCGACCATAAACCGTCTTCATGTCGCTGGTCCGGCTCTCCAGCGTGACGTTGCCGAGCGGCGCGATCGTCCGTTCGATCCTGGCCCGATGATCGTCGTCGAGTTTCCAGCTTTCGACGAACAGGAATGGGATTTCCGAGCAGGCGGCGGCAATGCGCACCGCAAGCTCGAAACCTTTTTCCTCGTAAGGGTTGATCAGCGTGACAAACTCGCCTGTCGTCGGCGTGCTGTAGAGCGCGGGATTGATGGTTGGCGGTATAACCGTCGAATCGATATCGAATTTTGCCTTGTAGGTGCGCGCGGTGAACTCGGAATTGGCGATGTAAAGCGCCGAATGCAGCTCACGCAGATCGCCGCCCAATTCATGGAACTCGACATTCCTGAGATAGACGACCAGCGGCACGCCTTCGGCCTGCAGCGCCTTGCCGATCGGAACCGACTTGTGGCACTGGACCACGGCGACATCCGGCCTCAGCTTTTCCACGGCAAAACCCGCCGCTTCCCAAGGAAACCAGGCCCGCACGACCGGATAGCCCGGATAGCTGTCGATGACCGCGCGCTGCCTCAGAAGCTTCATCTTGGCGCGCGCCTTGTAGCCGAAGACGCCTTGGCCGAACAGGGCGGCGAGCACCGACGCCTCATGCCCATGCGCGAGCAACTGCTCGGCAAGATGATGGGTGCTGGACTGGACACCGCCACTGAACTGGGGCGTGTAACCGTTGCCGCCTGCAAAAAGCACTTTCATGGTTTCGGCTCCTCGTCGCATTCTCAAATTTACGGGCGATGACGCATTGCTTGTTACGGGTGATGGGTTTGTTTGCAGGTGATGGGCTTGCGACCCGCCCTCAGGCATTCGGTTGCATCTCTAAATTGGCGAACGGATTGGTGCATGGCTGCCATCCAGTGAAGCGGATCGGGTCTGTTGGCGAACTGCGCCGGGCATAGTCGGTCAGCATATGGAACTCGGCAATGACCCAGCGGTCGAAATGCCTCAGATCCTCTTTTTTCTGTTCGGGCAGCAACCTGCGTGCGGCGCCCAATTTCAGCTCCTCAAGCAGAGTGACCGCATCGCCCAGCTTGGTGTTTGGAAATATCCAGGGGTTCCGCTTCTGGAATTCCAGGACGAACTGCTGCAAATGTTCGATGCGCATATTCAGCCTGCCGAAATATCTTTCCAGCGTGACGCGCACCAGGTCCTCGTCCGAAAGCGAGGAAACGGCGGCGTAGGCAATGCCGGTGGAGGCAACTCCGCCGGCCATGATGGCCAGTGCCGCGCGTCGCGAAACCTTGATCATCCGGCCACTTCCTTTCCCGCTATCCGGCTCGCCGCCCGCAAGGAAAGGGCTGCCGCGGTCAGGCTCGGATTGGCGCAGGAACAGCTTGGATATGTGCTGGAGCCGACGACAACCAGGTTCCTGAGCTGATGGTGGATCATGTCCCGGTCGACGACCGAATCCGCCGGGCTCGATCCCATCCTCAACGTGCCCTGGACATGCGACTCGGTCGGCCGGATGCCGCGATCGAAAATCTCTTCGACCGGCAGCGGGGCCAGGAGCGCCGGCAGTTTATCCTTTGCCCATGCCATGCCGTTGACGGCATAGTCGGATGCCCCCTTGAAACTAACGAAGGCGTTTTCATCCTCGTCGAGGATGACGAGATTTTCCGGTTCGAGCAGGTTTTCGGTGACGATGATAAGGGGAAGCGTCTGACGGACACGTCCCTTTTCGGGGCGCATCCCGTGCTGCCAGCGGTTTTCGAAATAGACCAGCGCTGCCGCATGCTGCGACCTGTGGGCGCCGTCATAAAGGCCGAAATTCAGGCCGGTGGTGATGGTGCTGCCGTCGAAATTGTCGACACCGTCGAGATAGGCCTCGAAATTCCATCCGTAGGATTCATGCAGGCCACGCCCGACGAATTCGCCCGACAGGCCGGACCGCAACATGATCGCCGGGCTCTGGATGGCATTGGCACCCAGAACGAAAAGATCGCCGCTGACCGAATATTCCTTGCCGTGATGCACGAATGCAACCGAACGGACCGATCCGCCGACATGATCGAGCCGGCGCACTTCGGCGCCAAGGCAGACCGAAACGTCGGGATGCTCGAAGACGTGCATCAGGCCGTTGTTGGCGGTGAATTTCGCGTCGACCGGGCATAAGCCGCATCGCAAATTGGCGCAACACGAAGACCGCTGCGCCGTCGGCACACGCGCCCTGGCTGTCGGCACGACAAAATGCTGGTCCGGCTGCGCCGCCTTCATCATCCGGTCCGGCGTCGACATGCGATGCGGTGGTTGTGGAAACGGCCTGGAGCGCGGCATCATCGCCGCCATGTCGGGGTCGCCTGAAATCGACATGAGGTCCTCTGCATCGCAGTAGAACGGCTCGAGCTCGTCATAGTTGATCGGCCAGTCGTTGCCGACGCCGTAGAGGCTTTTCAGCCTGAAGTCGTTCGGATGAAAGCGCGGTGTCTGCGCGAACCAGCAATTCGTTCCGCCACCCAATCCAATGGTGTAGTTCCACGGCTTATCGGAGTTGGTCTTGTAGGTGGTCTCTTCGTCGATGTCGGTGTTGACGTTCTGGTCGAGCTGCCATTCATGCGTGTTGTGCCGGCCCCATTCCAAGACCAGAACGCGCGCCTTTCGCCGCTTCGCGAACGCATGCAGGAAGAAGGCCGAACCGAAACCGGAACCGATGGCGACAAGGTCGAAATGTTCGTTGGCGATCTGTTCCGGCCTGATGCCCAGCACCATCAGATAAAACCCTTTGTTGAAACGAGCATCAAAGCCTTCGTCACAGTTCCTGGTGTGCGATCCGGTCTAGCCCTAGGCCTTTCCCGCATGGGCCTCACGCCGCCATCCTGCCGATCGAGTGGTATTCGATGCCATGACGGGCGATGACCTTCGGGTCGTAGAGGTTTCGGCCATCGAAGATGATCGGCGTGGTCAGCGCATCCTTCATGGCGTCGAATGAAGGCGCGCGGAAGCTCTTCCACTCGGTGGCAATCAGCAGCGCATCGGCGCCACGCAGCGCTGCCTCCTTGGTTCCGCACAAGAGCAGATCTTCGCGCTGTCCGTAGATTGCCTGGCATTCCTGCATCGCCTCGGGATCGTAGGCCTGCACCTTGGCACCGGCCTTCCACAGCGCTTCCATCAAGACACGCGCCGGCGCTTCGCGCATGTCGTCGGTGTCGGGCTTGAAGGCCAAGCCCCACAGCGCAAAGGTCCGGCCCTTCAGATTGCCCTCGAAATATCGGCTCACCTTGTCGAACAGAACCGACTTCTGCTCGTTGTTGCGCTCCTCGACCGCGCGCAGCAGCTTGGCATCGAATTTGACGCCTTCCGCCGCCTTGATCAGGGCGCGCACGTCTTTGGGGAAGCACGAGCCGCCATAGCCGAGCCCGGGATAGATAAAGTGGTAGCCGATGCGCGGATCGCTGCCGATGCCCTTGCGGACTTCCTCGATGTCGGCGCCCAGCTCCTCAGCCAGATTGGCCATTTCGTTCATGAAGCTGATCTTGGTCGCCAGCATGCAATTGGCCGCGTATTTGGTGAACTCGGCGCTGCGAACATCCATCACGATCATCTTCTCGTGGTTGCGGTTGAACGGGGCGTAAAGCTCACGCATCACCGCCTCGGTGCTCTCGCTGCTGGTGCCGACGATGATGCGGTCGGGCTTCATGCAATCGGCCACCGCGGAGCCTTCCTTGAGGAATTCCGGATTGGAAGCCACGTCGAAAGCCATGTCCTCGCGCCCTCGAGCCTTCAGCGTAGCGGCAATCCTGGCCTTTATTTTTTCGCAGGTGCCGACCGGCACGGTCGATTTGCCGACGACGATCTTAGGCGCGTCCATCTCCCTGCCGATGGCCTCGGCGACGGCCAGAACATATTTGAGGTCGGCCGAACCATCCTCTCCCGGAGGTGTACCGACGGCGATCATCTGGATCACGCCATGCCGGACCGCGGCGGCGGCGTCGGTTGTGAACTTGATGCGGCCGGCGGCATGGTTCTCCTTGACGAGATTTTCGAGCCCGGGCTCGAAAATCGGGATGAATCCCTGATTGAGCCGCTCGACCTTTTTCACGTCGATGTCGACGCACACCACCTGGTGCCCGACTTCGGCAAGCACCGCCGCCTGCACGAGACCGACATAGCCAATTCCAAAGACCGTCAAATTCATTTAGTTTCATCCCTGTTCGAGGCTTCGGATCGCTTTCGGTCCGGCCGGTTCAGATTAGCCTTCACTTCACGCTGCATGCCAGCGATTCCGGAAACTGGCATGGCTGGCCGAGCGCCGTGAATGCGACACGGTCCACTTGCATGGTGAGCTTGCGGCCCGGGTCCGAAAACGGGCCCAGCCAGTCCTTCATGGTGTCGCTGCCCCAGAGGCTGAAGAATATCTTTTGCGCATGGGAGGGCAGCTTTGCCGGATCGGTGATCGTGTTCACCAACTGGCCGTTGACATACCAGCGCAGCCGGTCCTTCTCCCAGACGAAGGCATAATCGTTAAATGCCTTGTCGGTGCCACCTGCTACATCCACCAATTTCTCGTTATTACCCTTGCCGGCTATGTAAGCGTTGACCTGCACCTTGGAGGTGTCCTTGGTCAGCACTTCGAAGTCGATTTCGTCCCACGGCTGCTTGTCGGAGGGGCCGATGTAGGTGAAGAAGGCGGTGTTGATGCCGGAGGCCGCATCGGTTTTCATCCGCGCCTCATAGGTGCCATAGCCGAAGCGCTGCTTGGTCTGGATCTCGCCGCAGGCAAAGTCGCGATCCTTCAGCTTCTGCTTTTCGAAACCGAGCGTCAGCATGCCATCGGAAAGCTTGACCTGGCTTTTGGACCAGGTGCAGTTCTGATGGCTGCCGTTCGTCCAGCCGTCGGAAACATACCAGCGCGCACGGTCGAAGCTGGTGAAATCATCGACGAACGATGGCGCAGTCGGAATATCCTGCGCATGAGAGGGGGTTGGGCCTGCAGCCAGGCCGCCGAGTGCGGCCAGCAGAAACGCGCCGCCCGAACATAGCCGCCTCAGCTTCCCTCGCCCGATCGAGCGCGTGAACGGCCTGCCGCCGATGGCTGGGGTGGTCGTGATTTTCGGATCCGCGTTCATACCAAACTCACCTTTGTGCTGTGCGCCCCCAACCCAAAGTCGACGTTCGAACCGTGACGAAACGAGCTGATCTTGACCTTCTCCCCGTACCTTCCTGGTGCTGCCTCTTCTTGCCCTGTGGCACCAAACCTCTTGCCTGCGGTGTCACCCACAACTTCGAGATTCATCCTGTGCCGGCGGCCGGCTTGGCGAAACCAGGCTTGGTGGTCGAGCTAGGCTGAGCGCTTTCATCGAAGATTGCATCCAGCGAATGACGGAGATCTTTCATCAATTCGTTCTGGCGCGCGAGCGCCGCGATGCGCCGCTCGCAATTCAGGATCGACCTCGTCAGCTCACCGACTTCCGCGGATCTGCTGGTGGAACCCGCCCCATTCTCCATCGCCTCGACCAGGAAGGCCGCGTTGGTGGCCTGTGTCCGGTAGCGGTTCTCAAGTCCGTTCTTCTCCGCCTCGACCTCGGCCGCGATCTGGTCAAGCAGCTTGGCCAGGCGATCAAGGCGCGAGACGTCGGTCTGCCTGTCTCGAGCCGGATCCCTTGATCTGAAGCCGAATATCGAGGCCATGCGCTCAGTTCCCTGTCATGGCTGGCCTAAAGCCTAGCCTCGTGCCCGTTCGAGCCAAAAAATCTCGTCGCATCGTCCAGTTCCTCTGACAGGAGGACATTTTCGGGCCGATTCAAACCGCCGGCCAAAATTGCTGCACCGCAACATACATGCCATCCCCAAAGCGAGTAGGCAACCACCTAATGCATGATGCGCAAACGTGCGCGGCGGTTTTGCGACAACGATATGCATAAGAGCAAGAACTCAAAGCGCGTCGCATGAACCTCATCAAACGCGACGCGCTTTGGTGTGGCCAATCGGAAATTCGTATCACTTTGGAGCGGGGCGAGGACCTGTCGACACGAGTGGCATGGCGCCGGCCAGGGACAAGCTCAAGTCTCGCCGGCCGGGCTGGTTGCGGCCATCAGAAAGCGCAGCGGCGGCACAGGTTGCTTCGAGGCAAAGCCGGCGCGTCGAAACAGCGCATCCAGCTTGTCGGCGGCCACCCCGCGAACGATAGGGATGAGGTTGGACTGGCTGGCCAGGGCGTAGGCCGCAGCCGATGTCAGCCCACGCTCATTCTTGACGTCGAGGAAGTTCCGCAACCGGTATTTGTCGCGTACCTGCCGTTCATGCCTCCTGAGCACCGCCTTAGAGCCTTCCGGCAAACTGTCGATCGCCAGCAGCGCCAGATCCGCGTCGGCCAGGCGCTTGAGATCCTGCGTCTTGTGCTGGCCACTCAACGAATCTGCGCGAACGATCGCGCCATAGCCGCAGGACCTGATGACCTTGAACCGCGCCCCGTGAGCAACCGCGCGCGCGTAGAGTTCATAGTCTTCGCCCAGCCGCAGGTTTTCGTCATAGCGAAGCCCATACCGGTCGAGAAAAGCACGGCTGATCACCGGTTTGAGGAAACCCAACTCACCTCTCCGCACGCGGCGACTGGAGATGTTGCCCTCGATGAAACGTTCGAAATCGAGGAATTCCGGGTCGGCCGAGAACCGCGGCGCGGGGATTTTCGAGACATCGGTGGCCGCATCGTCCCTGATCATCATGATGTTGTCCGCGGCGAAATCCCAATCGGCGCTGGCGAACAACTCGCGAAATCTGCCCTCGAGAAAAAAATCGTCGGCGTCCAGAATACTGATGAACGGCGATTTGGAGCTGGCGATCGCGGCGTTGCGGGCGAAGGAAGGACCGCCGTTGACGTCGAGCCGGATGACGGAAAGCCTGCCGCTGCCATCGTCGGCCGCCCGAGCGACTGTCGCGGTGTCGTCGGTGGACGCGTCATCGACGACGACGACTTCCGCCACCTCCGGCTCGCGCAATGCCGATGCGATGGCAACCGGGATTGTCCGCGCCGCGTTGCGGGCAGCGATGATCACGCAGACCTGGGGTTCTGTCATCAATTGGCCTCTCGACTGCACCGGTAACTCCGAATTTTCTCGCCGCTCCCCTGTTGAACGTTGGATGCAGCGCTCGTTCTCACCGTCCGGCTGTTCAAAAAGCGTCGGCCGGCGCTTATGCTGCAACTGCGAAGCAAAGCATCGCGAAAATCATTCGCTCCGTCCAGTCTTTCCTTTCCGTGTCGTCCCTTTCGATGTCGTGGTGGCCCACGGATGGCGCGCCGCCCTCGCAAGCAGCCTGCTCATTTTGGATGGAAGCAGCCGTCGATCATCGCGTCGTTCGCCGACCGTGCGGTCGCGATGGAAAACGGCCGCATCGTCGAGATCCGGCAACATGCTGAATTGGTGATCAGAAGGAGAGAGAAAATCCGGAGGCCGGTTGCCCAGGATCCTGTCATGCAAGCAGTCAGAAAGGAATCTTGCCAACGCGACCTGACGTCAGGTCGTCAATGGAGGCTTCTCCTGGCACTGAACTTCTCGCCATCGGCCGCATCAGCCGAACTCAGCTTTCGTTCAGCATCGCGAAGCTTGTCAGCCGATGTCGGAGCGTTTCTGGCAACCATGGCGAAAACCAGCAGAAAGTAACCCAGTTGGATGACGATGGCGCAGGCTATAGCGCGAAAAAGCGTCGTGCCGAGCGAAGCGCCGGCCAGGTAAGACCAGGCGACCACAACCGCCAGAGCGAACAACATGCCGATGATGAACTTTGGTAGCGACATACCCGACAGCCCGTTAACCTGCCCGGGCAAAAATCGATGATTGACCCACCCCGAGCCCTCCCTTCGCCATGCGAGCTCGTTGAGGCTGCCCGCTTTTTGGCCGGTTGCTTCCGGCCTATTCCACCCTGTCCATACTCTGACAGAAACAATTTGCAACTCTATTGAGCTGTGCAATAGCGGGCAAGGCCAACCACAAATAATTTTGGGTGAATTCGCAGGATCGACTCCGCCATGTTGCGATGCACACATCTGCACCGCGGCCAATCTCCGGATATGGACTCACTTCAGTAACAGCCACAATATTAAATCGTATTTTACTTTATAACCGCTATATGCTTTGCAAAGCTAAAGCACCATGATGCTCAAATACGTGGCAACAAGAGCGATTCGCCCCAAATCAGCCTCAAAAACGCACTAGATTTTTCAAAATTGCCCATAATCTGTCACGAATGTGCCATAAAGGCCAAATTTTGTGCAGGATGGGTTTATTATTTAGTCAATTCATGACGCGATTATTTCAATCGATCGAGAAATTGTGTGTTGCGATGCAGCATTTTTTTGGTATCGTGGCGCCAACCATCCGTTCAACGTATGGAGTTTATGCATGAGGGACGTAGCCAAGTCGGCCGATGCGGATTTTTCGCAGGCCGGCATCGATTTTCCACCAATCGGCGGCCTGCTCAAACGCAGCTTCGATATTGCCGGTTCACTGATTGGCCTGGTTGCGCTCAGTCCGCTGTTTGCAATGGTCGCGCTGCTTGTCAAATTTTCCGATGGCGGGCCGATTTTCTACGGCCACAGCCGGATCGGTCGGGGAGGGCGGATTTTCCCGTGCCTCAAGTTTCGCACGATGGTTCAGGACGGCGAACAGGTGCTGGCTGCATATCTTGCCGCCAACCCGGACGCCAAAGCTGAATGGATAGCCACCCGCAAGCTCAAGAACGATCCGCGCGTTACGCGCGTCGGGGCCGTGCTGAGGAAGCTCAGCCTCGATGAACTGCCGCAGATCATCAACATCCTTCAGGGCGACATGAGCCTTGTCGGCCCCCGCCCCGTCGTGCGCGACGAGTTGGAAATCTACGGCAGTTCGGCGGTCTATTATCTGAAATCGCGCCCCGGCCTGACCGGGCTCTGGCAGGTCAGCGGCCGCAACGACGTTTCCTATGACAGCCGCGTCGCATTCGATCGCCACTACGTCGAGAACTGGTCGCTGTTCGAAGACATTCGCATCATTATCAAGACCGTGCCCGCCGTCTGGATGTCGCGGGGTTGCTATTGACCGGCCGCCAGCCGGTTCTGAGTCGAGGAGTGACTGTCCCGCGCATCGGGCCGCAGATCGATTTTCGAAAAGCACGATGCGCAGATTAAAGTACTAGAGTGTGGTTTGTGTGTCCCAAGGGACGCACGTCGCTCTAGACGCCAAGCATTCTGCAGCAAGCTTCATCGGGCGGGGCCAAAGCGGATCGGAAAACGTTCAGTTGAAAACAGACATAGTCGAAATCTCCTGCGCCGGCACTGTTAGCAATCGCATGCGACGGATGCGGCTTGTGACCGCTTGCCTTGCGCTGGCGCTCGCCGTTCCCCAACTCGCCGCCGCCGACGAGTACCGCCTGGGATCGCAGGACAAGCTGACCATCCGAGTGGCCGAGTGGCAGACCGTTGAAGGCACCTTCCGCGACTGGACGGCCGTCAACGGAGAGTACACGGTCGGTCCTTCTGGAACATTGTCGGTGCCGTTCGTCGGCGAAATGCCGGCATCCGGCAAGACCACATCCGAGATCGCTGCAGCAATCGGCCAGGCGCTTCAGCGCAAGCTCGCCCTGGCTGACCGGCCGGAAGCCTCCGTCGAAATGGCGCAGTACAGGCCGTTCTACATTTCCGGGGAGGTCCAGAGCCCCGGCCAGTATCCTTACGTGCCTGACCTGACCGTCCTGAGGGCGATGAGCATCGCCGGCGGCGTCCGGCGGAGCCCCGAAGGACAGCGCTACGACCGCGACATGATCAATGCCAAGGGCGATTTTGACGTCCTTCAAGACCAACGGGTCCGGCTGATCGTCAGGCGTGCGCGCATCGAAGCGGAGATCGCGGACAAGCCGACATTCGATGTGCCGAAGGAAGTGGCCGACGATCCAAAACTCGCAAGCATCGTTGCCGACGAGATGGCGATCCTGACGGCCGATCAAAAGAAGCTGAAACTGCGCCTTCAGGCGCTCGACGATTTGAAGAAGCTGCTGCAGAGCGAGATCGATTCGCTGCAGAAAAAGATCGTCAACCAGCAACGGCAGGTCGACCTGGCAAAGGAACAGCTCAGCGGCATCGGTTCGCTGGCGCAGAAAGGCCTTGTCGTCAACACGCGGGTTCTGAATTCGCAACAAACGATCGCCGACCTGGAAGGTCAGATCCTGGACTACGACACGGCCATCCTCACCGCCAAGCAGTCGATCAGCAAGGCTACCCAGGATGCCATTGACCTGGAAAACACCCAGAATGCGGGCCTCGCCGCCGACCGGCAACAGGTAGAAGCCGACCTCAGTGCGACAATGCTCAAGATGAACATGCAAACAGGCTTGATGGCCGAAGCCATGACGGGGAACCCCGCATTGCAACGCTATCGCGACGGCGAAGAGCCGACGATGTCGTTTGGCTTGGTTCGGGTGGTCGACGGCAAAACCAGCGAGATCGCCGCCAGCGAAGACACGCCGGTGCTGCCAGGTGACGTAATCAAGGTCAAGCTAGCGCCAATGGCTAGCCAATAGACCTTCGAGCGATCGAATATTCAACGTCGGCTGGCACTCAAAAGGAGTGTCGGCCAAGGCCGTCCATTGGTGCACGCTCGTTCGCGAGGAGCGGCTATGCGTTGGGCGTATGAATATCCATCGTGCCTACCCTAAAAAGATAGCTTGGATAGTACCGTTACATCCATTTAAACAAGAGGAGTAACGCATAGCCAGAAAAAGGCATTCTCGTCGCGCTGATCCGGAATTGCTCTGCCGTTGACAACCACGCCGAACAGATCGACTTGATCGGCGAAGAGTTCGACCCAGACGAGTTCGACCTTGAACTCACCGATACTGTTCTCGCCGCCCGACAAGCCAGCCTACCGCCAACTCGGGACGTGAGCAATTACGGCGCAAGCAGACGTTGTGATTTAGTTTGCAACTTAAATCTGAGGGAGGAGGACTTTGTCGTGCGCAGTGAAAGGGACGAAATAGTCAGTCGGGAAAGAGAATTTCACAATCTCAGATTTAGTCAGGAGGCGGATCCAAGAGAAAGTCTGGACAAGTGGTATCGAACAATTCGCCACGGTGCTGAGCATCAAGATAGGCAAATAAAACGCCTTTCGAAAAACGCTGATGTGCTCGAGTACGGTTGTTCCGATGGTGGGTGGTCGCTGCATTCCCTGCATCTGCCCGGCCTTTGCCGATCTCTGACGGGGATCGACATTTCGGACGTAGCGGTAAACAAGGCGAACGAACGGGCGAGCACGCTTGGCAGCACGAACGCTACATTCCTGGCGATGAATGCGGAAGCGATGTCCTTCGAAGACAACAAGTTCGACCTGGTGTATGGACGCGGAATCATCCATCACCTGGACCTGGATCGGTGCTTTTCCGAGGTGGTCCGTGTCCTGAAGCCGAACGGTGTGGCGTCGTTCTACGAGCCGATGGGACACAATCCTCTCCTGAATGCCTACAGAAGGCGGACGCCCCTCATCCGCACCGAGGACGAACATCCTTTGTTGGTTTCGGACTTCGCGTTGGCTCGCCGCTATTTCAGCGATGTCCGGGTGGAGTATTTCGGCCTGTGCTCCGTAGGAAGTGCGCTGATGCCGCGAAGCCTTTCGGAGGCCGTCTACACAGTTGGAAAAGCTGTCGATTCAGTCGTTCTGACGCTTCCCTACGTGAAGCGGTTCGCATGGTATGCGCTCCTAACCCTTCGGGCCTGATCGATAGGCAGCAAATCCAACTCGGGCGAAAGCGAAGGAGCAACTGCCTTTCGCCACCGCTTCAGAAGCTGCCTGCGAGATGGCCGCATTCCGGGCTTTGATTATCCTCTTGCGGTTTCTGGTTCCGAGAGGTTGGTCGCGGTCCACCGGGGACGGGCGACAGGCACCCTCACCAGCTTGAAGTAGCTGTAATACAAGAGGAAGGAGCCCATGATGTAGGGATTGAAGGTATCGATCTCGACGAAGGACCGGATGAACAGAAGCATCATCACACCGGCAAGGATCACGGACTCGGCTTGCCATGTCCTGAATATCAAAGCCGCTATGTGGCCCCACAGCGTGCGCAGGATGATCAGCGAGATCAGCGTCGCCCCGACATAACCAAGCTCCACGAGGGCTTCTATATAAGTGTTGTGGAAATGGAAGCCGGATCGGGTTGTGATGTAGAATTCGTTCCAAAGCCGCTCGGCCTCGGCAAAACCCTGCACCCAATAGGCCGCGTAGCCAACACCGAGGATCGGCGCTTGCTGCGCCGCGTTCCAGCCTTGCTCCCAGAGATAGGTCCGCCCGGTCAGGGTGGAATCCTTTCCGAAGGCGCCAAGAACGAAATCCAGAAGTCCCGCAAAGGCAACCGCGGTGACCACGACCAGCCCGGATGCACCGACCAGGAAAATCACCCGTCGATAGCGGAGCGAAAGCTTCTTGGCCATCGCGAGCAGAGCCACCAGAGCGAGAACTGCCGGCACCGAAGCCGTCGAGGTGGCGGAATGCGCCATGACCAGTAGGTAGGCCGACAGAACGAAGACGGGCGCCGTCAGAAAAAGGCTTACCCGGCCGCGTCTGAGAAAGGCCAGGAAGACAACGCAAAAATAGATCCCGAGCGACGCGACAAAGCCGATCTGGTTCTTGGAGCTGAATGCGCCGACGAAATTGTAGCTCCCGTCGAGAATATCGTAGGAATAACCCCCGACCGCGAGCGAATAGATGAGGACGACAAAAATCCCGGTCAGCGAGCCTATCGCCAACGTGCGGACGCTGACGGTCCGCGCAGCGATGTAGGCGCAGGCGATATGGGAACAATACTGGATTGCCGTCCTCAACGTGAGGCCGGGAGCATCCGACCAGAACACCGAGAGGCAGACGTAGATGGCAAACGCCAGCGGGAGCCATGCGCTCGATAGATGTCGCAACAGCCGCCGGTAGTCGACCAGGATAAGGGGAAGCCAGACCGCATAATAGGCCAGGATCAGGACCTGGCCGAAAACGGCGGAGTAGGAGAACGCCCAAATGGAGATGGCAACTGCAAAGCTACCGTAGACCGTGTTCTTCTCCGGGTCGATCAACAGAGATTTTGGAATCTTCATCTCGGTAGCGGATTCCCGTCCATACAGCTCAAGGCCGATTTGCCGCCGCGCCAAGCGCTGACGCTTCCGTTGTGCAGTGCAATATAACCCATCCCCCGCAGCCTGTCACCCAAATGAGGCAAAAACACCCATGCGGAGGCCTTAGGAGAAGCAGGTAGAAGGCCGAGACAGGCAGTGCGGCAAGAACAAAGCACCCACCGGGTGCGAACTGTTTTTTCAGTTCTTCAGCACTGGACAGAGCAGGCTTAGAGAACAGGCCACATCATTCAACCGCGTGCTCCTGGCCCACCACGAACATGTTCGGAGGCTCCAGACTCTGGCTTGAACTTCTCCGTCGTTGACTTCACATTCGCCGCCGATTGGGAGAACGAGCACATGCCGATGAGTTTCGCGGGACGGTTTGCCGGACGATCGGCCGTGATCACCGGTGGCGCCTCAGGCATCGGTCTGGCCGTCGCGCAAAGAATCGCTGAAGAGGGCGGACGCATTTGCGTCTGGGATCGCGACCCCGCCCAGATCGATCAGGCCAAGGCCGTCATTGCCGACTTGCACGGCGTGACTGTCGACGTCGCCGATCCCGTAGCGGTCGAACGGGCCGCCCGGCAGACAATCGATGCCCTCGGCGCGGTCGATATCCTGGTCACCAGCGCGGCAATCACCGGCCCGAACATGACGACCTGGGACTATTCGGTTGAGGATTGGCGCCGGGTCATCGACATCAACATCAACGGCGTCTTCTTCTGCAACAAGGCGCTGGTTCCGCATATGCTCGAGCGCAATTATGGCCGGATCGTCAACATCGCCTCGATCGCCGGCAAGGAGGGAAATCCCAACGCGTCGGCCTACAGCACTTCGAAGGCGGCGGTGATCGGCCTGACCAAGTCGCTGGGCAAGGAACTGGCCAAGTCCAAGGTGACGGTGAACTGCGTCACGCCGGCGGCCGTGCGCACCGCGATCTTCCAGCAGATGAGCCAGCAGCACATCGACTTCATGCTGTCGAAGATACCGATGGCGCGGTTTGGCGAGGTCGAGGAGGTGGCGGCGCTGATCTCGTGGATCGCTTCCGAGGAATGCTCCTTCACGACGGCCGCAGTCTTCGACGTCTCCGGCGGCCGGGCGACCTATTGAAGCAAGCAAGGCGCGATCTAGAGCAATTCCAGGAAAAGTGTGAGGCGGTTTTCCGTCCGGAATTGCGCAAAAACAAAGAGATAGAGCGGTTCGGCGTTTCCGTGAAACGATGAACCGCTCTAGCGCCAGCGCCCGCCAGACTGGAGTTCACTTCGTTTGCTTAGCGTCGAACCTGCACTGTCCGACGAAGATCTGCTCGACCGCTTCCAGCGCGCGGCCTTCGGTTATTTTCTGGAAACCGTGAACCCGGAGAACGGGCTGGTCGCGGACACTTCGCGGCCAAATTGGCCGGCAAGCATCGCGGTCGTCGGCTTCGCCCTGTCCTGCTATCCGGTCGGGGTCGAACGCGGCTGGATGACCCGAGACGCAGCCGTAAAGCTGACGCTCGCCACGTTGCGCTTCTTCTGGAACAGCCGGCAAGGCGGTGACGACGACGCAACTGGCCACAAAGGTTTCTACTATCATTTCCTTGACATGCGGACCGGCCTGCGCGCCTGGCGGTGCGAATTGTCGATGGTGGACACTGCGCTCTTGATGGCAGGCGTGCTCGTGGCTGGCGCCTATTTCAAAGGCGACAATGACGAAGAAACCGAAATCCGCGACCTCGCGGAAATGCTCTATCGGCGCGTCGACTGGCGATGGGCGCAAGGCAGCAATTCGACTTTGCGGCAGGGCTGGAAGCCGAAGAGCGGCTTTCTGCGTTATGGCTGGGAAGGCTACAACGAAGCGACGGTGCTCTACGTTCTGGCGATGGCCGCTCCGGACAGGCCAGCCTCGGACGACAGCTATGCCGGCTGGACGGCGACATATCAGTGGGAAAACATCTACGGCTACGACGTGCTCTATGGCGGTCCATTGTTCATGCACCAGTTCTCGCATGCCTGGATCGATTTCGATGGCATCCGGGATGCGTTCATGCGGGAAAAGAACTCGGACTATTTCGAAAACAGCCGCCGCGCGACCTACCTTCACCGGGACTATGCGCGGCATAACCCCTCCGGCTACGACGGCTACGGTGAAGGACTGTGGGGCCTCTCAGCAGGTGACGGACCCGGCAACTTCCGCGCCCAAATCGAGCGGCGGCCGCGTAAATTTTCCGGCTACGCGGCGCGCGGCGCACCGTTCGGCCCCGACGACGGAACGATAGCGCCGTGGTCGTACCTTGCATCGCTGCCATTCGCACCGGAAATCTGCCTGCCGGCGCTACGCCATCTCGGGGAACGCCACCCAGAGGTGATCGACGGTTTCAGGCTGCCGAGCGGCTTCAACCCGACGCTGGCGAACCGGCGGAAATTCGGGCCGAGCGGCTGGATATCGGATGCGCATTACGGACTGGACCAAGGTATCGTCGTGTTGATGATCGAAAATCACCGTTCGCGCTTGATCTGGGAGCTGATGCGGTCGAGCCCGCATATCCGCCGCGGCCTGTGCAAGGCAGGGTTCAGCGGCGGCTGGCTGTCACAGACAGCGACCGTCCGGAGGACGCGGGCTCAATAACGGCCACTGCCCAGCTGCCGCTTGCCGTGTCGGGGACGAAGATACTCGCCCTTCCCAGCAACTCGCGCTTCTGGGAAAGGCGTCATCGGCAAGTTACACTGATTTACTTAGCCGGCGAACGTGTAGGCGGTCTTCACCGTGGTATAGAATTCCGCCGCATAGCGGCCCTGCTCGCGTGGGCCGTAGCTCGATCCCTTGCGGCCGCCGAAAGGCACATGGAAGTCGACGCCCGCCGTCGGCAGATTGACCATCACCATGCCGGCCTCGGAATTGCGCTTGAAATGTGTGGCGTGCTTGAGGCTCGATGTGCAGATGCCCGACGTCAGCCCGAACGGCGTGTCGTTGGCCACCGCCAGCGCCTCGTCATAGTCCTTGACGCGGATCACGTTGGCGACCGGTCCGAAGATCTCCTCGCGTGAAATGCGCATGGCGTTGGTGGCTTGCGTAAACAGCGCCGGCTGCAGGTAGAAGCCGCGGGTTTCGCGATCGAGCCGCTCGCCACCGAAGGCCAGATCGGCGCCTTCCTGGCGGCCGATGGCGATATAGTCTTCATCCTGTTTCAACTGACTCTGGTCGACGACCGGTCCGATCTGGGTTTTCGCATCGAGAGCGTCGCCGACGACCAGCTTAGCCAGGCGATCCTTCATCGCATCGACGAAGCGGTCATGGATGCCGTCCGTCACGACCAGGCGGGACGATGCCGTGCAGCGCTGGCCGGTCGAAAAGTATGCGCCGTTGATCGCGCAGTCGACGGCAACGGCAAGATCTGCATCGTCGAGCACGACAAGCGGGTTTTTGCCGCCCATTTCGAGCTGGAACTTGCGCATGTGCTCGACGCTCGCCGCAGCCACGCGCTTGCCGGTGCCGACCGAACCGGTGAAGGTGATGGCATTGAGGTCGGGGCTGTCGAGCATGGCCTGGCCGACCACCGAACCCTTGCCCATGACGAGATTGAGCACGCCCTTCGGCAGGCCGGCCCGATGCAGGATGTCGACAATGGTCCAGGCACTCTCCGGAACCAGATCGGCCGGTTTGAAGACGATGGTATTGCCATAGGCCAGGGCAGGAGCGATTTTCCACGCCGGGATGGCGATCGGGAAATTCCATGGCGTGATAATGCCGACGACGCCGACCGCCTCCCGTGTGATCTCGACACCGACGCCGGGCCGCACGCTTGGAACCAGCTCGCCCGACAGGCGCAGTACCTCACCAGCAAAGAAATCGAAGATCTGGGCGGCCCGCACGGTCTCGCCAATGCCCTCGACCAGCGTCTTGCCTTCCTCGCGCGCCAGCGCCCGGCCGATTTCATCTTTGCGCGCGGTGATCTCGTCCGACGCCTTCCTCAGCACCGCATGGCGTGCCAGCAGGCCCGATCGCGACCATGCCGGAAAAGCCGCTTTCGCCGCCGCGATCGCCTGCCGGGTCTGCTCGGCGTCGCCCGACGCATATTCGCCGACCACGTCGTCGAGATTGGACGGGTTGATGTTACGGGAGCCGGCATCGCCAACCCACTCGCCATCGATGAGGTTCTTTCGAAACGGGGTCATATCGCTGTCTTCCTTGTCGTCCTTCGATTGGCCGTCTATCTGGACCACCGGCCGCCACACCGCAAGGCCCCCGGCGGCAAAGTTCTCCTCCTCGACAGGCATGTGTTAGGTGTCTAGGTGGTAAACCATGACTTTAGTGTGTGTGCGACGCGGGTCGCACCGGGAGGAACCGCCATGTCCGACAGCGCCTTGCCATTGGTGATCAGCGCGCCCGAGCCACGCACGCTCGACCTGATTTTCACGCCCGAGGCACTGGCGAGATTCCGCGCCAAATATCGTATCGTCGAAACGTCGCCGGAAGGCGTCGCGGCCCTGCCGGCCGACGTGCTCGCCGAGGCACGCTACATTGTCGGTCAGCCGCCGATCGCGCCGGAGACGCTCGACAAGATGCAAAGGCTGCGCTGCATCTTCAATGTCGAGAGCAACCTCCTCAACAACATGCCATATGAGACGCTGTTTACGCGCGGCATCCATGTCGTCACCACGGGCCTGGTCTTCGCTGAGCCTGTTGCCGAGCTCGGCCTTGCCATGGCGCTCAACCTCGCTCGCGACATTGTCGATGCGGACCTCGCCTTCCGGCAGAGCAAGGAGCTGTGGGGCGGAGACGGCAACCGGACGGCGCGACTTCTTTCCGGCGCGGATGTCGGCATCATCGGCTTCGGCGATCTCGGCCGTGCGCTCAACCGGCTGCTGTCGGGCTTTCGGACGCGGACCAAGGTATTCGATCCGTGGCTGCCGCCGTCGATCCTGATAGAGAACGGCGTCGAGCCGGCTTCGCTCGACACGGTCCTGTCGGAGAGCGATTTCGTTTTCGTCGTCGCTTCGGTGACCAGCGAAAACCAGGGGTCTCTCGGCGCTGAGGCCTTTGCCAGAATGCGCAAGGGAGCCGCCTTCATCCTGCTCAGCCGTGCCGGCGTGGTCGATTTCCCGGCATTGATGGACGCCGTTCGCAGCGGTCATATCGTCGCCGCCAGCGATGTGTTTCCGGAAGAGCCGCTGGCACAGGATCATCCCGTGCGCGCACTGCCCGGCTTCCTGCGCTCCGCCCACCGGGCCGGCGCGCTCGACATCGCCTTCAAGCGCATGGGCGACATGGTGCTGGAAGACATGGACCTGATCGACCGCGGGCTGCCGCCGATGCGGTCGAAGAGGGCCGAACGCGAAACCGTTTCGCGCATGCGTTCGAAGCCGGTCGACAAGAACTGAGCCGTCAAGCCCAGCGCCTGCGCGGGTTTGTCAGATGGTGAACGACCAAAACAGGCAGGCCAGCGTCGCCGCGGCGAAGACGACAAAGAACAGGCTTCTTAGCAGGATATTGCGGCGCAGCTCGTTCATGAAAAGATGGCAACCGACGATGGCGACGACGAACAGGAAGCGCCAGTTCAGCAGCGCCGGCAAGATGTTGCTTCGATCGAAAGCCCATCTGGCGGCGAGGTAGCCGATGATGGCTGCGAACAACGCTATGACTGTCCAGAAGATCGCATCCGCAGCGTTCGTCAGGACGACGCTGGCGGCCCTGATCGGCAGGATCATCATGAGCAGCGCGCTGAAGAAATACACGGCCGCGAGCGGGATAAACGTCCCGGCATCGGCGACGTCGTCCAGGCGTTTTGCGCCGATCGCACCGTAGGGATAGCCATGCTCGGCCACTGCCAGGCTGAGCGCCATCAGCAAAGCCGTCAACGCGGCGACCAGTGCGAATGAAGTGAGGGCTTTGCTCATGCTGTTCCTTGTCCCACCGAATCAACAAGGACGTTTTTAGCCCATGGTCGTAAATTGCTCGTAAGCCTCAGGTGACACGCGAAAGCGGAGAGAGCCAGCTTACCTGTCGGCGTTCTCGAAGGCGCCTATGCCTTGCGCAATGAGGTTTGTCGCCATGACCAGGGATATGATCGCACCGGAGTTGAAGACGACGACCCACCATTTTCCGCCGGTCAGGAAGCCGTAGCCATCGGCGATGGCCAGCCCCCAATCTGCCGAGGGAGGCTGAATCCCCAGGCCAAGAAAGCTCAGCGTCGCGATGGCGAAGAACGCATATCCCAACCGGGTGACGAGCTCGATCAAGATGGTCTCCCTGACATTGGGCAGAATTTCCAGGAACATGATGGCGCACGCGTTTTCGCCACCGAGCCGTGCAGCGCTGACATAGTCGCGTTCGCGCTGCTCGCGCACGGCAGCGCGAACGGTCCTCGCCACAAGCGGCGCATAGGCAATACCGATCACCAGAATGACCGTAAGGTTGGATGGGCCGATCGCCACAAGCGTCATGGTGACCAGAACGATGAACGGAAACGCCATAAGCGTGTCGAGAAGCCGCGCGCCGATGGCATCGACAAGCCCATCGAAATAACCGAGCACGAGCCCGATGACGGTGCCGGCGGCAACACCGGTCAGCGTCGCCAACGGTGCAACCAGCAGGATGTCGCGCGATCCGACGACGATCCTGGACAGCACGTCGCGGCCGAGCTGGTCGGTTCCGAACCAGTGCAGGGCGTCGGGAGATGTCAGCATGGCGAGGAAGTCCTCGGCATAGGGATCGTAAGGAACGAACAGATCGCCGAACACGGCGCATGCGACCCAGAACAGCAGCATTATCGAGCCGATCGCGACGGATGGCGGCACTCCCGAAAAAACGCGACGGATCCTGCTCGCCACCGGCAAGCCGAACCTGTCGCGCTGCGGTGCAGGAAACTCCACAAGCTCCATCATGACGAAGGCCGGCGGCGTTGCCGCGGATCGAGCAAGGCCTGCACGAGATCGCCCGTCGCTGCCGACAGAACGAAGATCGTTGCCATCACAAGAACGCCTGCTTCAAGCATCGGAAAATCCCGTGCCTTGGCGGCGTTAAGCACCAGATTGCCCAAGCCCTGGATGCCGAACAGCGCTTCGATCACGACAAGCCCGCCAAGCATGTAACCGGTCTGGGTGGCGAGAACCGCGATGGTCGGGGTTAGGGCGTTGCGCAACACGTGCCGAACGATAATTTCCGGCCGCTCGAGCCCCTTCAGGACGGCGGTCCGCGTGTAGTCGGCAGCCAGCGCCTCGATCACCCCAGCCCTCGTTATCCTGGCGATATAGCCGGCAAGGTTCAGCACCAGGGGAAGGGCCGGCAATATCAGGTAATAGCTGTTGGTCCAAAAGCCCGCGCCGTCCGGAGCGACGCCCGATATCGGGAACCAGTTCAGCCACAGACCGAAGACAATGAGCAGGAGCAGGCCCGAGACAAAGTCGGGAACGATGCCGAAGGAAACACCCGCCAGCACGATCAAGCGATCGATGAAGCGGCCCTGATTAAAGCCAGCGACGACGCCCGCGCCAACCCCGAGCGGAACGAGAAGGACCAGAATGACGCCGGCGAGGGCAGCGGAGTTCTTGAGACTTTCCAGCACGAACGGCGTGACCGGCGCGCGCATCGACAGGGAAGCGCCGAAGTCGCCGGTGACCGCCTTGCTGAACCAGCGCCAATACTGGACGAGAACGGGTTGATCCACCCCCAGCCGCTTGTTGAGCTCGGCCACAGCCTCAGCATCGGCGAACGGGCCGAGCATGACACGGCCGACATCGCCGGGCAGAATCTGCCCGGCGAAGAAAACCAGGACACTGACAAGCCACAGCGTAAGCACGAGCGTGCCGAGGCGCGCCAACAGGGTGCGGCCGTTCAGCATCGGCTCTTGCCGCTCCGCTTGGACCCTGTTCCATCCCGGTGGAATCGGGATGAGCCTCTATTCCCGCATCTGAGCATGATCTCTAGTTCGGGCATGATTTCCAGCGCAAACCGGTCCAACTTTTCGGGATCATGCCTGGACAAAGGAAACCCGGTCGAGCAGCAGATGGGAGATCGCGGTGAAGCGCACCCCCTCGACCTTGGTGCTGGTTATCCGGCTGTATTGCGAGAAGTAGCTGATGATCAGCGGCGTTTCGTCGAGAAGCAGGTTTTGAATCTTGCCCGCGGCAAGGCGCTGTGTCTTCAGGTCGCGCGCCTTGGAGTAGTCGAGCAGCAAGGCGTCATAGGCCGGATTGTTGAAATGCGCCGCATTCCAGGCTCCCGAACTCTTGAGCGTGGCGTTCAGAAAGATGTCGGGCGTGCCGCGATGGCCAAAATCAGTGATGCCCAGGACCGAATCCAGCCATGGCGAACTCCCGAAGGTCGCCGATCCATAGTAGGCGTCCTGCGGCAGAACGTTGAGCTTGATGTCGATGCCGGCCTTCTTGGCGAAATTCTGAATGAGTACCGCATAGTCGGGAATGTCATAGGCGCGTTCGGTGGTCAGTGTGACCTCAAATCCGTTCGGCACGCCGGCCTCGCCAAGCAGCCGCTTGGCCTCAGCGATGTCCTGCTTGCGTTGTGGCACGGAAGGATCGGTCGAGGCAAAGACAGGGGCAAACGGGTTGTCGTTGCCGACGATCGCACGACCCTTCAGCAGCCCTTTCACCACCGCCTCGCGATCGATGGTCAGCGCCAGCGCGCGGCGGACGCGCTTGTCGGCGAACGGCGCCTGGTCGGTCCTGAGATGCGCCTGCTCATGCGAGCTTGCCTGAACGCTGAGTATTCTGAAATTGGGATTGCCCTCGATCGCCAGTTCCAGCCGCGTCGTGCTCGGGATGACGTCTAGTTGGCCGGCCTGCAGAGCTAGCACCTGGGCCTGCTCATCGTCGAAGAACTTGATCTCGACCCGGTCGGGAAGCGCCTTGTCGCCCCAGTAATCCGGATTGCGCACGAAGCTCGCGCCTTGCTTGGGACGGAACGATTCGAGCTTGAACGGGCCGGTGCCGTTGAAAGTCTTCTCGAAATCGCCGGCATAGTCGGCCGGCAGGATGACGGCATTGTAGACGTCGGAGGAGACATAGAAGGGGAAGTTGCTGTTCGGACCGTCGAGATCGAAGGCGACCGTCTCATCATCGACCAGCTTGGCGCCGCCCTTGGACAGGATGCCCTTGTAGGCCGACAGCGCCGACGAGCCGTTGGCCGGATTGACCAGCCGCTCGAAACTCGCCACCACGTCCCGGCCGGTGACCGCACGACCATCGTGGAATTTCACCCCTGGGCGCAATTTGAAGGTCCAGCGGCTGGCTGTCTCGTCGGCCTCCCAGGACAGAGCGAGCTTCGGCTGAAGCCCATCCTTCGGATCGTCGAGGATCAAATATTCGCCCACCTGGCTGATCACCCCGATGCTGGCCGGATCGGTGACCGATACGGGATCGATAGCCTTGGTCGGCTGGCCAAGCCCGACACGGACCGTGCCCCCGGTCTGTCCACTGGCGAGCGCGCGGCCGGAGAGCCCTTGCGAGGCGGCAAAACCGGTAAGGCCGATCAGCGCTGCATATTTGAGAAGATCGCGGCGCTTGAGAAAACCTCCTTGATATTCGTCGACGGCGACATTCCAGATGTCCCCGGACAGGTTGCGAAGCAAGTCGATATCGTTGCGTCTGGTCATGTTGAAACCCCTGTCTGAAATGAGATTGAAAGATGCGTCTATGTGACGGGCTGGCCGTCGAGATGGATGCGGTCGACAGCCTGCGGGTAGAAGGCGACGAGGCCCTTGATCTTCGGCATTTCGGCGATCGGATCGCGGTAGCTCCAGGCGATGTCCGGGCGGACCGAGCCGTCCTTGAGCAGACCGGACCAGTAGGTGGCGATGCCCTTGTAGGGACATCGCGTCGTGGTGGTCGACGCCGTCAGCCGCTCCAGCCTGATATCGTCCGGGTGCAGGTAGAAACGGGTCGGCAAATGGGTCTCGAACAGCAGCACCGGACGGTGGCTGTCGGCGATCGGCTCGCCGTCGAACCATATCTCGACATGGCTCGAACTCTGCAGCACATCGATGCGCGCATAGGGGTCTCGGGCATGGACGAAGACCTCCTCGTCCTCCTCGAACCACTGGTCGACCGCATTCCAGGTGAAGGCGATGCGGCCGGCCAAGGGTGAGAGGCTTTCATCCGGAGGTGCTGCAAAGGACCAGGCCGCGTCGGGGGAACGCCTGTCACCTGTATCGAGATCCCAGTATTTCGTTTCGCCGCCGACCGCGTGCTGCTGCCCATCTTTCGACGGCTTCAGCAGCGACCGGTCGACCGCGGCCGCCGGGAAGAAATAGACCGGCAGGAAATGATTGGAGCGCAGCACCAGCACGTTTCGGCTGTCGGCGACGGTGTGACCGCCGAATTTGACGCGCACACGCTTGGGGCTGTGCAGGACGTTGACGAGGTGCGGAGCGGCGGCTTCGCGGGGCTGCAGTTTCGGTGCGGCGGTCATGACTGTTCTCCGATCAGGACACGGCGTGCGCATTGTCGCGCTGTTCGGCGAAGCGATTGGCGGGTCGCGCCAGGCCGAAACGGTCGCGCAGCGTCCCCGGCGCGTATTCAGTCGGGAACACGCCGCGGCGCTGCAATTCCGGCACGACCTGTTCAGCAAAGTTCACCCAGTCTTCGGGCAGCAGTGGGAACATCAGGTTGAAGCCCTCGGCGGCGCCCGAAACGAACCAGTCCTGCAACTGGTCGGCGATCTGTTTGGGCGTTCCCACGACGGTAGGCACCGAACCACTATTGGCGAGCTTGCGGGCGATGTCGCGCAGGCTGAGATTCTGCTTCGACCACTCCTTGACCCGGTTGAGCGACGTGCGCCCGCCGTTGAACGTGCTCTCGTCCGGCAGCGGCGGCAGCGGCCCGTCCGGTGGGTACTGCGAAAGATCGACCCCGCTCCAGCTTGATAGGAGATCGATGCCGACTTGGTCGGGAAGCAGGGACTGAAGATAGTCCTGCCGTTGCCGGCCTTCCGCCTCGGAGGGCGAGACGATCGGCAGTATCCCCGGCAGGATCTTGAAGCTCTCCGGCTTCCTGCCATAGCGAGTGAGGCGCTGATTGATATCTTCCCGATACCTGACGCCATCTTCCCTGGTGCTGAAGATGGCGAAATGCACGTCTGCATGGGCGGTGGCAAAATTCTTGCCATCCTCCGACGAGCCGGCCTGGACGATCAGCGGGTGACCCTGCGGCGGCCGGGAGACGTTGAGCGGGCCGCGGACCTTGAAGTGCGTGCCCTTGTGATTGATCGCATGGACCTTTTCAGGGTCGGCGAAATAGCCCGACGCCTTGTCGAGAAGCAGGGCCTCGTCTTCCCAGCTGTCCCAGAGCGCCTTGACAATATCGAGGAATTCGGTGGCGCGCTCGTAGCGGAACGCATGCTCGATATTGCCGTCGCGGCCGAAGTTGCGGGCTTCTTCGTCCATGGCGGAGGTGACGACGTTCCACGACGCCCTGCCCTGGCTGATGTGATCGAGCGAGGCGAACATGCGCGCTACATTGTAGGGCTCACTGTAGGAACTCGACGCGGTGGTGATCAGGCCGATGTGCTTGGTCACCCCGGCCAGCGCCGACAGCAACGTCAGCGGCTCCAGGCGGGCATTCGCGTAGTGCGCGACGCCGCTCTGCACCGAATCCCAGATCGCGACGTGATCGGCGACGAAGATCGTGTCGATCCTGGCGCGCTCGGCTGCCTGCACGAGATCGCGGTAGTAGTCGAAGTCCAGCACTTCGCGGCCCGGCGCGCAGGGATGGCGCCATGACATGCGGTGATCGCCCTGCGGATTGAAGAAGAATGCGCTGAGAATCATATGGTCTCGAGCCATGCCGGTCTCCTGCCAAATCTGCTCTGGAGACCATCGCGCTTCATCGATCGGCCGCGATCCAACAATCTCCCGATCCGTAAAAGCTAGATTGCGTTTCGGTTTAATTCGAGTAATTTTATAGAGATAATGTACTGGAAAAGCGGAAGCGATTGCCTTTGATGGCAGCTCGGGAAGAAAGTGGTTTCAAGCTCGCCAATGTCACCTTCGGTTCTGAACGTAGAGCAGCTTTGCGTCGCTTATGACGGGCGCAAGGGATCGCAGGCGGCCGTCAGCGACGTGTCACTGCACATCGGAGAGGGCGAAGCGCTCGGACTGGTGGGCGAGTCGGGATCGGGAAAAAGTTCGGTGGCGCTGGCCATCCTGCGCCACTTGCCTGACAATGCCCGGATCGAGGCATCAGCCCTTCAATTCCAGGGCCGGGAAATCCGCGATCTTTCCGCGAAGCAGCTTCGCCAGATCAGGGGCGATCACATAGCGGCGGTCTACCAACACCCGGGCGCGGCGCTCAACCCAAGCATGACGATTGGCCGACAGATCACGGAGACAATTCTTCGGCATCGGCCGGTTAGCCACGACGAGGCCCGCAAACGGGCTGCCGACCTGCTGGGACGCGTCAGGGTAAGCCATCCAGGCCGGGTCCTCGACCTTTACCCACACGAACTTTCAGGCGGCATGCAGCAACGCGCCAATATCGCCATTGCGATTGCGCTCGACCCGTCACTGCTGGTGATGGATGAGCCTACGACCGCGCTGGATGCCAGCGTCCAGTCCGAGATCATCGCCATCCTGCGGGATCTTCGTAGGAACCATAAAACCAGCATTCTGTTGATCAGTCACGATATCAACATGATCCGCCGTTCCTGCGACCGGGTGGCCGTGATGCAGTCGGGAACGGTGGTCGAAAGCGGCGCGGCAAACGACGTCTTCGATAACCCTGCTCACGCCTATACGAAGACGCTCATCGCCTCCATCCCGGCCCTCAACTACACGAAACGGGACGGTCGGCTGGCGGAGGCGACCGGCCCCACTCTGTCGCAGCACCCGTCGGTTCCCGACGATCAAGCTGGTCCGCAAACGGAGCGCCAGATCGCGGTCGCCTGTAGGGGTATCAGTCATTCCTTTGGTGACCAGGCCGTCCTGCACGATGTCGATCTCGAGATAGGCCAGGGTGAAACGTTCGGGCTGATCGGCGAATCCGGCTCGGGCAAGTCGACATTAGCAAGGATCGTCACCGGTCTGCAGACCCCCGGTGCCGGGTCGGTCGCGTTGTTCGGCAAGACGGTCGCGCCGCACGTCGAGAAAAGAAATCCGGGCGAACGGCGCGACGTGCAGATGGTTTTCCAGTCGCCGGATCGCACGCTCAACCCGCGCCAGCGGATCGGCAGGATCCTGGGCCGCCCGTTGCGGCGGCTTGCCGGCCTCGGCCGCGGCGAAGTGAAACAGCGCGTCAGCGACCTGCTCCAATCGGTTCGCCTCACCAGCGCCACAGCAGAGCAAAAACCGCGATCACTGTCCGGCGGCCAGCGGCAACGTGCGGCCATCGCCCGCGCGTTTGCAGGCCTGCCGAAAGTCGTTGTGCTGGATGAGCCGACCTCGGCGCTCGACGTTTCCGTGCAAGCAACCGTTCTCAATCTTCTCAACGACTTGCAACGGGACAAGGACACGGCCTATCTATTCATCAGCCACGACCTCAAGGTCGTGCGCTACATGGCCGACAGAATCGGTGTGCTGTATCGCGGCCGCCTGGTCGAGACCGGTTCATCCGACCAGATTTTTTGCGGCCCCAATCACCCCTACACGAAACTGCTTCTGGCCGCGTCCTCGAATGATCCTGCGCCGACGGTCGCGGTATCTGTCGATGCTTTTCCGGCCGGAGTTCAAAGCCAGGGATGTGCTTTCGCCGACCGGTGTCCCCTGGTTATGGCCGACTGCAGGCAAGCGGAACCGCCCCGCCGGCCGGCCGGGGCGGGCCACCTGATCGCATGCTGGCGGCACGACGGCGAACTATGACCTCATAGGCGAGACGACCGCCCTCACTCCGCCGCTTGAAGGCGTCGCGCCTCGATGATGGTCCTGATCTCGGCGCGGCAGGAGCCGCAATTCGTGCCGGCATGCAGGGTGGCGCCGATCGCCTCGACGCTTGCGCAGCCGCCGCGCACCGCTTCCGCGATCTGGTTGGCGCCGACCCCGAAGCAGGAGCATACGATGGCGCCACGGTCGACGCGGTTGCCGCCGGGCCGCCCGGCTACGATCGCCAGCCGCCCGCGTCGATCGGCATGGTCCGCGCTCAATTGCTCCACCGCCCAGCTGCGCGACACCGCGACCGGTTTGGGCGCCAAATAGAGCGCCCCAGCCAGCCTGCTGCCGGCGAAGCGGGCAAAGCGATAGTTCCCGCCGGCGACGTCATGATAGGCGAGCGTCTCGCCTTCCGCGTCCGCGCCGAGAAGCGAAGCCGCGAAACCCGACCAATCCCGGCCAGCCTCGAACGCAAGCTCAAGGCGCCAGCCGGCGGCACAGCGGGCGAGGCTCCAATAGTCGGCGTCGATCGAGGTCGGCCGTTCGGCCAGCACGGCAAAGCCGAAGGCGGCAGCAGCGAAGCGTTCCACGCGGGCGGCAACATTTTTCGAGGCCGGCTGCCCGGACACAGCATCGGTGATGGGCGCCACCAGCGCATCGACGCGTGCCCGCGCGGAGAACTGATCGGTCCAGTGCATCGGCACGAAGACCGATCCCGGTCGCTGCCGAGCCGTTAGCAGCGCCCGGACCAGCACTTCGCCATGCACAGTGGAGACGCGCACGATGTCGGCGTCGCCAATGCCGGTGCGGGTGGCATCCGCCGGGTGGATTTCGACGAACGGCTCGGCCATGTGCTGGGACAGGCGTTGGCTCTTGCCGGTCCGCGTCATGGTGTGCCAGTGATCGCGAACGCGGCCGGTGTTGAGGACGAGTGGGAATTTTTCGTTCGTGCGGGTTTGCGGAACTGGACGGATCGGGATGAAACGCGCTTTGCCATCGGGTGTGTAGAAGTTGCCGTTGGCGAAGAAGCGGGTGCTTTTACCCTCCCCCTTGAGGGGAGGGTCGGCGAGGGAGCTTTGCACGGCAAAGCGAGGGAGACGGGGTGGGGTCGGAGACGCGTCACCGACCCCACCCCGTCCCGCTTGTTTCGCTTCGCTCAACGCGCGCGCCGACCCTCCCCTCAAGGGGGAGGGTGAGGCCAGCGCAGGCCACTGGAAAGGCGCCAAATCCTCATAGTCCTCAGCGTCAATGTCGCCATAGGCGCCGATATCAAAATCCCGCACGCCGTCATTCTCGAATGCCGACAGCGCGGCGTGTTCAGCAAAAATCTCCGCCGGCGACGCATACGAAAACGCCTCGCCAAAACCCATTCGCCTGGCCACTTCGGCGATGATCCACCAGTCGGCTCTTGCCTCGCCGGGCGTGGACAAAAAGGCGCGCTGGCGCGAGATGCGGCGCTCCGAATTGGTGACGGTGCCGTCCTTTTCGCCCCATGCGGTGGCGGGCAGCCGGACATGGCCGTGGCGGACCGTATCGGTCTTGGCCAGCACGTCCGATACCACGACAAACGGGCAGGCCTTGATTGCCGCCTCGACGGCATCGGCATCCGGCATCGAATCGACCGGGTTGGTCGCGATGATCCACAGCGCCTTGATGCGTCCGTCGGCCACGGCTTGGAACATTTCTACCGCCTTTAGGCCGGGCTTTTCGGCGATGTCAGGCGCGCTCCAGAAGCGCTGCACGCGTTCGCGATGTTCGGGGTTTTCGATCTCCATATGGGCGGCCAGCATATTGGCCAGGCCGCCGACCTCGCGGCCGCCCATGGCGTTGGGCTGGCCGGTCACCGAAAACGGCCCGGCGCCGGGCTTACCGATGCGGCCGGTGGCGAGATGGCAATTGATGATGGCGTTGACCTTGTCGGTGCCCGAGGACGACTGGTTCACCCCTTGGCTGTAGACGGTCACCGTCTTCGCCGTCGCGGCAAACAGGCTGTAGAAGCGGCCAAGCTCGTCCTCGCCGAGACCCGTGGCAGCGGCGATGCCGGCAAGGTCGAGCGCCGAGGCGGCGAAAAGGGCTTGCCCGAAGCCGTTCGTGTGCGCCGTGATATAGCTGCGGTCCAGCGCATTATGCTGGCCGAGATAGGCGAGCAGCCCTGTGAACAAAGCAACGTCGCCATCCGGCGCGATCGCCAGATGCATGTCGGCGATATCTGCAGTCATCGTACGGCGCGGGTCGATCAGCACCACCTTCATGTCGGGGCGTTTTTCCCGGGCGGCGGCGATGCGCTGGTAGAGCACCGGATGGCACCAGGCGAGATTGGAGCCGACCAGCACGATAAGATCGGCAAGTTCCAGATCCTCGTAGCTGCCCGGTACCGTGTCGGAGCCGAAGGCGCGACGGTGGCCGGCAACTGACGACGCCATGCACAGGCGCGAATTGGTGTCGATATTGGCCGAGCCGATAAACCCCTTCATCAGCTTGTTGGCGACATAATAGTCTTCGGTTAGCAACTGGCCCGAGACGTAGAAGGCAACCGAATCGGGGCCGTGCTCGGCAATGGTTTGCGAGAAGGTCGAGGCGACTAGGTCGAGCGCCTCGTCCCAACCGGTGCGGCGACCGTGGATCTCCGGATAGAGCAGCCGTCCGTCGAGGTCGATCGTCTCGGCAAGCGCCGAGCCCTTGGAACAGAGCCGGCCAAAGTTCGCTGGATGGTCGAGGTCGCCGCGGACGGTCACTTCGCCGTCCGCAGCGACCTTGGCCAGCACGCCGCAACCCACCCCGCAATAGGGGCAGGTGGTCCTCACCTCGCGCGCTTCGTCGATCTTCATGCTCAGGCTGCGCGACTGGCCAGCGCTTCGAGCGCAATGAACAGACGCTCGCCCTCGATCCGCACCGGAATGGTGCGCACCGCGCCTTCGTCGGCGCCAAGCGCCTTGCCGGTCTCCAGCGAAATCACCCAATTGTGCAAGGGACAGGTCACCGCCGCGCCATGGACGATGCCCTGGCTGAGCGGCCCGCCCTTGTGCGGGCAATGGTCCTCGATGGCGAAGACCTGGTCCTCCGCCGTACGGAAGACAGCGATTTTTCCCCCGGGCGTGGCGACGCAGCGCGCGCCGCGGCGGGGGATGTCGGAGATGGAGCCGATGGCGATCCAGTTCATCTCCATCACTCCGCCGCCTGCGCGAATCCGACCGAAGCCATCGGCCGGAACTCGTGCTTGTCCTTGCCGGAAACGCGTTCCGACCACGGATCGACCTGCGCGAATTTCTGCGAAAAGACGAAGCGCTCGTAATAGGCCTTGCGCTTGTCGCCATCGTCCATGATCTGGCGCTTGATCTCGGCGATGCCGATGCGCTTGGCCCATTTGTAGATGCGCTCGAGATAGCGGCCCTGTTCGCGATACATCTGCGTCAGCGCCACGATATGCTCCAGCGCCTCGTCCTCGGTCTTGACCAGGCCGAGCACCTCGGTGCCTTTGATGTCGAGGCCGGCGGCCCCGGCGAAATGGATCTCGTAGCCTGAGTCGACGCAGATCACGCCGACATCCTTGCAGGTCGCCTCGGCACAGTTCCTCGGACAGCCCGAGACCGCCATCTTGACCTTGGCCGGGGTCCAGGAGCCCCACATGAATTTCTCGATGCGGACACCGAATCCCGTCGAATCCTGGGTGCCGAAGCGGCACCAGTCCGAGCCGACGCAGGTCTTCACGGTGCGCAGTCCTTTGGCGTAGGCGTGGCCGGAGACGAAGCCGGCCTGGCCGAGATCGGCCCACACCGCCGGCAGGTCTTCTTTGCGGATGCCGAGCATGTCGATGCGCTGTCCGCCGGTGACCTTGACCATTGGAATCTCGAACTTGTCGACGACGTCAGCGATGGCACGCAGTTCGGCGGCATTGGTGACCCCGCCCCACATGCGCGGCACCACCGAATAGGTGCCGTCCTTCTGGATGTTGGCGTGAACGCGCTCGTTGATGAAGCGCGACTGGTAGTCGTCGGCATATTCGTCCGGCCAGTCGCAGACGAGATAGTAGTTGAGCGCTGGCCGGCATTTGGCGCAGCCGCAGGAGGTCGTCCATTCCAGCTCCTGCATGACGGCGGGAATGGTCTTCAGGCCCTTGGCCTTGATCAGCCGGCGGACCTCGTCGTGGCCGAGCGTGGTGCAGCCGCACATCGGTTGCACAGCCGCCGGATTGTACTTGTCGCCGATGGTCAGCACCATCAGCTTTTCGACCAGACCGGTGCAGGAGCCGCAGGAAGCGGACGCCTTGGTGTGGGCACGCACGTCGTCGAGCGAGGTCAGGCCCTTGGCCGTGATCGCGCCTGTTATCTTTCCCTTGCAAACGCCGTTGCAGCCGCAGATTTCCGCATCATCCGGCAAGGCTGCAACGGCCGCCATAGGGTCCAGGGAGGCGCCTCCCTGGTATGACTGGCCGAAGATAAGCGTGTCACGCATTTCCGATATGTCGGTCTGCTTCTTCTTGAGGTCGTTGAACCAGGCGCCGTCCGCCGTCTCGCCGTAGAGGACCGTGCCGATGATGCGGTCATCCCTGAGCACCAGCCGCTTGTAGACACCGGCCGAAGCATCGCGCAGCACGATTTCCTGGCGGTCGTCGCCCTCGGCGAAATCGCCGAGCGAGAACAGCTCGATGCCCGTGACCTTGAGCTTGGTCGGCGTGTCCGAATGGACGAATGCCGCCTTCTCGTCGCCGGCAAGCTGGCTGGCCGCGACGCGCGCCATCTCGTAGAGCGGCGCCACCAAACCATAGACCTGGCCGTTGACCTCCGCGCATTCGCCGAGCGCGTAGATGTCGGGGTCGTTGCTGCGCATGCCGGCGTCGACGACGATGCCGCGATTGACGGCAATGCCGGCTTCCTTCGCCAGCGCCGCATTCGGCCTGATGCCCACCGCCATGACGACGAGCGTCGCCGGAATGATGGTTCCGTCGGCGAGTTCCACCTGCTCGACCTTGCCCTTGCCTGTGATCGCCTGGGTGTTGGCCTTGGTGATGACCTTGATGCCGCGCTGCTCGACAGCGCGCTGCAGGAGGTAGCCGGCGGCAGGATCGAGCTGGCGCTCCATCAGCGTCGGCATGACATGCAGCACGGTGACGTCCATGCCCTGCGCGTTCAGGCCCGCAGCCGCCTCCAGCCCGAGCAGGCCGCCGCCGATAACCACGGCCTTGGCCCGTGACTGCGCGGCCAGCATCATCGCCCGAACGTCGTCGAGATCGCGATAGGTGAGCACGCCCGGCAGATCATGGCCGGGCACCGGGATGATAAACGGCACCGAGCCGGTGGCGATGACGAGCTTGTCGTAGGGCTCGGTCACGCCATGATCGGAGGTGACTGTTTTTGCTGCCCTGTCGATGGCGACGATCTTGTGGCCCTTGTAGAGGGTGATCCCGTGCTTGATGTACCAGCCATCGCCATGGATGATGATCTCCTCATAATCCTTTTCGCCTGACAGAACCGGCGACAGCATGATGCGGTCGTAGTTCACGCGCGGCTCGGCGTTGAAGATGGTGACCTGGTAGAGGCCCGGCGCCTTTTCCAACAGGTGCTCCAGCATGCGCCCGGGGGCCATGCCGTTGCCGATGATGACGAGTTTTTCGGTCATGTCCTGATCCACTCCGGTCTCACTCAGCCGCGTAGGAAAGGCCTGAAGCTTCGGCGGCGGCCGCGCGCTCCATCCGCCGGATGCTGAAGTGCATCCAGGCAAAGCAGGTGGCGACGATGACGAAGAGCAGCATGAAACAGCTCGACCAGACGCCGGTGAGGTCGTTGAGTGCGCCGAAGGCGATTGGCAGGATAAAGCCGCCGAGCCCACCAATCATGCCGACAACGCCGCCGACGGCGCCGACACTCTGCGGGTAGTAAGCCGGGATGTGCTTGTAGACGGCGGCCTTGCCAAGGCTCATGAAGAAGCCGAGCACGCAGGCGACGGCTATGAAGGCGAGCGGGCCGATCTCGAAATGGAAGGCGATCGGCCCGCTGATGCCGCGCACGACGTAGTCTGCCGAGGGGAGAGACAGAACGAGAGTCGCGACGGCACTGACAGCGAAGGTCCAGTAGAGCACGGTGCGGGCGCCGATCCGGTCGGAAAGCACGCCACCATAGGCGCGGAAAATACTTGCCGGAATTGAATAGGCCGCGCCGATCATGCCGGCGGTCGCAAGCCCGAAGCCATAGACGCCGACCAGGTAGCGGGGCAGCCACAGCGACAGCGCCACGAATGCACCGAAGGCGAAGAAATAATAGAAGGCGAAGCGCCAGACCTGCAGGTTCTTGAGCGGCGCGAATTCCTGCAAGAAACTTCTCGCGGGCGCTGCCTTGCCGGTGCGGCGCTCGCGGATGACCGGATCGTCGCCGGTCGTGAACCAGAAGACGGCGGCCATGACGACGAGTGCTGCCGCCCAGATCAGCGCGACCGACTGCCAGCCCCAGGAGAGAAGCACGAACGGTGCCAGGAACTTGGTGACCGCGGCGCCGACATTGCCGACACCGAAAATGCCAAGCGCCGTGCCCTGCTTGCCGGCCGGGAAGAAGCGCGAGACATAGGCGACACCGACGGCGAAGGAACCACCGGCGAGCCCAACGCCTAACGCGGCGACCAGCATCTGTCCGTAGGTTTGCGCAAAAGCGAGCAGGAAGGTAGCGATCGCCGCCGCAAGCATGGTCGCGGTGTAGACCAGCCGTCCGCCAAACCGGTCGGTCCAGACACCGAGCACCATGCGCACGAGCGAACCGGTGAGGATCGGCGTGCCGACCAGCAGGCCGAACTCCGTCTCGTTCAACCCAAGGTCCTGCTTTATACGCACGCCGATGATTGAAAAGATCGTCCACACCGCGAAGCAGACGGTGAAGGCGATGGTGGACATCACAAGCGCCTGCTGGGGAGCATTGTCCTGGCTGGGCGCGGCTGGGAGATTTGCGGTCAACGTCTGGCTCCGGTTTGCGGCGTGGGAGGCACCGCGGATGTTTTGTGGGGTGAGTGATCAGCGGTGCGGCATCGGCCCGTGCAACGAGACCGGGCTCGCCACGGTCAAGTCTTTGCTCTCCGTCTTGGCGCCAACGGGAAACAGCAGGAGCGCGGCGGTGAACAGCGCCGCCGTCAGCGCGCTGCTGGCCAGAAAATCGCGGCGCGTGAAGTCCGCGAGGGACGCGCCAGTTCCGATCCGTTTCGTCATCGTCGTCTCCGGTTGGGCGCCGCTTG
Organism: Mesorhizobium robiniae; assembly: GCF_040545535.1. Lineage (NCBI taxonomy): Bacteria > Pseudomonadati > Pseudomonadota > Alphaproteobacteria > Hyphomicrobiales > Phyllobacteriaceae > Mesorhizobium > Mesorhizobium robiniae. Next base: position 768,810 of record NZ_JBEPMC010000002.1, read on the forward strand.
GGACCAGCGCCGTCGATCGTGTAAAAACAAAAAAGCCGCCGGCCAGGTCTTCGCGCGTCCGTCCATCCGGGATCGCGTATTGACCTGAGCGGCAGCTTTGCCTGTGGCGCCCGCCATTGGACGCCGTGTCACTTGGCCCTTTGCGGGCCTACATTTTAGAAAGCAGGAAGCGTGCCAATTCGACAGCCCTTTAAATTATCGAATAAAATCAATGTGAACCGCAGCCGAGCGATTTTTGACGAAGCCCGGCAGCGGATCAAAGCTTAGTCAGAATGCCTTGCGCGGCAGCATAATATTTGTGCAATGCGGTAGATTGCCCATTGCCGATGCAGATTGCCAACTGTCGAGAAGACGCGTTTTTCGGCCATGGCCTTACTCCGCGGCTTCGACGAAGCGATGGCGTTCGTAGAGGAACTTCAGCACCGCCTCACGGCAGCGCAGGAAGGTCCGGTCGGAGGAAAGCTCGATGCGCCGGCGCGGCCGGGCCAGCGGCACGGCAAGCACCTCGCCGATGGTCGCCGCCGGGCCGTTGGTCATCATGACGATGCGATCGGACAACAGCACCGCCTCGTCGACATCGTGGGTGATCATGATCGTCGTCGAGCCAAGCCTCGAATGGATATCCATCACCGCATCCTGCAGATGGGCGCGCGTCAGTGCGTCCAGCGCGCCGAACGGCTCGTCGAGCAGCAGGATCTTCGGCTCCATGGCCAGCGCGCGGGCGATGCCGACGCGCTGCTTCATGCCGCCCGATATCTCGGCGGGCCGCTTGTCCCTGGCATGCGTCATCTGCACGAGGTCGAGATTGCGCATGATCCAGTCATGCCGCTCGGCCCGGGTCCTGGTGCTGCCGAACACTTTCGACACCGCCAGATTGATGTTCTCGTAGACGGTGAGCCACGGCAAAAGACTGTGGTTCTGGAACACCACGGCGCGCTCGGGTCCGGGGCTGTCGACCTCCTTGTCCTCGAGCAGCACGGCGCCGGCGGAGACTCTGGTCAGCCCGGCGATCAGGTTGAGCAAGGTCGACTTGCCGCAGCCGGAATGGCCGATGATCGAGACGAATTCGCCCTTGTCTATGGTCAGCCGGATGTCCTTCAGCACCTCGCTGACCTGGCCGCCGCGGGCGAAGGATTTGTCGATATGGTCGAGTTTCAGGTAGGCCGTCATCGTCCTCTCCTCACTTTGCCGTTGTGCCGCGGGTGACGAAGACGCCGACCGCCGCAACCAGGCGGTCGAGGCAGAAGCCGGTGACGCCGATATAGGCGAGCGCGACGATGATGTCGGGCAGCCGCGACGAATTCCAGGCATCCCAGATGAAGAAGCCGATACCGACGCCGCCTGTCAGCATTTCGGCCGCGACGATGGCAAGCCAGGACAGGCCGATGCCGATGCGTAGGCCGGTGAAGATGTAAGGCGCTGCGGCCGGCACCATGATCTTCACGAAAAATTCGATCTGATTGAGCCGGAGGATGCGGGCGACGTTGCGGTAGTCCTCGGGGATGTTGCGGACGCCGACGGCGGTGTTGATGATCACCGGCCAGATCGATGTGATAAAGATGACGAAGATCGCCGACGGGCTGGAATCGCGGAAGGCGGCCAGCGACAGCGGCAGCCAGGCGAGCGGCGGCACCGTGCGCAGAATCTGGAACACCGGGTCGAGGCCGCGCATCGCCCAGATCGACTGGCCGACCAGAGCGCCGAGCGCGACGCCGACGATTGCAGCCAGGCCGAAGCCGATGGCGACGCGCTGCAGCGAGATCAGCACCCGCCAGGCCAGTCCGATATCCTGCGGACCATAGTCGAAGAACGGATGGGCGATCAGATCGTAGGCCTCGTTCCATACCTGGCTCGGTGGCGGCAAGCTGGCATTGGGCGACGAGCAGGCGATCTGCCAGATGACGAGCATGACGGCAATGACGACTGCCGGCGGCACCAGCGTGCTCGCCAGTTTGCCAACGATCGCGGCGGGATCGAAGCGGCGCCTCACCTTGGCGGTGAAAGCTATGACCTCTGCGGGCTTGGCAGGCGCGGGGAACGCCTTCACCTTGGTGTCCTCGATGGCTTGGATAGACATTTCGCAAAGAGCTCCTTGAGCACGTGGAGTGACAGGCGGCGCCAACGGCGCCGCTTGCCGTCGACGTCAGGCCGATGCCTTGATCTTGAGGCTGTCGAGATAGGCGGACGGGTTGGCCGGATCGAAGATCTTGCCGTCGAAGAAGGTCTCCACGCCGCGCGACGAAGATGCCGGGATATCGGCCGCGGCGACGCCGAGATCCTTCGCCGCCTCGCGCCACAGATCCTCGCGGTTGACCTGATCGACCAGCGCCTTGATGTCGGTGGTCGCCGCGAATTTGCCCCAGCGGATGTTCTCGGCGAGGAACCAGCTGTCGTGGCTCTTGAACGGATAGGACACTCCGCCCTTCCAGAACTTCATGTAGAGATCGGTGCCGGTGGCGACGCGGTCATTGCCGTAATTGATGTCGCCCTTGAGGCGGCCGATGATGTCGGCGGTCGGCACGTTCATCCACTGCCGCTTGCCGATGATGGCCGCCATCTCGTCCTTGTTTTCCATGGCTTCGCACCATTGCTGGGCTTCCATGACGGCCATCAGGATCGCCTTGGTGGCGTTCGGATTTTTGTCGATGAAGGCGGCGCGCAGGCCGAGCGCCTTTTCCGGATGGCCCTTCCACAACTCGCCCGTCGTGGCCGCGGTGAAGCCGACGCCCTGGTGGACGAGCTGCTCGTTCCATGGCTCGCCGACGCAAAACACGTCCATGTTGCCGACCTTCATGTTGGCGACCATCTGCGGCGGCGGCACGACGATGGTGGAGACATCCTTGTCCGGGTCGATACCGCCGGCGGCCAGCCAGTAGCGCAGCCACAAATCATGGGTGCCGCCCGGGAAAGTCATGGCGGCCTTCACCTCCTTGCCTTCGGCCTTCTTGGCGGCGAAGGCGTCCTTCAGCTTGGACGCATCGAGGCCGACGCCGGTGCTGGCATACTCCTGGGCGACGGAAATCGCCTGGCAGTCGTAGTTCAGCCGCGCCACGAGCGCCATCGGCATCGGCTGGTTGTTCTGCGTCACCTTGCCGGTGTGCATCAGGTAAGGCATCGGCGTCAGGATATGGGCGCCGTCGATGCCGTTGGCTTCGCCGCCGAGCATCAGATTGTCGCGCGTCGCGCCCCAGGAGGCCTGCTTGAGCACCTCGACATCGGGCATGCCAAACTTTTCGAAAAGCCCCTTCTCCTTGGCGATCATCAGCGGCGCTGCATCGGTCAGCGCGATAAAGCCGAGCTTGGCGCCGGTGACTTCCGGAGCTGCCGTCGCCGCATAGGCGCCGGACGGCAGCAGCGCGCGCGCCGCCGCCAGTGTTGCCGCGGTGGCAGCACTTGCCATCAGAAAATTGCGGCGGGTCATGCCCTCGAGAGGGGCTTCAGTCTTGATGCGTTTCGTCATCGTCGTCTCCCGTTGGGCACTGCTTGGGATCAGCGCCGTCGATTGCCGTGCTCGGTCAAAACAAAAAAGCCGCCGGCCAGGCCGCGCGCCCGTCCATCCGGGATCGCGTGTTGACCTGAGCGGCAGCTTTGCCTGTAGCGCCCGCCATTGGACGCCTGTTCCGTGACCCCGAGAAGGGTCTGCTCATTGCAAAGCAGGAACCGTGCCAGTTTCGGAATGGATGACAAAGATCAATGAGATCAACGGCATGCCATAATCATCGGTGTGCTGGCCCGCTGGGCGAGCAAGCCAAAGATTGTTCATTAGCGCAGGTGCACGCATAATTTTTGTGCAATGCACAAGAATGGCGCGAAAATGATCAGGCGTCAGAGCGCGCCAATTTCTGCCCGGCAATGTAGGCGTCGACCTCGTCGGGATCGAATATCTGGCCATCGAAGAAACCATCGGGGCCGAGCACCAGACTGGCGCCGGCGGAGCCGACAGGTGTGGCAGACGCCAGCGCGCCCTCGACCTTAGAATTGGCGCCGGGAAGTGCGACACCGAGCGGCTTCAGCGCCGACCGGTAAAGATCGGGGCGGTAGCAGTCGCGGACGATGGCCAGATTTTCCGGCGTGTGCGCCACATGTCCCCAGCGCACCATCTGCGTGTAGAACCACAGCGCATGGCTCTTCCACGGAAAGTTGGCGGCCTTGTCGAAGGGCAGGAAGAAATCCTCGACCGTTCGTTCCGCACCACCGCCGAGCTGGAGATGTCCGCCCAGGATCGGCATCTGCACTGCCGCATGCAGACCGAGGAAAGCAGGCTGCGCCATCAGGGCGGCCAGTTCGCCGCGGTTTGCCGGATCCTGGCACCAGCGCGCGGCGCGATGAAGCGCGCGCAGCAGGGCCGAAAGGGCTTCCGGGTGCTTTTCGGCCCAGGCCTTGCGCACCCCGACGACTTTCTCGGGGCTGGTCTTCCAGATGGCGGCCTTGACCGTCGCTATATGGCCGGTGCCGGCGACGACCGAGGCCGTGTTCCAGGGTTCGCCGGCGCAGTAGCCGTCGATTCTGCCGGCGGCGAGTGCGTCGGCCATGAAGGGCGGCGGCACGATGACGATTTCTATGTCGCGTGACGGATCGATGCTGCAGGCCGCGAGCCAGTAGCGCAGTTCGTAATTGTGTCCCGAGTGCGGGTGCACGACCGCAAAACGCAGCGGGTCGCGACCAGCATTTGCCCGTTCATGGATCAGAGCGCCCAAGGCCTTGCCGGCTCGCGCCGGATCGAGGTCGGGCAAGGCACCATGCGCGGCCATGCCCGCCCAGACCGCGTTCGAAACCGTTACGCAGTTGCCGCCCAGTCCCAGCGAGAAAGGCACGATGGTGTCGGAGGCGAGTGGGGTGAGCCCCAGATTGCAGGCGATCGGCATCGGCCCCAGCATGTGCGCCAGATCGAAATGTCCGATCGCGATGCGGTCGCGGATGTTGGCCCAGGAGGTTTCGCGATTGAGCGTCAACTCGATGCCTTCGCGCGCGGCAAAGCCGATCTCCCTGGCTGCGACCAGAACCGCGCTGTCGAAGAGCGGCATGAAACCCGCATTGATCTGGTATTCGGTCGCCATGCTCAACTCTCTCCGGGATCCAGAAGGCCTGCCGTCGTCACCAGGCTCTGCGCGATTTCGCTGATCTTGCGGTTCTGGCTCATGGCGGTCTTGCGCAGAAGCGTATAGGCGGCATCCTCCGACAGGCCGCGCGACCTCATCAGGATGCCCTTGGCACGGTCGATGACCTTGCGGTTCTCCAACTCACTGCGCGCTTCTTCCAGTTCGCGCGCCATTCGCGAGAACGCGTTGAAGCGGCTGATCGCCATGTCGAGGATCGGCTTGACGCGCTCCTGGCGCAGCCCGTCGACGACATAGGCGGAGACCCCCGCCTCCACCGCAGCTTCGATCGAAGCCTGATCCGACCGGTCGACGAACATGGCGATCGGCCGCTTCACCACGCGCGAAAGCTGGAACATGTTCTCAAGCATGTCGCGGTTGGGATTTTCGAGATCGATGACGATTACATCAGGTTCGATCTCGGCGATGCGCCGCGCTATTCCCGCAACGTCGTGAACGACCGTGACCTGTTCATGCCCGGCCTCCCGCAATCCCGCCTCGATGATAGCGGCGCGAATGTGGTTTTCGTCGATCACCAGGACGGTGAGGGATTTCCGGATCATGCCGCATTTTTTGCGCACGCTGCGTGATTGTGCAATGCGGCACCGCAATAATCGACGCAGTCATCTCTTGGAATTCAGAGGGACCGCCATCATGTTCGCGGAGCCGACCCGTTAAGCTTCTTTAAATACCGTTCACACGGTCTGACTTTGTTTTTGTATCCACTGCGCTATCTTCCGATTGCGAACCTTGTCTCGCTGGCTAGAAGATTGGAGGTTTCCATGGATCGGCGATCATTTTTGACAGGAATGTTTGGCCTTGCTGGGGCAGCAGCCCTTGTGAGCGCAGTTCGGCCTATCGACGCAATAGCCGGTGTACCGGACGCCAGAAGCGGCATTCTCGATGAACTCGACGCGCCCGAGATAGAGACCTCCGAGGACGAAGATATTCAAGCAGAGCCGGCTCGGCATAGGTCGTGGCACCGCAGGCGGCGGCGCAGGCGGCGCGCTTGGAGAAGGGCCTGCCGTCGTTACTGGCGAAATGGCTATCGGCGCGTCCGGTGCCGTCGCAGGCGTGTTTGGGTCTGGGATTGGTATTATTAGCGGTAGTGTGCTGAAAACCCCGGTGGTTGCCGGGGTTTTCGCTTCAGGCGACCGCTAGTAGTCCTCCGGTGGATGTCACCGCAAGGTTTCGGCTAACAGAAATACAGGGGGACCAACCGGTTTTGTGAGGCCTGCCAGTGATAGGCAGGCCTAAAGAGACTGATTTTCCTAGGGGAAAACTGGTGGAGCCAATCGGAATCGAACCGACGACCTCTTGAATGCCATTCAAGCGCTCTCCCAACTGAGCTATGGCCCCACTTCCGGCAGTCTACCGGCGCCGTTGCCGGCGAAGAGATCCGGCGCGGGTTCTAGACCGCGCCGTTAGTGCAGGCGGCTTCTAACCCCGCCTTCTGTCAATATCAAGCCTTCAAGAGCGGCTTTTTCTCCAGATGTCGCGAAAGTCGGCAGACGCTCGCGTCAGGGGCCGGATCAGACTTCGTCGTCGTCGTCGCCGACGCCGATCATGTCGGCGACATCGTCGTCCTCTTCCTCTTCGTCGGCGAGGAAAGTATCGTCGTCGTCGTCGCCGAGGTCCACATCGTCCTCGTCATCGCCGAGATCGGGAAGATCGTCGGCCTTCGCATCCTCGTCCGCCTCTTCGAGCGAGACGACTTCGACGCCCTCTTCCTCCTCGGCGTCCACTTCCTTCTCGGCAACTTCCTCTTCCTCCTCGAGGGCAGCAATCTTGCCTTCCTCGAAATAGGAGCGTGGATAGCTCTTGCCGGTATATGGCGAGACGATCGGATCCTTGTTCAGGTCGTAGAATTTTTGACCCGTCTCGGGGTCGATGCGTTTGGTGCCAAGTTCGGGTTTTGCCACAGCAAGCCTCGTCGATAAAAGTTTGGTCCCCATAACCACAGTTTACGGCGCTGTCAAAGCCTAAAGCCAGCGTCATAAATCGCCGCATTGAGAGACCTCTTGCAAGGGGATGACCATTTCCGCCCGCCGTGATACGAGACCGCCCAAACCAAAAGAAAAAGGCCGGCTGCCGGCGTTTTCATCCAGGGAAAAGCCATGTCGCATACTGCCGCCCCGAAACCGGCCACCGCTCGCAAATCGTCGGCGCTTTCCGGCGTGGCGCGGGTACCCGGCGACAAGTCGATCTCGCACCGCTCGTTCATGTTCGGCGGCCTTGCCTCCGGCGAGACCCGCATCACCGGCCTGCTGGAAGGCGAGGATGTGATGCGCACGGGCGCCGCGATGAAGGCGATGGGCGCGCATATCGAGAAGCATGGCACTGAGTGGGTGATCCGCGGCACCGGCAACGGCGCGCTGCTGCAACCGGAAGGTCCGCTCGATTTCGGCAATGCCGGCACCGGCTCACGCCTCACCATGGGTCTGGTCGGCACTTACGACATGGAGACGACTTTCATCGGCGACGCGTCGCTGTCCGGCCGCCCGATGGGCCGCGTGCTCGAGCCGCTGCGCCAGATGGGCGTGCAGGTGCTGAAGGCGACGCCCGGCGACCGCATGCCGATCACGCTGCACGGCCCCAAACATGCCGCGCCCATTACCTACCGCGTGCCGATGGCCTCGGCGCAGGTGAAATCGGCGGTGCTGCTCGCCGGGCTGAACACGCCCGGCGTCACCACCGTCATTGAGCCGGTGATGACGCGCGACCATACCGAAAAGATGCTGAAGGGATTCGGCGCCAATCTGTCGGTCGAGACCGACGAGCGCGGCGTGCGCCACATCTTCATCGAGGGCCAGGGCAAGCTCACCGGCCAGACGATCGCTGTGCCCGGCGATCCGTCCTCGGCAGGCTTCCCACTGGTGGCGGCGCTGATCGTGCCGGGCTCGGACATTACAATTGAAAACGTGCTGATGAACCCAACCCGCACCGGGCTTCTGCTGACGCTGCAGGAGATGGGCGCCCGGATCGACATTCTCGACACGCGCAATGAAGGCGGCGAGGACGTCGCCGATCTGCGCGTGCGTTACTCCGAGCTGAAGGGCGTCACCGTGCCGCCCGAACGGGCGCCGACGATGATCGACGAATATCCGGTGCTTGCCGTCGCGGCCAGCTTCGCCGAGGGCGAGACGCTGATGCAGGGGCTGGAAGAACTGCGCGTGAAGGAGTCGGACCGGCTGTCGGCAGTCGCCGACGGGCTGAAGCTGAATGGCGTCGACTGCACCGAGGGGGAGGCCACACTGGCAGTGCGGGGGAAACCGAACGGCAAGGGACTGGGCCAGCACCCCAATGGACACAATACCGTCGTCCAGACTCATCTCGACCACCGCATTGCCATGAGTTTCCTGGTGATGGGGCTGGCAACGGAGAAGCCGGTGACCATCGACGATCAGGCGATGATCGCGACCAGCTTTCCGGAGTTCATGGGGCTTATGAAGGGGCTGGGAGCGGAGATTGAGTGACAGTCGATGGCGATGACAGCCTTAGGAGATTGGGTGCCAACATCCTTTTCTTCGTCATCCTGGGGCGGAGCAAGGAGCGAAGCGACGCTGCGCAGACCCCTGGATCCATGCCGTGACGTCCAAGCGCCGCGACGGTGTAGAATTCTGGCCCGCAGCATTCCTCGGCCATTGTTACGGCATGGATCCCAGGGTCTTCGCTCCGCTTCGCGTTCGCTGCGCCCTGGGATGACGAAGGCGCGGTGGCTCGTTGCCAAGCGGACAAAGGGGGTGGGTGGCCAATGACTCCAACTTTCACCATCGCCATCGACGGACCCGCCGGTGCCGGCAAGGGTACGCTCGCCCGGCGGCTGGCCGACCACTACCGGCTGAACCTGCTCGACACCGGCCTCACCTATCGTGCGGTGGCGCATGCGCTGCTTCGGGTTGGCCTGCCGCTCGACAATGTCTCGGCTGCCGAAACTGCGGCGCGGCAGGTCGACCTGGCCAAGCTCGATCGGTCGGTACTGTCGGCGCATGCGGTCGGCGAGGCGGCTTCGAAAGTCGCGGTGTTTCCGTCGGTGCGGCGCATACTGGTCGAAAAGCAGCGCGATTTCGCCAAGGCGCCGCCAGGCGCCGTGCTCGATGGCCGCGACATCGGCACCGTCGTCTGTCCCGACGCCGACATAAAACTCTATGTGACGGCCAGCGCCGAAGTGCGGGCAGAGCGGCGGCTGGCCGAGATCGAGAGCATCGGCGGCACCGCCAATTTCGCTGAGATCCTGGCCGATATCCTGCGCCGCGACGAGCGCGACATGGGTCGCGCCGACTCGCCGCTGAAGCCGGCCGCCGATGCGCACTTGCTCGACACGTCGGAAATGGCTATAGAAGCCGCGTTTCTTGCGGCCAAGGCGATCATCGACGACGTTCTGGCCAAGAGAAACAAAGCCTGAGCCGGGTTTTTCCATCCGTTGCCGATTGCCGGCGGCGAAAAGATACCCATATCGGGCACGAACCAGCCTGCCAGCATTCTTCATGCGCCGGAATTGCCGCTTAAGCGGCCAAGGGCTTTTTTTGGAAAGCCCGGAACGCCGGCAGGCCAACGCAACGCTAACCCACGGCGCCCGCCCCGCTTGAGATGCGGGGCATTCCAGGAGAAAATATGTCAGCTGCAAATCCCACTCGCGATGATTTCGCGAGCCTGCTCGAAGAATCTTTTACCGCCGGCCACTCCGGCGAAGGCCAGGTCGTCAAGGGCACGATCACCGCGATCGAAAAGGACATGGCCATCATCGACGTCGGCCTCAAGGTCGAAGGCCGCGTGCCGCTGAAGGAATTCGGCGTCAAGGGCAAGGACACGACGCTCAAGGTCGGCGACACGGTCGAAGTCTATGTCGAGCGCATCGAGAACGCGCTTGGCGAAGCGATGCTTTCCCGCGAAAAGGCCCGCCGCGAAGAGAGCTGGGTCCGCCTCGAAGAGAAGTTCACCAAGGGTGAGCGCGTCGAAGGCGTCATCTTCAACCAGGTCAAGGGCGGCTTCACCGTCGACCTCGACGGCGCGGTGGCCTTCCTGCCGCGCAGCCAGGTCGATATCCGCCCGATCCGCGACGTCTCGCCGCTGATGCACAATCCGCAGCCCTTCGAGATCCTGAAGATGGATCGCCGCCGCGGCAACATCGTGGTGTCGCGCCGCACCGTTCTCGAGGAAAGCCGTGCCGAACAGCGTTCGGAAATCGTGCAGAACCTCGAAGAAGGCCAGGTGGTCGAAGGCGTCGTCAAGAACATCACCGACTATGGTGCGTTCGTCGACCTCGGCGGCATCGACGGCCTGCTGCATGTCACCGACATGGCATGGCGCCGCGTCAACCATCCGACCGAAATCCTCAACATCGGCCAGACGGTCAAGGTGCAGATCATCCGCATCAACCAGGAAACCCACCGCATCTCGCTCGGCATGAAGCAGCTCGAGAGCGATCCGTGGTCCGAGATCGGAACGAAATTCCCGATCGGCAAGAAGATCAAGGGTACCGTCACCAACATCACCGACTACGGCGCGTTCGTCGAGCTGGAGCCGGGCATCGAAGGCCTCATCCACGTTTCGGAAATGTCGTGGACGAAGAAGAACGTGCATCCCGGCAAGATCCTGTCGACGACGCAGGAAGTCGACGTGGTGGTGCTCGAGGTCGATCCGGCCAAGCGCCGCATCTCGCTCGGCCTCAAGCAGACGCTCGAGAATCCGTGGCAGGCTTTCGCCAGCAGCCATCCGGTTGGCAGCCAGGTCGAGGGCGAGGTCAAGAACAAGACCGAGTTCGGCCTGTTCATCGGCCTCGAAGGCGATGTCGACGGCATGGTCCATCTGTCCGACCTCGACTGGACCCGTCCGGGCGAGCAGGTGATCGAGGAGTACAATCGCGGCGACATGGTCAAGGCGCAGGTGCTCGACGTCGACATCGACAAGGAGCGCATCTCGCTCGGCATCAAGCAGCTGGCCAAGGACACGGCCGGCGAGGCGGCGACTTCAGGCGAACTGCGCAAGAACGCGGTCGTCACCTGCGAAGTCACCGGCGTCAAGGATGGCGGTCTGGAAGTGCGGCTGGTCGACAGCGGCATCGAGACCTTCATCAAGCGCTCCGACCTCAGCCGTGACCGCGACGAGCAGCGCCCCGAGCGCTTCACGGTCGGCCAGAAGGTCGACGCCCGCGTCATCGCCTTCGACAAGAAGACCCGCAAGCTGCAGGTCTCGATCAAGGCGCTGGAAATCGCCGAGGAGAAGGAAGCGGTTGCCCAGTACGGCTCGACCGACTCCGGCGCTTCGCTGGGCGACATCCTGGGTGCCGCGCTGAAGAAGCAGGGCAGCTAAGTCTGCAAACGCCACGCCTAGCGCGCGGCTCGAACACACAACCCGCGGACCGAAAGGTTCGCGGGTTTTTTCATGGCCGCGAAGGGGCGCGCAATGTCACTGGGTGGCCCGGCAGCCGGTCATGCTTGAAACGCCCGATGGAGCCTGTAGTCTGCCGCATCGGCCCGAAAGGTCGGTCCGGGACTATGCGAAACGATCGAAGGCGCGAGCTCTATGATCCGCATCGGTTTTAGTCTTGCAATCCTGTTGATCGGCACGGTCGCGGCATCAGCAGCCCTGCCGCCCTACTGGCAACGCAAAGCCGAAATCCAGGCCATAGTCGACAGTGGCGCCGTGGCCGGCGTGCTGGAAAGCCGCGGCCCGATCGATGCAGTCGAGCGCGTCGGAAACGACCATTACCGGGTGCGGGCCGGCGGCTGTGCACTCGACGTGCTGATCATCGACGATGCGAGCGCGGCCGTGATGCCGGGACCGCGCAAGTTCAAGCTCAAGCTCGGCGATCTCGTCTGCAAATGAGCCGCCGGACGACGCTGCTTTCCAGCGAGCGATCCGCCGATCCGATGCGGCAAATCAGGCCCTGCCGTAAAGCGGCACCAGCGTGCCGCTCATCGCCAGATTGGCCGGCGAAGCGAGGTAGGCAATGGCCTCCGCGGCCGCTTCGAGGCTGACCCATTTGCCGAAATCGGCAGCCGGCATGTCAGCCCGGGTAGCCGGCGTATCGAGGGTCGAGGGCGCGACCGCATTGACCAGGATGCCCTTGCCCTTGAGTTCTTCCGCCATCGCCACCGTCATTGCCGCGACCGCCGCCTTGCTCGCGGCATAGGCGACCATGCCGGAACCGCGCCGCAGGTCGAGCCCGGCGCGCGCCGTGACATTAACGATACGGCCCGACACGGAAGATTCCAGCATCGAGCGTATCGCCGCGCGGCAGCACAGGAAGGTGGTGCGGGCGTTGGTATCCATCATTTCGGCAAAGGAGGCGGGCTCGATCTTCTCGACCGGCGCGGCGGTGAAGCCGCCGGCCAGATGGATGGATGCCCACAGATCCGGAACACTGGCGTAGAACGCATCGACCTTGGCGGGGTCGGCGAGATCGACATTGTGCGCCAGCCTGACACGCTCATGGGCCGGGAAGGGAAAGTGCGCCGGCGCGGCAGCATGGGCATTGGGCACATGGCAGACCGCGCCCTGCTCCAGCAGTTTTCCGACAACCGCGCCACCGAGCGCTCCGGTGCCGCCGGTCACCACAATATGCCTGCCGTCCAGTGTGTCCGTCATCTTCGACCGCTCCAGTCACTCATATGCCGCGCCGCCGCCGAAGGTCGCGCCTTTCGCGCGATCACTCAACCGAAATCTCGATGACGCAGCGTCGCTTGTGCGCGTCAAGCCGTCGACCATCCGACGAGGATCGCATCCCAACAGACGCTGCCAGCACTCACTCGACAGTTAACTCGATGACATATGGCAGTCTGGTCGCCCGCGCGCGCTTGAGTGCGTCCGCCAGGTCGTCAATACCGACAATCCGCTCGGCGGCAATGCCATAGGCCTCGCCCAGCTTGCAGAAGTCGGGCGGCGCCGGCGAGACGCCGACCGGTTCGACGCCGACATCGAGCATCGAGGTTTCGATTTCGCGATAGCCGCGATTGTTCCAGACGATGAAGATCACCGGCGCCGCAGCATCGAGGGCGGCGCCCAGTTCGGGCAGCGTGAACTGGAAACCACCGTCGCCGGTGAGACAAACGACCGGCGCATCAGGCACGGCAAGGGCCGCACCGATCGCCGCCGGCGGACCATAGCCCAGCGCACCGAAGCCGGTGGCGGCGTTGAACCAGCCGCCCGGGCGGTCGTGATCGTAATAGAGGTTGGCGGCATAGATCGGCTGGGTCGAATCGCCGACGATGATCGAGCCCGGCAATGCATCGCGGATCACTTCCACCGCGCTTATCTGGGCCGCGAAGTGTGGGCTCAGTTCGGCGAGTGCCGCCTGTCGTGCGGCGGCGGCACGACCCTCGCCAGCATCCGAGGCCGCCGCAACACCGCCGATCGCGGCAAGCAAGGCCTCGATCGCCTCGCCACAATCCGCCTGGATGGAGACGGTGGCTGGATGGCGCGCAAGCTGGTCGGCGCCGATGTCGATGCGGATCAGATTAATGGGCGGGACAAAGCCGCCGTCGCCATAGCCGTCATAATCGGTCGGGCCGAATTCGGTGCCGGCGGCGATGACCAGGTCGGCGTCGGCAATCAGCGCGCGCACCGCCTTCAGACTGGGGCTGGCCGGAACGCCAAGTGGATGGCGATGCAGCAAGCCGCGGGCATTGGTCGTCTGGACGACCGGCGCCCCCAGCCTTTCGGCGAGGCGCTGCAACGGCGCTTCGGCTCTCTTGGCGCCGCCGCCTGCAAGGATCAGCGGGAGGCGGGCAGCAGCGCAAAGCCTTGCCGCCTCTGCTATCGCGGCCGCTTCCGGCTCGGGTGGCGCGACATTCCTCAGCAAAGCCGCGATGCCATCGGCCGGCTTGACCATGACGTCGGTCGGGATCTCGATATGGACCGGGCCGGGGCGCGAGGATGAAAACAGGGCGAAAGCGCGGGCAAGAACACCGGGTAGTTCGTCGGCGTCGGCGATGCGGTGCGAGAACAGCGCGACCTTCTCCATCATGCCACGCTGGTCGGGCAGTTCGTGCAGATGGCCAAGGCCTTTGCCCAGCGTCGGCGTGGCGTTGACGCCTGAGATCACCAGCATAGGAACCGAATCGGCGCGGGCCTGGCCCATGGCGGTGATGGTGTTGGTCAGCCCTGGTCCGGTGATGACGAAGGCAACGCCCGGCTTGCCGCCGGCGCGCGCATAACCGTCGGCCATGAAGCCGGCGCCCTGCTCATGGCGAGGGGTGACGTGGCGGATCTTCGAGCGCGCCAGCCCGCGATAGAGTTCGACAGTGTGCACACCCGGAATGCCGAAGACGGTGTCGACGTCATGGGCCTCGAGTAAAGTGATGAGCGCTTCGCCGACTGTCGTCATTGTCTTAGCACCGGACGTGTGAGGCAAGTCGGGCCGCCCTCGCAGGCGATGCACAGCGCGTCCGCCTCGAAGGTCGAAACCCTGCAGCCGGCGGCTGCCATGGCCGCCGCCGTCTTCGGGAAGCCGGCGACGGCGATCACGTCACGCGGTGCGGTCGGCAGCACATTGAGGCTGAGGCCGTTGGAGGCGAAGAACTCGTCCGCGTCGCCTTCGACCAGGCGAATGCCTCGCGCCCGCAGCATCTGGTAGAAGGCGGCCGGCAAAAGCGGTGCATAGACCAGCGCCAGATCGTCGGCCAGCGGACTGATCACCGACATCAGATGCAGGCAGGCCTCCTCGCCATGCCAGAGCGGCAGATCGTAACCGTAGACCTGGATACCGTGGGGTGTGAGCAGGTTGGCGAGTTGCTGGATGCCGTCCTGGTTGGTGCGCATGCCACGGCCGACGGCGAGCGTCCGTGAATCCACCCAGACGCAGTCGCCGCCCTCGACCTGTCCGGGGTGCTCGATGCGGCCGAGGATCGGCACGTCCATGCGCCTGTAGGCCGCCTCGTGCAGGCTGGGCTCGGCCCGGCGCAGCGTCTTACCCATGGCGAGGATGATGGCACCATGGTCGGTCATCAGCGACGGATCGTGGGTGAAGACGGAATCGGCAAGCCCGTCGTCGGCGTCGGTCAGCCATTCGATCTCGGCGCCGGATGCCGAAACCAGCGTCGTCAGCGCCTCATGCTGGGCAGCGGCTTTTTGCGGATCGAAGCCGGGACCATAGTGCCATTCCGACGCTTCGGCGCGGTGCATGGCGCTTGCGGCGGACCGCATCAACACGCGCCTGAGCGGCCCGGCCATGGACTGCGACCCGTATGCTTTACCCACCAAGTGCTCCTGAATTATCCCATCCAGCCAATAGCTACTCAGCGAGCCGTGATCAATGGTCCAAAAAAGCATGGTTGACGGCGGCAAGCGGAACGGTCCATCTTGAGAATGAGAAGTCTGTGCAGTGATGCTAATGAGTAAAAAATTCCAGCGACGGGTCCAGCCGCATCGTGAGGCACCGAAAAGGTGACAGCGCAAGGCACGGCTCCCGCCCTGAAGCACACGGCGCAGAATGACGCCGCCGAAGCCATCCATGTCGAGAACCTGCATAAAAGATTCGGCGAACTGCATGTGCTGAAGGGTGTTTCGCTGTCGGCGCGCGACGGCGAGGTCATCGCCATCATCGGCGGCAGCGGCTCGGGCAAGTCGACGCTGCTGCGCTGCATCAATTGCCTGGAGAATCCGACCAGCGGGATCGTTCGCGTCAATGGCGAGGAGATCCGGATGAAGGCCGACAGCTATGGCCACACCGTTCCCGCCGACCGCAAGCAGATCGAGCGCATCCGCTCCAAGCTCGGCATGGTCTTCCAGAACTTCAATCTGTGGAGCCACATGACGCTGATCGAGAACGTCATCGAGGTTCCGGTGCATGTGCTAGGCGTCAAGCGCGACGTGGCTATCGCCGAAGCCGAAAAGCTGCTCGCCCGCGTCGGCCTGGCCGAAAAGCGCGACGTCTATCCGGCCTATCTGTCCGGCGGCCAGCAGCAGCGCGCGGCCATCGCCCGTGCGCTGGCCATCAATCCGCGTGTCATGCTGTTCGACGAGCCAACCTCGGCGCTCGACCCGGAACTGATCGGCGAGGTGCTGAAGGTAATCGGCGATCTTGCGCGCGAAGGACGCACCATGGTGCTGGTCACCCACGAGATGAAGTTCGCCCGCGAGGTCGCGTCACATGTCGTCTACCTCCACAACGGGCTGGTCGAGGAAGAAGGGCCGCCGGAGCAGATCTTCGGCGCGCCCAAATCCGAAAGGCTGAAGCAATTCATCCGCAACATCGGTTAAGCCGAGGCGGATGGAAAAACGGGAACAACAACAAACTGGGAGTTATTGAAATGAAGACCGTTCTGAAGACATTTGCCGCAGCGCTTCTGCTCGGTGTCGCCGCCATGGGCGTGGCCAAGGCCGATCCGGTCAAGATCGGCGTTGCCGCCGAACCCTATCCGCCATTCACCTCGCCGGACGCCTCGGGCAAATGGGTCGGCTGGGAAATCGAATTCATCGACGCGGTCTGCGCCGAGCAGAAACTCGACTGCGTCATCACGCCCGTTGCCTGGGACGGCATCATCCCGGCGCTGACGACCAAGAAGATCGACGTCATCGCCAGTTCCATGTCGATCACCGACGAGCGTAAAAAAACGATCGACTTCTCCGACAAATATTACAACACCCCGACCGCGATAATCGGGCCGAAGGACCAGAAGTTCGGCGCGACCCCGGAAGATCTCAAGGGCAAGATCATCGGCGTCCAAGTTTCGACCGTGCATGCCGACTACGTCAAGAAGCACTTCACCGAAGCCGCGGAAATCAAGGAATATCAGACTCAGGACGAGGCCAATCAGGATCTTGCCGCCGGTCGTGTCGATGCGGTGCAGGCCGATTCCATCGCGCTCGATGCCTTCCTGAAATCGGATCAGGGCAAGCAATGCTGCGACCTGAAGGGCACGGTCGCGCCGGACCTGGCAATCCTCGGGCCTGGCGTCGGCGCCGGTGTTCGCAAGGAGGACACCGAGCTGAAGGAGAAGATCAACGTCGGCATCAAGGCGATCCGCGCCAACGGCAAATATGACGAGATTTCGAAGAAATACTTCGATTTCGATATTTACGGCGCCGACCCACAGTCGAACTGACGGCATCCCTGAGCGAATAACCACGCGGCGCCGACAGCGCGCCGTGTGGCTTCGTCGAAATCCACCCATGCAAGCCTTCCGCTGACGGCATCGCCGGCGGTTTGGCGCCAGCAATTCGGGGGCGACGCTGATCGACGCATTTCTTCCGGCCTCTGCGGCCCGTATCATCGAACTGCTTTCGCCGACGCCACCTGGCTGGGGCGGAACGCTTCTGGTCGGACTGCTCCACTCGGTCGAGATCGCTGCCGGTGCGTTCGGCCTCGGCCTCGTGATCGGCATTTGCGGTGCGTATGGCAAGCTCTATGGCGGGCCTGTGATACGCGATCTGCTGGCGGTCTATACGACGATCGTCCGCGCCGTGCCGGAGCTGGTGCTGATCCTGCTGCTCTATTATGCCGGCACCGATTTGATCAACCAGCTGCTGACGGCAATGGGATATCAGCGCATCGACATCAGCGGGCTGGTGGCCGGCATTGCCGTGCTCGGCTTCGTCCAGGGCGCCTATTCGACCGAGGTGATGCGGGGCGCGATCCTTGCCATTCCGCAAGGCCAGATCGAAGCAGCGCGCGCCTATGGCATGTCTCCCGGCCTCCTGCTGCGACGCATCACGCTGCCGGCGATGCTGCCTTTCGCCATACCCGGCCTTGCCAATCTCTGGCTGATCGCCACCAAGGACACCGCCCTGCTGGCGGTCGTCGGCTTCTACGAACTGACATTGGCCACGCGGCAAGCGGCGGGCGTAACCAAGGCCTATCTCACATTCTTCCTCGCCGCGGGCGTGATCTATCTGCTGTTGACGCTGGTCTCCAATCTGATCATCGGCCGCATCGAGGCCCGGGCTCGGCGCGGCATGCCCTCCCTCAAGGAGGCGCGTTGATGGCTGGCGAAGCGATCATCGTCAATGTTGCCCGAGCGTCGCTGTGGCTGCAGCCGCACCGTATCGTGCTGATCCTGATCGGGCTGGCTCTGGTTCTAGCCGCCGCCTTCTTCATGCGCTGGGACTGGCTGCCGCAATATTATGAAATGGCGCTTGTCGGCATCTGGCGCACGCTCTGGATCCTGGCCGTGACCTGCATACTGGGCTTCACGCTCGCTGTGCCGCTAGGGCTGGCGCAAGCGGCCGGGCCCTTCTGGTTAGCTGCGCCCGCAAAGGCTTTCTGCACCATCATCAGGGGAACGCCGCTGCTGCTGCAGCTCTGGCTGCTCTACTACGGGCTCGGCTCGCTGTTTCCGCAGTATCCATGGATACGCGAATCCTGGATGTGGCCATATCTGAGGCAAGCATGGCCCTACGGCGTCCTGGCGCTGACCTTGTCCTTCGCCGGTTACGAGGGCGAGGTGATGCGGGGCGCCTTTGCCGGAGTACCGAAAGGGCAGCTCGAGGCCGCCCGCGCGTTCGGTATGAGTCGCTGGAAGATCCTCCGGCGGATCTGGCTGCCGCAAGCCTTCTACCGAGCGCTGCCGACGCTGACCGGCGAAACCGTGCTGCAGCTGAAATCGACGCCGCTGGTGGCGACCATCAGCGTAATCGACATATTCGCCGTCTCGTCCAAGGTGAGGCAGAGCACCTTCCTCACCTATGAGCCCTTGCTGCTCCTGGCGTTGATCTATATGGCGATCACCGGCATCCTGGTCTTCGCCCTCGGCAAGATCGAGGCGCGGATCCCGAACAAGCTCGGCTAGCGAACAGGGAGTAGCAAATAGCGAATAGTTCGCTGATTCCCCCTACTCGCTACTCACTATTCGCTACTCACTTAGGAACCCAGTGCGATGCAACTCAGTCTCGACCAGGCAACAGGACTGTGCCGGATGGCGGCGCTCGGCGCCGGCGCCAATGAAGAAGCGGCGCAGTCGCTCGCAGCTTCTATCGTCGCAGCCGAGGCGGAAGGGCTGTCCACGGTCGGGCTGTCGCATTTCATCGACTATCTCGAGGCGCTGGAGGCCGGCCGCATCGACGGCAAGGCCGAGCCGGTCATTTCCAGGCCGGCTTTGGCGGTCTACCTCTCCGACGCGCGCGGCGGCCTGGCGCATACCGGCTTCGACCGCACGATCGACGATCTCGCCAAGGCGGCGCGCCTGTTCGGCGTTGCCATTTTTTCGCAGAAGAATGCCTACACGTGCGGCGCGCTCGGCTATTTCACCGGGCGGTTGGCCGCCCAGGGTCTGGTGTCCTTCGCCGCGACCAACGGGCCGGCCGTGCTTGCCGGCTCCGGCTCGGTCAAGCCGGTCTATTGCACCAACCCGATGTCCTTCGCCGCACCCGCCGCCGACGGAGCGCCACTGGTCATCGACCAATCGTCGAGCGCGACTGCCTTCGTCAACATCCGCAAGGCGGCCGAGGACGGCAAGAGGATTCCAGAAGGCTGGGCGCTGGACGCGAGCGGCAACCCGACCACCGATCCGGCAGCAGCCATGAAAGGCGCTATGCTTGCCTTTGGCGGCCAGCGCGGTGCCAACATCGCGCTGATGGTCGAAGTGCTGGCGGCGGGCCTGTCGGGCGCCAACTGGTCGCTCGATGCACCATGGTTCACCGCCGGGCCGGACAGCCCGGGAACCGGCCTCTTCGTCCTCGCCGTCGAGCCCAAACTGCTCGATCCGGACTTCGAAAAGCGCATGAAAGACCAGCTCGACCGGTTGCGCCGCCGCTACGGTGTGCATGTGCCTGGCCGCGCCCGGGCTGAGGCGGCGGAGAAGGCGGCGGCACGGGGCATAACGGCGCCCAAGGCCGTGGTTCAACGCATTTCGGAATTCGCCGAGCGCTATTCTTCCTGACACCGTCCCAGGTCAGGCCGCCTCGTTGGACCCTGACGCCGCGTGAATGTTGCCGGAAAACCCCGCTTTGGCGGGATTTTCCGGGCCAAAGCAGAAAACATGCTGTTGGTAGTCAACTTTTGTTCATTTGACATAGCCGGACCTGTCGGGCGTTTCCAAACATCGGCAAAAAAGAGGAGCCCCAATGTCTGCAACTACCGAAAATCCCCGAAAAAGCCTTGTCATCCCAGCCCTGGGTGGCCTGTATTCGGCCTTGCATGATGCCGGCGAGACGCTCCTGCGTGTCGTGGCCGGTGTCTTCCTCACCATCCACGGCTCGCAAAAGATCACCGACCCGTTCGGCGCTGCCGAGATGGTCGAAGGCCTCGGCTTCTATCCCGGCGCATTTTGGTCGTTGCTTCTGGCCTGCACCGAGTTCTTCGGCGGCATCCTCATCGCCATCGGCCTGTTGACCCGCCCGGCCGCCTTCGCCGGAATGTTCGTGCTTCTCGTCACGGTCTGGTTCCATTGGGTCACCATGGGGGAAGGCTATTCGGGCGCCGAAAAGTCGCTGCTGTGGGCGGCCATCCTGTTCTTCTTCGTCATCCGCGGCGGCAACCGCCAATCGGTCGACGCACGCATCGGCAAGGCGTTCTGAACCAGCCGAAGCAGAGGCATCGGCGACAATCGATCGCCCTTTGCCTTTGATGCGAAACCGATTATGAAACGGCTTCAGCCTAACCCAGTAGATCTGGGCCCCAGTAAATCTGGAAACTGCAAATCTGGAAACTGCGCCGGAGCCAGCAATGACCGAAATCCTGCAGACCCCAAAGCTCGTCGTCGTGTTCGGCGGCTCGGGCTTTGTCGGCCGCCACGTGGTGCGGGCACTGGCCAGGCGTGGCTATCGCATCAGGGTCGCCTGCCGCCGGCCCGATCTTGCCGGCCATCTGCAGCCGCTCGGCAATGTCGGCCAGATCCAGCCGGTGCAGGCCAATGTTCGCGTGCGCTGGTCAGTCGACCGCGCCGTGGAGGGCGCCGACCATGTCGTCAATCTGGTGGCGATCCTGCATGAGAGCGGCCGGCAGAAGTTCACGACCGTCCACGAATTCGGCGCACGCGCGGTCGCCGAAGCGGCGCGCGCCGTCGGCGCCGGCCTCACCCATATCTCGGCGCTGGGCGCCGATCTGAACGCGCAATCGGACTATGCGCGCACCAAGGCGCTCGGTGAAAAAGCGGTCCTGGAGACGATCGAGGATGCCGTCATTTTGCGGCCGTCGATCAATTTCGGGCCGGAAGACAGCTTCTTCAATCGCTTCGCCAACATGGCGCGCTATTCGCCGGTGCTGCCGCTGATCGGCGGCGGGCAGACCAAATTCCAGCCGGTCTATGTCGGCGATGTCGCCGAAGCGGTGGCGCGCTCGGTCGACGGCAAGGTCCAGCGCGGCCGGATCTATGAGCTTGGCGGACCGCAGGTGCTGACCTTCAAGGAATGCATGCAAGAAATGCTTGCCATGATCGACCGCAAACGGCTTCTGGTGTCAGTGCCGTGGTGGGTGGCGAACATGCAGGCATCGATCCTCGGGCTTTTGCCCAATCCGCTGCTGACCAAGGATCAGGTCCTGCAGCTGCGCGAGCACAACATCGTATCGGACGCGGCCACCAGGGAAAACAGGACGCTCGTCGGCCTCGGCATCCAGCCGCAGTCGATCGGCAGCATCCTGCCGAGCTATCTCTGGCGCTACCGCGCCGCCGGCCAGTTCCAGCGCAAGACGGCGGCATAATTCCAGCCAATCAGGCGCTCACGAAAAGCGTCGCGTGACCTGCATCGGCAGGCCGCCCTGCGGTTGCGTCGTCAGTTTCTGTACCGGCCACGGTTTGGTCTCCGCGGTGGTGTCGAAGCGGAAGCGCGACAACATGATGGCCAGCGCGATGATCGCCTCCTGCATGGCAAAGCTGGCGCCGATGCAGACGCGAGGTCCGGCGCCGAACGGCAAATACTGGAAGCGGTCGATCTTCTCGCGATTTCCCGGATGGAAGCGTTCGGGCATGAAGGCGTCGGGCCTGTCCCACAGCTTGCGATGGCGGTGGACGACCCAGGGCATGACCAGCACCGCGGCGCGCTTCGGTATAGTGAGGCCGTTCCAGGTTTCGGGCTCGATCGGCTCGCGGTTGATCGACGGCGCCGGCGGATAAAGCCTGAGCGCTTCGTCGAAGGCGGCGCGGGTCAACGGCATGGCGTCGAGCCACTTTGTCGGGTCTGGCTCGCGCGCCAGCACGGCGTCGATCTCGCGTTCGATCTTTTCGCGCTCCCAAGGCGCTTCGGCCAGGCAATAGAGCGTCCAGCCGAGCGCACGCGCCGTGGTCTCATGGCCGGCGCCGATGAAAGTGATGATGTTGTCCTCGACCTCGGCGCGCGTCAGCCCGTCCGGTCCCTCCGCCTTGAGCAAAAGCGTGAGGAAATCCTGCGGCACCTTGTCCGGATCGCGCTTGACCCGCTCTTCGCGCATCTTGACGGTGTCGGTGACGATCTTGCGGAAATAGGCCATGGTCTTACGGCCGCGGATGCGGGTCAGGCGCGGCAGCCATTCGGGTGCCCGCAACAGGTCGAGCGGATCGACGCGCCCCATGGTCTCGAACAGCCGGTCGATCTCCTTGGCGAAGCTGCCCGGTTCGCCTGATATCTCGCCGGAAAACAGCGTCTCGGCCAGGATGTCAAAGGTAAGCAGCGTCATGTCGTGAGCAATGTCCGACGTGCCGCCGCCCTCGTAGCGCGTGACGAACTCCCGCGTGCGCCTCAGCATCGGCTCGGCGAAACCGAAGATATGGCGCGGCGTGAACACCGGCGCCATCGCCTTGCGTGAACGCCTCCATACCTCGCCTTCAGCGGTCAGCAAGCCATCGCGCAGGATCGGCCGCAGGATCATCTGCCGCACCGTGGCCATCTTGTAGTTCTTCGCGTTGTCGACCAGCACGTGGCGGATCAGGCCGGGGTCATTGGCGATGACCAACGGCCCACCGATGCCGGTCACCGATATCCACGGTTGGTTGTAGGTCGGCTCGCCCCATAGTTCGAGCGGATTGCGGTAGACGATGCGGATCATCTCCAGCGTCGAAGGCGGCGACGTGCGCGGCTTCGGCGCCGGCGGGACGAAGGGGGCGGGCTGACTGTCCATGGCGTGCTCCGCTGGTGACCACAATGTAGGGGGCCGCAAGGCGGGCGTCCATGTGACCGAACGGCAAAGGCGAAGCACTTCGCTCTCCGGAATGTGCCTAGTGCATCTAGGCGGTTGTTTGGGCATCGGATTTTCCGAAAACCGGTCGTCCATCCCGGGTCAGTCCCGGAGCAGGCTTGGGGTCCGATGCCTTTAACCGGCCAAGCGTGCTCTTCCTCCTTTTGGAAATGCTTGCAAACCTTGGAAAAACCGCCTTTTGCGCCTATATCTAGGACATCAAGGACGCGCGATTCGGAGCAGATTTTTAGCGCTGGATATGCGGCATCAATCAGACAGGTTTTCATGAGCGATCAGATCGACAACGCCAGCGGCGCTGAGGCCGAGTACGGCGCCGATTCCATCAAGGTTTTGAAGGGGTTGGATGCCGTCCGCAAGCGGCCGGGCATGTATATCGGCGATACCGACGACGGCTCGGGCTTGCACCACATGGTCTACGAGGTGGTCGACAACGCCATCGACGAGGCGCTGGCCGGCCATGCCGACCTCGTCACGGTAACGCTCAACCCCGACGGTTCGGTAACGGTCATCGACAATGGCCGCGGGATTCCGACCGACATCCACACTGGCGAGGGCATTTCGGCGGCCGAAGTGATCATGACGCAGCTGCATGCCGGCGGCAAATTCGACCAGAACTCCTACAAGGTGTCCGGCGGCCTGCACGGCGTCGGAGTCTCGGTGGTCAACGCGCTGTCGGCGTGGCTGAAGCTGAAGATCCGTCGCAACGGCCAGATCTACGAGATGAGCTTCACGCATGGCAATGCCGACGCGCCACTGAAGGTCACCGGCACTTACGAACAGCGCAAGGTTGCCGGCACTTATGAAGGGCGCAGCGGCAGCGAGATCACTTTCTTTCCGTCGGCCGAGACGTTCACCATGGTCGAGTTCGACTTCGGCACGTTGGAGCACCGGCTGCGCGAACTCGCCTTCCTGAATTCCGGCGTGCGCATCATTCTGACCGATGCCCGCCATGCCGACGTGGTGCGCCATGAGCTGCACTATGATGGCGGACTGGAGGAGTTCGTCAAATATCTCGATCGCGTCAAGAAACCGCTGATCGACAAGCCGATTGCCATCAAGGCCGAGCGTGACGGCATCACCGTCGAAGTCGCCATGTGGTGGAACGACAGCTACCACGAGAACGTGCTGGCCTTCACCAACAACATCCCGCAGCGCGACGGCGGCACGCACCTTGCCGGTTTCCGCGGCGCGCTGACCCGCCAGATAACCGGCTACGGCGAATCCTCGGGCCTCACCAAGAAGGAGAAGGTGGCGCTGATCGGCGACGATTGCCGAGAGGGGCTGACGGCGGTGTTGTCGGTCAAGGTTCCCGACCCGAAATTCTCCTCGCAGACCAAGGACAAGCTGGTCTCATCCGAAGTCCGCCCGGTGGTGGAAGGGCTCGTCAACGAGGCGCTCGGAACCTGGCTCGAAGAGCATCCGTCCGAGGGCAAGGTGGTCATCGACAAGGTCATCCAGGCAGCAGCGGCGCGCGAAGCCGCGCGCAAGGCGCGCGACATCACCCGCAAGAGTTCGCTCGGCGTCACCTCGCTGCCCGGCAAGCTGGCCGACTGCCAGGAACGCGATCCGGCAAAGTCCGAAATCTTCATCGTCGAGGGCGACAGCGCCGGCGGCTCGGCCAAGGGCGGCCGTTCGCGCCAGAACCAGGCAATTCTTCCGCTGCGCGGCAAGATCCTCAATGTCGAGCGGGCGCGCTTCGACCGCATGCTCGGCTCCGACATGATCGGTACGCTGATCACCGCGCTCGGCACCTCGATCGGCAAGGACGAGTTCAACGCCGACAAGCTGCGCTACCACAAGATCATCCTGATGACCGACGCCGATGTCGACGGCGCCCATATCCGCACCTTGCTGCTGACGTTCTTCTTCCGCCAGATGCCGGAGCTGATCGAACGCGGCCATCTCTACATCGCCCAGCCGCCGCTCTACAAAGTGACGCGCGGCAAGAGCTCCCAATATATCAAGGACGAAAGCGCCTTCGAGGAATTCCTGATCGGCTCGGGGCTGGAGGAGGCGTCGCTCGCGCTCAGCACCGGCGAGGTGCGGGCCGGACAAGACCTGCGCAGCGCCATCGACGATGCGCTGGCGGTGCGCCAGCTCATCAACGGGCTGCACACACGCTATAACAGAGGCGTGGTCGAGCAGGCGGCGATTGCCGGCGCGCTCAACCCGGAGGTTTTCGCCGATCTCGGGCGGGCCAACGACATGGCCGAGCGTGTCGCGCGGCGTCTCGACATCATCGCCGAGGACACCGAACGCGGCTGGATCGGCCGCATGTCGACCTCGAACGAAGGTATCGGCGGCTATGTGTTCGAGCGCACGGTGCGCAGCGTCAAGGAGTTCGCGCATCTCGATCTCGCACTGATCAACTCGGCCGATGCCCGCCAGCTCGACCGCTATTCGCCGCGTCTTGCAGAAGTCTATGGCGAGCCGCCGGTGCTGCGCCGCAAGGATGTGTCCGAGACCATCTCGGGACCGCTGGCGCTGCTCAACGCCGTGTTTGCCACCGGCCGCAAGGGGCTGACTATGCAGCGTTACAAGGGCCTCGGCGAGATGAATGCCGAGCAGCTCTGGGAAACCACGCTCGACCCGAACGTGCGCTCGCTGCTGCAGGTCAAGGTCAACGATGCCACCGACGCCGACTCGCTATTCTCACGGCTGATGGGCGACGAGGTCGAACCCAGGCGCGAGTTCATCCAGGAAAACGCGCTATCGGTGGCCAATCTGGATATCTGAGGCCCAATCCGGGTGCTCAATTTTGGATGCTTGAGACATAGTTGGTAGGCTTAGGCTTACCAATCATGTCTACCGCCCCGCAACAAAGATCACTGAGGGCCTACCGGAACGGAACGGCTTCCAAGGCATTGTAATCGATCAACGATCACAATAGCCGCAGGAGGCACTCATGGGACGTGGCATTTTGCTCTGGCTTCTCGGAGTCCCGATTCCGATCATTATTCTCATCATGCTCTTCGCACGGTAGGGGGCTGACATGCCAACCCTAACGGCTGTCGACGTTTCCGCACCGACGGAATCCTCCTCCACCGCTGTCAGCTGGGGGCCGATCATTGCCGGCGCGTTTGCTGCCTCGACGCTGACATTGATCCTGATGCTGCTCGGCTCCGGGCTCGGACTGACCATGGTTTCGCCTTGGTCCGGCTTGAGCACGTCGGTCACAACTTTCGCAGCCTCCACCGCGGCGTGGCTGATCATCGTGCAGTGGCTGTCGTCGGCTCTCGGCGGCTATCTTGCCGGGCGGCTGCGCACCAAATGGGTCGGCGTCCACACCGATGAAGTCTTTTTCCGCGACACCGCCCACGGCTTCCTAGCTTGGGCGCTTGCGACCTTACTCGTTGCCGCGGTGCTCGGTTCGGCACTCTCAGCAGCTATCGGAACTGGTGTCCAGGCCGCTTCGACTGTCGCGTCGGGCGCGGCGATGGGCGCTTCGGCGGGCGCTAGCGCAAATGTCGGAGACGGCTCGACCGACAACGCAACGTCGTACTTCGTCGATACGTTGTTCCGTCCGACCGATGCGGCCAGGCTTGCCGCCGCCAATCCGGAGAGCGATGCGGCGGCGGCGGCCCAGGCTTCACGCATATTGATCGCGAGCGCAGCAGCAGGCGAAGTGTCAGCCGACGACAAGACCTATCTGTCGCAGCTGGTGGCTGCTCGAACGGGGCTGTCGGAACCAGATGCCAGGGCCCGTGTCGATGCGGTTATTGCCAGGGCACAGGAAGCGAAGGCCCAAGCCCAGCAGGCCGCCGATACCGCCAGGAAGGCGGGTGCCAGTTTTGCGCTGGTTGGTGCGCTGTCGCTGGTCGTCGGCGCCTTCATCGCGAGCGCTGCGGCGGCACTTGGCGGCAGGCAACGAGATGACGAGGAGGCGGTCTTCCTGACCAACCGTTGATCGGTGCTTGATGGGCTCTATAGATGCTGGGACTTTGCCCGGCATCTCGCCGAGAGGAGCGGGGTCCCTATTTCCCGGCAGCAACCGTCGACGCCGCCTGGCTTGGCTCCAGTTTGCGGCCGAGGTCGACTGCGTCGCGCAGCACGTCAATATGTGAGCGCGGCCTGCCAGTGGCTGCGGCGATCTCGACACCGATGGCCTTTAGCGACCAGTAGAGCCTGTGGGTGAAGATGCGGCCAAGCGAACTGCGCAGCTCGACCTGAATGTTCTCCACGCCAGGGCCGAAATTTTCTGCCATCGATCCGGAAATCGGATCGCCCGTCAGCCAGCCATTGCCCCGGTCGAAGATGTTGGTCCAACGCGTCGCGGCAAACACTGCACCATGATGGACCGCCCGCTGCGGCTTGCCCGAACGGCTGCGCCCTTCCTGGTAGAGGACGGTTCCACCGGCCGCAGTCTCGGCGATCGGGGGACATGCCGAGAACAGCCGCTCGACAATGCCGCGCCTGAATTCAGCGAGATTGGTGGTCACCAGAAACTCACTGTGGGTGAGAGGACTGCCGAGCGTGACGAAATCGCTGATCTTCCACGGTAGCGGATGATCGGCGTCCCTGACGCGAAGCTGCCGGTAGAGTTCCCATTGGGCGCGCCGGAATCCGGAAAAATCATCCAAGCTGTCGGGCCAAGTAGAAATATCAGCGCTGAGCAGGGTCTTGTCGACGGCGAGGATCGCTTTCAGTCTCGCCTTGTCGCGAACGGCTTCCAGCTTTCGGGGCCTGAAATCGGCCCACAATATCTGCAGCAGATCATAGGCGATGATCGATCCCAGGCTGTGCGAGACCAGCACGATCCGGTCGTAGCCATCGTCCATCATGAGACGCTTCAGCAGCGTCAGGCCACGGTCGCGGACAAGCGCGCGCTTCTCGACGGTTGCGGCTTCAGCACGCACATAGGCGGCCACATCGCCGAAATAGGGCAGGCCAAAGCGGTCCACCAACCAGAGGATGACCGAGGCCAGGATCGTGACGAGCGTGCCCGTAGTCCAGGAAATATACCCTTGCCAGGCCGACGTGACGAGCACGAGCGCTGCGGCCAGGATGACGATCACGGCCATAAGCGTGACGACATAGAGCCCGCGGGCGTCGCGCGGAATATCGGCAGGCTTGCGCCAGAGCAGGCTCGTCACCCAGGCTGCGAGCCGGCCCCGCGTCGTGCCTTGCGTGATGTCGGCCCAGTAAAGCTCGTAGAAATCGGTGCGGCGGCCATCGACATCGTAAGGAGTGGTGATCCGGCGAAGCTCATGCGAGTTGGTCCGGCTGTCGGGCGTAATCCAGCTCTGGTTGATCTTCTCGCCGCCAGGGTCGGCGGGATCCGCGACATGGGCATAAAACGGCGCGCGGGCGGGGTCATGGCTCCAAACGGCCTGAACAAATTCCCTCAACGTGCCCATGGGTCGCTGTTCGCCCATGCCATGCACGATGACTACCGCCTGGCCGAGCTTGCGCTGCGCCTTTCCAGAGGCCGACGGCGGACTGGCTGTGACGGGCGACGCAGCAGGATGAGGGTCGGACACCGGTACCTCCGTAGGTGCAAATCCCGTCCAGAATTTACCCATGGTAACTCTGAACCCGGCATGAGAGCAAAGGAGGCCGGTGACCTGATGCTCAGGGCCAAGAAAAACCCGGCGCGGAGCCAGGTTTCTTCAAGTGATTAATGGTGCGCCGGGTCGCGAACCCGGATCAGTGATCCATGGCCTTGACGATTTCTTCGGTCATCTTCTTGGCGTCGCCGAGCAGCATCATGGTGCCGTCCTTGTAGAACAGCGTGTTGTCGATGCCGGCATAGCCGGAGCCGAGCGAGCGCTTGACGAACAGGCAGGTGCGCGCCTTGTCGACGTCGAGGATCGGCATGCCGTAGATCGGCGACGACTTGTCGTCGCGGGCGGACGGGTTGGTGACGTCGTTGGCGCCGATGACATAGGCGACGTCGGCTTGCGCGAATTCGGAGTTGATGTCCTCCAGCT